>CAXBIE010000114.1:0-13474 GCA_963975635.1 uncultured Hoeflea sp. | reverse complement strand
TCGTGCCAATCGCGATGGAAGAAAAGCTGCGCTTCGCGATCCGCGAAGGCGGCCGTACCGTCGGCGCCGGCATCGTCGCAACGATCATCGAGTAATCGCTGATCGCCTCGGCGATGGCGAAAGCTTGCCGATGGCACAAATGGACACTGCAAAACGCGCCGCATGGCGCGTTTTGTTTTGGCGGCGCCGGCATCGTCGCAACGATCATCGAGTAATCGCTGATCGCCCTGGCGGTGGCGCAAGCCTGCCGACGGCCAGCATGAACAACACAAGACGCGGTCCTTTCAGGGCCGCGTTTTTGTTTGCGGTCAGGTCAAGCCGTACTGCCAGTGCGTTGCATTGGCCGGGGCAGGGTGCATACTTGATCTTCAGACTGTGTTGCGTCGGGGGGAGGCAGCCATCGTACATTTCAAAAGACCCGGCCTTTTCACGCTGGTCATGGCTTGCCTGCCGGCTCTCGCCTTGCCGGCCTCTGCGCGGTGTCCCGAGCGTCCACCATGCAAGGGCTGCGGCTGCAAGGGCGGGCCGGGATACCGGATAAATGCCACGGGCAAATGCGTGGGCTTCAAGGCGCTGAAAGCAACGTGCGGAGATCCACCGACACTCAGGTGCCGCTTTGAAAATGCGCCCGGGACGGGCCTGAACAAGGAGTGTGCCTTGGCAAGGACCGCCAAGGTGCCGGGTTGAAAAATGCCGATGGCGGGCTTAGGGAGGATAGGCAGCTGCTGCGCATGCTGGCCCAGAGCGCGATCTGGCGTTTGGCGCAGCTTGAATATTGCACGGCCCGACAACCTGATGGAGGCGACGGTGAACAAGAAGCTCTTCTGAAAATCCAGAAAATCTTCCATTTCAGATCGAAAGAGCACACTTATGTCTCGTCCCTTTCTCGACGCCGGCTTGCGTCATCCCATCATTCTGCCCGATGGCACTCCCCATGCTGGTACGGTTCACCTCAACCAGGTGATTGATCACCCCAACATCGTGATCGGCGATTACAGCTATTACTCCAGCTTTGACTCGCCGGCGGACTACGCATCTGCCCTGGCGCCCTATCTCTATCCGGGCGCCCCTGAACGCCTGACCATCGGCAAGTTCTGTCAGCTCGCCCACGGCGTGCGCATAATCACCAGTTCGGCCAACCATGCCATGGACGGATTTTCCACCTATCCCTTCGCCGTCTTCAAGCAAGAGCTGATCGGCAGCTATGCAGAATCCATCGGCAATCGGCGCGACACCGTTATCGGCAATGACGTCTGGCTCGGTTTCGAATCGGTTGTGATGCCGGGTGTTCACATTGGCAATGGCGCAATCATTGCCGCGCGCAGCGTGGTGACCCGCGACGTGCCCGACTATGCGGTCGTCGGCGGCAATCCGGGGCGGGTGCTCAGGCAGCGTTATCCGGACGATGTGGTGCAGCGCCTGATCACCCTGGCCTGGTGGGATTGGGACATCGGACAGATCGGCTGTCATGTCGACGCCATAACAGGTGCGGATATCGAAGCGCTCGAGCGGGCCGGCTGACGAACGGCATGCCTTGCCGGCACCGGAAATTCCCGACACGGCGGCGCATCACCGTGCCGACGGCAGGTCATGCCACTCATGAAGAAGGCCTTCAGAACACCCGTTCAATGGGCTTTCATCCGGCTCTGTGGAGAAAAACACTATGCATCTGCGATTGCTGTCACTTCTTCCTTGCATTCACAGTATGTTTGACGCTATCAGATCCGCCACCGGCCTAGGGGTATAGCTCAGTTGGTAGAGCGACGGTCTCCAAAACCGTAGGTCGCAGGTTCGAGTCCTGCTGCCCCTGCCAGTCCGGAATTCCGGTTTTGGCGCTTGTTTCACGGCTGCGAAGGTGCTGGGCGAACCCGAGGGTTTGACTAGCAAGCTTCGGGCCAGTCTTGTGGCCTGGAACGAAAAAAGCCCGATCCCCTCTTGTGATTTCAGGAATCGGGCTTTATGTAGACGTTAACAGACACGCGGTGCGTGGAGTTGGGAGACCGACTTTACGCGCCGTAAAAGCGTGGACAGACAATGGCATCCAAAACAAATCCGTTTACATTCCTCCAGCAGGTTCGGTCCGAAACTGCAAAAGTGAAATGGCCTTCACGCCGTGAAACCTCGATCTCGACGATCATGGTTCTCGTCATGGTGCTGCTCGCGTCCATTTTCTTTTTTACGGCCGACCAGGCTTTGGGGTGGGCGATCGGGCTCATCCTGAACGTTGGCGCTTGAGGCAGGGGAAAACATGACTGCACGCTGGTATATCGTCCACGCCTATTCGAACTTCGAGAAGAAGGTCGCGGAATCGATCGAGGAACAGGCGCGCCAGAAAGGCTTGAGCCATCTTTTTGAAAAGATTCTCGTTCCCGTCGAGAAGGTTGTTGAAGTGCGCCGTGGCCGCAAGGTGGATGCAGAACGCAAGTTCTTTCCTGGTTACGTCATGGTTCGCGCCGATCTGACCGACGAGGCCTTCCACCTGATCAAGAACACCCCGAAGGTCACCGGCTTTCTGGGAAGCGATTCGAAGCCGGTTCCTATCCCGGACAGTGAAGCCGAGCGCATCCTGACACAGGTTCAGGAAGGTGTCGAACGGCCGAAGCCGTCGATTGCCTTCGAGATCGGCGAGCAGGTCCGTGTGTCCGATGGTCCTTTTGCGTCGTTCAACGGAACGGTTCAGGAAGTCGACGAAGAGCGCTCGCGCCTGAAGGTCGAGGTTTCAATTTTTGGCCGGGCTACCCCGGTCGAGCTCGAATACAGTCAGGTCGAGAAGGTCTGACCAGAAATATCCCGGCCTGCGTTTTCGCGAAGAAGACGCAGACGGGATTTTGCATTTCCGGTTTGTCCGGGGATGCATCCGCGTGGGAGGTGAGGGGCTGTAGCCGGCCCGGTGAACCGAACCACGCAACCGCAGCCGCCGGGTAACCGGCATTAAGGCGATGCTTCATGCGTCGCCATAACAAGAGGCAGAGACACAATGGCTAAGAAAGTTGCAGGTCAACTCAAGCTGCAGGTTCCGGCCGGTTCGGCGACCCCGTCGCCCCCGATCGGTCCGGCACTTGGTCAGCGCGGCATCAACATCATGGAATTCTGTAAGGGATTCAATGCCGCCACCCAGGAAATGGAAAAGGGAATGCCGATTCCGGTCGTCATTACCTACTACCAGGACAAGTCGTTCAATTTTGTGATGAAGAAGCCTCCTGTGAGCTACTTCCTCAAAAAGGAAGCCAAGCTCAAGTCCGGCTCCAAGACGCCGGGCAAGGAAGTTGCAGGCTCGATCACGCGTGACCAGGTCCGCACGATCGCTGAAGCAAAGATGAAGGATCTCAACGCCGCCGACATCGAAGGCGCGATGGCTATGGTCGAGGGCTCCGCCCGCTCCATGGGCCTGGAAGTGACGGGATAAGACCATGGCCAAGATTGCAAAACGTATGCAGAAGATCAACGAAGGTGTTGATCGCGACAAGCTTTACCTGCTCGGCGAAGCCGTTTCGATGCTCAAGGAGCGCGCAGTTGCCAAGTTTGACGAGACCATCGAAGTCTCGATGAACCTTGGTGTTGACCCGCGTCACGCTGACCAGATGGTTCGCGGTGTGGTCAACCTGCCCAACGGAACCGGCCGTACAGTCCGCGTCGCCGTTTTCGCCCGTGGCGACAAGGCTGACGAAGCCCGTGCAGCTGGTGCTGATATTGTCGGTGCTGAAGAGCTTGTCGACATCGTTCAGTCCGGCACCATCGATTTTGACCGGTGTATTGCTACGCCGGACATGATGCCGCTGGTCGGCCGTCTCGGCAAGGTTCTCGGCCCGCGCGGCATGATGCCTAACCCGAAGGTCGGCACAGTGACCATGGACGTGACCTCGGCGGTCAACGCTTCCAAGGGTGGCGCTGTCGAATTCCGCGTTGAAAAGGCTGGTATTGTCCATGCGGGCATTGGCAAGGCGTCTTTCGGTCCTGAACAGATCGAAGAAAACATTCGCGCTTTTGCTGATGCGGTCATCAAGGCCAAGCCTGCAGGCGCCAAGGGCAACTATGTCAAGCGCGTAGCGGTTTCGTCGACCATGGGCCCTGGCCTCAAGATTGATCCGTCGTCGCTTAGCGTCGCCTGATTTTAAATATTAGGAAAACCGGATATCAGTCCGGTTTTCCTTAGTTTTCGGCCTTAGGGCCGGAAAGGTCCGGGCAGAATCCCGGGCTCCCTGTCCGAGATTGCGGGTGGTGCGTCCTAACCGGCTCACCTTAATTTAACGACCTGCATGAGACGGGTAAGATCCGTTTTCTGGAGCGAATGCTCCAACGGTTCGAACCTCGCTTGCCTTGTGCCGCTACCGCTCTTCGGTTCCGGCGTAAGGGGACAGGATCCTCAAGCGTCGCTTGTGGGTTCGATGAGAATCCCTGGCGGCAAAGGCAAACCCGACAGATGGTGCATGCATCATCTGTCAACTGGAGAAACGCAGTGGATAGAGCGGAAAAACGCGAATTCGTCGCGGAACTGAACGGTGTTTTCACCAACGCTGGTTCGGTTGTCGTGGCCCACTACGCCGGTCTTACGGTTGCGCAAATGAACGACCTTCGGTCGCGCATGCGCACAGCCGGAGGCACCGTCAAGGTCGCGAAGAACCGCCTTGCCAAGATCGCTCTTCAGGGCACGGAGTCAGAAGGGGTCGCAGATCTCTTCACTGGTCAGACGCTCATCGCTTATTGCGATGATCCTGTGACCGCTCCAAAGATCGCCGTCGAGTTCACCAAGGTCAGCGACAAGCTGGTCATTCTTGGTGGCGCGATGGGGGCGACAACACTCGACGCCGATGGAATCAAGGCACTTGCCACGATGCCGTCGCTCGACGAGTTGCGTGCGAAGCTGGTTGGAATGATTTCCACCCCGGCAACACGCATCGCTCAGATCGTCAACGCACCTGCTGGTGCGGTGGCGCGCGTCATTGGCGCGTACGCCCGGAAGGACGAAGCCGCATAAGGCGGAACTTCGCTGTGAAATAGTTCAAAACCGGTTCGAACCGAATACAAGGAAGTACTAAAATGGCTGATCTCGCCAAAATCGTGGAAGACCTTTCCAACCTGACCGTCCTGGAAGCTGCTGAGCTTTCCAAGATGCTTGAAGAAAAGTGGGGCGTTTCCGCTGCCGCTCCTGTAGCCGTTGCGGCTGCTGGCGCTGCCGGTGCTCCTGCTGAAGCAGCTGAAGAACAGACTGAATTCGACGTGATCCTCGCCGAAGCCGGCGCCAACAAGATCAACGTCATCAAGGAAGTCCGTGCGATCACCGGTCTTGGCCTCAAGGAAGCCAAGGATCTGGTTGAAGCAGCTCCTAAGGCCGTCAAGGAAGCCATCTCCAAGGGTGAAGCTGACGACATCAAGAAAAAGCTTGAAGACGCTGGCGCCAAGGTCACCGTCAAGTAAGACGTTATCGCGTCCGGGGGGCGGGCAAGCCTTGCCCCCCGGATGTATTTGCTGACGAACAGATTACCCAAAAGCCTGGAAAACGGCTTTTGGGTAATGGGTTCTTCAAAAGGATGGTCTTGACCCAGACCGCTAGGCACTCCGGCCGCGCTGTTCTGGGATATGAGACGAGATTGATTGAATTCATTTATATGACGGAGTCGCTTGGCCAGCGGCGATCGTCTGTTGCAGGCCCGGATGCAAATTGACAAGGAGCGACGATGGCTCAGACCCTTTCCTTCAACGGTCGCAGGCGCGTACGCAAAGTTTACGGAAAAATTCCAGAAGTGGCGGAAATGCCGAACCTCATCGAGGTTCAAAAGGCATCTTATGACCAGTTCCTGATGGTGGACGAGCCCGTTGGCGGCCGTTCTGACGAAGGACTGCAAGCGGTATTCAAATCGGTTTTCCCGATTTCCGACTTCTCCGGCAGTGCGATGCTGGAATTTGTGTCCTACGAGTTCGAACATCCGAAGTTCGACACCGAAGAATGCCGTCAGCGCGATCTGACCTATGCAGCGCCGCTGAAAGTGACGCTTCGCCTGATCGTGTTTGATATCGATGAAGATACCGGCGCAAAGTCGATCAAGGACATCAAGGAACAGAATGTCTACATGGGCGACATGCCGCTCATGACGGACAACGGCACCTTTATCGTCAACGGCACCGAGCGTGTTATCGTCTCGCAGATGCACCGTTCGCCAGGTGTGTTCTTTGACCACGACAAGGGCAAGAGCCATTCGTCCGGCAAGTTGCTGTTTGCGGCGCGCGTCATTCCCTATCGCGGCTCGTGGCTCGATTTCGAATTCGACGCCAAGGCCATTGTCCATGCCCGTATCGACCCCCGCCGCAAGATTCCGGCTTCGTCGCTGCTGATGGCGCTCGGCATGGATGCCGAGGAAATCCTTTCGACCTTCTACACCCACTCGGTCTATTCGCGTGATGGTGAAGGGTGGCGGATTCCGTTCCAGCCCGAAACCCTCAAGGGTCAGAAGACAATGTCTGACATCATCGACGCCGATAGCGGTGAAGTTGTTGTCGAAGCCGGCAAGAAGCTGACCCCGCGTCTGCTCAAGCAGCTCACCGAGAAGGGACTCAAGTCCATCAAGGCGACGGATGAGGATCTGATCGGCAGTTATCTGGCCGAAGACATCGTCAATCCGGAAACCGGTGAAGTCTACCTGGAAGCCGGCGACGAGCTTGAGTTTGCGGTCGACGCCAAGAGCGGCGAGCGCAAGGGCAACCTGATCGATCTTATCGAAGCCGGCTACGACGATATCAAGATCCTCGACATCGATCACATCAATGTCGGCGCCTATATCCGCAACACCCTGGCCGCCGACAAGAATACGTCGCGTCAGGAAGCGCTGTTCGATATCTACCGCGTCATGCGTCCCGGCGAGCCGCCGACCATCGATTCGGCTGAAGCCATGTTCAACTCGCTGTTCTTTGATTCAGAACGCTACGATCTGTCGGCCGTTGGCCGCGTCAAGATGAACATGCGCCTTGATCTCGATGCCGAAGACACCGTGCGCGTGCTGCGCAAGGAAGACATCATTGCCGTGGTCGGAACGCTCGTTGCGTTGCGTGACGGCAAGGGCGAAATCGATGACATCGACAACCTCGGCAACCGTCGTGTGCGTTCTGTCGGTGAGTTGATGGAGAACCAGTACCGTCTTGGCCTGCTCCGCATGGAACGCGCCATCAAGGAACGCATGTCGTCGATCGAAATCGACACTGTGATGCCGCAGGATCTGATCAACGCCAAGCCGGCAGCGGCTGCAGTGCGCGAATTCTTCGGCTCTTCGCAGCTGTCGCAGTTCATGGACCAGGTCAATCCGCTCTCGGAAATCACCCACAAACGCCGTCTCTCGGCGCTTGGACCGGGCGGTCTTACCCGTGAGCGCGCCGGCTTTGAAGTCCGCGACGTGCATCCAACCCATTACGGCCGTATCTGCCCGATTGAAACGCCGGAAGGCCCGAACATCGGTCTGATCAACTCGCTGGCAACCTTCGCCCGCGTCAACAAGTATGGCTTCATCGAAAGCCCGTACCGCAAAATCGCCGACGGCAAGGTCACCAAGGAAGTGATCTATCTCTCGGCGATGGAAGAAGCGAAGTACTTCGTTGCGCAGGCCAATGCCGAACTCAGCGAAGACGGCGAACTGGTTGATGAATTCGTCGTCTGCCGCCACTCCGGCGACGTGATGATGACCCCGCGTGACAACATCGACCTGATGGACGTCTCGCCACGCCAGCTCGTGTCGGTTGCTGCAGCCCTGATCCCGTTCCTCGAGAACGATGACGCCAACCGCGCGTTGATGGGATCGAACATGCAGCGTCAGGCGGTTCCGCTGGTTCGCGCCGAGGCTCCGTTCGTGGGCACCGGCATGGAACCGATCGTGGCCCGTGACTCCGGTGCTGCCATCGCGGCGCGCCGCGGCGGTGTTGTCGACCAGGTCGATGCGACACGTATCGTTATCCGTGCAACCGAAGATCTCGAAGCCTCGCGTACAGGCGTCGACATCTACCGGCTGCAGAAGTTCCAGCGCTCCAACCAGAACACCTGCATCAACCAGCGTCCGCTGGTGACCGTAGGCGACGTTCTCAACAAGGGCGACATCATCGCCGACGGTCCGTCCACGGACCTGGGTGATCTGGCGCTCGGACGTAACGTGCTCGTCGCGTTCATGCCCTGGAACGGCTACAACTACGAGGACTCGATCCTTCTTTCCGAGCGTATCGTCTCTGACGACGTGTTCACCTCTATTCACATCGACGAGTTCGAAGTGATGGCACGTGACACCAAGCTCGGACCTGAAGAAATCACCCGCGACATTCCGAACGTTTCGGAAGAAGCGCTCAGGAACCTCGATGAGGCCGGCATTGTCTATATCGGCGCCGAAGTGGCTCCGGGCGACATTCTGGTGGGCAAGATCACGCCAAAGGGTGAAAGCCCGATGACGCCGGAAGAGAAGCTTCTGCGCGCCATCTTTGGTGAAAAGGCCTCGGATGTCCGTGACACCTCCATGCGGATGCCGCCTGGAACCTACGGTACAATCGTTGAAGTTCGCGTTTTCAACCGCCACGGCGTTGAGAAGGACGAACGTGCGATGGCCATCGAACGCGAGGAAATCGAGCGTTTGGCCAAGGACCGCGACGACGAACAGGCCATTCTTGACCGCAACGTCTATGGCCGCTTGTCGGACATGCTGGCAGGCAAGCCTGCCATTGCCGGACCGAAGGGCTTCAAGAAGGGCTCCGAAGTCAGCGCTGACACGATTGGTGAGTATCCGCGCTCGCAGTGGTGGACGTTTGCTGTTGAAGACGAAAAGCTGCAGGGCGAAATCGAAGCGCTGCGGGCCCAGTACGACGAATCCAAGAAGCTGCTGGAAAGCCGCTTCATGGACAAGGTCGAAAAGGTCCAGCGTGGCGATGAACTGCCGCCGGGCGTCATGAAGATGGTCAAGGTCTTCGTTGCTGTGAAGCGCAAGCTTCAGCCAGGCGACAAGATGGCTGGCCGTCACGGCAACAAGGGTGTGGTTTCGCGCATTCTGCCTTGCGAAGACATGCCGTTCCTTGAAGATGGTACCCATGTCGACATCGTGCTCAACCCGTTGGGCGTGCCGTCGCGCATGAACGTCGGGCAGATCCTTGAAACCCACCTCGGGTGGGCTTGCGCCGGAATGGGCAAGAAGATCGGCGCGATGCTTGATGCGTACAATGAGGGTGGTGATATCCAGCCTTTGCGTGACACCATCGACAGCGTCATCGGCACTGGTCCGAAGGGCGAGCCGATCAAGGAATATGATGATCCGTCAATCGTCCGTCTGGCCGAACAGACACGCCGTGGCGTGTCGATCGCGACGCCGGTGTTCGACGGAGCTGTCGAGGCTGATATCAACATCATGCTCGAACAGGCAGGCCTTAATGTTTCGGGTCAGTCGACCGTCTATGATGGGCGTACAGGTGAAACCTTCGACCGTCCGGTTACAGTGGGCTATATCTATATGCTCAAACTGAACCACTTGGTCGACGACAAGATCCACGCCCGTTCGATCGGACCGTACTCGCTCGTCACCCAGCAGCCGCTGGGTGGTAAGGCGCAGTTCGGTGGTCAGCGCTTCGGGGAAATGGAGGTCTGGGCTCTTGAAGCTTACGGTGCCGCCTATACCCTGCAGGAAATGCTGACCGTGAAGTCCGATGACGTGGCTGGCCGTACCAAGGTCTACGAGGCCATCGTGCGTGGAGACGACACCTTCGAGGCCGGCATTCCGGAGAGCTTCAACGTTCTCGTCAAGGAAATGCGTTCGCTTGGCCTCAATGTCGAACTTGAATCGAACAAGATCGACGGTATCGCAGAGCCGGAAGAGTTGCCCGACGCGGCTGAATAAAGCCTGGAAGGCGCGAGGAGCCCGAGCTCCTCGCGCCATCTTCCTTTCCACGAAAGTGGACAGGAGATGACACCCGCGTTTTACGTGGTGAAATGAATTTCAGGCGATGGCCTGTGCCGGTGGAAACCGGCGCCGTCGCAAGCCAAGGGCGAACAGCCCTAAAAGGAGACAGGCATGAACCATGAGGTCATGAATCTTTTTAACAACAATGTTCCGGCGCAGACGTTCGATTCCATCCGGATTTCGATCGCCAGCCCCGAGAAGATTCTTTCCTGGTCTTTCGGCGAAATCAAAAAGCCGGAGACAATCAACTATCGTACCTTCAAGCCGGAGCGCGACGGTCTGTTCTGCGCCCGCATTTTTGGTCCGATCAAGGATTACGAATGCCTTTGCGGCAAGTACAAGCGCATGAAGTACAAGGGCGTTATCTGCGAGAAGTGCGGCGTTGAAGTCACCTTGTCGCGCGTTCGCCGTGAGCGTATGGGCCACATCGAGCTGGCTGCTCCTGTTGCGCATATCTGGTTCCTGAAGTCGCTGCCGTCACGCATCGGTACGCTGATGGACATGACGCTGAAGGATATCGAGCGGGTTCTGTATTTCGAGAACTACATCGTTACCGAGCCAGGCCTGACGTCGCTCAAGGAGAATTCGCTTCTCTCTGAGGAAGACTACATGGTTGCCGTCGATGAATTCGGCGAAGACAGCTTCACCGCGATGATCGGTGCCGAAGCTATCTACGAAATGCTTGCGTCGATGGATCTCGAGCGCATTGCCGGTGAGCTGCGCACGGAGCTGGCCGCAACGACATCCGAGCTGAAGTCCAAGAAGCTGATGAAGCGTCTGAAGATCGTTGAAAGCTTCCTCGATTCCGGCAACCGTCCGGAATGGATGATCATGAAGGTTGTACCGGTGCTTCCGCCGGATCTGCGCCCGCTGGTTCCGCTTGATGGCGGCCGTTTCGCTACATCCGACCTGAACGACCTGTATCGTCGCGTTATCAACCGTAACAACCGTCTCAAGCGGCTGATCGAACTGCGTGCACCAGGCATCATCATTCGCAATGAAAAGCGGATGCTGCAGGAAGCTGTGGACGCATTGTTTGACAATGGCCGCCGCGGCCGGACCATCACAGGCGCCAACAAGCGTCCTCTGAAGTCTTTGAGCGACATGCTCAAGGGCAAGCAGGGCCGTTTCCGTCAGAACCTGCTCGGCAAGCGCGTCGACTATTCCGGTCGTTCAGTCATCG
The DNA here is from genome assembly GCA_963975635.1 of uncultured Hoeflea sp. Taxonomy (GTDB): domain Bacteria; phylum Pseudomonadota; class Alphaproteobacteria; order Rhizobiales; family Rhizobiaceae; genus Hoeflea. The sequence goes on along the minus strand of CAXBIE010000114.1, from coordinate 2,380 downwards.
TGACTGGTCCGGAACTGAAGCTGCACCAGTGCGGCCTGCCCAAGAAGATGGCGCTCGAACTGTTCAAGCCGTTCATCTATGCGCGCCTTGACGCAAAGGGTTACTCCTCGACCGTCAAACAGGCCAAGAAGCTGGTTGAAAAGGAAAAGCCGGAAGTCTGGGATATCCTCGACGAGGTTATCCGCGAGCATCCGGTGCTGCTCAACCGCGCGCCGACGCTTCACCGTCTGGGTATCCAGGCTTTCGAACCTACCCTGGTCGAAGGCAAGGCCATCCAGCTGCACCCGCTCGTCTGCACGGCCTTTAACGCCGACTTTGACGGCGACCAGATGGCGGTCCACGTACCGCTGTCGCTTGAAGCGCAGCTTGAAGCCCGCGTGCTGATGATGTCGACCAACAACATCCTGCACCCTGCCAACGGCGCGCCTATCATCGTGCCGTCGCAGGACATGGTTCTGGGTCTCTACTATCTCTCGATCGTGGCTGAGAACGAGCCGGGGCAGGGCATGGTGTTCTCCGACATGGGCGAACTGCACCATGCGCTGGAAAGCAAGGTTGTCACCCTGCACACCAAGATCAAGGGCCGCTTCAAGAGCGTTGATGCCGAAGGCAAGCCAACGTCGATGATCGTCGAAACGACTCCGGGTCGCATGATCATCGGTGAACTGCTGCCGCGAAACGTCAATGTGTTGTTCGACGTCTGCAACCAGGAGATGACCAAGAAGAATATCTCGCGGATGATCGATACCGTCTACCGTCACTGCGGTCAGAAGGACACGGTCATTTTCTGCGACCGCATCATGCAGCTCGGTTTCGGCCATGCCTGCCGCGCCGGCATTTCGTTCGGCAAGGACGACATGGTGATCCCGGCTTCCAAGGCGAAGATCGTTGGCGACACCGATTCTCTGGTCAAGGAATACGAGCAGCAGTACAATGAGGGTCTCATCACCCAGGGGGAGAAGTACAACAAGGTTGTCGACGCCTGGGGCAAGGCGACCGAAAAGGTTGCCGACGAAATGATGGCGCGCATCAAGTCCGTGGAGTTCCACGAAAATGGCCGCCAGAAGCAGATGAACTCGATCTACATGATGAGCCACTCCGGTGCGCGTGGCTCACCGAGCCAGATGCGTCAGCTGGGCGGCATGCGTGGCCTTATGGCCAAACCGTCGGGTGAAATCATCGAGACGCCGATCATCTCGAACTTTAAGGAAGGCCTGACCGTGAACGAGTACTTCAACTCGACTCACGGCGCACGTAAGGGTCTTGCCGATACCGCGCTGAAGACAGCGAACTCGGGTTACCTGACACGTCGTCTGGTTGATGTTGCACAGGATTGCATCGTTACCCACGTCGATTGCGGCACCACTGAAGGCCTGACCATGACGGCGATCGTCGATGCCGGCCAGGTGGTCGCGTCGATTGGTCAACGTATCCTGGGCCGCACCACGCTTGACGACATCAACCATCCGCTTACCGGTGACCTTCTGGTCAAGGCAGGCTCGACGGTCGATGAAGCCCAGGTGCTGGCGATCGAGGCAGCCGGAATTCAGTCCGTTCGTATCCGGTCGCCGCTGACTTGCGACATCCAGACCGGGATTTGCGGAACCTGTTACGGTCGTGACCTTGCTCGCGGTACTCCGGTCAACATTGGTGAAGCTGTCGGCGTTATCGCCGCCCAGTCGATCGGTGAGCCGGGTACTCAGCTGACGATGCGTACCTTCCACCTTGGCGGCACCGCCACCGTGGTTGATACATCGTTCCTGGAAGCCTCTTACGAGGGTACGGTCCGCATCAAGAACCGCAACATGTTGCGCAACTCTGATGGCAATCTGATTGCCATGGGCCGCTCCATGGCGATCCAGATCCTGGATGAAGCCGGCACAGAGCGTTCTTCGCAGCGTGTCGCATACGGCTCCAAGATCTATGTCGATGACGGCGATGCAGTGAAGCGCGGCCAGCGTCTCGCCGAGTGGGACCCGTACACTCGCCCGATGATGACCGAAGTCGAGGGAACAGTGGAATTCGAAGATGTCGTCGACGGCATCTCGGTTCTCGAAGCCACCGACGAGGCAACCGGCATCACCAAGCGTCAGGTCATCGATTGGCGCTCGACGCCACGCGGTATCGACCTAAAGCCGGCGATTGTCATCAAGGACAAGAACGGCGAGATCATCAAGCTGGCTCGCGGCGGCGACGCTCGTTTCCAGCTCTCGGTGGACGCCATTCTGTCGGTCGAACCCGGTGGCAAGGTCAGCCAGGGCGACGTGCTTGCACGTGTGCCTCTGGAAAGCGCCAAGACCAAGGACATCACCGGTGGTCTGCCGCGGGTGGCCGAATTGTTCGAAGCCCGCCGTCCGAAGGATCACGCCATCATCGCCGA
>CAXBIE010000113.1:0-13643 GCA_963975635.1 uncultured Hoeflea sp. | reverse complement strand
CCGATGGTGGCGCGGTCGGCCAGCGTCATCGAATCAAGGCCCGGGCCGAAGAACTCGACGAATTTCGAGACAACGCCCTTCTTGCGCAGCATCTGCACCACGGTCAGCACCAGGTCGGTGGCGGTGACGCCTTCCTTGAGCGCGCCGGTGAGGCGGAAGCCGATGACTTCCGGCAGAAGCATGGAGATTGGCTGGCCGAGCATGGCCGCTTCGGCCTCGATGCCGCCAACGCCCCAGCCCAGAACGCCAAGACCGTTGATCATGGTGGTGTGGCTGTCGGTGCCGACGCAGGTGTCGGGATAGGCGGTGACTTCGCCGTTCTCTTCCTTGGTCCAGACGGTCTGGCCCAGATATTCGAGATTGACCTGGTGGCAGATGCCGGTGCCGGGGGGAACAACGCGGAAGTTCTTGAACGCCTGCTGACCCCATTTGAGGAAGCGGTAACGTTCGCCGTTGCGCTCATATTCGTGCTCGACATTGTTGGCCAGCGCCTGCGGTGTGCCGAATTCATCAACGATGACCGAGTGGTCGATGACCAGATCGACGGGGACCAGCGGGTTGATCTTCTGCGGATCACCGCCGAGTGACACCATGGCGTCGCGCATGGCCGCCAGGTCAACAACGGCGGGAACGCCGGTGAAATCCTGCATCAGCACGCGGGCCGGACGGTAAGCGATCTCGGCATCGGCGGTGCCCTTGTCGGTGAGCCAGGCAACGACGGCGAGGATGTCGTCCTTCTTCACCGTGCCGCCGTCTTCGTTGCGCAGCAGGTTCTCGAGAATGACCTTCATCGAGAACGGAAGCGCCGAAATGCCGGTCAGGCCGTTCTTCTCGGCCTCGACGAGGCTGTAATAGACATATTCGGTGCCCTCGACATTGAGGACGGAACGGCAATTGAAGCTGTCGAGTGATTTGGCCACAGGCAACCCGCTTTCATGAGTTCGGCCGAACATTGAGGGCGAACACCTTGCACGCTTGATGCGTGAACAAGGATGCGGGTACGGTCATTTCCGCTGTCCGCCCGTGACGCTTGGGGCATCATGTTCGGCGCTAGATTGAATTCACGCCGACCGCTGGCGTGGTTGCGGGCGTTATAGATAATTTCGTAAGAACGTGCCAGATCAACCAATGGCCCATTTCAATGTTTTTTTGGGTGGTTAGTTTTTTATTGAATGGGAACGCCAGGTGCCGCCTGACGGCCCGGGATGCGGGGGGCGATGCGGGCAGTAGCCACGAAACTCAAGGGACGGCGCGGCGACAGCGTGCTATTTGACGATGTCAGCTTCACGCTCGAACGCGGCGAAGTGCTTGTTATCACCGGACCAAACGGATCGGGAAAATCGACATTGCTTCGAATTCTGGCCGGATTGCTGGCTGCTGATTCGGGTGGTTTTGCCCTGCAAGGCGATGACGCGGCCGCGTTGCCGGTTTCGGACCACGCCCATTATCTCGGTCACCGCAATGCCATGAAGCGCGAACTCAAGGTGTCGGAAAATCTCGCTTTCTGGAAGAACTTTCAGCCGGCCGACAGTGGCGAAGGCCTGTCCGTTGACGCGGCCATCGAGCAGGTCGGGCTGACCGGTGTCGGGCATTTGCCGTTTGGCTATCTCTCGGCGGGGCAGCAGCGGCGGATCGCGCTGGCACGGCTGCTGGTCAGCGAGCGGCCCTTGTGGCTGCTGGACGAGCCGACGGCTGCGCTCGACAAGCGTTCGGACCAGTTGTTTGCGGATCTGGTCGGCCGGCATCTGGCCAAAGGCGGGCTGGCGATTGCCGCCACGCATCAGCCGCTGGGGCTGGAGAGCGTCCGCGCGCTGGAACTGTCGGGCATTCACAGCGCCGCCTCCGAGGGGAGCTGGGCATGATTGCGCTGCTTAAACGCGATCTGGCGATTGCCACGCGCTCGGGCGGCGCAGCGATGCTCGGCGTGCTGTTCTTTCTCGCCGTTGTGGCGGTGATCCCGTTCGGCATCGGCCCGGATCTCAACCTGCTGGCGCGGATCGGCCCGGCGATCCTGTGGATCGGCGCACTGCTGGCCTCGCTCTTGGGCCTCGACCGGCTGTTCCAGGCCGACCGCGAGGACGGCTCGCTCGACATGCTGGTGATGCAGGACTGGTTTTCGCTGGTGCTGACGGTGTTCGTCAAAAGCCTGGCGCACTGGCTCGCCACCGGCTTGCCGCTGGTGCTGGCTGCGCCGCTTCTGGGGCTGCTGATGAACATGAGCGCCACCTCGACCGGGGCCGTCATGCTGACGCTGCTGGTCGGAACGCCGGCGATTTCCTTCATCGGCGCAGTCGGGGCGGCCGTGGCGGTCGTGCTGCCGCGCGGCGGGCTGCTGGTGTCGATCCTGATCCTGCCTTTGGCGATCCCGATCCTGATCTTCGGCGTCAGCGCTTCCTACGCGGCGGTGACCGATCCCGATCCATTCTTGCCGCCATTCATGATCCTGTCGGCAATTGCGCTGTTTTTCGCGGCTCTCGGCCCCGTTGCGGCGGCTGCGGCGCTCAGGGGAGCGTCCGATTGATTTGTCGCATTGAAACTGCACGCCTGACGCATTAGAAAAAAGCCATGAGTGACACCACCATCTCCCAGGGCTGGTTTACCAGCCTCGCCAATCCGACCCGCTTTCTCGCCCTTTCGGGGCGGATTCTGCCGTATCTTGCGACGGCGGCCGCACTGTCTCTGGTGATCGGGCTGTACATGTCCTTTGCAGCGCCGGAGGATTACCAGCAGGGCATCACCGTGCGGATCATGTTCATCCACGTGCCGGCGGCCTGGCTGGCGATGATGTGCTATTCGGTTATGGCGATTGCCTCGATCGGCACGCTGGTCTGGCGGCATCCGCTGGCCGATGTCGCGGCCAAGACGGCGCTGCCCATCGGTGCTGCGTTTACCTTCCTGTCACTGCTGACCGGCTCGCTCTGGGGGCGGCCGATGTGGGGCACCTGGTGGGTGTGGGATGCGCGGCTGACCTCGGTGTTCGTGCTGTTCCTGATGTATCTGGGGCTGATGGCGCTGCACAAGGCGATGGACGATTCAGGCCGCGCCGCCCGTCCGGCGGCGGTGCTGACCCTGGTCGGCTTCGTCAATATCCCGATCATCAAATTCTCCGTCGAGTGGTGGAACACCTTGCACCAGCCGGCCAGCGTGATCCGGCTTGACGGTCCGACCATTCACCCGACGATGCTCTATCCGCTGCTGGTGATGGCGATTGCCTATACGCTGATCTTCTTCACCTTTCACCTGATGGCGATGCGCAACGAGATCCTGCGCCGCCGGGTGCAGGCTATGCGGCGCCAGGCCGCACAGGCAATCGGCGGCGGTGCATAAGATGATGAGCCATGAAGCCTTTGTTTTCCTGTCCTATGCGGCAACTGCGGTGACGCTTGGCGGTCTGCTGGCCGGCATTCTGCTTGACGGCCGCGCACGGCGGCGTGAGCTGGCCGAGCTCGAGGCGCAAGGTGTGCGGCGGCGTTCGAACCCTGCCGGCGGGGCCAAGTGATGACTGATGAAACCAATGAAGAAGCGGCGCCCGCCAGCCGGCGCAGGTTGTGGATCGCGTTTTTGCCGCTGGTGCTGTTTATCGCGCTGTCGGGCGTGTTTCTCTACCAGCTTGGCTCCGGCAAGGACGCCAGCGAAATTCCCTCGGTGCTGATCGGCACCAGGGCGCCTTCGCTCGATCTGCCGCCGCTGGACGGCCTCAGCGCCAATGGTGTGCCGGTGCCGGCGCTCACCGACGCGGCGATCCGGGGCCGGCTCTCGCTGGTCAATGTCTGGGCTTCCTGGTGCGTGCCCTGCCGGCAGGAGCATCCGATCCTGCTCGAACTGGCGCGCGAGCCGCGGGTCGAGCTGGTTGGCATCAATTACAAGGACAAGAATGACAACGCGCTGCGGTTCCTCGGTGAACTGGGCAATCCCTTTGCCGCCGTCGGAGTTGATCCGGCCGGCAAGGCGGCCATCGACTGGGGGGTTTACGGCATTCCGGAGACCTATCTGGTCGGGCCTGACGGCGAAATCCTGTTCAAGCAGATCGGCCCGTTCACCACCGAAAGCCTGCGCGACAAGCTGCTACCGGCGATCGAGAAGGCCATGTCGCAGGCTGCACCGGCGGGCTGAACGGATTTTCTCGCGCCAAAGCGCACAGCCACCCTCGCCATCATCGTGAGCGGGCTCTATCTTTGCCGTCATGAGCACCGATAAACAATTCCACCGGCTGGTTCCTGCCGGTGATACCCATGAACGCGATGTCTGCCAGACCTGCGGCTTCGTCAATTACCAGAACCCGCGCATCGTCGTGGGTTCCGTGGTCCGGCACGAGGGCAAGGTGCTGTTGTGCCGCCGCGCCATCGAACCGCGCCGCGGTTTCTGGACCGTGCCGGCGGGCTATCTCGAACTGAATGAAACGCCGGAAGACGGCGCCCGGCGCGAGGCGCGCGAAGAGGCGCTGGCCCATCTCGAGCTTGGCGAACTCCTGGCGATCTATTCGGTGCCGCATCTGAGCCAGGTGCAGCTGATCTGGCGCGCGGAACTCATCGATCGCGGCGCAGGAGCTGAATTGTTCGGCGTCGGCGAGGAAAGCCTTGAGGTGCAGCTGTTCGACTGGGACAAGCTGCCCACGGACGAGATCGCCTTCCCCACGGTGCAATGGATGCTCTGCCACGAGCGCGAGGTCATGGAAAAGGGCTATTCCGGACCGTTCGGCAATGCGGGGTGAGGTGCCTGCGCCTATTTAATGTCCGCTCTCAAGAACAAGGAAGGTCTCGTCGGCGCGATCAATCTGGCGAGCAACGAAGCTGAGCCCCTTAAAAAGTGGCGGTCGTCCTGAGCGCAGCCTCGTCCTTCGCCTCCTGCGCACGCAACACTTAGCAATATTGCAAACTATCCCTTGACGGCGATCTCGAGCTTTGATAGTTAGTCATATGGCTAAGCATGACGTCGATCTCTCCAACCTTTTCCACGCCCTGGCGGACCCGACCCGGCGCGCGGTGCTGTCACGGCTGGCTGAGGGGCCGGCGCCGGTCAGCGAGCTGGCCGACCCCACCGGGCTCCGGCTGCCCACCGTGATGCGGCATCTTGCGGTGCTGGAGGAGGCGGGGCTGATCGTGAGCTCGAAGGACGGGCGCGTGCGCACCTGCGCGATCGTGCCCGAGGCGCTTGTGCCGATGCGCACATGGCTCGATGAACAGCGGGCCATTTGGGAATCCCGGCTCGACCGGCTGGAGGATTATGTGAAAACCGTGATGAAGGAACGCGAGACATGAAACTGGATCTGGATCCGTCAACGGATTTGAGCTTTACCCGGACGCTCGCAGCGCCGCGGCAGCTGATATGGGAATGCTGGACACGGCCCGAGCATATCCCGCATTTCTTCGTGCCCGCGCCGCACAAGGTCACCGCAGTGGATATCGCTCTCAAGGTCGGCGGCCGATTCAACACGACCTTCGAAGTCGAGGGCAACCTCATGGAGAACAACGGCGTCTACCTCGAAGTGATCCCCGAGGAGAAGCTGGTGTTCACCGATGCCTACACCGAAGGCTGGAAGCCCGCGCCCGAGCCGTTCATGACCGCGATCCTGCTCCTCGCCGATGCGCCCGGCGGCGGCACCAGCTATACGGCGATCGCCCGCCACCGCAATCCGGACACCAGGAAGGCGCATGAGGACATGGGTTTCTTCGACGGCTGGGGCACGGTGGCAACGCAGCTCGAAGCCTACGCGAAAGGGCTCGCAAAATGAGTGAGGGTTTCGCCACCCTGAGTTTTGAACGACAGGTCGCGGCACCGCTTGCAACCGTCTGGGCGGCCTGGACCGCGCCCGCCGCCCGCGCGGTCTGGGCGGCGCCCGCGCCCTCCGTCACCGTCGAATATCTTGAGGCCGACACGCGCGTCGGCGGCCACGAAGTCTCCCTGTGCAAGGTCGAGGGACAGCCTGACACGCGCTGCGAGGCCGGATGGCTGGTGCTGCAGCCGATGCGGTGCAGTGTGAATTCCGAAGTCGTGTCCTCGGAGGGCGTCACGCAATCGGCGGCGCTGGTGACGGCTTCCTTCTCGGGCGCGGGTGAGCAAAGCCAAATGGTCGTGACCGTGCAGCTTGCCTCCCTGGCCAAAGACATGGAGGACGGCTACCTCCGGGGTTTTGGCGCCGGGCTCGACAATCTGGCCAGCGTGGCGGAGCGGACCATGCTGCTGCAACGGGTGATCAAGGCGCCGCGCGACATTGTCTGGAGCGCCTGGTTCAACCCGGAATCCCTGCCCAAATGGTGGGGTCCGGACGGGTTTTCCTGCCGGACGCAGCGGATCGACCTGCGCGAGGGTGGCGAATGGGTGTTCGACATGATCGGACCGGACGGCACGGCCTACCCGAACCATCACCTGTATGGCGACGTCAGGGACGGAGAGAGGATCGGCTATACGCTGCTCTGGGGCGAGAACGGGCCGAAACATGCCGATGCCTGGGTGTCGTTCGAGGACGAGGACGCCGGGACGAAGGTTACGCTCGGCATGGTGTTCAGCAGCGCGGCCGAATTCCAGCAGGCCAGGGGCTTCGGCGCCGTGGAGCTGGGATTGCAGACGCTGGGCAAGCTGGCGCGCGTTGTCGGCGCGCCGTGAAAATATCCTGAGCGGTTGTTTGTGCCGGCAGCCGCTGCGGCCTGTTTCAGATCTCCAGCCGCCCGGCCAGATCGTCCACCACGATTTTCGCAAGGGCGTCACAATTGGAGAGGCCTTGCGAGAAGGGATGGCGCTCAAGGATCTGCGGCAGCGCCAGGCAATAGACATGCGCCGAACCGGCATCGCCGGTCTCCAGCCGAAAAGGCTCCAGGATCGGCCCGGCATCACCGGAAAAACCGGCGGCGAGCGACGGGAAGGGCAGTTGGGACAGCGGTTTGGTTGACTGGCCCCGTGCATCCACCAGGGCCTTGAATGTGCGGCTGCCGTCTTCCGTCTCGACCGAGACCTGACCGTCGTCAGACTGGGTGAAGGCCGCGCCCTCAGCCGTTGCCAGCAGTTCGAGGACACCGGCGTCATACATGGCGACGATGCGGGCCAGCGAGACATGGGGCACCGCCGCGTAGCAGTCTCCGAATACCGGCATCAGGGCTTCGGAGAACCGCTTGTAATCGTCCTGGCTCAGATGCGGCAGGATATCGCCGAAAACCTCATGGCCGCGCAGCAGCGCATAGCGATGCGGAACTGTTTCGCGCGCGCGCATCAGTTTGCGCATTTCGGCCAGGTTTTCCTTGACGGCCGGCAGGCCGCCGATCTCCCGGCGGGAGGCGAAATAGCGCGGGGCGAAACCCTCAAGGGTTCGCGCCTCCTGGCCCAGATGCTCCAGGTAGTTCGGGTCGGCGGCGTCGAGTTCGGCACACAAAAGCGCGAAACTGCGTTGCAGCAGGCCATCGGTGCCCTTGCCGATCTCTTTTGCCACGGCATCCTTTGTCAGATGCTGCAAAGGCTCATAGGGAAAGGGGTAGTAGAAATCGCCCTCCGGCATCACCCCGTTGCGCGACACCATGGTCACCCGCAAATCGCTGTCGGTGTCATTGGGGTGCCAGGTGATCCGGTCGCTGTGTTCTTCAAACTGCCCGTGGGCATGTCCGAGCGCGACCACCACATCAATGGCCGACAAGGACGAGCCGAGAACGCCGATGGCGCCTTGCGGAAGGGCTTCGATGGTGGTGTAGGGCCATGGCGAAACCAGCCGCGCTTCATCGATCTTCGGCTCGCAAGGCCAGGTGTGTCCGGTCGCAATCAGCACGATGCCGAAGTGTTCCTGGATGCCATCGCCGCTGTTTGTGTAGCTGACGAGCGCCTGTTTTCCGCTAACGGATATGTCCTCGACCTTGCAGCCGGTGTGGATGGTGAGATCGAAGCCGGCGTCCCTGGCTTGTGAACACAAGTCGGCAAATTCGGATCCCAGATATTCGCCGATCAGTGTGCGGGGATAGAATGCGCGCGGGCTCAGGTCGTGGGTGGAGAGCTCCCATTCGCCGAGTTCGCGCCGGGGCTGGGATTCGAGCCAGTCTATCAGCGGCCTGGTGACGGGCGGAATTTCACGGCTGAAGGCATTGCACAGCATGTAATCCGCATTCATGCCCTCGCGGTAGGGCATGCCTGTGCCCAGCTCGTCCGCACTCTCGAAAACGTCGATCGAGACCGGCAGCTTCTGGGAAACGATCCGCTTTAGCAGATAGCTGCCCATTGCGCCGCTTCCGATAATGCACAGCTTGTGAAGATCGCCCATTTCCAGCCTCGTTTCTGCGCAGCCAATAGCTGGCAGGCAGAAAACACTGCCGGCAGGTTTTGGTTCCATCGCCTGACGAAGGAACCCTGCGGCCTGCAGGGCTCTTCAGGCGCCGACGAGACCCATCGAGATGGCGGTTTACCCCTTGGCTTTTTCCTCACCCTCTTCTGGCAGCGCATGGCGCTGCATCAGCGGCAATTGCATGAGCGTGAAGACGATCGACAGGGGCATGTTGCCCCAGACCTTGAAGGCGATCCAGAAGTCGGTGGAGAAATTGCGCCAGATGACTTCGTTGATCACCGCCATCAGCATGAAGAACAGGCCCCAGCGGAAAGTCAGGATGCGCCAGCCCTCGGCGTCGAGCTTGAAGGCCGAATCAAACACATAGCCGAGGAAGGATTTTTTGAAGAGCAGGCCGCCAAGCAGAATGATGCCAAACATGGTGTTGATGATAGTCGGCTTGACCTTGATGAAGGTTTCATCCTGCAGCCACAATGTCAGCGCGCCGAAAACCAGCACGATGATGCCCGACAAGAGCGGCATGATCGGCAGGGTCCGGGTCAGAATCCAGGACACGCTCAAGGCTACGGCCGTGGCAATCATGAAACAGGCGGTGCCGACGAAGATCGGGCCGCCGATATCGGCCAGGAACGGCACCTGCTGGGCAATCCACTCGCCGCGGGCATTGGCGAAGAAGAACACCAGCAGCGGTCCCAGTTCGAGCGCCATTTTCAGCAGCGGATTGATGTGCTTGCGTCCGGGCGCGTTGGGGTCGGCCTCGAAGATCTGGATGTCCTGATCGGCGGTTTCGGCTTCGGGGGTCTTGCGGTCGTTCATTTCGGGTCTCCGGCCGGTTGCCCGGCAATGGCGGATGCGAAATCTGCCGCTTCAAAAGGTTCAAGATCGTCTACACCCTCGCCGACGCCGACGAAATAGACCGGTAATTTATGTTTTGCGGCAATGGCGACGAGAATGCCGCCGCGCGCGGTGCCGTCGAGCTTGGTCATCACCAGCCCGTTGACGCCGGCGACATTCTTGAAGATCTCGACCTGGTTGAGCGCGTTCTGCCCGGTGGTGGCGTCCAGCGTCTGCAGCACCGTGTGCGGCGCGTCCGGATCGAGCTTGCCGATGACGCGCACCACCTTGGCCAGCTCGTCCATCAGTTCGGTGCGGTTCTGCAACCGTCCGGCGGTGTCGATGATCAGCACATCGGCGCCGTCGGCACGAGCGGTCTCGAAGGCCTCATAGGCCAGACCCGCCGCATCGGCGCCGAGCTTGGTCGAGACCACCTTTGAGCCGGTGCGTTCACCCCAGATCTTGAGCTGTTCGATGGCGGCTGCGCGAAAGGTGTCGCCGGCGGCCAGCGTGACTTTAAGCCCGCCGGCGCTCAATTTGGCGGCGAGCTTGCCGATGGTGGTGGTCTTGCCGGTGCCGTTGACGCCGACCACCAGAATGACATGCGGCTTGTGGCTGAGATCAAGTTCCAGCGGTCTGGCCACCGGTCCAAGGACCCTGGTGATTTCATCGGCCATCACCTTCTGCACTTCGGCGGGTGAAATGTCCTTGCCGTAGCGGGTGGCGGACAGGGCATCGGTGATCCGCATTGCGGTTTCAACGCCCAGGTCGGCCTGCAGCAGAATGTCCTCGAGCTCCTCCAGTGTCTCCTCATCCAGCTTGCGCTTCGTGAAGATGCCGGTGATCTGGCCGGTGAGCTGTCCCGAGGTGCGCGACAGGCCTTGGCGCAGGCGGCTCCACCAGTTGCCGCGTTCCTCGGCAACGGGCTCGGGAACCTCTACGGGCTGGGCCTCCGACACGGTGTCGCGGACAACCAGTTTTCGCGGCTCAGGCTCAGGTGTTTCATCCGGGACCGGCGCGATGCCCGGGTCGGCGGACAATTCCTCCGGGGTCAGCCCGTCTTCCGGGCCTTCCTGCACGGGGTCTGTGTGGATTGGCGCCTCGCTGACCGCCGGTTCCGGGGTGAGCTCTCCCTCCCTGTCATCCTGTGGGGCAGGCTCCAGTGATCCCTCCGGGACCGGCGCGATGCCCGGGTCGGCGGACAATTCCTCCGGGGTCAGCCCGTCTTCCGGGCCTTCTTGCACAGGGTCGGCGTGGATCGGCGGTTCGCCGGCATGCTCTTCGTCCGCGGGCGCGGGCGTTTCAGGCGGCTCGCTGCCAGCGGTTTCCGGGGTGAATTGCATGCCGCCGTCAGCCGGGAAGGCCTGTTCGGGCGTTGCGGTCTCGGGGGCAGCCTCATCGGCAGCGGGCGCTGCGGTTTCCACCGCGGTCTCCGGCGCAGGCGCGTCTTCCTTGTCTTTCCCGAAGGAGAAAACCTTTTTGATGAAGTTAAACGCCATGCGGGTTCGGTGCCTTTTCGTGTCAGCCTGCGGCGAAGCCTGCCGTCTGTCTTTGATCCACTGGTCCGGCAATCACATCGCCGGTCAGGCGATCTGCGGTGCGGCCATTGAGCCTTATCTGAGCCATCTGGCCCCGTGGCGCGCCGGGCGCAACCACCGGGGTGAAATTTTCTGTGCGCGCCGTGCCGGAAAACTCGACCAGAACGGAGTGGGTGCCGCCTGCCGCCGCCATGGCGGAGAGGTGGGCATCATAGGCCTGTTCGCCGCGTTCTCTCAAGCGCGCGGCCCTTTGCTTGATCAGACCGCGATCAAGCTGCGGCATGCGCGCCGCCGGGGTGCCCTGGCGTGGCGAATAGGGAAACACATGCAGGAAGGACAGGCCGCATTCCTCAACAATATCGAGCGAACGGGCGAACATGTCCTCGGTTTCGGTCGGAAAACCGGCGATCAGATCGGCGCCGAAGGCAAAGCCGGGTCTGAGCTCCTGCACCTTCTGGCAAAAGCCAATCGCGTCTTCGCGGCTGTGCCGGCGCTTCATGCGCTTGAGGATCATGTCATCGCCATGCTGCAGCGACAGGTGCAGATGCGGCATGAAACGCGGCTCGTTTGCGATCAGATCCATCAGCGTGTCATCGACCTCGATCGAATCAATCGAGGACAGCCGCAGTCTCCGGAGATCAGGCACCTGCTTGAGGATGCTGGCGGCCAGTGTGCCGAGTGTCGGCGCGCCGGGCAGGTCGGCGCCATAGCTGGTGGCGTCAACGCCGGTGATCACGGCTTCCTGGTAGCCGTTGTCGACCAGCTTTTCGATCTGCTCGACCACGGCGCCCATCGGCACCGAGCGGGAATTGCCGCGGCCATAGGGGATGATGCAGAAGGTGCAGCGGTGATCGCAGCCGTTCTGCACCTGCACGAAGGCGCGGGCATGGCCTTCCACGGCCTCGATCATCTGCGGGGCGGTCTCGCGCACCGACATGATGTCGTTGACGCGGATCTTCTCGCTCTCCGAGACGCCGAAATCCGGCAATCTGCGATAGGTCGCGGCCTGGCCCTTGGCCTCGTTGCCGATCACCGCGTCGACTTCGTCCATGGCGGCGAATGTTTCAGGCTCTGTCTGGGCGGCGCAGCCAGAGACCACGATGCGGGCTCCCGGATTTTCGCGGCGGGCCCGGCGGATGGTCTGGCGCGCCTGGCGCACCGCATCGGCGGTCACCGCGCAGGTGTTGACCAGAATCGCATTGTTGAGGCCTGCGGTTTCAGCCGCCTTGCGCATGGTCTCCGATTCATAGGTGTTGAGCCGGCATCCGAGGGTGAGAACGCGAACCCCGCTCACGCATCCGCCCCATCGGCCTGCCAGTCTCCGCTCAGCGGATCGACAGTGCCCGAGAATTCCCATTCGGCGGGACCGGTCATGACCACGTGGTTGTTGGCGCGCCAGTCGACGTGAAGCGGGCCGCCAGGCACATTGACGGTGACGCGCCGGCGGGTGCGGTCGGTTCGCGCCGCACAGACCGCGGCGGCACAGGCAGCCGAGCCGCAGGCGCGGGTCAGGCCGACACCGCGTTCCCAGGTCCGAAGATCAAGCGTCTGGCCGTTCTTGACCCGGGCAATCGAGATATTGGCGCGCTCGGGAAAGATCGGGTGGTTTTCCAAGAGCGGGCCGAAGCGCTCGAGATCATAGGACCAGACATCGTCCTTGACCCAGAAGATGGCGTGCGGGTTGCCCATGGATATCACCGAAGGCGAATGCAGCACCGGTGCGTCAATCGGGCCGACCTGCAGCTCGATGCGGGTGGTGTCGAAGAACTCTTCGGCCAGCGGAATCCGGTCCCAGCGGAATTCCGGCACCCCCATGTCAACAGAAATCAGCCCGTCCTCGTGTTCTTCAGCTGTGAGGATTCCGGCCAGCGTCTTGAAGGTGAAGCTCTTGCGCCCGGTCTCCGAGGACAGCGCCTGGACCACGCATCTTGTGCCGTTGCCGCAGGCCTGGGCGCGGGAGCCGTCGCGGTTGAGAATGTCGATGCGGTAATCAACACCGTCGAGAGTGCTGTCATGAATGGCCATGATCTGGTCAAAGCCGGTGCGCTCGCCGGCAGCAAGTGCTACCGCGGCCTCAGCCGTCACGGCATCGCTGCGGCCACGCATGTCGATGACGACAATGTCATTGCCCAGTCCGTTCATCTTGGCAAAAGGAACCATCGATCCCATAACGCGCACCCATTGTTGTTCGCGGCCTGTATGGCGCAAAAATACCGGGATTACCAGTCTCGGGGCCGCGGTTGCCGGGTCAGGCTATGGCAGGAAAATCCCAGGCCTCGCCGACATGCAGCGGCCGGAAGCGGTCCCTGGCGACACCCTTCTCGGCGAGTTTTTCGTATAGCAGCTCCTCGGGCGCCTCGCGGCCTTCATCGGTGAGCTGGAATGTGCCCCAGTGATGGCCCAGCGCATATTCGGCGCCCGACAGCAAGAACCCCTCGATGGCCTCGTCAGGGCTCTGGTGCTGATCCTTCATGAACCAGCGCGGCTCATAGGCGCCGACCGGCAGGATCGCGGCGCGGAAATCGCCGTGACGCTCGCGGGCATTCTGGTAGGGCCGACCCTTGTCGAAGCCGGTATCGCCGATATGCAGGATCTTGCCACCGGGCGTCTCCAGCACGAAGGCGGCCCATAGCGCCATCGAACGGTCATTGACGCCGCGCGCCGACCAGTGGTGGCAGGGTTCAAAATGCACCGTGGCCGGGCCGGACTTGATGGCGTCGCCCCAGTCCCCGGTCAGCACCCGCATGGTGGGAACATGTGCCTTGATGATCGCATCATTGCCAAGCGGTGTGATGACCAGCGGATTGTGCGCCTGTCTCAGCCGCGCCAGCGTGACCAGGTCGAGATGGTCGTAATGATTGTGCGACAACAGCACCAGATCGATCTCCGGGAGATCTTCAAAGGCGATACCGGGGGCGGTCACCCGCTTCGGGCCGGCGAAAGCCAGCGGGCTGGCGCGCTCGGACCAGACCGGATCGGTGAGGATATTCAGGCCTGCGGTCTGGATCAGCATG
>CAXBIE010000112.1:0-13766 GCA_963975635.1 uncultured Hoeflea sp. | reverse complement strand
GTCCGACACCCTTGATTGATGTCATGGCGGTGATCGCCGCACGCCCATCAAGCCGGCACAAATGGTCAAGATCGAGCTCACCTGCGGTCACCGCCTGCCCCACCCGGATCAATGTTTCGGCCTTGGCGCGTGACAACCCGGCTTCGCGCAGCGTCTCCGGGCTGAGCGCAAGTATGGCCGCCGGGCTGATCTCGCCGGCTGCAAGTTCCAGCCTTCTCCACAGCGCATTGGCGCTGGCCTTGGAGACCATTTGCGACAGGATGATTTCCGTCAGTGCCGCATAGCCGGGCGGTTTTCGCCGCAGCGGCACCGGTCCGGAGCGCTCGATCGCCTGCGCCAGCCGTGCATCCATGCGCGCCAGCTCAAGCAGCCCGTCAGCGATATCATCGGCACTGTCGATCCGGCGCATGCCTGCTGTCCTGTTTGCGGGTTCCCGCCGGCGACCGGCTTCGACAATCATGTTCTGCAATCTGGCGGGCGGGATGCATCGTGACGCCGCCCGTCAAAAATGACATGAAACACCATGCCGATTCACAACACCACATCCAATCCGCTTGTCAAAGCTCCGGCAGTCCGTTTTGCGCCCAGCCCCAACGGACTGCTGCATGTCGGGCACGCCAGGTCCGCGATGCTGAACTGGCAATTCGCCAAGGCTCGTCACGGCACATTCCTGTTGCGCATCGAGGACATCGACATCACCCGTGCGCGTCCGGAGTTCGAAACAGCGATCTTCGACGACCTCGCCTGGCTGGGGCTTGACTGGCCGAAGCCGGTTCGCCGCCAGTCGGACCATTTTGCCGCATATCAGGCAAATCTGGGCGAGTTGCGCAAACTCGGACTGCTCTATCCCGCATTCCTCAGCCGCGCTGAAACAAGCGCCAGAATCTCCGAAACAGAGAGAACGGGCCGGGTCTGGCCCCGCGACCCTGATGGCGCGCCACACTACCCCGGCGACGACCGCAGGCTCTCGCCGTCGGAGCGCGACCGCAGGATCGCAGCTGGCGAGCCGCATGCCTGGAGACTCGACATGCAGGCCGCACTTGATGGTCTTGATGCCAGGCTTTCATGGGCGGAGCACGGCAGCGGACCGTCCGGCGAGACCGGCGAGATCATCGCAGACCCCGGGGAATGGGGAGACGTGATCCTGGCCAGGCGCGATGTTCCCGCAAGCTATCACCTTTCGGTCACCGTTGATGACGCCGTCCAGAACATCTCCGACGTGATCCGTGGCGAAGATCTGTTCGCCGCCACATCCGTGCACCGTTTGCTGCAGCACCTGCTCGGGCTGCCTGCGCCGCGCTACCGTCATCATGATCTGGTGCGGGATCAGCTGGGCCGCAAACTCTCAAAGAGCGACGGCTCCACCTCCATCGCGTCTCTCCGGCAACAAGGTGCCAGTCCGGAAGACATCCTCGCCCTCGCCAGGATCAGAACCTGACGCTTGCTCCCAGGCGGCTTCAGGTCTCGCCCGACTTCTCTCGTTCCAGTTCGATCCCCGCCCGGACCCGCGCCTTGAGGATCGCCGCATTGATCTCCGCGCCCAGAATGAAGATTGCCGCAATGATGTAGAGAAACACCAGTGCGACCATGATCGAGGCAAGTCCCGCATAGGTTGACACATAGTTGGCAAATTCTTCGAGATAACGGGCAAATGCCAGCGCCCCGGCAATCCAGGCAATCAATGTGACGCAGATCCCCGGAATGACATCACGGAGCTTGCGCTTGCCTGCCGGCAGCCACAGATGCGACAGCACAAGGCCTGCGACAAGCACCACCACCGCGATCAGGATGCGCCAGTCATCCACCGCCGAGATCAGCGTTTCCATCCACGGCGCGAATTGCCGCGCCAGCCTCATTGCCAGTGGAGCCAGCACCAGCAGGAAGCTGATCGCCATGATCACCATTACCGCGATGACCACAAATCCGAGGCTTTGCGCCCGGGTGACGTACCAGGCCCGGGTCTCGGTCATCCGGTAGGCGCGATTGAGCGACACCCTGAGGGCTTCCACACCGTTGGCGGAAAAGAAAGCCGCCGCAAGCACCGACACGGTCAGCAATCCGCCCCGTTCGATTGTCAGCACGTTGATGACTTCGCGTGAAATCGGTGCCGCGATCGATTCGGGCCAGGTGTCGAAAATCAGGTGAGAGGCCGTCTCGGCATAAGCGTTTGCACCGAGAAAACTGGCGAGCGCCGTTCCGAAGATCATGAAGGGGAACAAGGCCATCAGGATCGACAAGGCGACATGGCTTGCCATTGCCCAGCCATCATCATTGTTGAAATGGGTAACCGCATCGAGGATGACCGTGCGTATGCGTCGCAATGTATGCTCCCTGCCTGACTGATACATACGCCGGGTCGGCATTGTCAGTCCTTCATGATTATGGGATTTGAAACGCCACGGGAACAGGGCAGATCACGCAATGAGTGAGAATAACCAACAAAAGACCATTCTGGTGACAGGCTGTTCGAGCGGAATCGGCGCCTGGTGCGCCCGCGCGCTCAAGGCTGAGGGCTGGCATGTGATTGCCTCGGCGCGCACCGATGAAGACATCTCCACCCTCCGCAATGACGGGATAGAGGCCTATTATCTGGACTATGCCGACCCGGCCAGCATCGAGGCGTTCTTTGCCAGCGCCATGCACTCCACCGGCGGACGCTGCGATGCCTTGTTCAACAATGGCGGTTACGGGCAGGTTGGTGCGGTCGAGGATCTCCCGGTCGATGCCTTGCGGGCACAGTTCGATGCAAATTTTTTCGGCTGGCACGACCTCACCCGCCGCGTGATCCCGGTGATGCGGGCCCAGGGCCACGGCCGCATCGTGCAGTGTTCATCGATACTCGGCCTGGTTCCGATGCGGTTCCGCGGCGCCTACAACGCCTCCAAACATGCCCTTGAAGGCCTCTCCATAACACTTGCCATGGAACTGCAGGGCTCCGGTATTCATGTCAGCCTGATCGAGCCGGGCGCCATCAGGAGCAAGTTCAGAGCCAATGCATTGCGGCTTTTTCACCGCCACATTGATATTGAGGCCTCTGTGCACGCCAGAGATTATCAGGCTCAACTCAGCCGCCTGGAAAAGCAGGAGCAGTCGAACAGCGGCAAACTCGGGCCTGAAGCCGTACACGAAGTGCTCATGCACGCCCTCACCGCTTCTCGGCCGCGGTATCACTACCCCGTCACGCGCGCCGCCAAACTGGGTGTCATTGCCCGCAGGCTCTTGCCCGCCCGGCTGTTCTACCCCTTTCTCGCCCGCCAGGATTGAACCATCAGCCCTGATGGACTTGGCGGCAAAAGCCCCTATGTTCCAGTCCTGATCTTGTCACAAGGAAACTGCCAGATGTCGTCCGTAACCTATGTCCTGTCCATCATTGTCATGCTGGCCGTAGCAGCCGTGCTGGTTCGGGGCCTTGTCAACATGGCGCGCGGCGGCTCGGGCAATCTCTCCAACAAGCTGATGCAGATGCGGGTCTTGCTGCAATTTGTCGCGATCGTGCTGATTGTCGCGACGCTGTGGCTGACCGGCGGCGGCCGCTGATTACGGCGGTCCCAGCCCCCATATCCCGGAAAACAGTCTCAGAAAGCCTCCTCCATGGTCAAACTCAACAAGATCTACACCAAAACCGGTGATGACGGGACCACAGGGCTCGTCGCGGGCGAGCGGCGGCCGAAATATGATCTGCGGATCGAGGCTTACGGTACGGTTGACGAGGCCAATGCCGTTGTGGGCATGGCCCGGCTTCACACCACCGAGCTGCCTGATCTCGACGCCATGCTGATGCGGATCCAGAATGATTGTTTCGATCTCGGTGCCGATCTTGCCACGCCCGACACCGGTGAAAAGCCCGAATACGAACCCTTGCGGATCGTGGATGCGCAGGTCAACCGCATCGAAGCCGACATTGACCTGCTCAACGACGATCTCGAACCCTTGCGCTCTTTTGTCCTGCCGGGCGGAACCGCCGCCGCTGCACATCTTCATCTTGCCCGGACTGTCACGCGCCGGGCCGAGCGCTTGATGGTCGAACTCGCGGCTCAGGACAATGAAGCGGTCAATCCGGCTGCCATCCGCTATGCCAACCGGTTGTCCGATTTCTTTTTCGTCGCTGCGCGCTGGGTCAATGATCATGGTCGCACAGACGTGCTTTGGGTTCCCGGCAAAAACCGTTAGCCTCCATCACTGTCACACAAGAGCCGGACCGGCCGAAACGGGAACCTCGCGATGTTCATCCCCTTGCATGATTCCAATGATCTCAAACACATCAAGCTGCAATGGGTGACCTGGTCGCTGATCGCTCTCAATGCGATTGTCTGGGGCATAACCGAACTCGCCGGCGCGGACAGTGAGTTCACCACAGCCGCCGTGCTTGGATTGGGCTTTATTCCCTCAGTCGTCAATGACATCGCCGAATTGCAGCCATCTCTGGTTCTGGTTCCGGAGGACGCAACCTATGTCACTTACAGTTTTCTGCACGGCAACCTGTTGCACCTCGGGTCCAACATGATCTTTCTGTGGGTGTTCGGCGACAATGTCGAAGATGCCATGGGGCACATCAAATTTCTCATTTTCTATTTTGCCTGTGCTGCTGCCGGCGCCTTTGCCCATGGATTGCTGCTGCCGGATTCAGAAAGTCCGCTGATCGGCGCTTCGGGTGCAGTCGCCGGAATCGTTGCCGCCTACCTTATGCTTCATCCCAAGGTCAGGGTCTGGGTTCTGGTGCTTGGCCGGATCCCGCTGCCGCTTCCGGCGTTCATCCCGCTGGTGTTCTGGGTTGTCTTCCAGTTTTTCATGGTGGTTACCGATATCGGCAGCGATGTCTCCTGGGCGGCTCATGTTGGTGGAATCATTTGTGGTGCGGTTCTGGTGCTGTTCTTCCGCCGCTCCGGGGTTCCACTGTTCGACCGGACCATCAACAGTCCGAAAGCAGTCATCCATAAATCCGGGCAGCCGGCACCGGAAAAAGCGGCTCCGCAATCAGCACCACAGAAGTGGGGTCGATAGCTGAAGCGGCAAATAATTGACGCGGACGTAAACGTAAGTTATTTCGCGATGCAAAATCTCCTGTGCGGTTGCGATTGAATTTGGAGAAAAATCGCGTATCCATGTCGCCAATCGGCTATCCGGGCGGTGTCTGCACAGGCAAAGTCCGGGTCAACGATCTGATGTCTGGAGGTTCCGGGCTTATCAGGACACGGCCGAAACAGTGAGGCCTAGCAAAGTGAGGAAGGCAAACCGATGAAAATTCTCGTGCCGGTCAAGCGGGTTGTTGACTACAACGTCAAGATCCGGGTCAAACCAGATGGCAGCGGCGTCGATCTCGCCAATGTGAAGATGTCGATGAATCCGTTTGACGAAATCGCCATCGAAGAAGCTCTGCGGCTCAAGGAAGCAGGCAAGGCAACGGAAGTGATTGCGGTTTCCATCGGACCCGCCAAGGCCGAAGAAACCCTGCGGACTGCACTCGCCATGGGCGCCGACCGCGCAATCCTGGTCGAGGCCGACACACTTGTCGAGCCGCTCGCAGTTGCCAAGATCCTCAAGGCCGTTGTTGGCGAAGAAAGCCCGGATCTCGTGATCCTCGGCAAGCAGGCCATCGATGACGACGCCAATCAGACCGGTCAGATGCTCTCCGCACTGCTCGGCTGGAGCCAGGCCACATTCGCCTCCAAGGTCGAAATCGGTGAAGGGTCCGCCAACGTCACCCGTGAAGTCGATGGCGGTCTGCAGACCATTTCGGTCAAGCTGCCGGCAATCGTCACCACCGATTTGCGTCTCAACGAACCGCGCTATGCTTCCTTGCCCAACATCATGAAGGCAAAGAAGAAGCCGCTCGACAAGAAAACCGCCGCTGATTACGGCGTCGACATCGCACCACGGCTTGAAGTCATCAAGACCGAAGAGCCGGGCGGCCGCAAGGCTGGCGTCAAGGTCGGCTCGGTGGCCGAACTGGTCGACAAGTTGAAAAATGAAGCAGGCGTGCTGTAAGCGCGGGAAAGGAAGAAAGACTCATGGCCATTCTCATTATTGCCGAACACGACCACGCTTCGCTGTCCGATCAGACCGCAAAGGCTGTCAGCGCCGCCTCCCAGATCGGTGGCGACGTCCATGTTCTGGTTGCTGGCAAGGACGCCAAGGCAGCTGCCGATGCAGCCGCCAAGCTTGATGGCGTTGCCAAGGTGCTGCATGCCGAAGGCGACGAATATGCCAACCGTCTGGCAGAACCGCTTGCCGCCCTGGTGGTCTCGCTTGCAGACGGCTACGACACGCTGATGGCGCCCGCCACAACGTCAGGCAAGAACGTCATGCCGCGGGTTGCAGCGCTTCTCGACGTCATGCAGATCTCCGACATCATCGAAGTGATCTCGGCTGACACGTTCAAGCGTCCGATCTATGCCGGCAACGCGCTGCAGACCGTCAAGTCGACCGACGCCAAGCGCGTCATCACGGTTCGTACGGCATCCTTCTCTGCCGCTGGCGAAGGCGGTTCGGCTTCGGTGGAAACTGCAGCTTCAGCCGGCGATCCGGGCCTGTCGTCCTTCGTCAAGGATGCGATTGCCGAAAGCGATCGTCCGGAACTCACCTCTGCCAAGATCATCATCTCCGGCGGTCGTGCGCTTGGCTCTTCCGAGAAGTTCCAGAGCGTCATCCTTCCGGTAGCGGACAAGCTCGGTGCAGCCGTCGGCGCATCCCGCGCTGCCGTTGATGCGGGCTATGCGCCCAACGACTGGCAGGTCGGACAGACCGGCAAGGTTGTCGCACCTGATCTCTACATCGCCTGCGGCATTTCCGGTGCCATCCAGCATCTGGCCGGCATGAAGGACTCCAAGGTCATCGTCGCCATCAACAAGGATGAAGAGGCGCCGATCTTCCAGGTCGCCGACTATGGACTGGTCGCCGACCTGTTCGAGGCCCTGCCGGAGCTTGAAAAAGCACTCTGAGCCGTCAAAATCTGACATCAAGATCAATGGCCGGGCTGGACGTCTCCATCCCGGCCATTTAGGTTCTAAATTCGGGTGCGCTGCAGCGAGCGCACCGGACGGCATCCTAAAATCAGTCAGGCGGGACAAATGGGCAACCAGATCAAGAGTGTCGGCATTATCGGCGCAGGACAGATGGGCGGCGGCATTGCCCATGTCTGTGCCATGGCAGGTTACGACGTCACTGTTCACGACGTGTCCGCCGACACCCTTCAGGACATGCTTGCCACCATCAGCGGCAATCTCGCCCGGCAGGTGTCCTCCGGCAAGACCACGGAGGCCGAGCGCGAAGCAGCGCTTGCCCGCATAAGCTTCGCTCCCGAGATGAGCGGTCTTGCCGCCATGGACCTCGTCATTGAAGCCGCCACCGAAGACGAGACGGTCAAACGCAAGATTTATCAGCAGCTTTGTCCGGTGCTCAATCCCGAAGCAATTCTTGCCACCAACACGTCTTCGCTGTCGATCACCCGGCTGGCTTCGACGACCGATCGGCCGGAACGCTTTATCGGCATTCATTTCATGAACCCGGTTCCGGTGATGAAGCTGGTTGAGCTGGTGCGCGGTATCGCCACCGAGGAAGTCACCTTCAAGTCGGCGCGTGCTTTCATCGACACGCTCGACAAGACAATCACCGTTGCCGAAGACTTCCCGGCCTTTATCGTCAACCGCATTCTTCTGCCGATGATCAACGAGGCGATCTACACGCTTTATGAAGGTGTGGGCTCGGTGGATGCCATTGATACCGCCATGAAGCTGGGCGCCAACCATCCAATGGGTCCGCTGCAACTCGCCGATTTCATCGGGCTGGACACCTGCCTGTCGATCATGCAGGTCCTCCACGATGGGTTGTCGGATTCGAAGTACCGGCCCTGCCCGCTGCTGGTCAAATATGTCGAGGCCGGCTGGCTTGGCCGCAAATCCGGACGCGGGTTTTATGACTATCGCGGCGAAACACCTGTTCCCACCCGGTAAATGCCTCAATGAAAGCCAACACCCTGCGCCATGGTATGAACCTGTGGCCGCCATTTCTGTTCGCCGGCATTCGAATTCGCCGCATCAGCGATGATTTTCGCGCCGTCGATGTCGAATTGAGAGAACGCTTCTACAATAGAAACTATGTCGGCTGCCATTTTGGCGGCTCTCTGTTTGCCATGACAGACCCGTTCTGGATGCTGATGGTGATGCGCAATCTCGACCGCAGCTACACAGTCTGGGACAGATCCGCCACGATTGACTTTCTCAAACCAGGGCGCGGCACCGTCTCCGCCAGGTTCCGTCTCAGCGATGAAGCGCTCGACGAAATTCGCGGCCACACTGCCGACGAAGGCGATACATATCTGCGCAGTTTCCCGGTTGATATCGTCAACAGTGACGGTGACCCGATCGCACGCGTGACCAAGACCCTGAACATCAGGCGCAAGCCCGATACAAGAAACCGCATCGGCGGCTGATCGTCGGCCGATAGAGCCAGTGCCGCCGTCGGTCAATCGGCGACGGTTCCCCGCGACCTATTATATAAAACATCTTGAATATATAATAGGTATATGCTATATCTCAGATCAAGTTCGAAGCCGTCAGATCCCCGTAGGTGCGGGCGGGCTCCGGCATCCAGCAAAGGAAAGACAATGGCACTTGATCGTATGATTTTGGCATTCGCAGGATTTATGGTTCTCCTATCCGTGGCACTTGGCGTTTATGTTTCGCCCTACTGGCACTTCCTGACCGTCTTTGTCGGTTTGAACCTGATCCAGTCCTCGTTCACCGGGTTTTGCCCTGCAGCAATGGTCTTCAAGAAATTCGGCGCAAAGCCGGGCTGCGCGTTCAACTGACGCTTAACGAGCCAAAGCAGTTCAGAGGCGTGGACGGACTCTCCCGCCCGCGCCCGCTTGGTCAGATCCCCTTGAGGCCCTCAACCAGCGCCCTTGCATCGTCACTGGCCCATTCAGCCGGGCCGTTCATGGCGCCCAGCATGCAGCCATCCTTGCCGACCATCAGCGACACCGGCAACCCGAAGGCCAGCCCTTCCTTCTTCAGCGTGTTGAACACGCCCATGCTGGCATCGCGGTAAAGCCCCAGATTTGCGACCCCGATCTCGTCGAGAAACGCCTTTGGCTTGGCGACATCACCGGTGTCTATGTTGATCGCCAACACCTTGAAATCATCATCGCCCAGTTTCGACTGCAATTCGGCCAGAGCCGGCATTTCCGCACGGCAGGGCGCGCACCATGTCGCCCACAGATTGACCAGCAGCGCCTGTCCGGCAAAATCGGAAAGCTTCAAAGCACCGCCCTGCTCGGACACAAATTCAAGCTCCGGCAGCGCCACCGGATCGTCCCGGACGGCCATCGCCGCCACCTCGCCCCTGGCCAGTGGCTTCAGTGCGGCGAGCATATCCGGATCCGCCTTGCACGTGACCTCATCAGCGGAAGCCAGACTTTCATCAGTCGGCGCATTGCCAGAGGCCGATGCTTTCCAGTATATCCCGGCTGCCCCGACAACGGCGCCCATGGCAATTGCGATTGCAACGAGGGCACTGGTAGAAAGGCTATTGCGCGATTGGCTCATGACAAACTCCAAGGCAGGCTCATGTCGACAGATAAGGACAAACAGGCGTCAAACCAGATGTGGGGTGGCCGATTTGCCTCCGGACCAGATGCCATCATGGAAGAAATCAACGCCAGTATCGATTTCGACCGCAAGCTCTATGCCCAGGACATTCGCGGTTCCCTCGCACATGTGGCCATGCTTGCCAAGACTGGCATAGTTTCCAGCGATGATTGCGACAAGATTACTCACGGACTGAACACGATCCTGTCAGAGATCGAGGACGGCAAGTTCGTTTTCTCGCGTCAGCTTGAAGACATTCACATGAACATCGAGTCGCGGCTGGCCGAGCTCATCGGCCCGACCGCCGGGCGGCTGCACACCGCCCGCTCGCGCAATGACCAGGTAGCGCTTGATTTCCGCCTCTGGGTCAAGGAAGAGCTGGGCCGCACCGAAGCCGCACTCACCCGGCTGATCACGGCCTTTCTCGACAAGGCAGAACAGCATGCCGACACCGTGATGCCGGGTTTCACCCATCTTCAGTCGGCGCAACCGGTCACCTTCGGTCATCACTGCATGGCCTATGTCGAGATGTTCGGGCGTGACCGCCAGCGCGTGCGCCACGCCATCGAACATATGGACGAGAGCCCGATCGGCGCTGCAGCTCTGGCCGGAACCGGCTTTCCCATCGACCGCGAGATGACGGCAAAGGCGCTCGGCTTCAGAGAGCCCACCCGCAATTCGATCGACACGGTGTCGGATCGCGACTTCGCGCTTGAGTTCCTGTCGCTCGCCTCGATCTGCGCCATGCACATGTCCCGCCTCGCCGAAGAGATTGTCATCTGGTCGACGCCGCAATTCGGCTTCGTGAGGCTCTCAGACGCCTTCTCCACCGGCTCCTCGATCATGCCGCAGAAGAAAAACCCCGATGCGGCTGAACTGGTGCGCGCCAAGACCGGCCGCATCAATGGCTCACTTGTAGCTTTGCTGACCATCATGAAGGGCCTGCCGCTGGCCTATTCCAAGGACATGCAGGAAGACAAGGAACAGGTCTTCGACGCCGCTGAAAGCCTGGAACTGTGTCTGGCAGCCATGGCCGGAATGATCAGCGACATGGAAATCCGTGCCGACCAGATGCGCAAGGCTGCGGGCTCGGGCTATTCGACCGCAACCGACCTTGCCGACTGGCTGGTGCGCGAAGCCGGCCTTCCCTTCCGCGACGCTCACCACGCCACCGGACATGCCGTTGCAATGGCTGAGCAGAAGGGCTGCGAACTGGCTGAATTGTCGCTCGCCGACCTGCAGTCCATCAACCCGGCGATCACCAGCGGAATCTTTGACGTGTTGACGGTCGATGCATCGGTCGCCAGCCGCCAGAGCTTTGGCGGCACAGCACCCACGCAGGTCCGCAAGCAGATTGCCTGGTGGCGGGCACGCAACTAAGCGCAGGCCAACAACATCAGGCCAGCCGCATCCGACAAAGCGGGTGCACTTGGCCCGGAAAAACTGTATGTAGTTCCCGCGTTTGAAAACTTCAGACCAGTGTGAGGAAGAGCGAATGACGACCGGTCCCTGGATCAAGACGATGTGCGCAATGGCCTTGCTGGGCGTGGTCCTGACAGGCTGCGGGCGCAAAGGCACGCTGGAGCGTCCCGGCGTGACGGCTGTACCAGCAACTGCAAGCGCCGAAACAGCGGCTCCGTCCACTCCGGAACGGAGTTTCATCCTTGATGGTCTTCTCGAATAGGCACACCCAGTGAACCATTTTGAATATCGCGATGGCATTCTGCATGCCGAAGGCGTTCGTCTGCCCGACATCGCAGCCCAGGTCGGCACACCGTTCTATTGCTATTCAACGGCCACGTTGACCCGGCACTACAAGGTGTTTTCAGGCGCATTTGCCGACATCGATTCGATGGTCTGCTATGCCATGAAGGCCAATTCCAATCAGGCTGTGCTGAAGACCCTGGCCAAATTGGGATCCGGCGTTGATGTGGTGTCGGAAGGTGAACTGCGCCGCGCGCTGGCGGCAGGCATCCCCGCATCGAAGATCATGTTTTCCGGCGTCGGCAAGACCGTGCGCGAGATGGATGCGGCATTGGCGGCCGATATCTATTGCTTCAACATTGAATCAGAGCCCGAGCTCGAAGTCCTTAATGCCCGGGCACTTGCCATGGGCAAGGTTGCGCCGATCTCCTTCCGCATCAACCCTGATGTTGATGCCAAGACCCATGCCAAGATTTCGACCGGCAAGAAGGAAGACAAGTTCGGCATTTCCTGGCAGCGCGCCCAGGCGGTCTATGTACACGCCGCTAGCCTGGAAGGCGTCCGCGTCACCGGCATCGACATGCATATCGGCAGCCAGATCACCGATCTGCAGCCCTTCGACGACGCACTGAAGCTGATGGTCGAGCTGATCGGCGTCTTGCGTGCCGATGGCCACACCATCGACCATTTCGACCTTGGCGGCGGCCTCGGCGTGCCCTACCGCGACGACAACGCGACACCACCCGATCCCGACGCCTATGGCGCCATGGTCAAGGCGCGCTTGCGCGATCTGGGCTTGAAGGTGATTCTCGAGCCGGGCCGTCTGATTGTTGCCAATGCCGGTGTTCTGGTTTCCGAAGTCATCTACATCAAGGACGGCGGCGACAAGACCTTCGTCATTGTCGATGCCGCCATGAACGACCTCATCCGCCCGACGCTTTACGAAGCATGGCACGAGATCCGCCCGGTTAGGCTTTCGGCGGCAAATGCGCCGCGCATTCGCGCCGACATCGTCGGACCGGTGTGCGAAAGCGGCGATTACATTGCCAGGGACCGTGAAATGTCGGCGCTGAAAGCCGGCGATCTGATCGCGGTCGGCTCCGCCGGCGCCTATGGAGCGGTGCAGGCGGGGACCTACAACACCAGGCTTCTCATTCCGGAAGTGCTGGTCAATGGCGACCAGTTTCACGTCATCCGCCCACGCCCTTCCTATGATGATCTGATCGGCCTGGATTCGCTGCCCGGCTGGCTCGACTAAGCCTTCAGAGCTTGAGGTCCATGGTATAAAGCCGCAGATATATTCCGTGACGGCGGTAATACGCCGTCACTTTTTCGGCACAGGCCTCGCCTTGGCCGCAAAGACTGCTATCTTCTTCTCTGACGCTGAAGGAATATGAGATGGCAGGCAAAGCCGACGGCAGGCAAATCGACTCCAAAGGTGCCGATCCAGAGAGCCCGGACAACGATGCGCGTCGTTCGGTGGCGTTTGGCCGCCTGCGCATGCGGCTTAATCTGTCGCTCGGCCGCCTCCTGACCCTGTCAGCCCCTCTGCTCGGCATAATCGCGCTTTATCTCAGCTTGTCCTGGTTCGGGGTTTTCAGGATTGTTCCCGATTGGCTTCGCTTGACAGGCCTTGGCCTTTTCAGCCTTGGTTTTCTGGCCGCGCTTCGACCCCTCATCGGATTCAAGCAACCTTCCCGACAGGAGATTGATGAACGTCTGGAAGCCGAAAACCACATCGCCAATCAGGCGATTGCCACGCAAGATGACACGATCGAGGGATCAGACCCCTTCGCACAGGCGCTATGGCAGGAACATCGCCGCCGGATGGCCGCCACTATCGGACCGCTGGAAACCGGCATCCCCCGCTCAAGCCTGCCCCAGCGCGACCCCTGGGGCATCCGCGTCGCCGTCGCCCTCTTGCTGTTTGTGGCATTCGGCTATTCCTTCTCGGGAGACGCAGGCAGGCCGTCTGATGTCTTTGTCAGCCATTCAAACAACCAGTTGCCCGATATCCGAATAGACGCCTGGGTGACACCGCCACCTTACGTCAACCAGGCCCCGGTTTTTCTGACCGGCATGGCGCGCCAGCCCGGTGAGCCAGTCAATGCCATCGAAGGCAGCAAGATCACAATCCGAATTGGTGGCGGCGATACCGATGCCCAGGTGCTGTGGGGCGCCGACAGCCAAAGCCTGAACCCGGTTGCCCCAACGGCTGCCGAAGCAAACCAGCCGGTTGTTCCCAACGGCGCATCGAGCTGGACAGTCACACCTGATGCCGACGGCGAGCTGAAGATCAGCGCCGGGCGCTCCGAGGCGTCTTTCCTGATCCACGTGATTCCCGATGAACCGCCGGTTGTCACCTTCGTTGAGGCGCCGCGACGGGCTGTCAACGGTGCGCTCGAACTCGACTACACACTTGCCGACGATCACGGCATTGCCAGCGCCGAGGCGGAGATTGTCCCCGCGGGCGAACCC
>CAXBIE010000111.1:0-13815 GCA_963975635.1 uncultured Hoeflea sp. | reverse complement strand
GACACGAAAAATCCTGTCCATCAAATCGCTTCCAGCTAAAGATGATCGGCTCTAGACTGGCGCCGCGTCTCTGACGAGTCCTTCCGATCCGGCCATGTCGTCACGCTTCTTCGTTACTCGAGGACTTCCTTCGCCTTGCCATCTTCAATGCGGCTCTGCAACTGCTGCACTTGCCGTTCAATGTCGCGCATGGCTTCGGTCAGCCTCAACACGCTGTTTGTCGTGTCGTAATCATGCCGCACACCAAATCCAACCCGGACGGGACGCTCCGGCTCCGCGTCGGGCGCGGCGGGCGCCTCGATCACCATGCCCGCAGCCTGGACAACTTCGCCCGCCCCGACCAGCCTTTGCAGAGTTCGCTCGGCAGCTGACAGCTTGCAATAGTCTTCGTAGCTCAGAAGATCGGTCTTCATTTGCGGGGCCTCCTGCCTTTCAACAGTTCTTGAACACCCTGGGGCAGCGTCTTTGATCCGGCGCAAATGAGCACATCAAGGTGATTTTCCATTTCACCCGCGGCTTCCAAGCCAATCATCAGGATAACCCAATCATTGACATCGCGGCCGATCACGAAGGCGACATCCCAGCCGTCCAGTACTTCGCGTACCCTTACATCCCAAAATAGCGATCTCGCGGCGAGTTTGGAAGGGCTTTCAGGTTTCCCGCGATCCTCTCCTGCTGCTCAGGTGCAATTTGATGCGAGACGAAGTCGAACTCACATTGTTCGGTCGTATCAACAACGACTTTCAAACCCCGATTCCTGAACTGGCTATCGGACATGCGATCTTCGCCCAATTGAAACCCGAGCCTGCAGAATAGCCCATTGTCCACCCAGCCTCAGCTTCCAGGCGCCTCAGTGCGCATGGTCATGTCCATGGCTTGCCAGGGCGCCGAGATCCTCGCCGGAGCGGTATTCCTTCCAGGCCTGAACCAGAATGAGCTGGGCCGAGCGCAGGAACAGGCCGGCCATCAGCAGCGCGACAATCAGGTCGGGCCAGGCGGAAGCGGTGAACCAGACGGCCGCACTTGCGATCATGACGGCAACATTGCCGATGGCATCATTGCGCGAGCAGAGCCAGACCGAGCGCACATTTGCATCGCCGTCCTTGTAGCGCATCAGCAAAAACACGCTGGCCAGATTTGCCGCCAGCGCGAGCAGGCCGATCGATCCCATGATCCCGGCGCTGGGCACGCCGAGAATCAGCACCTGATAGACGGTTGAGCCGAACACCCAGAGCCCCATTGCCAGCAGGCTAAAGCCCTTCAGCAAGGCCGCGGTGGAACGGACCCTGATGCTCATGCCAATCACCGCCAGGCTCAACCCGTAGGTCAGCGCATCGCCAAGAAAATCCAACGCATCGGCTTGCAGTGCCTGCGAGCCGGCCAGTTTGCCCGCCGACATCTCTACGAAAAACATGGCGGCATTGATGGCGATGACCGTCCACAGAACCCGCTTGTAGGCGGAATCCATGCCGTCGAATCTGGGGTTGCCGGAACAGCCGCAGGCTTTGGTGTCCGTGCCACATGCGGGCGCTTCGAGGGTGGAGTTATCGGTCATGTCATATTCCTTGCCTAATCATTGGCAGGAAATATAATCTCTCTAGCGGCTATAGGTTCAAGAGGTGATTTGCATGTTTTCAATCGGTGAGCTTTCAAAGCGAACAGGCGTGAAAATCCCGACCATTCGCTATTATGAGCAGATGGGATTGATCGAGGCCCCGGAGCGCTCCGAAGGCAATCAGCGCCGCTACTCAAAAGACGGGCTGAAACGCCTGTCCTTTATTCGCCACTCGCGTGAACTGGGGTTTTCCATCGACAACATCAAAGGCCTGCTGGAATTGAGCCAGCATCCGGAAAAGCCCTGCCACGACGCGCACAATATGGCGGCCCGCCGGCTTCAGGATGTCCAGGCGAGAATCGCCAAGCTGCAACGCCTGGAGCGTGAGCTCAAACGCATTTCAGAGTGTGAAGCCAATACCATCTCCCATTGCGCTGTGATCGAGACGCTGGCGGATCACAGCCTGTGCGAGGGCGAACACTAAGCTGTCACCTCTTCCCCCTGCCCTAAGCTCCGGCGGCCTTGGCGCTGACGACCTCGTTGAACTTGGTGAAGAACTGGCCGGCGAGTTTTTTCGAGGTTGAATCGATCAGCCGGGAGCCGAGCTGGGCGATCTTGCCGCCGACCTGCGCATTGACCGCATAGGAGAGCACGGTTTCCGCGCCGTCTTCGACAAGCTTCACGTCCGCGCCACCCTTGGCGAAACCGGCGATGCCGCCCTTGCCTTCCCCGGCAATGGTGTAGCTTTCAGGGGCATTGATGTTTTCCAGCGTCACATCGCCGGAAAACTTGGCGGACACCGGCCCGATCTTGAGCTTGACGGTCGCCGACATCTCCGTATCCGAGCTCTTCTCGAGGCTCTGGCAGCCTGGAATACACTCGCGCAGCACGTCGGGATCATTGAGCGCTTCCCAAACCAGCTGCCGCGGGGCCGCGATGCGTTCTTCGCCGTTCATTTCCATTGGATTGGATCCTCTCTGAGTGCGGCCCTATCTATGCAAAGCGAAAACGGCTTTGCCAAGTGCATATCGGGTTGCTATGTCCAATCTCTCATGAAATTGCGGGGACAGAGCTGCTCAGGGCCTGGCCACGCTCCTAAACTGGACATTTCCGACTTTGGCCGAAAAGCGTACTCAAAAGCCACGACGCGGCAGCCCCGGCAAAGCCAGGGACGCCAAACCGGGCGACGGCAGGCCAGCGGGCGGGCAGCGCGGCAAACCGGGACGTGGCGCGGCTCCAGCCGACACGCCCTCGCGCGGCAAAGACCCGCAGTCCGGTACCGCCCCCGCAAGATCCTCGGCATCCAAGCCGATCTACACAGCGCCGGTGTTTGACAAACGCGGCGCGGACAAGCGCACGCCTGCCCAACCGCAAGCGCCTCTGCGGCCGATGAACAAGCGCAGCGGAGCACTGCCGCAGCAGACCGCGCCGCTGATCCTGGAAACCGGCAATGAAGACGGTTACCAGCTGCTCGACATGGGCCTCAACGAAGCCGGTCAGGGCGAGAAGCTCGAGCAATATGGCAACCTGCGCATCGTCCGCCCGGAAGCGCAGGCGCTATGGGGCCGCGGGCTGCCGGATTCGGAATGGCTCAAGGCAGACGCGGTGTTTACCGGCGATACCGACGAGGACGGCATCGGCCGCTGGGCATTCCCGCGTGTGCCGCTGGGCGAAACCTGGCCGATGAAATTGCTTGGCGTCGATTTTCATGGCCGGTTGACCTCTTTCCGCCATGTCGGGGTGTTTCCCGAGCAGATCGCCCACTGGCGCTGGATGGCGGACCGGATCACCGAGGCCAGGCGGCCACTGAAGGTGCTCAACCTGTTTGGCTATACCGGCGTCGCCTCGCTTGTGGCGGCCAAGGCCGGCGCCGAGGTCACCCATGTCGATGCGTCGAAAAAGGCCATTGGCTGGGCGCGGGAAAACCAGGCGCTGGCACGGCTCGACGACAAGCCGATCCGCTGGATTTGCGAGGATGCGATGAAGTTCATCGCCCGCGAAGAGCGCCGCGGCAACCGCTACGACATCATCCTCACCGATCCGCCGAAATTCGGCCGCGGCCCCAATGGTGAAGTCTGGCATCTGTTCGAGCATCTGCCGCTGATGCTCGACATCTGCCGCGAGCTTATGAGCGATAAACCGGTCGGGCTGGTGCTGACGGCCTATTCGATCCGCGCATCGTTCTACGCGACGCACGAGCTGATGCGCGAAACCATGCGCGGCGCCGGCGGCCGAGTGGAATCGGGCGAACTGATCATCCGCGAGAGCGGCAAGCCCGAAGCAGACGAATGCCGGGCGCTGTCGACATCGCTTTATTCAAGGTGGCTGCCGCAATGAGCGAGCATGACAATCCCAGAACCTGCGCGGCGCGGGTCGGACAGGTGAAAGAGGTCACCAGTCTGTCCAATCCGGTGATCAAGGACATTCGCGCGCTGGCGATGAAGAAGCATCGCGACGAGACCGGCACATTTCTGGCCGAGGGCCTGAAACTGGTGATCGACGCGATCGATCTCGGCTGGGCCATCCGCACGCTGATCTATGCCAAGAACCAGCGCGGCAAGGAGCAGGTCGAAAAGATTGCGGCGCTGACCGTGGCGCGCGGCGGGCTGGTGCTGGAAGTCAGCGAGAAAGTGCTGACAGCAATCACCCGGCGCGACAATCCGCAGGCGGTGATTGCCGTTTTCGACCAGAAACTGGCGCCGATTGGCGGCATCTCCCCGTCGAAGGACGAGACCTGGATCGCGCTCGACCGGGTCCGCGATCCGGGCAATCTCGGCACCATCATCCGCACCGCCGACGCAGCGGGCGCATCGGGAGTGATCCTGATTGGCGAAACCGTCGACCCGTTTTCGATGGAAACGGTCCGCGCCACCATGGGATCGGTGTTCGCCGTTCCGCTGGTGCGGGCGACGGAAGCCGAGTTCCTCAGCTGGTCGAAAAAGTCATCCGTGTTGGTTGTCGGCAGTCATCTCAAGGGCAGCGTCGATTACCGGACGATTGGCTACAAGGGTAATCCGGTGGTGCTGTTGATGGGCAATGAGCAGCAGGGCCTACCCGATACGCTGGCCAAGGCCTGCGGCAAGCTTGCCCGGATTCCGCAAACCGGACGGGCGGATTCGCTCAATCTGGCGATCGCCACCGGGGTGATGCTGTTTGAAGCCCGGCGGCACCTGCTTTCGCTGGAAGATCCGCGCGCATGAACCAGACCCCAGCCGCCCCCTCTCCGTTGAGCCGTGTCATCCCGATGCTGTCGCTGGTTGCGTCGGCTGTCGCCATCGACCAGGTGATCAAATGGCTGGTGGAAACACAATTGCCGTTTCACGAGCTGGTGCCGGTGGTTCCGATGTTCGCTCTTTACCGCACCTGGAATGAGGGCATTGCGTTTTCCCTGCTGGGCGGATTGCCCGACACGGCGCTGCTGGCCCTGACCGGGCTGGTGATCATCTTCGTGCTTTATCTTTGGTGGCGCACGCCGTCGGGGCGCTTGATCGCGCATCTGGGATTTTCGCTTATTATCGGCGGCGCGCTCGGCAATCTGGTGGATCGCGCGGTCTATGGCCACGTGGTCGATTACATCCTGTTTTACACCGAGAGCTGGTCGTTCGCCGTGTTCAACCTGGCCGACGCATTCATCAGCATCGGCGCCGGGCTGATTGTGCTTGATGAAGTAATCGCCATGCTGCAGGAACGCAAACACCGAAGCTGATACATTCAGCCGGACAATGCCGCTCTTGATCTTGTGGTCCGGGCGGGCCAGTCTGGATCAACGCACAAGAGGAGCCTCCATGGAAGACCGTTTCAAGGGCATTTTGCTCACCCGCGATGAAAACAAGGTGATGTCGGTCAACGTGACCGAGCTCGGCCTTGATGACCTGATGGAAGGCGATGTGGTCGTCGAGGTCGAATGGACCACCATCAACTACAAGGATGGCCTTGCCATCACCGGCAAGGGACCGGTGGTGCGGCGCTGGCCGATGGTTCCCGGCATTGACTGCGCCGGCACCGTGGTAAGATCCGAGAACGAGCGCTTCAAGGCCGGGGACAAAGTGATCCTCAACGGCTTCGGCGTCGGCGAGGTGCATACCGGCGCCTACGCCGCCTATGCCCGGCTGAAGGGCGACTGGCTGATCCCCATGCCCGAAGGCATGGATGGACGTTCGGCGATGGCGATCGGCACCGCCGGTTACACGGCCATGCTGTCGGTGATGGCGCTCGAACGCCACGGCATCACGCCCGGACGCGGCCCGGTGGTGGTCACCGGGGCCAATGGCGGCGTCGGCACGGTGGCAATCGCGGTGCTGGGCAAACTCGGCTACGAAGTCATCGCCTCCACCGGACGCACCGAGGAGGCCGACTTCCTCAAGAGCCTCGGCGCTTCCGAAGTCATTCACCGCGATGAGCTCTCCGGCCCGGCAAAGCCGCTGGCCAAGGAGCGCTGGGCCGGCGCGGTTGACGCGGTTGGCAGCCATACGCTGGCCAATGTGCTGTCGATGACCTCTTACGGCGGGGCGGTGACGGCCTGCGGGCTGGCACAGGGCATGGACCTGCCGACATCGGTAGCGCCGTTCATCCTGCGTGGCGTGTCGCTTCTCGGCATCGATTCTGTGATGGCGCCACTGGCGTTGAGACAGGAGGCCTGGTCGCGTCTGGTCACGGACCTGGATATGGACAAGCTCGAGGCGCTTTCGAGCGAAATCGGCTTTGACGGGATCATCGACGCGGCGCATCAGATCATCGACGGCAAGGTCCGCGGACGCGTGGTTGTCGACATGAAAAAGCCAAATGCCTAATCGCTAAAATTTGACGATTTCGCTGAAGCCTTTGCTCACGGGGCCCGTGCTATCACGGGCCCATGATGACAGAACCTTTGCGACTGCAAGCGACCCTTCAGCGAGCCATGAGTGAACAGGCGATCACTCATTCGGGCTTTCCACCGGTCAATCCAAGAGTAGAGAACACGGTTCCCGAGGTTTTAGTGGACACCGAGCGGGCGCAAGCCGTGGTGGCGGATCACTCTGCCTCACGCCCGCTGTTTGCCGTGTCTGCCGGCCTTGCGGCGACAGCCATCTCGGTGGCTTTCAACGCGCCGGCGGTTTTGCTCGCCTCTGTCGCCGGCATTGCCATCTATTCCGCAGTGCCCTTGTTGCGGCGCTCGTTCAACAGTCCACGACCAGTCACCTCCGCAGGCCGCAAACCGGCAACGGGCGACCAGTCGGAGCATGACCATGATCGCAATTGGGAACTGGGCGAGTTTTCCAGCCAGCTCGCCAGCGTCTTCGATACTCTCGGCGACATGGTGGTCGTGTGCGCCAACAACGGCCAGATCATCTCGGCCAACGAAACATTCAAATCCGCGACGGGATTTGACAGCCCGGTCGGCCTGACGCTGGCGATGGCGGGCATCGACCCGGTGGACACGACCAGCACCGGCGGCCACGAAATCGTGCTTGGCGAGGGTGACAACCGGACCATCTGGACCTGGCATGAAACCGTGACACGCGACCCCTCGAGCGGCGAGCTGGTGTTGCAGTGCATCGGCCGCAATATCACTGCGGCACGGCTCACCGAAGCGGAACTGGTCGACGCGCGGCAAAAGGCCGAAGCCGCCAACCACGCCAAATCGCGTTTTCTGGCAACCGTCAGCCATGAGATCCGCACGCCGCTCAACGGCATCCTGGGCATGACCCATCTGCTGGAGCAGACCCAGACAACACCGGAACAGGCGAGCTACCTCAAGACCGCCGGCGAGTCCGGAATGGCGCTTCTGTCGCTGATCGAGGATCTTCTCGATGTGACCTCGATTGAAGCAGGCCGTCTGCATCTCAGACATGAAGAGGGCAATCTCGAGGACCTGGTCAACGGCGTCTCCGAGCTGATGGCCTCGCGCGCCCATGAAAAGGGCATTGAAATTGCTGTCCACATCGCACCGGAAGCGCCGCGGTTGATCACCTCTGATATCGGCAGGTTGCGGCAAGTGCTGTTCAATCTTGTCGGGAACGCCATCAAGTTCACCGAAACCGGCGGCGTGCTCATCGAGGTTCTGCGCGAAGACAAGCAGCTCGCCTTCATCGTCTCCGATACAGGACCGGGACTGAAGGAATCCGATCAGGCCCGTGTCTTCGAGGAATTCGAACGTGCCAATAACGGCCCGACCCGCAACCACGGCGGAGCAGGCCTGGGCCTGTCGATTTCGGCCCGCATCGTCGAGGCGCTGGGTGGTGAAATCGGTGTGACATCGACTGCCGGCAAGGGCAGCAGCTTCCGGTTCACGGTTCCGGTCAAGGAAATGGCCGTTCCGGAAACGCTTGCGCCTGTGCGCGGCCCTCTCGCCGACCGCGCCGTTCTGGTGATTGCGCCGAGCGGTCCGGTTTCGACCGCCCTGCTGTGGACCATCCGCGATCTTGGCGGCATTGCAGAGGCCGCCCATGATGACGACAGCATGATTGCTGCCCTGACCCGGCTTTACCGCTCCGGCGCGCAGCTCAGCGATATTATCGTCGACCGCAGGCTGGCAGACCGGGCCGACAGCCTGCTGGCTGCAGCGCCGACCGAACTGCCTGCCGGTATCGAGCGCACACTGGTGATCGCGCCTGAAGACAGCCGTGATCTGGAAAGCCATGCCGGCCACGGCGCAAACGCCTGGCTGGTGCGTCCGGTGCGCCGCGTATCGCTGATCAATGTGCTGACACGGCGCGATGACCGCGAGGATCGTGACCGGTTGTGCGGAAAACCACGTCCGGTGATGCTGGAACGCTCATCCGACAATCCAACGCTCGACATTCTTCTCGCCGAGGACGATCCCGTCAACGCGCTTATGGTGCGAACCAATCTGGCGCGTCAGGGCCACCGTGTCACGGTCGTCGGAAACGGTCGCGAGCTGGTCAATCAGGCCATGGAACGCCGAAGTGGTGTTGCGGGCTATGACCTCATCATCACCGACATTTCGATGCCTGAACTCGATGGCCGCAGTGCAATCGAGCAGATCCGGGCTGAGGAAGCAGCCGGCCAGCTGGCGCGCCTGCCGATCATTGTGCTGACCGCCGACGGCCAGGCTTCGACCCGCGATGACCTGCTGGCCGCAGGTGCTGACGGGCATGCGGAAAAGCCGATCGATCCGGAGTGGCTGCTGCAACTGGCAACGATGACCGCCGGCAAGAAAACCCGCACTGCGGCATGACAGGTGCAGCATCTCCCGGCGATGTTGTCCTGGTGCCGCTGCATCGTCATCCGCCACAGGCACGGGACCTTCCGGTGCGCAAGCAAACCAGCGGGCGGCGCTAAGATTCAGGCCGGTTTTACCTCTGAATACACGCTGCGCATGCGCGATCCCATTGCAGCAAACACAATATTACCTCGAAAACACCGCATCCGGGATGGCAAATGTCACTCGGATGTCGCAGAATCGTGGTTGAACCCCGCCATCACCAAGCGGGAGATTACCCATGGAAACGCACGTGCATCTGCCTTCATCCAAGCCCTTCCTCGCTCCCGTCGCCGGGTACAAACCGGCGGGGCAGGTTCTTGGCCGCATTGGATCGCTGGAAGTGCGGCTTGCTGCAACCAGAAGCGAAGTCGAGGCCGCGCAAGCGCTTCGCTACCGCGTTTTCGTCGAGGAAATGGGCGCCCGCCTGCCTGAAGAGGCAATGGCGCAGAAGCGCGATTTCGACAGCATCGACCGCTATTGCGATCACCTGCTGGTGCTCGACACCGCCCTGACCGGCGACACCGAAGAGCAGATTGTCGGAACCTACCGGCTGCTGCGGCAGGAGGTTGCGGCGCGCCACGACGGTTTCTATTCGCAAAGCGAATTCGACGTCACCGATCTGACCGGGCGCAACTCCGGCAAGCGGTTTCTGGAACTTGGCCGTTCCTGCGTGCTGAGCACCTACCGCACCCGCCGCACCCTTGAGGCGCTGTGGCAGGGCAACTGGGCCTATGCACTGGGCCACGGCATTGATGTGATGTTCGGTTGCGCCTCGTTTCCCGGCAACAAGCCGCATGCGCATGCGCTGGCGCTGTCGTTCCTCAACAACACGGCCTCGGCCAATGCCGAATGGCAGGTCAAGGCGATTGCCGGCCGCGGCCTGTCCATCGACATGATGCCCGTCGAGGCCATCAATCCGCGCGCCGCGCTTGCCGCGATGCCGCCGCTGGTCAAAGGCTATCTGCGGGTTGGCGCGCTGGTTTCCGAAGAAGCGGTGGTTGACCCGGCCTTCGGCACCACCGATGTGCTGGTGATCCTGCCGGTCAAGCAGATCAATGGCCGCTACATCAATCATTACGGCGCCGACGCCTCGCGATTTGCCGCCTGAACCGAGCATAAAATGCCGCGTATTGCGGGTTGGCCCGATCACCAATTGAGCCAACCCGCAATGGTTTCGCGCATATTTTTATTGCCTACAGCCTCCTGTAGAGGATAGGTCAGTGCGGATTGAAGAGGGAAAGCACCCCGGATCCGGCCGACCGGACCGCTACGCGAGGTATGATGAGCTACAATATTGTGCAGTTTTTTCTGCCTTTCACATCCTATCCCTACAAGGGTGAGGCTGTGCCATGCCCGGCTTGCGGCCATTCAGACAGCAAGCCGATTGTGTCGCTCGACCGCCGGCTGAAGCGGCTGCCGACATCGATGTGCAACCATTGCGGCCTGCTCTACACAAACCCGATGCCGACCGATGCGGAACTGGCGACCTATTATCAGGAGTATTACCGGTTCGACTATCAGACCGCGACCACCGAGCCCAAGGAGCGGCATATTCGCAAGCGCAGGGTCGAGGCGGCAAACCGCGCTGCGCATCTGGAAGGCCTGCTGCAACCCGGAGCGCGGACACTGGATTTCGGATGCGGCTCCGGCGAATTTGTCGGTACACTGCTTGCGGCGGGCTACGACGCCCACGGGTTTGAGCCCGGCGACACCTATGGCAACTACGCAAGATCCCTGTATGGCGACCGGATCACCGTCGCCGGCTGGCAGGATATCAAGGCTGTTACACCATACGATCTTGTGACCTGTTTCCATGTGGTCGAGCACCTGCGCGACCCGGTTGCCGCCATGCAGCAGATGGCCCGATGGGCGGCACCGGGTGGGCTCGTCTACATCGAGATTCCGGATCTGGGGAAGGCCCACCCCAACAAGGGATTTGGTGCGCTGCACTTTGCCCATTTGACCGGGTTCAACCAGCACAATCTTGTGATTGCGGCGGCCCGCGCCGGGTTGACACCGGAACGGGTTATCAGCCCGACCGGCATGATCTTCCGCCGGGCCGACGTGACTGCAGATACAATCGAAAGCGAGGCGCGCCAGGGGCGTGAACTTTCCGAAAAGCTCTACGGCAACGGACGCATGGTTTCGAATTACCTTCGCTACCAGCTTGGCAAGATTACCGGCGCGAACCGCGCCTAACGGCAGTCCAATCCTACGGGCAGATGGATACCAAAGGGTGTCAGCCGCCCTTCAGCCCTTACCGGTCAGCTTGAGGCATTGTAGGCTGCGATTGCCGCCATATTGACGATGTCGGAATCCTTGGCGCCCATCGAGACGATCTGGATCGACTTGTCGAGGCCGACCAGCAGCGGACCGATAACGGTAGAACCGCCGAGTTCCTCCAGCATCTTGGTCGAAATCGAGGCCGAGTGAAACGCCGGCATGACCAGCACATTGGCCGTGCCCGACAGTTTGCAGAACGGATATTGCTCAAGCACCTTGGCGTTGAGCGCCACATCGGCTGCCATCTCGCCATCATACTCGAAATCAACCCGGCGCTTGTTGAGGATCTTGACCGCATCCCGGACCCGCTCGGAGCGTTCGCCAGTCGGGTGGCCGAAGGTGGAATAGGCCAGCATCGCAACCCGCGGCTCATAGCCAAGCCGCCGCGCCATGCCGGCAGCTTCCTCGGCAATGTCGGCCAGTTCCTCGGAGTTCGGCATGTCGATGACGGCGGTGTCGGCGACAAACACGGTGCGCCCGCGGCACAGCGCCAGCGACACGCCGATCATGCGGTGGCCGGGCTTGACGTCAACACAGCGGCGGATGTCTTCCAGTGCCGTGGAGTAATTGCGGGTGGTGCCGGTGACCATGGCATCCGCGTCACCCAGCGCCACCATGCAGGCGCCGAAATGGTTGCGGTCGGTGTTGATCAGCCGCTGGCAATCGCGATGCAGGTAGCCTTTACGCTGCAGCCGGGCATAGAGATAATCGGTATAGGCCTCGACACGGCGCGAGACGCGGGCATTGACCAGTTCGATGCCGGTCCGGTCAAGGTCGATACCGGCCTGTTTGGCGGTTTCGCGCATCTGTTCCTCGCGGCCCAGAAGGCAGGCGGTGCCCAGTTTCTGGTTCACATAGGATACGGCAGCGCGCATCACCTGCTCTTCCTCGCCCTCGGCAAAGACAACCCGCTTGGGGTGACGGCGAACCCGCTCATAGAGCCTTTGCAGGGTGGAAGCGATCGGATCGCGCCGGGCGGAGAGCTCCTGCGCATAGGCTTCCATGTTGAGGATCGGCTTTTGCGCCACGCCCGAATCCATTGCCGCCTTGGCGACGGCAACAGGAATGGCCGAGATCAGGCGCGGGTCAAAGGGCACAGGAATGATATATTGCGGGCCAAAACGCGGCCGGACGCCCTGATAGGCGGCGGCAACATCATCGGGAACGTCTTCGCGGGCGAGTTCGGCCAGCGCATTGGCGGCGGCGATCTTCATGTCATCATTGATGGTCGACGCCCGGACATCCAGCGCGCCGCGGAAGATATAGGGGAACCCCAGAACATTGTTGACCTGATTGGCATAATCCGACCGGCCTGTCGCCATGATCGCGTCATTGCGGATGGCGGCGACTTCCTCCGGCGTGATCTCCGGATCGGGATTGGCCATGGCGAAAATGATCGGGTTTTTCGCCATCGAGGCGACCATTTCGGTCGTCAATGCACCTTTGGCAGAGAGGCCGAAAACCACATCCGCACCATCCATGGCGTCCGCCAGCGAGCGCGCCTTGGTCTCGACGGCATGGCCGGATTTCCACTGGTTCATGCCGTCCGTACGGCCCTTGTAGATCACGCCCTTGGTGTCACACAGGGTGATGTTCTGGGGCGTGAATCCCATTGCCTTGACCAGTTCGACACAGGCGATTGCCGCAGCACCAGCGCCATTGCAGACCAGCTTTGTGGTCTTGAGGTCGCGACCGGTCAGATGCAACGCGTTGATCAGGCCGGCGACCGCGATGATGGCCGTGCCGTGCTGGTCATCATGAAACACCGGGATGTCCATGAGCTCGCGCAGCCGTTGCTCGATGATGAAGCAATCCGGCGCCTTGATATCCTCGAGATTGATGCCGCCGAAACTGGGGCCAAGGTAGCGGACGCTGTTGATGAATTCCTCGACATTCTCGGTATCGACTTCCAGATCGATGGAATCGACATCGGCAAAACGCTTGAACAGCACCGCCTTGCCCTCCATCACCGGCTTGGAGGCCAGTGCCCCGAGATTGCCCATGCCCAAGATGGCGGTGCCATTGGAAATGACAGCCACGAGATTGCCCTTGGCGGTGTAATCGAAGGCGCGGGACGGGTCTTCGGCAATGGCCTTGACCGGCACTGCGACGCCCGGCGAATAGGCCAGCGACAGATCGCGCTGCGTCGCCATCGGCTTGGTCGGGTTGATTTCAAGCTTGCCGGGCCGGCCACGGGCGTGAAAATCCAGCGCCTCCTGATCGGTTACGACTGAAATTGAGCGATCTGACTTGTCCGTCCCTGGCATATTTTTCCATCCCGTTGTGGGCGACCTTGTGTACGGCGCCTCAACCCTGTTGTCTTTGTCCTCCTCCCACCGTTAGGGTGGATAGGCCGGGCTGTAAAGTCACTCGCCCGGTGAAGCTTATGTGCCAAACAATTGAAAACCCAAGACAGGCATTACCTCTTGAACGCCGAATCTCCGCTAAACCCCGCCATTTTGACGACCGCGCAGCTTGCCACGGCGGAAAGCCGTGCCACGGCGACGCCGATGATGGAGCAGTTCATCGAGATCAAGGCGAACAATCCGGATTCGCTGCTGTTTTACCGGATGGGGGATTTCTACGAGCTGTTCTTCGAGGACGCGGTGGACGCATCGCGGGCGCTCGGCATCACCCTGACCAAGCGCGGCCAGCATCTGGGACAGGACATCCCGATGTGCGGCGTGCCGGTGCATGCCGCCGATGATTATCTGCAAAAGCTGATCTCGCTGGGGTTCCGGGTGGCGGTCTGCGAGCAGACCGAGGACCCGGC
>CAXBIE010000110.1:0-14355 GCA_963975635.1 uncultured Hoeflea sp. | reverse complement strand
GAGCGGCGTTCGATTGAGAAAACCCGGTCAGTCTATGTTGCGGTGTGCTGCCTGATCCGGGCAATGGCCCTGGCAATCACCTCATGGGCCAGGGTTTCGCTCGCGGCCTCGCTGTAGACCCGCATTTCCGGCGCATTGCCGGACGGCCGCAGATGGACGATGTCACCGCTCTCCAGCGTCACCCTGAGGCCGTCGGTCAGATCGGTCGTCGCGACGGCTCCGAGCGCTTCGAAGAAGCCGGCGCGGGCGTTCGCGTCGTTGGACAATTCGGAAACCAGCGTCTGACTGACGGCGG
Source organism: uncultured Hoeflea sp. (assembly GCA_963975635.1). Classification (GTDB taxonomy): domain Bacteria; phylum Pseudomonadota; class Alphaproteobacteria; order Rhizobiales; family Rhizobiaceae; genus Hoeflea. Next base: position 14,060 of record CAXBIE010000110.1, on the reverse strand, counting down.
TGGGGAAATTCTCGATCCGGTCACTGGCGGCGACCGGCAGGCCAAGACCGGCGACATGGGCCGACAGCGATTGCCCGGCAGCCCGCGCGGCGGCAAAGGCGCAAAGGATCGGCAGCACGCTGTCGCGTGTTGGCAGCGCCACCAGATCCGCGCTGCCAGCCTGGATCGCATTGCCGGTCAGCACGCCGCCATTGGCTTCGAAACCGATGACCCGCTGTCTGCCGTTTGCCAGCGCTTGGCTCATTCCGGCAATGACGAAGGGCGAGCCGACCCTGGTGCGGATGACCTCGGCCCGGCAGCCGCTCTCTATGCCTGAATTCGAGGTCACCGGCGTGACGATCGCGTCGGCATCCAGATAGCGCGCGACGATCAGGCCCAGCGCATCGCCCCTGAGCACCTGGCCGGTCTCGTCAACCACCAGCGGCCGGTCGCCGTCCCCGTCGGCGGAGACCAGCCCGTCCAGCCCTTCGGAGCGGACCCAGCCGGCAGCCAGGGCGCGTGTCTCCTCCGATACCGCCTCGGTATCGACCGGAATGAAGACCTCGGATTTGCCCAGCCGCACAACCTCCACCTCGGCGCTTTCCAGAATGGCAGCCAGGCAGTCGCTTGCTGCGGAACTGTGCTCGTAGAGGCCAATGCGCAGGCCACGTAGAAGCCCCTCGGGAGCAAAGCCGCGATAGCGCTCGACAAAGGCGGCATTGGCCTCCAGCGACTGGTCGCGCATCAGTTGCGGCGCTGATACGAGCGCCGCCCTGCACTCGGGCGCAAGACGGGTGATCGCGGCCTCGTCATTCTTGTCGATCTCGCCATCGGGGCGATAGAATTTGACGCCGTTGCGGTCATCGGGGATGTGCGATCCGGTGATCATCAGGGCCGCCGCGCCACCTGCCATGGCATGCAGCGCCAGCGCCGGGGTTGGCAGCACACCGCAATCCACCGGTTCCAGCCCCTCGTCAAAGATCGCCGCAGCACACTGAGAGGCAATCAGCGGGCTTGAGGCGCGCATGTCGCGGCCGACAAAGACCGGCGCGCCGGCAAGCGCCATCCCGCTCGCCTTGAGGTGACGCGCAAAGGCGCGGGCGTGGGCTGCGGCTGTGCCATCGGTCAGGTCGCCGACAAGGCCACGCAGCCCGCTTGTTCCGAATTTGGCAGCCATGTCAGTGTCTTTCCTGTTGCTTCGGATCTGTCCCGTCCCAGAAGTGCCGTGCTGTCAAACCGCTTGCGGCAGCATGTCCTCATGACCCAGATATTCCACCAGCGCACAGAACACATGGTAAAACGTGCTGGTCGGCATGTTCTTGGAAATCACCCGGCCATTGGCATCGATCTGATCGTACCAGCCGCCCGGTGCCGGCGTCGTCAGATAGCGGTTGAAGATCACGTCAAGCATGCGGATGAACAGCGTCTCGTCGCCGGGCAATCCTTCGGCGCGGGCCAGCAGACCGGCTTTCAGCGCCTCGGTCTGGCACCAGAGCCGGGCGGTTCCAATCATCGCCGAGCCGTCGGGCGCCATGGAATCGCACACTGCATCGGTGCCCCTTGCGTGACCGAAGGCATGGCTGGTGGCATAGAGCTTGCGGCAATATTCCTTCAGTTCCGGCTTGCCGGCAAACCGCGCCTGGCGCAGCAGCAGCCAGACCCATTCGTAATGATGGCCAGGCTCGACCCGGGCCGGCTTGTTCTTGCGCACCGACCAGTCGCGCTCGAAATGTTCGGTGACGCTCCAGCTTTCAGGATCGAAGAACACCGAGGTAAAGAGATCAGCCGCAGTCTGGGCGCGATCGAGAAACGCCTGCTCGCCGGTGACCTCGTACCAGGCCTGCATAGCCTCGAGATAATGCATGTGCGGATTGGCCCGGCGGTAATCGAGCCGCAAACTTGATTCGTAGAATCCGCCATTGGTCTGGTCGACAAGATGCTCATCCATATAGGCGATGGTGCGGTCGGCCCAGACCCGAGCTTCGGGCCATTTCGTCGCTTTCCAGAGCCAGGCCAGCGCCAAAAGCACAAAGCACTGGTCATAGGTGTCGCGCTGCGCATCCCTAACGCTGCCGTCCGGATTCCACAGATGGATCCAGCCGCCTTCGGCATGCCATCCGGTGGTGGTCAGCGTGGTGAAGCAATGGCTCAGCACCTCGCGCGCATTGCCGTCCCAGCCGAGCAATTCGGCATTGGCAAAGCAATAGATCTGCCGGGCCAGAACCCGCAGCCGCTTGAACCCGAGATCGGCCGGGCTTCCGTCATGATTGAGCGCCTCGAAAACGCCGCCATGCACCCGGTCGACACCCGCACCGGCCCAGAGCGGAAGGGCCGTGTCAAACAGCCATTTGCGGATGACGCGCGGCGACGGCACCGGCCGGCCGGAATGGGCCACCGCCAGTGGCGGCCATTCGCCGGAATTCTTGACCTGGCCCGCAATGTCCTTGACCAGATGCGCCTTGTCGCGATGGACAATCAGAAGCGCATCGGGCTGGGACACCACGATGATGTTGTCCAGCCCGGCAACGGCCAGAAGCCTGTCTTCAGAGCGCAGATAGCTGTTGGAGACATCGATGGTCAGCACATCGCCAAACCGGGCATTGCCGGCATCATCAAGCGATGATCCGTCATGCAGCTGGTTCCATGACCCCAGATCGTTCCAGTCGAAGCTTGCAGCGACCACACCGATGCTGGGGGCGTTTTCCATCACCGCATAGTCGATCGAGATCTTCGGACTGGCGGCGAAAGCGTCCGCATCGAGGCGGTAGCATTTGCCTTCGACATCGGCGCGCTCCACGGCCAGCCGGGCCTGGGCCCAGACCTGCGGCTGCTGACGGGCAAGCTCGGCGCCCATTTCGCCGGCGCGGAACATGAAAATACCGGCATTCCAGAAAAACCGGCCGGAGCTGAGAAAAGCCTCGGCTGTCTCAAGATCGGGCTTTTCGCGAAACCGCGACACATCATAGACCGGGCCGTCGCCATCGCCGCGCTCTATGTAGCCATACTGGGTTTCGGGCCGCGTCGGGGCAATGCCGATGGTCATGATGCCGCCGCGTTCGGAGAGCGCCTGGGCACCGGTGCGGATGACGTCATAAAAGGCCGCGACGTCGGAAATCTGATGATCCGACGGCAGCACCAGCACCATCCGGTCCGGATCGGTTTCCGCCAGATCGGCGATCGCTGCGGCGATGGCGGCAGCCGTGTCGCGGATCAGCGGCTCAAGCACATAGCGCTCGACCTCGACGCTGCTGGTTTCGCCCTGCTCCGTCAGCAGCGATTCAAAGGCGATGCCGCCGACAACCCGGGTCGGCAGATAGCGCAGCCCCTCGCCCTTGTGGTCAACCCGCTCAAGCGTGTTGGTCAGCAGGGTCTTGTCATTGACCAGACGGTGGAACTGCTTCGGCTTCGAATCCCGGGACATCGGCCAGAGCCTGGATCCAGCGCCGCCGCACAGGATGACAGGCGTGATTGTATGGCTTGAGACCATGGTATGCTCCGATTTGCGCGGCCGCCTGACGGTGTTCCGGGCAGTTTACTGAACTGGCTTGTCAAAGCCATTGGCAATGAAAAATCCCCTCATGCGGTCAATAGCATGCTTGGACGATGAAAATACACCGGCCTGCTCGGACCGCATATGGGTGCGCTACAACTCGACAGGGTTTTCAGCCTTGATCGGGCGCGACATCAATGTGGTGCGGGCTTCCTCGGCCGACATTCTGCCCGACAACACCAGTCCCGCCGTCTGCATCACCGGGCATGAAATCTTGTGTCTGGCGGCAATCTCGTTGGCAATCGACACGGTGTGGACACCTTCTGCCAGCTTGAGGCCGGAGACATCCTGACCACGGCCAACCGCGATGCCATAGGAGAAGTTGCGCGACAGTTCCGAGGAACAGGTCAGCACCAGATCGCCAAGGCCGGACAGTCCCATCAGGGTGTCGGCCCGGGCGCCCATGGCCACGCCGAGCCGCACCAGCTCGGCATAGCCTCTGGTGATCAGCGCAGCTTCGGCGCTGGCGCCCATGCCCCCGCCACGGCATATCCCCACCGCAATGGCCATGACATTCTTGAGCGAGCCGCCGATCTGCGCGCCAACGGTGTCGTCGGATGCATAGAGCCGGATCGCGTCGCCCGACAGATCCTGCGCCATGATTTGGGCCATCTCCTGTTCCGGCAGGGCGAGTGTCAGCGCCGTGGGCAAGCCACGGACGACATCGGCGGCAAAACTGGGGCCGGAGAGAACGCCCACCACGTGGTCGGGCAGCTTGTCGCTGATCACTTCGCCCTGGGTCTGGCCGGTGCGGTTGTCGATGCCCTTGGCGCAGGCAATCAGCACAGCCTCCACCGGCAGATGCGCGGCCGCCTGAGCGGCGACGTCAGCTGTGGACTGGGCGGGAGCGACAAACAGCACGATCTCAGCATGTTTCAGCGCTTGAGCCATATCGGGCGTCGCCTTGAGCTTTTCCGGCAGACCGGCGTCGCCGAGATAGACTGTGTTGGTGTGGCGAAGCGTGATCTCCGCGCAGGTGCCGGTATTGCGGCCCCACATGGACACATCATGCCCTTGCCGCACGAAAGCAGCAGCCAGTGCCGTGCCCCATGCGCCAGTACCGAGAATGCAAATGCGGGGCATGGGACGAAGTCCTTTGCGGTTGGGTGCCGAGGCGAGATCTGGATGATGCATGTCTGCCCGATCACTTAGCCAGCCCGGGCCAAGCTGGCAAGCGAGCAGACAACGCTCAGTCACCCGTTCACGCGCCCATTCAGCCGCCGGCGGCCTGTTTGCCACCATGTTGCGCGGGCTGCAGCGCCATGGCGGTGCGGCGCCAGAAATCAGACATGACGGCGGGATCGCGCATGGCTTCCATCTGCCGCCATTGCGGGAACGAGGCCTCGAACATGGCCGCCGACATGCGCTGATCCTTGTAGGGATTGAGCGCGCCACCGGCGGCCATCACGATCTCGTCCAGCGCGTCGAGCATTTTCAGGGTTCGCTCGCCGGAATTGGCGAAATCCAGTGTCAGCGTGAAGCCGGGGCGCGGAAACGACATCAGGCCCGGAGAGGGCACGTCGCCAAAGCGCTTGAGCACAGTCAGGAATGACGAAGCGCCATGCCGCTGCGCACATTCGATCAGCGACACGGTGACAGCGCGGGCATTTTCGGACGGGTAGACGCTCTGATGCTGGAACAAGCCGCGCGGGCCATAGAGCCGGTTCCAGCCGGTAATTGCATCCAGCGGATGAAAATAGGACGACCAGGCAACGATACCGGTTTCCGGCTGCTGCGGCGCACGGCGGTAGTACAATTCATTGAAGGCGGTCAGCGTCAGCCTGTTGAGCAGGTTGAGCGGCGGCGAAAACGGAACCGACAGCCTTGGCGCTGATGGCGGCTTTGCCGCACCGCCATCCTCGGCGTGATCGCCGGCCATCAACACACCGCGCCCGAGATTGCGGCCGCGGGCAAGCTGATCGATCCAGGCGACCGAATATTCATGGGCTGCGTCGATCGCGTCGATGGCGTCAAAATATCCGTCGATATCTGCAAACCGGAACGCGGTCTGACGCACATTGGCGGAGGGCACCCGCATCAGCCTGATCGTCGCCTGCTCGATGATTCCGGTCAGCCCCATGCCGCCGATGGTGGCGTTGAACACGGCGGCGTTGCTCTCGGCTGAGCAGCTCTTGCACGTCCCGTCGCTGCCGAGCAGAGACAATTTCACGACCGAACGGCCAAAGGTGCCGCGGCGGTGATGGTTCTTGCCATGAACGTCATTGGCAATGGCGCCGCCGAGTGTCACCTGCGCGGTGCCGGGCGTGACCTCGAGAAAGAACCCCTGCGGCATCACCTGTGCAAGAATGTCCGACAGCAGCACACCCGCATCGGCTGTCAGCAGGCCGGTGCCGGGATCAAAGCTGCGGATGGCGGCTCCCGGCCGCATCGGCAGCAGCCGGCCCTGATCATTGTGGCAACTGTCACCATAGGAACGGCCATTGCCGAAAGGCAGGAAGCTGCCCGGAGCCGTGCCCCGGAAATCGGCCACATCAGCCGCCGCCCTCGCCTTGCGCCTGACCCTGCCCCAGCTGTCGAATCCGGTGCTCATATCTGTCAAAACTGGAACGTGGCAAGCAGCACCAGTCCGGCGCCGGCAATGGTCGTCACCTGGCTGCGCCAGTCGCGCATGATGAACACCACCGGATCTTCATGCATCTGAGAGCGGCGGGCGAGGATCCAGATTCTCAGCAGCATGTAGAGAATCAACGGACACAGCGGCCACAGCAGCGCCGGGTGCGAATACATCGAGGCCACATCCTCGCTGTCGACATAGAGCGCCAGAACCATGGCGGCGGAAAAGGCGGCCGCAATTCCGGCCTGACCGATCATGTCCTTGTCGCTGCCGACATAGCTGCGGCCCTTGAGCTGGCTCAAGGGATCCTCCGCGAGCTCATCGAGCTCGACATAGCGTTTGACCAGCGCCAGGCTGAGGAAGAAGAAGATGGAAAACGCCAACAGCCAGAACGAGGGGTCGACACCGGTCGCTGCAGCCCCTGCCACAATGCGCACGGTGTAAAGGCCGGCAAGCGTGAAGACGTCAACCAGCAGCTTGCGCTTGAGAACGAAGGTATAGACCGTGGTGATCAGTGCATAGAGCGCCAGAACGCCCCAGAACAGCGGCGGCAGCAGGCTGGCGAGGGCGATAGACGCCAGCAGCAGACCAGCGGCGGTGGCGCTGATTACCGGTATCGATACCGTTCCCGCGGCCAATGGGCGCAACCGCTTGCGCGGGTGCAGACGGTCATTGGCCAGGTCCGAAATGTCGTTGACGACATAGACCGCGGACGCCAGGAAACTGAACGAGAAGAAAGCCGCGACGGCTGCCAGCAATAGATTGAAATCGGCAAATTCGTGATTGAGCACCAGCGGAACGGCGATCAGGATGTTCTTGAGCCACTGGTGCACACGAATGGACTTCAGAATCGCCAGCGGCGATGTCTTGCGCAGTGGCAGCATCTCCGCCTCATTGGCGCGGGCCCAACGGCTGGCTGCGCGGTCCGGGGCAACGACAATGGCGCGTCTGGCGGCATCGAAGACCGCCAGATCATCTCGGCTGTTGCCGGCATAGTCAAAGCCGCCGTCGCCGCACAGCGACAGCAGCCGTTCGCGTTTGCGGCGCGATGTGAGGTTCTCGCTGTCGGTCGAATGCAGCACGCGATCAAACAGGCCAAGGTGCCCGGCAATGATGTTTGCGGTGGATTCTGCAGCGCCCGTGACCAGCCAGACCGGCTGTCCGGATTCGCGCGCGATCCTGATCCGCTCGATCACTTCGCTGCGGTAGGGCCATTCCGCGCCGGTGCGGACATAGCGGGCGGCGATCTCCCGCTTCAGCACCGCCTTGCCGGAGATAGCCCAGGCAATGACGGCAAAAAACAGCCAGGGCCGGCGAATCAGCACAGAGGCCAGGCCTTCCCACAGCGTGTCGGTCGCGATCAGCGTTCCATCAAGGTCAATGCAAAGCGGCACATTCCGGTTCTGGCTCATTGCATCCATGGTTTTTGTCCCCGCTTCTGTCCGGTCAGACATTCGGCGACAAACACTTCAATTCCGGTAAAGCAGGTCACATTTCGCGCTGTTTTGGACGTCTGAACGGCCGGTTTTGCGCGGCGTGGTTATCAAATTGTTTCGCCACAGCCTGAGGATGTCGAGACAACGTCACGTGCCATGGACGTGCGACAAGGCGGCGTGACGCCAAAATACACAATCGAAAACCAGGAAGGTTTGGTGGAGCCAAGCGGGATCGAACCGCTGACCTCCTGCATGCCATGCAGGCGCTCTCCCAGCTGAGCTATGGCCCCGGGACGCAAAGGACTGATGTCAAAAACAGCCCTTGCGAGTAACCAGCCACTCGAAAGTGGCGGGCAGGTGCGGCTTCATACTTCTGCAGCCGCACAAGATCAAGATGAAAATTCAATCCTTTTTGCAGTTTCGAAAACCAGCAGGCTTTCAGCGCAAGGACTGAACCGCAATCTCAATCGTCGTCGTCGTCATTGACGCCGATGATGTCGCTGACATCGTCATCATCATCATCGTCGTCATCGGCGAGGAACGTGTCATCGTCGTCATCGTCGTCGAGTTCAACGTCGTCGTCGTCGATGTCAGGCAGGTCGTCGGACTTGCTCTTGGTCTTGGTTTCCTCGTCCGCTTCTTCAAGCGACACGACTTCCACGTCAGCCGATTCGTCCTCGACTTCCGCGACTTCCTCTTCATCTTCTTCTTTTTCGATCACGGCAATCTTCGCCGTTTCTTCGAAAAACGAGATCGGATACGTCTTGCCCGTATAGGGAGAGACGATCGGATCCTTGTTCAGATCGTAAAATTTGCGCCCGGATTCGGGGCAAGTGCGTTTTGTTCCAAGTTCCGGTTTTGCCACTGTCGAAGCCTCTTGAACTGGCAGGAAGGCGCAGATTGAAATATCTGCCTTCCCGTTTCGGCGGTCCGGACCCCTTAATGATGTTGAACGCGGCTGTCAAAGCCATTCTCGCCAAAAATCGCAGCAAGCCGGATGACGCCTGCCCAATGGCTGTGATACTTAGCGCTCGCACGAGCCGTTGAAGCGGCTTCAAACCGTCCAGATCAGCCGGAAACCACCCCATGGGCCCAGCCACAGAGCCTCGTCGCCCCGCCAGGGCATCGAAAAGCCCCGCCCTGAAGGGCGATATCCGCATTCCCGGCGACAAGTCCATTTCCCACAGGTCACTGATGCTGGGCGGGCTTGCCGCGGGGGAAACCAGGATCGCCGGCCTGCTTGAAGGCGAGGATGTTATGGCCACCGGCAGGGCGATGCAGGCCATGGGCGCGGCAATCCGCAAGGACGCGGACAGCTGGATCGTCAACGGCACCGGCAATGGCTGCCTTCTGGCGCCGGAAGCGCCGCTTGATTTCGGCAATGCCGGCACCGGCTGCCGGCTGACCATGGGGCTGGCGGGGTCTTACGATTTCGAGACCACTTTCATTGGCGACGCGTCCCTGTCGAGCCGGCCGATGGGCCGCGTGCTCGATCCGTTGCGGCTGATGGGTGTTCAGGTCCAGACCGAAGCCGGCGAGCGGCTGCCGGTGACCTTGCACGGTCCGCGGACGCCTGCCCCGATCAGCTACCTCGTGCCGATGGCGTCCGCCCAGGTCAAATCCGCCGTGCTGCTGGCCGGCCTCAATGCTCCCGGCATCACCACGGTCATCGAACCGGTGATGACCCGCGACCATACGGAAAAAATGCTGACCGGCTTTGGCGCGGCGCTGGAGGTGGAAACCGGCAGCGGCGGCGAGCGCACCATCCGGCTTGAGGGCCGCGGCCGGTTGACCGGACAGGTAATTGACGTTCCGGGCGATCCGTCTTCGGCGGCGTTTCCGCTTGTCGCCGCACTGATTGTCCCGGGATCGGATCTTGTCATCCGCAATGTGCTGATGAACCCGGCGCGCACCGGCCTGATCCTGACGCTGCAGGAGATGGGCGCGGATATCGGGATTGTCGAGGCCCGGCAGAGCGGCGGCGAGGATGTCGCCGATCTGCGGGTGAGGTCGTCGGAACTCAGCGGCGTGCGGGTGCCTGCCGGGCGGGCGCCATCGATGATCGATGAATATCCGGTGCTGGCCGTGGCCGCGAGCTTTGCCCAGGGCGAGACGGTGATGCAGGGCCTCGCGGAGCTGCGGGTCAAGGAAAGCGACCGGCTGGCGGCCGTGGCGCGCGGGCTGGAGCTCAACGGGGTCGACTGCACCGAAGGCGAGGACTGGCTGTCGGTGCGCGGCCGCCCTGATGGAAAAGGCCTCGGCGCCGTCTCCAAAGACGCCATTGTCGCCACCTGGCTTGACCACCGCATCGCCATGAGCTTCCTTGTCATGGGCCTTGCCAGCGAGAACCCGGTGCAGGTCGATGATTGCGCGATCATCGCCACCAGTTTTCCGCAGTTCATGGGTTTGATGACCGGCATCGGGGCGGAGATGGCTGAACAATGACAGAACGGACAATCGATTTTTGCTACGACCTGATCTCGCCCTTTGCCCATGTGGCGCTTGCGCGGCTCGGCGAATTGCCGGCGGATGTTTCGGTGCGGCCGGTGCCGGTGCTGTTTGGCGCCATCCTCAATCACTGGGGCCAGCGCGGTCCGGCGGAGATTTCGGCCAAGCGGCTGCACACCTACCGGCAATCGGTCTTTCTGGGCCGGCAACACGGCGTCGATATGCGGTTTCCGCCGCGCCATCCGTTCAACCCGCTGAAGGCATTGCGGCTGATGGCAGGCGCCGATGCGGATCTCGCCACCGTGCGCCGGGCCTTTGATTTCATCTTTTCGCAAGGCCGCGCACCCGACACCGATGACGAACTGGCAGCCTTTGCCGAAGCGGTCGGGATCCCGCTGGAGCTGGCGGGCAGTGACGCAGCCAAGGCGGCACTGCGGGCCAACACCGATCAGGCGATTTCGCGCGGCGTCTTCGGCGTGCCGAGCTTCGTCTGCGCCAGCGGCTCGGGACACGAGGTGTTCTGGGGCGTTGACGCTTTCGACATGCTGCTGGCCTGGCTTGACGACGACACGCTTTTCACGCGAGACCCCTACCGTCACCTCGACGACGTCACGATCGGAATCGAGCGCAAATGAGCGGGCACGGTCTTGCCATTGAATTCATGCGCGGCGTCCGGATTGTCCGCCCGGCCCTCGCTGCACGGGAACAGGCCTGATGTATTCACCGCCGCAGTTTGAAGAAAAAGACGAGGCCGTGTTGCGGGCGCTGATTGAAGCGCATCCGCTCGGCTTGCTGATCTCCGCATCCGGCGGCGATATGCTGGCCAACCCGGTTCCGTTCCTGGTCTCGGTCACGGACGGCGTCACCCGGCTACGTGCCCATGTGTCGAAAGCCAATCCGCAATGGCGGCACATCAAGGAGGGAGCCAGCGTGCTGGTGGTTTTCCAGGGGGCTGACAGCTACATCACGCCGTCCTGGTATGCCTCCAAGGCCGAGCACGGCAAGGTGGTTCCGACCTGGAACTATGCGATGGTTCAGGCGCGCGGCACGGCAAGCGTTCACGAGGGGCCGGACTGGCTTGGTGGCCAAGTGGCCGAACTGACAAACCGGCATGAGGCGGAGCGGCCGGCACCGTGGAAAGTCGATGACGCGCCGCAGGCCTTCGTCGCCGCACAATTGCGCGGGATCGTCGGCATCGAGATCAGCGTCAGCGAACTCAAGGGCAAGTGGAAAGTCAGCCAGAACCGTCCGGTAGCCGACCGGCAGGGCGTTCATACGGGCCTGGTGGCGCAGCAGGATACGGACATGGCCAGGCTGGTTGCGCTTTATGGCGGACTGCCGGAAGACGGCAAATGAGGATCACGCATGACATCTGACCAGACCCCTCTGGTGATCGCGGTGGACGGCCCGGCTGCAGCCGGCAAGGGCACCCTGTCGCGCCGGCTGGCCGCGCATTACCGGCTCAATCATCTCGACACCGGGCTGACCTATCGCGCCACGGCGAAGGCGCTGATCGATCGCGGCCTGCCGCTGGATGACGAGGCCGTGGCCGCCCGGACCGCCGGCGGCCTCGACCTGTCCCATCTCGACCGCTCGGTGCTCTCGGCCCACGAGATCGGCGAGGCCGCCTCCAGGGTTGCGGTGATGCCACAGGTGCGCACCGCGCTGGTTGAGGCGCAGCGAGGCTTCTCCCAAACCATGCCCGGAGCCGTGCTGGACGGCCGCGACATCGGCACCGTCGTCTGCCCGGACGCGCTGATCAAGTTCTACGTGACGGCAACCCCCGAGGTGCGGGCGAAACGGCGGTTTGACGAAATCACCGGCAATGGCGGATCAGCCGATCTGGCCTCCATTCAGGCGGATATCGAAAAGCGCGATGCCCGCGACAGCGAACGCGCCGACTCGCCGCTCAGACCGGCAGCCGATGCGCACTTGCTAGATACCACCGAAATGGGTATAGAAGCCGCGTTCGAAGCCGCCCGGCGTCTCGTGGATGCCGCGCTCGAGCACTGAAGAAAGCCAGCGAGCCTGTCCCGCGCCGAACTTGTTCTGCCTCAAAGAGGTTCAGGACAGACAGGCATCGCCGGTCCGAACAACACCAACCAGGCGCATGCGACCGCACCCTGACGACGCGGTCACCAGGAGAATTCATGTCTAACACTGAAACCATGACAGAGGATTTTGCATCCCTGTTCGCCGAATCCATTGCCACGCAGGACCTCGCCGAAGGCTATGTTGCCAAGGGCATCGTGATGGCCATCGAGAAGGACGTCGCCATTATCGACGTCGGTCTCAAGGTCGAGGGCCGCGTTCCGCTGAAGGAATTCGGTGCGAAGGCAAAGGACGGCACGCTCAAGGTCGGCGACGAAGTCGAAGTCTATGTCGAGCGTATCGAGAACGCACTTGGCGAAGCCATGCTGTCGCGCGAGAAGGCTCGCCGCGAGGAAAGCTGGGTCCGTCTGGAAGAGAAGTTCAATGCGCAGGAGCGTGTTGAAGGTGTCATCTTCAACCAGGTCAAGGGCGGCTTCACCGTCGATCTGGACGGCGCCGTAGCCTTCCTGCCGCGCAGCCAGGTGGACATCCGTCCGATCCGCGACGTTTCCCCGCTGATGCACATCCCGCAGCCGTTTGAAATCCTGAAAATGGACAAGCGCCGCGGCAACATCGTGGTCTCGCGCCGCACCGTGCTCGAAGAGAGCCGTGCCGAACAGCGTTCGGAAATCGTGCAGAACCTCGAAGAAGGCCAGACCGTTGAAGGCATGGTCAAGAACATCACCGATTACGGTGCGTTCGTTGATCTTGGCGGCATCGACGGCCTGCTGCACGTCACCGACATGGCATGGCGCCGCGTCAACCATCCGTCCGAGATCCTGTCGATCGGCCAGACCGTCAAGGTCCAGATCATCCGCATCAACCAGGACACACACCGCATCTCGCTGGGCATGAAGCAGCTGGAAAGCGATCCGTGGGATGGCATCGGCGTCAAGTACCCTGCCGGCAAGCGCATCACCGGTACCGTGACCAACATCACCGACTACGGCGCATTCGTCGAGCTGGAGCCGGGCATCGAAGGCCTGATCCACGTGTCGGAAATGTCCTGGACCAAGAAGAACGTGCATCCCGGCAAGATCCTGTCGACAACGCAGGAAGTCGATGTTGTCGTTCTGGAAGTCGACCCCAACAAGCGCCGCATTTCGCTGGGCCTCAAGCAGACGCTCGAGAATCCTTGGGAAGTGTTCGCACAGAGCCACCCTGCCGGCACCGAAGTCGAAGGCGAAGTCAAGAACAAGACCGAATTCGGCCTGTTCATCGGCCTCGAAGGCGATGTCGACGGCATGGTTCACCTCTCCGACCTCGACTGGAACCGTCCAGGCGAACAGGTCATCGAGGAGTTCAACAAGGGCGACATGGTCAAGGCCGTCGTGCTCGACGTCGATGTCGACAAGGAACGCATCTCGCTGGGCATCAAGCAGCTCGGCAAGGACTCGATCGGCGATGCAGCAGCCTCCGGCGAACTGCGCAAGAACGCTGTCGTGTCCGCCAAGGTGACTGCGATCACCGACGGTGGCCTCGAAGTGGTTCTGGTTGATCACGAAGACCTGTCTTCGTTCATCCGCCGCTCGGACCTGTCGCGTGACCGTGACGAGCAGCGCCCAGAGCGTTTCTCGGTCGGCCAGACGGTCGATGCCCGCGTCACCAGCTTCTCCAAGAAGGACCGCAAGGTCGGTCTGTCGATCAAGGCGCTGGAAATCGCCGAAGAGAAGCAGGCTGTTGCACAGTTCGGCTCGTCCGACTCGGGCGCATCGCTCGGCGACATTCTGGGCGCAGCCCTGAAGAAGCAGAACAGCGACGACTGATCCTTCCGGATCACACGTCCGACACACGAAACCCGCCGGAGCGATCCGGCGGGTTTTTTCGTTTGTGGCCTCTACCCTGTGGGAGAGGAAAAAAAATCATGGTCTTGGTGCGTAGCGCCAAGTCATGGATTTTTCAGGTGAGGGGGAGTTTCCAGTGCCGAAACCCGCCCCCCCTCTCTTGCAAAATCTATGACTTAGCTGAGGCTAAGGTCATG
>CAXBIE010000109.1:0-14374 GCA_963975635.1 uncultured Hoeflea sp. | reverse complement strand
AGCCGCAATCCGAGCGAGAAAGTAAATCAGATCAAAAACTTGAAAAGAGTGGCTGTGCAATTTTTCCTGCGCGAACCGGTCTCTTGGTTTGAGTGGCGAAAAGCGGGAGGATACGCTAACCGTCGATCTGCAGATGGCCCAGATAAATGCGTAATTTCAAAGGGTTGGCGAGTATTGAGCGGGAGGGGGCTGTAGGCGAAGGGCCTAAAAGGCGAAGTCGGTGCGATCGTGGTGCCGCGTTCCTGGGCGATTTCATTGCGGAACGGCGGGATGCGATTGCAGTTTCGTGGGATGCGATTGTCGTTTCGTGGGAACGGATTGCAGTTATGTGGGATTGCCGGGCGAGTTGGTGGGATTGGCTTGATGTTTCGTGAAATCCCGCCGGCTTTCAGTGTGCTTCAGCTTGCGTTTTGACGAAGCAAGATTGCGCTGTCGTGGGATGGGGTCGCCTTGGGTTGCTGCTCGGCGTTTGATTCGCGGAATACGGTTCCGAAATCCGGTCGATGAGGAGCTAAGAGGCTCCATGATCTAGAACGAGGCTGTGTTTGGTTGGGAAAATATTCTAACAAACTGGAAGCAGGCCTACCTCGCGCCCCACAAAAATAACGCTGCCTTTCTCGAGACGACTTCAAAGCCCGTCCGCAGTTGAACTCCATAAATACACAAAACTATCCCACGAACGTGGGAGTACAGTTTTGCTTTCTGCTGATCACCGGTTGCAGTGGTTGATTCTGTTCCGGTATTGTTCGGTCAGTTAAGCGTTTGAAGTCCCTTTAGAACCTGACCCGCTCTCGTGGTGCTGACATGGAGTATGCAGATGCATTCGCCAAGCGAAGACGCATGCCTTGAACAAACCTGCGCGATCGAAGATCTCGCGCCCTATGCCAACAATGCCAGAACCCACTCGAAGAAACAGGTTCGGCAGATCGCCGACAGCATTCGCCGCTTTGGCTTCTGCAATCCGGTTCTGATCGCCGACGACAACACGATCATCGCCGGTCATGGTCGGGTGGAGGCCGCAAAGCTGATCGGGATGAAGGAAGTCCCGGTCCGCCGGTTGTCGCATCTGTCGAAATACGAGGTGCGGGCCTACATCCTCGCAGACAACAAGCTCGCGGAGAATGCAGGCTGGGATCGGGATCTGCTCGCAATCGAAATGCAGGGTCTGATCGATCTCGACTTCGACATCGAGGGTCTGGGATTCTCGACAGTTGAGATTGATCTCACCATAGGTGACAAACAACAAAGCTCTCGGGAAACGGATGCCGCTCTTGATCGGGTCGAGCCGGTCGGGCAGGGGCCTGCGGTGACGCGGGCAGGGGATCTATGGCTGTTAGGCCCGCATCGCCTCCTGTGTGGAGATGCCCGGTCGAAGTCAGATGTTGCGCGCCTGTGTGACGGGAAGTCAGCCACGCTCCTGTTCACCGATCCGCCCTACAATGTGCCGATCGACGGTCACGTCACTGGCCTGGGCCGGATCAGGCATCGCGAGTTCGCGCTGGCGTCAGGTGAGATGGATGAAGCCGCGTTCACGGAGTTCCTCACGGACAGCCTTGAGGCCGCAGCGTCTCAGCTGACGGATGGAGCGATAGCCTTTGTCTGCATGGACTGGCGCCACATGCGTGAGGTGCTGGCAGCCGGCCATGCCGTCTTCTCGGAGCTGAAGAACCTGTGCGTCTGGAACAAGACCAATGGGGGGATGGGCTCGTTCTATCGTTCCAAGCATGAGCTGGTCTTTGTCTTCAAGAAGGGCACGGCTCCGCACATCAACACCTTCGGTCTTGGTGACACAGGACGATATCGAACCAATGTCTGGGACTATCCGGGAATCAGCTCCCTCGGAGCCGCCCGCGATGAAGAACTCGCCATGCATCCTACGGTCAAACCGGTGGCGCTGATTGCGGATGCCATCAAGGATTGCTCTCGGCGCGGGGACATCATCCTCGATGTCTTTGGAGGATCCGGCTCGACGCTGATTGCCGCAGACCAGTGCGGCCGCCTTGCCCGACAGATCGAGATCGATCCGCACTATTGCGACACCATCATCCGCCGGTTCGAGCGGCTGACCGGAGATCAGGCTCGCTTGGCAGAGACCGGTAAAGTCTTTGCTGACGTGATGGCGGATCGCCTTGGCAAGGAAGAAATAGGCCATCAGAATACTGGCATAACCGGTACCTTCCGTTCAATTGCCGACAGCTCTGCGGTCTCTGCTTTGGCTGAAGGAGACCGGTGATGGCGGTCAAGAGAAACAAGTCGCGCAAGGCGACGCATAAAGTCACCCTGCCGGGCCTCACTCCGCTGCAAAAGTCTTTGCTCGATGAGGCCGGGCGCAAAGTCACGATCGCCAGTGAAGGCCGCCAGCAAGAAGTGTCGATCGAACAGGTGGTCACCCGCAAGCTTCTACAGGTGGCGGCCAACGGTTCGGTTCATGCGCTTAGCAATGCTGTCAACGAGATTATCCTGGCGCAGCGGATCAATCAGCGAGAGATCGATGAGGATGTGGAATTTGGAAATCGTCTGAAGACCCATCAACAGAAGCTGCTCGACCGTGCCAGCAGCGAGGGAAAGGATCCGAATACAGTCCTGCCGCATCCCGATGACATTGAAGTGATCCCGGGGGTTGGCTTCAAAGTCCACGGACCATGGGACGAGGCAGAGTTGAAGATTGTCCTTTCCAACTGCGCCAGGCGGGATCTCTACATTCTACAGGCAGCACTCGAAGAGCGGCTCCTTGGGCCCGAGATGGTGACCGATGAGCCTTCATCTGAAGCTTCCAAGGGTGGATCGGCAATGTTGATGGCTCAGTTTTTCAACCACGGTTTGCCTGACCGCTTCGAGAAATCGAATATTGAGATCATCATGGATCTCTCCCGCCTTGGAAGACTGACCAAGCGGGAATTGCTGAAGGCAACCTACGCAGCCTGGGCATCCTTAGGTCGGCCAAAACCACGCGGGTGGGTCACTCCACCTTTTCAGGAAGCCCGCGCACAGATGGAGCTTTTGGCCGACGGATGTGCAGAGCTGCTGCGGGATTCTCTCGCCAGTAAGGTCTCCAGTGACCGCGACATCGCTGACCGATTGCAACGCCTATTTCGACGGGTGAGAAGGTGAACCGTCATTGGTGATCAGTCGCCCAACGGTTGTCCAGTAAAGTCTCCAGCACCTCGGGTAGAGGTTCTAGGTCAAGGCCCTACAAGGCCTCAATGTCCATTTGCCCCTTCAAAAGAGCAGGACGCATTGACGACGCATTGCCACGCAAATGCTCTGTCCGTCACGGCGCGTACTGGGAGCCCGTACAGACATAGCATAGGTGCGAAATGACGAGCATATCCCCATTCCTCCGTGGCTACAGAATGGCCTTGCGCGATATTCAGTGTGCAACGGAGCGTTACACCAAGGCACTGACACGTGACGAAGCTCCGATCCTGGCGCTCTTCATGGTGGCTGACTGCATCGCCACCGAATTGTGGGAGCTCCGCAGCGCGAAAGGCGAAGCCCGGAAAAAACTCAGCGACAGTGATTGGCGGTTTCGGGGGTATGTGCTCGACACCAAGGATCTCAAGTTCTCACTGACGCCCGTGATATTTGGGCGTGGCTACAGAGCAGGATTTGACCGGGCTCTTCAGCTCATGACCGATCACGCATGGGAAATGAATGAACCTGCGGCACGCTTTGCAATACTCGAAATGATCATGCGGTTCGAGCGCGTCAGGTTCGAAATCGCCTCGGATAAAGACGGCAAGGTTCGGACGCTCAGGGCGAGGAAATTTGTGGTTTAGGACACGGGTAAGACAAACCCGAGCTGGTGTTTCCGAGGGTTCGGTCGCTTTCGTGCCCGCGTCAAGTCTCCGCTCCGCCCGAAGCTGGCGACAGGCGCAATCCTGGCGTGATGGCTTGTTTCAGACTGGTGCGGAAAGCCTGTCGGGAAATCCCGCCCTCGTTTTCTTTTACTGCCAAAATTCATCAATTGTTAATTTCCCCTAAAATGCAGGAGTTGCTTCACAATTCTGTTTCGTGCTCGTGTTCAGGTTGTAGTCGTGAGCGCTTCATGAGTCGGGCTTAGCTGTTTGGCTTTTGCCTGGCGTGGGCGCGGGCGAGGGCTTTTGGGCCAGCTCGCAAGAAGGCTGCAACGTATAGCGTTGATTTATTGATTTGAGGATATTTTGAATGAGCGAACCGAACACCGAGAGCCCTGATCTGTCGAAGCTGTCACCGGAGGCGCTTGCCAAGATTGCCGGCGTCAAGGCACAGGTGCATTCCTCCTTCGGGCAGGTGGTTCTGGCGATGAGCTCGGTGCCGCGCTACCGGCACCAGTCGCTGGCGGATCTGGCGCATCTCGTCATCGATCCGCTGGTGCGTGATTGTATCGCCATCGCCTCGCCGAAGCCGGCCGAGGACGCAGATCCCAAGGCGGCCCTGGCTCCGGCGGCGATTGCCATCTGGGCCAGCGTTTCCGGTGAGGTCGAGGCCAACATCAAGGAACAGATCAAGGCCGGCGGCTTCCCGGTGCGGCTCAAGGCTGCGGACTGGAAAAGCGGTGACAAGGTCTGGCTGCTGGATGTCATCGCGCCGACCCGCGATCTGGCGACCGCCGTGCTCACCAGCTTCAACCAGATCGCCAAGACCCAGTCGCTGAACATTCATCCGCTTGTCGCGCAACTGGTTGATCCCGAGGTTCTGAAAAAGCTGACGCAGGCCGGCAAGACCGAAGGCGAAACGCCGCCGCAGGCGCTGAATTGAGGATGTGCCGGTGAAGACAGCAAGCTCTCCGCTTCTCACCCGATCATGTCTACCGTCTGCGCGTTTGCATGCAGAGGCCTCAAATGGGTTGCGAATTGCATGCAGCTCTGCGGGACATTGGCCAACGCGATCCGAAAGGCTGGCCGCATGACGCTGGTTTCGCGAGCTTTTGGTCTCGCTGTCGCGGCCTGTTTGCTGGCAGGCTGCGGCGACGATGTCAGCTGGCACCAGAAAGTCACGGTCACGGTCGCAACCCCGAATGGCGAAGTGTCAGGCGCAAGCGTCATGGAAGTCTCCTGGAGCGGCGGCATTCCCTTCATCGTGGGCGATGCAAGGGGCGGCGGCTTCAAACTGACTGGCGAAGCTCCCGTGGTGAAGCTCGGCAACGGGCGCTATCTGTTTGCGCTGCTCAAGGGCATGGACAGCAAGCTTCTCTACCAGCTCCGCAACAAGGATGGCCGCGGCGCCAGCATGAAGGACAACAGCCGGGCCATTGTCGGACTGAAAGAGCCACTTGTCCTGCCGCCCGAGGCTTACCCGCTGCTGGTTACCTTCGCCGACATCGATGACCCGGCGAGCGTTGCCCGCGTCGAGCCCGGCGATCTCGCAGCCCATTTCGGCCCCGGCTACGCGCTCTCTTCGATCACGCTTGCGATCACCGACGAGCCGGTGACCAGGGGCCGGGTGGAGGCGGTGCTGGGGTGGTTTTATGAAACGCGATACTTAATTCCCCCTGATGAAAAACCTCGTTTGGCTAAAGATCGAACGCCTGAACAGAATGTTGGTCATCTAGATTTCATTAGCGGCAATCTATGGAGAAAGAAATGACGATCTCTCAAGACCTGTTCATGGCTATACTTTCGATGGATTCTTACAATCGCGGCTATGATGCAGGAATAATGCTGGAAGACAACAGCATAGGATATGCCGCGGTGGAAGCTCGCGACACCTATGTTGATGATGCCACATACCAGAATTGGCAAGAGTCCGGCTTCTACGCGGTTGCCTATCAGTGGAACGGCGAAACCGTCATCTCCTATCGCGGCACGGACAATCCCAATCCGCTGGCGGAGGGCAGCGATTTCTGGAATGGCTGGACGTTAGGTGCTGGATTTCCGCAAGCTTCCCAGGGCGGTCTTTCAATCGATTTCTTCGAATCCGTTGTCGGCGATGGCGATGCTAACTTCTCGGCTTTTGACGCAGGTGCAGGCGACGGCGTCATCGTCACCGGCCATTCGCTTGGCGGCGGACTGGCCGGTTATATTTCGCTCATTACCGGTGCTGAGGGGGTTGGTTTTGATCATATGCCGTTTGGCGCTGCAGCGCTTGCGGAGATTTCCCGCGTGGCAGAGGAAAGAGCCATCGCGCTAGGAATCACGTATGACGAGCTTGATGCGGATGTGCTTGCACAACTCGGCATGCATATGCCCAGCTTTGCTGATTATTCGGCCTATAATGTCGAGGGCGAAGTTAATACGGGGTTGCGGGATGGCTCATACGCTCTTGCTCTTGGTGGAATTCTGGGATTTTTCGCCGGCCCCACTCTGGGACCTTTCGTTGCCCATTTCGGCGGCATGATCGCGGGCGGACAGCTCGCAGCGGAAGCCAACATCAATCCCACCATGTTGTCGACCTATGACTGGGATTCCAGCTGGTTTCCCGGTGACCTCTTCGACAGCAACTTTGCACGGCACAGTCAGGCGTTGCTCGTTACACTAAAATTTGGCGAAGAGTGGGCGGTCGACCACGGCGGAGCCGAGGGTTTGCATTGGACAACGGCGGGCGTGGCGAACGATTTCCTGTCTTCGCTGTTTACCGACGAAGTTGCGTTGGCGGCAGGCGCTACCTCTCTTTCCGGCAAGAACATCAACGATCAAGACTTCGCGGCAGGTGTCCTGAAGGCCATCGCCTACTCCGCAATTGACGAAGGCACACGCGTCTTTGGCGACACCGGCATCCGGGCAATGTTTGATGATCTAAACGAGATCGGGACAGTCTTCGGCAATGAGAACCGTAATCCGTTTCTCGATGCCGAGCTTTTTCCCTTAAGTTTTGACACGACCAGCATACGGTCCCTGCTTGTCAGGATCGCGGTGCAGTATTCCGGCGCACTTGCGATCAACAAGGTTGAGCAAGCAGGCGCCGCTGCTGCGATCGACGGGTTGAACCCTCTTGAGGGGGTGGTCGGCCTATCAGCGGACAGCGACACGCTGGCGCTGGATCTCTCATCGGTGCTGTGGCGCGATATGCTCGCTACCGGCGGCGTCTACGACAGTGCTGCGGACAAGCTGACGGCGATCGATGCGGATCTGCTGCTGACTTATTTCTTCCAGCAGGCAACAGACCTCCAATCCAGTCTGGACTGGCTGCTGCCATTCCCGCAAATCGATCTCGCCGCGCTCGATGTTATCGCCCAGGCAGGATGGGAGGCGACGGACCGTCAGGCCATCGACCGTATACATTTGCGCACGCTTTCCGACGTGATCGATGTGACGCTGAGCGAGAGAGCATATGACGTCACGAGCGGTGGTGGTAGCAATGTCCATGTCGACATGTATGTCGGCAGCGATCAGGGCGAGACCATCACCACGACGAAGGGCAATGATCTGATCTTCTCCGCGTCGGGCGACGATGTGATCGAATTGCGCGGCGGCCGCGACTTCATCGTTGCCGGCGATGGCTCGGATGTCATTGTCGACCGGATCAACATCGACACGGAACACTCCGCCGATCCGTCGGTTACTGGCTATGATGATGTTTTTGTGGGAGGCGATATCGGCCAGGGTCTGTCTGCCTCTTTCAAGGACTGGCTACAGGGGCTGACGGATACCGATACCGTGCGATATTCGGCGGAGGAAGTTGCCGGAAGCGGCGAAATCGCCCCGGAAGGCGTCAAGATCACGGATCTCAAAGCCGAAACTTTCCTCGATTCCGAAGGTTTGGCGATCAGTCTTCAAAACCTGAACACCGGCACAACGGAAACCGATCTGCTGATCGGCATCGAGAAGATCGAACTGACCGATAGGCCGGACACTTTCATCGTCACCGAAGAGGCGCTTTCAGCTCCCATTATTGTCGACATGGGCGGCTCGGGGCGCATTGAGTCTGAACTGCAACCGGGTGAATCGCTTTCACCGGACGCTTTCATGACGAAGGTCGATGTCGCCGATTACTCCGGCTTGAGCCACGGCATCAACTATCTCAAGGGCTCCACTTCGGAACATGATCAGGTTGGGGCATTGGAAGGCGTCCTCCAGCTGGACGGTTGGGAACAGGAACTTCTGACTGTCGTTGATTACACCGCGAATGGCTTGCTGGGCTACAACGATGCGCTGCAAATTGTTGGAGCGGACCGGATCAAGCTGACAGACCACGACGATGTTCTCATCGGAGCGGAGTTTGGCTCCATCATCGAAACGGGAAAGGGCAACGACAAGATCTGGCTGTCCAATGGCGTGGCCATCAGCGATTTGAGCGATACCGATCGCATCACCCTGGCCGGCGTTCTTACCCTTTATGGCGGGACCCGCAATTCTGCATCCGAGGATCCGCGGGCCTGGGGGCCCTACGGCACAAGTTACGGCTTGAACGACGCTGGCGAGCTAGTCATCTCGAACGAGTTCTGGCGGGTGACGACTGTCGATGAAAATGGCCAGCTGCAGACACAAGCCGCGACCATGTATGTTCTCAACTGGGCCGCGACCTATGGAGCAGGCGAAAGCTGGGCCCAGGGGGCGGGCAATATCAAT
Organism: uncultured Hoeflea sp.; assembly: GCA_963975635.1. Taxonomy (GTDB): domain Bacteria; phylum Pseudomonadota; class Alphaproteobacteria; order Rhizobiales; family Rhizobiaceae; genus Hoeflea. The sequence continues at coordinate 5,885 of CAXBIE010000109.1, read as the reverse complement.
CTCATCGAATACACCATCACGTCATCGCGTCTGCTGGATCTCACGCTTGAAGACCAGGGTATGGCTTCCTTCATTGGGGCGGGGCTTTTCGAGATCCTCGGCTATAAGATGAAAGCCATCACAGGCGAAGCCAGCTTCGGCAACACCGATCCGCTGGTTCTCGATCTCGATGGCGATGGTATCGAGCTGACGGCGCTCGACCATTCCAAATCGCGCTTTGACACCGATGATGATCTCTACGCAGAGGCAACAGGCTTTGCCGGTGAGGATGATGGGCTTCTGGCGCGTGATCTTGACGGCGACGGCAAGATCACCAGCGCCGCGGAGCTGTTCGGTGGCGGCAATCAGACCGGATTTTCCGCTCTGTCCACGCTCGACGGAAATGGCGACGGGATCATCGATGCAGGCGACAACGGACTGGCCGATTTCGATGGCGATGGCGACATCGATGCATCCGACACCTTCGACACGCTTTTGATCTGGCAGGATGCAAACGGCAACCACATCACCGATATCGGCGAACTGAAATCCGTGGCCGATTGGGATATTGCGTCGATCAACCTTCCCGCAGCCGGGCCGGCCGGCAATGCTCAATTGGTGAACGGCAATTCCATTGACCAGACATCCAGCTATACCATGAGCGATGGCACTGTTCGCGACATTGCTGATGTCTCGTTCCATATCGAAAACCAGAACACGAACTATGTTGGCCAACCGATTACAGTTTCGACTTCGGTGAGTGATCTTGCCGACCTGAAGGGTTACGGCACGCTGGTGTCTCTTCATGAAGCCATGAGTCTGGTCCCCGACAGCGAGACCGCGGTTCGGGCCGCGACGGCAAATCTTGTCAGCAATGATCTTGCAACCCTGCGACAGGAAATCCGTCCGATTCTGACCGCATGGGCAGAAGGGTCTCCGATCAAGATCAACGGCCAGGTGACCACGGGTACGGTCTCCCAGACCTCTTATGATGATCTCATCATCGTCAAGAATGCCAGTGGCGACGTTGTCGATTATGTCTGGGGCTATTCCGGTTCGGGAACGACTTTCGAAACTTATGCCGATGAATCCGCGCCTGAAGCGCGGTTTGCTTTCGCATCCGGCGTGATCGTATCTGTTGGCGGCGGCCTCGGTTCTGCGGTTGACGACCGCACTGATCTGATCGCGCTGATACAGGACCTCGGGGACGGTGCCGGTACAACGATTGTCAACGGATCGACGCAGGATGGCAGTGGCAGCACTGCGAGCTACATCGAATACAGCACTGCGAGCGGCTATGTTCGGGTCTATCATCCAAGCGCGACGTCATGGTCGCAGGCACTGAACAATGCTGCCGACCATGCGCTGCCATCGGACTTCGGGTTGAGTTTCATCGCGAGCGAAGACTTCGCATTCTATGAGCGTTTGATTGGCGAATCTCTCGAGCCGTTCTTTGTGCAGCCGGAATCCGCCTCAAGCGGCTATGCTGCCGTCACCGAATTCCTTTCGCGAATGGAAGGCACGCTCAATTCACTTTCCGTCCGGTTGGCTGTGCAGAGCGGACCGCTGTCGTATCACTTCGAAAGCGTTGCCTATGATGCCGCTGCGGATCAGTTCCAGATCGTCGAAGGCCAGCAGCTGTCCGCTGTATTTGGCAGCATTCTCGGTGAAGCTGAAGCTGGTGCCAACCCTGTCGCCACGCTGGAAACCTGGAAGCCGTTTTTTGATGTCTTCCTCGCCGATTTTTCACGCGGTAGTTCGGCCAAGCAGGTCAGCTATGCCTTCTTGCTGCAGAATATCGTCAGCGCCGTGGAGCAAGAGCCAGGTGGCATTACCGCTCTGGAGTTTGCGCAGGCATTCGGCGTTCCAGCCGAGATCCTTGTTGCCGGCACAGGGGAACTTACCGGAACGTCTGGCCATGATATTCTCTTGATTGATGGCGGAGAGACGACGGTCAGCGGCGGCGCCGGGGTCGACAATTACATCATCGGGCGCGACTTTGGCTCGACAACCATCTACGACAACGACGGAGCTTTGGGATCCGACGTTGATACCCTCCGGTTCTCCGCTCACAACGCTACGGATATCGAGGCAACCCGGGTGGGGCTGGACCTGATTCTGACGGACCTGATCACTGGCCATTCACTCACCGTTACCAACCAGTTTGAAGGCCGTTGGCCGGGACCAACGATTTCGGACGCGTCGTTCGATTATGGCGTCAACCAAATCATTTTTGCCGACGGCTCTCTTTGGAACAAGGTCGATATTGCCGAGAATGTCTCCAAGATCGATGACGCCTCAACCACGATTGAGGGAACTCCAGACATCGATGTTCTACAAGGTGGAGGTGGCGACGACATACTTAAAGGCGGCGGGGATACGGATATTTATCGTTTTGGGCGCGGCGATGGAAAAGACACAATCATCGACCTTGAAGACAACGCCTTCCGGAACGATCAGGATATGTTGCAGTTCCTAGATGGCATTCGTACGAATGATCTCGTTTTCGTTCGTGACGGGGCTTCCAATGACATCACAATTCGCTTCAACGACAATCCCGATGATGAAGTCCTTATTCAGGGCCAGTTTTCGGCAACCTATACTGGTATTTTCGGCGATTGGTATCAGAACCGCATCGATTTGTTCACGTTCGATGACGGAACAAGCCTGTCCCACGATCAGTTCGCCAATCTGGTACTTCGCACATACTCGACCGACGGCGATGACCAGCTCTACGGGATGAACCGCGAAGATTTTCTCGATGCTGGCAAGGGCAATGACTACGTTTCGGGGGGTAACCAGTCCGACACTTACGTGTTTGGGCGCGGCTATGGTCAGGATGTCATCGAAGACAATCTGACGAATATCCTGTCGACCGATACCGACAGAGTGCTTTTCCGTTCCGATGTGAGCGCCGATGATATTCTGTTTATCCGTGTGGAAGGCGACGCGGATTCTATCGTCATCCAGATAGCTGGAACAGATGATACGCTGACGCTGCAAAACCAATATTATTATACCGAAACGGGCGTCTACGGCGCCGTCTTCTTTGACCGTATAGAAGAATTTGTCTTCTCGGACGGTTCTGATGTCGTCTGGACCGCCTCAAATATTGCCCAGCGGATCCTTGATGAGAGCGCAACGGACGGAGACGATCACATCATCGGGTTCTCGATCGCGGACGTTCTGGATGGTGGAGCCGGCAACGATATCCTCGAAGGTGGCGGCAACAGTGACACCTACATTTTTGGTCGCGGCTATGGCCACGACACGATCGTCGAAGCCCTTGGTGTCAGTGTCCTGACACCAAACTCTGACAAGCTGGTATTCATCGACCTCAATTTGTCCGATCTGTTGATCTCCCGAACAACCTTTGATCTCATTTTCACAATAGCCGACACTCAGGAGACAATCACTCTTCAGAACCAGTTCGTGCGACCGCCAATTGGCGATTCACCATGGGTGGCGGTGGACCTGTTTGAGTTTGCTGATGGAACCGAGCTCACATTTGATGATTTCGCCCCGATTACATTGCCGTTGATTGGCACAGACGGGGATGATGTTATTGATGGCTCGGAATACGGCGAGATCATCGACGGCGGTCTCGGCAACGACCTCCTGAATGGGTCTCAAGGAAGTGACATCTACAGATTTGATGTCGGCTATGGTCACGACACGATATCCGATGGTTGGGGATACGTTGGGCATGACCAGTTTGATATCGTGGAGTTTGGCGAGGGGATCAGTCTTGAAGATCTCGACTTCTTCGGAGAATTCTCAACTCTTACTATTTCCCATGTAAACGGACAAGATTCTCTGACTATAAATGACGAATTTTCGTATGAATGGTTTAGGGTTGAAGAGTTTCACTTCGCGGATGGGACAATTCTGGATAGTGATCAAATATTTGAGATAATAACCAATCATTACAGTACATCTGAAGATGAGGAACTCTTTTCAACGTCACACAATGATACCTATTTTTATGAGCGCGGTGACGGCAATGATACGATTGATGAGAGCAAGAGTGTGCTGCGAGGTGACGCGGATAAGCTTGTATTAGAGAATATTAATATAGAAGATGTGACCCTTCTTCGCAGCGATCATGACCTGACCGTTCTGATCTCCGAAAGTTCACCCGGCGCAGGCGATTCTGGTTCGATTTTCCTCAAGAGTCAGCTGCACAATCTTCACGAAGCTGGTGTCGAAGAGATCTTGTTCGCCGATGGCACAATTTGGACGCCTGAACTAATTCGCGATATTTTGCTGACGGGTACGTCCGCTGACGAGACATTGGTCGGCTTTGCTGGAAACGACACCTTTCATTACAGCAGGGGTGGAGGGAACGATGTTATCGACGAAACCGGCATTTTGCGTGGAGCCGCTGACAGATTGGTACTGGAGGGCATCAATTTAAACGATGTCTCGTTGGCCCGAAACGGGAATGATCTAAAAATCGTAATCCTAGAGAGTAGTGCCGGTGCTGGAGATCAGGGATCTGTCCTTGTCCTTGGTGGCATTAGCAACACTCACGATGCCGGCATTGAGGAGTTCGTGTTTGCAGACGGCTCGGTTTGGGCAATTGGCGATGTCATTGAAATGATGCTGGATGGCATGGGCACTCCTGGCGACGACATCATCGATGGAACCAGTGGTGAAAACCTCATTACTGGCAGAGGAGGCGATGACGCCTTGAACGGTGGAGGTGGCAACGACACCTATGTCTATGCTCGTGGTGACGGCAATGACACGATCTCTGAGATCGTTGACTATCGGGGTACGGCCGATCAGCTGGTTTTTACCGATATCAATCCGGGCGATGTCACACTGGTGAGAAACGGTGTTGATCTGACTATCATCATCGCCGAAAGCGCACCTGGTGCGGGCGATGCCGGTTCTGTCCTCATCAAGTCGACGCTCGATTCCTATCGTGAGCGCGGTATTGAAAAGATCACCTTCGGCGATGGAACGAGCTGGACGATTTCTGAGGTCCGGCAGATGGTCATCGACCAGGCGGGCACAGCAGCCAACGACACCATCACTGGGTTCAACACGCACGACACGCTGACCGGGCTTGGTGGCGACGACACCCTCGACGGTGGCCAGGGCAACGACACCTATGTCTATGCTCGTGGTGACGGCAATGACACGATCTCGGAGATTGCCGACTATGGCGGCACGGCTGATCAGTTGGTGTTCACCGACATCAATCCGGGCGACGTGACGCTGGTGAGAAACGGCGCCGACTTGACCATCGTCATCGCCGAAAGCGCACCTGGCGCAGGCGATGCAGGATCTATTCTGGTCTTGGGCGGCGCAAACAACACCAATGACGCAGGCATTGAGGAGTTTGTGTTTGCAGACGGCACGCTTTGGACAATTGGTGATGTTGCGGCAATGCTGCTGGATAGCACGAGTACTCCCGGTGATGACATCATCGATGGAACCAGTGGTGAGGACCTCATTACCGGCGGAGCAGGTGATGATGCCTTGAACGGTGGAGGTGGCAGCGACACCTATATTTATGCCCGTGGTGACGGCAACGACACCATCACCGATGGCCAGTGGGATGGCATCAACGATCGATTGGTTTTCAGTGATATCAATGCCGCCGATGTGACACTGCTGAAGACCGGGACCGATCTCACCATCAACATTGGCGAGAGTATGCCAGGGGCTGGAGACGCCGGTTCGATCTACATAAAGGATACCCTCGACGACTTTCATGAGAGTGGTATTGAAAAGATCACCTTCGGCGATGGAACGAGCTGGACGATTTCTGAGGTCCGTCAGATGGTCATCGACCAAGCGGGCACTGCCGCCAACGACACCATCACCGGTCTCAACACGCACGACACGCTGACCGGGCGTGGTGGCGACGACACCCTCGACGGAGGTCAGGGCAA
>CAXBIE010000108.1:0-14455 GCA_963975635.1 uncultured Hoeflea sp. | reverse complement strand
GGGTGGCGGGAGCAGGCCGGAAGCGGTTTATCCCGCCAGCATCCCGTAGATTTCGTCCTTGAGCTTCAGGCGCTCCTTGCGCATCGATTCCATGTTGAAATCATCTGTCGGCTCTACATCGGTTTCAGCGCGGTGAATGGCCCGGTTGACGTCGTGATAGGCATCGAAAAGCTTGGCGAAATGGGCGTCGCCCTGTTTCATTTCGTGCATTTTCTCAACGTGCTCGGGAAATTCCTCCGCCAGTTCGTGGGGTGTATGGGCCATCAATCATCTCCTCGTTGGTTTGGTGATGACTTCAGACTATCTCCCCTATGTCCTTGTTCTCCTTGACCCTGGTCAATTGCTTGAAATTAGTGGCCCAGCAGCAACCGTGCCACGGGCGCAAGTCCGCGGCCAATCGCGCGGGTGTTCCTGGCATCCAGATGCACGCCGTCGATGGAGGAGCACCTGGCCACCGACCCGGCATCGAAAAATCCCGCACCGGTCTCATCGGCGAGATCGGCATAAAATGACGCCAGCATTGCTGATTCCACCACTCCACCCTCGAACATGGCGGCGAAATCCGGGTCAGCCGTTTCCACCAGCGGCGGCGGCGAGACCACCAGGATTTGCGGCAGGTCCTGCTCCATCGGCCAGCCATGCAACCGGATCAGATCCAGCAAACGGCGCATGCCCCTGGACGCCGCATGCGCCGTGCCGGCGATCTGCGGCTTCATGTCATTCGAGCCGAGCATGATGATGACCAGATCAAGCGGCGCATGGACATGCAGCGCGGTCGGCAGCGTGCGTGTGCCGTTGCGGTCGCAGTCAGCCGTGTAATCGTCAAACGCCGTGGTGCGGCCATTGAGCCCGTCGGCCATTACATGCACGCCTTCACCAAGCGATGCCGCCAGCACCGAGGGCCAGCGGTCTTCAAGCGCGTGCCGGGCCCGGTTTTCCGGATCATAGCCCCAGGTCAGCGAGTCGCCGTAGCACAGAACGGTTTTCATGGCTTTCCGCAATCACGTGAGTGGATTGTCTGGGGAGGCACCGGATGGCGAAGCATGTTCAGTTACCCTTGATCAATTGGTCGACCTTCTTCTCCAGCGCACCAATCCGCTCCTCGAAGTCCCCGGTTACCAGTCTGGTCAACATGGTGTCGGCAGTCAGCGCGGTGTTGAAGCTTTTCTGCCGGCCTTCAATGGTTTCGAGGCGCTTGTCGACATGGTCAAAACGCTTCTCAACCTCGTCGAACCCGGTTTTCATTTCAGCGCGCATTTCCTTGAGCATCGGAATGATCATGTCTTTCGGTTCGGTCATGATATCCTCCTTGTGACTGAAGCTACGCCCTCAAATATGGTGCGCGCCTGTCGAAAAGTCATCCGCGCGACTTTAGTCCTGCAGAAGCTTGCGCAAGCCCAACGCCACGAACAGGAACAGCACACCGTTGGAGACCAGCTCGATCCCAAGCAACAGCCCCAGAATGGTCGTCGCCGTCGCCGGCAATCCGGCAAGGATCATCACACCGAGCAGCAGCGATACCAGCCCGGAGGCCAGCACCCAGACCCAGCCGGAATCGGGGCGCAATGACAGAGCGAACATGGTCTTGGCCACGCCAGTGGCCAGGAACAGCACCGCCACCAGCAATGTCAGCGGAATGGCGCCGGCCAGCGGATCAACCACCAGCACGATCCCCACCAGCAGCGACAGCACACCGATGCCGAGCGACCAGATGAAACCGGACCAGTCACGCACGCGGAAGGCATGCATCACCTGCAGCACACCCTGAAGGAGGAACACCCACCCGGCGAGCGTGACGGCGAAAATGGTCGCGCCGAACGGATTGAACAGCGCCATGAACCCGCCGACGATGCAGATCACCGCCAGAGCCGCCATCCACTTCCAGGTTCCGCTGAAACCTTCACTCACACCATTGCCAGCCATATCACGCGTCCTTCAATGTTGATCGAGACAGTGTTGCTCGCGGCAGTTCTCAGACCAGCATTCCCATCGGGTTTTCGATGTAGCCCTTGAAGGCGGCCAGCAGTTCGGCGCCGAGCGCACCGTCAACGGCACGGTGATCGGTCGACAGGGTGACGCTCATCACGGTGGCCACAGCCAGTGCGCCATCCTTGACGACCGCGCGCTGTTCGCCCGCACCGACGGCCAGAATGGTCGCATGCGGCGGGTTGATGACGGCGGCAAAATCCTTGACGCCCATCATGCCCATGTTCGAGACCGAGCTGGTGCCGCCCTGATATTCCTCGGGCTTGAGCTTGCGGTCCTTGGCGCGCTTGCCAAGATCCTTCATCTCACCCGAGATTGCCGAGAGGGTCTTGAGTTCAGCCGAGCGGATGATCGGCGTGATCAGGCCACCGGGAATCGAGACGGCGACGCCGACATCGGAATGCTTGTGCATCACCATGTTCTCGTCGGTCCAGGAGACATTAGCATTGGGCACATCACGCAGTGCCAGCGCCAGCGCCTTGATCACCATGTCATTGACCGAAAGCTTGTAGGCCGGCTTGTCATCCTTGACCGGGGCCGACTTGTTGAGCTCGGAACGGAGCTTGAGCAGCGCATCGAGTTCGCAATCGACGGTGACGTAGAAATGCGGGATGGTCTGCTTGGATTCCTGCAGGCGACGGGCAATGGTCTTGCGCATGCCGTCGTGCTTGACCAGCTCGTATGAGCCTTCGGCGAAGTTCTTGAGCACGGCATCGTCCGACATGCCCCTCGGCGCTGCGGCGGGTGCGGCAGCCGCCTGGGGTGCCGCGGCCGAGGCGGCAGGCGACTTGCCGGTGCCCGACGCGATGGCTGCCTCGACGTCCTTCTTGACCACACGGCCATGCGGGCCGGAGCCGGAAATCTGCGCCACGTCGACGCCGGCATCCTTGGCGATGCGGCGGGCCAGCGGTGAGGAAAACACGCGTTCCCCCGATTGCGTTGCCGGTGCCGGTGACGGCGTTGCGGGGTTCTGGTCACGGATCGGCTTGTCGAGGCTGGCGGCCGGATCGGACGCTGCCGCAGGCTTTTCGGCTTCCTGCTTCGGCGCTTCTGCATTAGGAGCTTCAGCTGGCGCCGGGGCAGCATCGCCGCCGCCCTTGGCGGCATCCTCGACGCTTTCGCCTTCGCCCGCGAGAATGGCGATCAGGGCATTGACCTTGACGCCTTCGGTGCCGGCGGCGACCACGAGTTTGGCGACCGTGCCTTCATCGACAGCTTCGACTTCCATCGTCGCCTTGTCGGTCTCGATCTCGGCGATCACATCGCCGGGGCCGACCTTGTCACCTTCCTTGACCAGCCATTTGGCGAGGTTGCCCTCTTCCATGGTTGGCGACAGGGCGGGCATTGTGATGTTGATAGGCATCTGACAGTCCTCCCGTTAGGCCGTGTAGGTGACGGCTTTGACCGCGTCGATAATCTCGGCCACGTTGGGCAGCGCGAGTTTCTCGAGATTTGCGGCGTAGGGCATGGGAACATCCTTGCCCGCGATGGTGATGATCGGCGCGTCGAGATAATCAAAGGCCTGCTGCTGAACGCGCGTGGCGATCTCGGTGCCGACCGAGGACTGCGGGTAGCCTTCCTCGACGGTGACCAGACGGCCGGTCTTCTTCACGCTTTCGATCACGGTCGGCAGATCCATCGGACGGATGGTGCGCAGATCGATCAGTTCCACGTCGATGCCGAGCTTGGAGAGCTCCTCAATCGCCTTGACGGCGTAGCTCATGCCGATGCCGAAGGAGACGATGGTGGCGTCCTTGCCCTGCTTGTGAATCCGCGCCTTGCCGATGGGCAGGACGAAATCATCAAGCTTGGGCACATCGAATGTCTGGCCGTAGAGAATCTCGTTTTCCAGGAACACCACCGGATTGGGGTCGCGGATCGCGGCCTTGAGCAGACCCTTGGCGTCGGCTGCCGAATAGGGCATCACCACCTTGAGGCCGGGAATGGCGCTGTACCAGGCGGCATAGCATTGCGAGTGCTGGGCGCCGACGCGGGCAGCCGCACCATTGGCGCCGCGGAAGACGATCGGCGCACCCATCTGGCCACCGGACATATAGAGCGTCTTGGCAGCCGAGTTGATGATCTGGTCGATCGCCTGCATGGCGAAGTTGAAGGTCATGAACTCGACGATCGGACGAAGACCGGCCATTGCAGCGCCAACACCGACACCGGTGAAGCCGTGCTCGGTGATCGGGGTGTCAACCACCCGCTTGGCGCCGAATTCCTGCAGCAACCCCTGCGAAATCTTGTAGGCGCCCTGGTACTCGGCCACTTCCTCGCCCATCAGGAAGACGTCCTCGTTGGCGCGCATTTCCTCGGCCATGGCGTCACGCAAAGCTTCGCGCACCGTGGTCGGCACCATTTCGGTGCCTTCGGGGATCGACGGATCGGAAGCCGCGACATTTGCCACCGGCTCAGCGGGAACCGGAGCAGGTTTTGACGGCTCGGCTTCGGCCGGAGCCTCGGCGGCCGGCGCGGGCGCGGCATCGGCCTGTTTCGCAGACCCGATGTCGGAGGCGCTCTCGCCCTCTTCCAGGATCACCGCGATGACGGCGTTGACCTTGACGTTTTCGGTGCCGGCGGGAACGACGATCTTGCCGAGCACGCCTTCATCGATGGCTTCCACTTCCATGGTTGCCTTGTCGGTTTCAATTTCAGCCAGCACATCGCCGGAAGCGACCTTGTCGCCTTCGTTTTTGAGCCATTTCGACAGCGTGCCCTCTTCCATTGTGGGGGACAGCGCAGGCATCAGGATATCAATCGGCATGGTGGTCCCTCCCCTTACAGCAGAATGTCGGTGTAGAGCTCGGATGCATCCGGCTCCGGATTGTTCTGGGCGAAGTCGGCTGAATCCGCCACGACATCCCGCACCTTCTTGTCGATGCCCTTGAGGTCATCTTCACTGGCGTGCTTGAGTTCGAGGATACGCGCCTTGACCTGCTCGATCGGATCATGCTCGGAGCGCATTTTCTGCACTTCGTCCTTGGAGCGGTATTTCGCCGGGTCGGACATCGAGTGCCCGCGATAGCGGTAGGTCAGCATTTCGAGAATGATCGGCCCCTTGCCGGAGCGGCAATGCTCAACGGCTTCCACGGCGGCAGCGTGAACGGCACGGACATCCATGCCATCAACCTGATGGCCGGGAATGCCGAAGGAATTGCCGCGCAGGGAAAAATTCGACTGGGCCGAGGAGCGCGCCGTTGATGTGCCCATGGCGTAGCGGTTGTTCTCGACGATGTAGATCACCGGCAGCTTCCAGAGCGCTGCCATGTTGAAGCTTTCGTAGACCTGGCCCTGGTTGGCCGCGCCATCGCCGAAATAGGCGACCGAAACATTGTCGTTGCCGCGATACTTGTTGGCGAACGCCAGACCTGTGCCGAGCGACACCTGGGCGCCGACGATGCCGTGACCGCCGTAGAAGTTCTTCTCCTTGGAGAACATGTGCATCGAACCGCCCTTGCCGTGGGAGTAGCCTCCCTTGCGGCCGGTCAGTTCCGCCATCACGCCGCGGGCTTCCATGCCGGTTGCCAGCATGTGGCCGTGGTCACGGTAGCCGGTGATGACCTGATCGCCATCCTTGAGCGCCATCTGCATGCCGACAACGACAGCTTCCTGGCCGATATAGAGGTGACAGAAACCACCGATGAAGCCCATGCCGTAGAGCTGGCCGGCTTTTTCCTCGAATCGGCGGATGAGAAGCATCTCGCGATAGGCTTCAAGCTCGGTTGCCTTGTCGAAGTCGGTAATCCCGCCGCTCAAGCCGCTCTTTTCAGCCGGCTTCTTGCGGGATGCGGCAGTGGCGCTTTTACGTGTAGCCATCTCATCCTCCCAATGGTCTCGTTGATTGACCATAGGGAAAATGGCGGGGATCAGCAAGCTCATAAACGCATAGCTGATATTCGGCCTAATAGATTGATTTTATTATGCAATATTAATGTTAACCGAAGGCCGGTTAATCGCTGGAATCAGTTGAAATACACGACCTCGTCCTCACGGGCGACGTTCAACAGGAACCGCGCCCGCTCATCAAGCATGTCAGCCTCAACAGCGCCGTCGCTCAACAACAGAACCTTGCGTTCGAGATGTTGCCTGCGTTCGGTCAAGGTTGCAAGCCGTTCCGACAATTCGGCACGGCGGATCTCAAGCGCTTCGGCTGAATTCAAACCGTAAGCACCCGACCATGAATGAAACCCGAAATAGCTGAAACAAGCTACCGACAGCACCGGAACGACCCAGCGGCTCCAGAAACGCTTCTTTTTAAACTGTGTCCGCATTCGAAAAAACGCCTTACCCCTGCGAAGGGATCAACATGCCGGAGCATACTTAATATAGCGTTAGCCGATCCTGCGAATTGCCGCAGTGCAAACAAAAAGCCCGCACTTTCGCGCGGGCTCCTGTCGATCGATATCTTCGCCAGCCGAAGCGGCTGTGCGCTTAACCGCGCAGCACGGAGGCTCCCGCGTAACCTGCTTCAACGCCGAGCTCTTCCTCGATGCGGATCAGCTGATTGTACTTGGCCAGACGGTCGGAGCGCGACAGCGAGCCGGTCTTGATCTGTCCGCAATTGGTGGCGACGGCCAGGTCGGCAATGGTCGAATCCTCGGTTTCGCCCGAGCGGTGGCTCATCACCGCCGTGTAGCGCGCCTTGTGGGCGGTCTCGACCGCATCGAGGGTTTCCGACAAGGTGCCGATCTGGTTGACCTTGACCAGGATCGAATTGGCGACGCCCATCTTGATGCCGTCGCGCAGGCGTGCGGAGTTGGTGACGAACAGATCATCGCCAACCAGCTGGCAGCGGTCGCCGATCTTGTCGGTGAGCGACTTCCAGCCGTCCCAGTCGTCTTCGCCCATGCCATCCTCGATCGAGATGATCGGGTATTTTGCCTGCAGTTCGGCCAGGTAATCGGCCATCGCTTCGGGCTCGAGCGCCCGGCCTTCGCCGTCCAGCTGATACTTGCCGTCCCTGAAGAACTCGGTCGCAGCGCAGTCGAGCGCCAGGTGAATGTCCTCGCCGGGGCGGTAGCCTGCCTTCTCGATCGACTTCATGATGAAGTCGAGCGCATCCGGCGCGCTCTTGAGGTCGGGAGCAAACCCGCCCTCATCGCCGACATTGGTGTTGTAACCGCCTGCCGAAAGCTCCTTCTTCAGCGTATGGAAGACCTCGGACCCCATGCGAACAGCGTCGCGGAAGGTTTCCACGCCGACCGGCATGATCATGAATTCCTGAAAATCGATCGGGTTGTCGGCGTGCGCCCCGCCATTGATGATGTTCATCATCGGCACCGGCAGCAGCCGTGCATTGGCGCCACCGACATAGCGGTAGAGCGGCAGACCGCTCGACTGCGCGGCGGCGCGGGCCGCGGCCAGCGAAACACCGAGAATGGCGTTGGCGCCGAGATTGCCCTTGTTGGCCGAGCCGTCGAGCGCGATCATTGCCTTGTCGAGCGCGATCTGGCCCTCGGCATCCATGCCGCAGATATTGTCGCAGAGCGGACCATTGACGGCGGCGACCGCCTTTTCCACACCCTTGCCAAGATAACGGCTGCCGCCGTCGCGCAATTCAACCGCTTCATGCGCCCCGGTGGAGGCCCCCGACGGCACCATTGCGCGGCCCATGGAGCCGTCTTCGAGATGGACGTCGACTTCCACCGTGGGATTGCCGCGGCTGTCGAGGATTTCCCGTCCGACAATATCGATAATGGCGGTCATGGTCTGGTTCCTTTTGATTGGTGGCGCTGGCCTGAAAGCTTCTGCGCCGTCTTACCGCACTGCGCTGAAAAATCAATTGCGGCACTGCGCCGGAAAGCCTCAGCCGCATGGCGAGGTACATCGATTGGAAGACGCATCACCCCTCCGGGCATCGCCACATGCTGATTACAGCCGCTCCGCCCGGTCGCGCAAAGCCGGACCGGATCTCTGCATCCGCATGTCAAAGCTGCAGTTACCCCTAAATTTTCAGGTATTTTAGGAATATAATTTGCGCGCGTTAATCATTTCAAGGCCCGAAAACCCTCATATTTTAGGGATCTATTGAATGCGGCTATCGCCTACATATTCCCTATTTATCGGCTTTTCAGGCTAATCGGGAGCGATTTCAGCTCCCAGATCCAAACATGCAGTCTACCGGCGAAGCCTTGATCCGAGGCTAAAACTGGCCCTGCGGCGTTAACACCTGATTCAGCTTTTAGTAACCACGCGTCGCTTAACTGCCTGTTGACTTTGGGTAACTGGCCACCGTCAGGTGGATCGATTGCATGATGCTTCGCATGCCCGTGAATAATGATCGCAGCCAATCGAAGACAATCGGAATCACATTATGCATTTATCCATTCAACGCACCTTGATTATTCTCGGCATTGTTGTTTCTACCGGCCTTCTCGGCTCCATCATGCTGAAGAAATACATTTTTGATGAGTTGAAGATCAACGGCGTGGTTTATCACGACATTGCCCTTGGCAAGGATTTGGTCTCCGACATCTCGCCGCCGCCGCTCTACGTTGTGGAATCCTACATGCTGGCCAACGAGATGGTCGTGCATCCGACGATCACGGAAAAGAACAAGGCCAAGATCGACGCATTGAGGGCGGATTACCGGGAACGGCGTGACCACTGGAGCCAGACCGACCTTAACAAGGATCTCTATGCCAAGCTGCGCGACAATGTGCTGGTCAAGGCCGACACCTATTGGGCGGTGATGGATGAGCAATTCCTGCCTGTGGTGCTTGCCGGCGACACGACCGCAAGCACCATTGCCCTTGGCGCGCTCTACACCGCGTTTCACGACAATGAGGCGGCCGTTGATGAATTGGCCGCAGACGCCAAGGCCTATCGCGACAGCGCAGAGGAGCTGGCGAGCACCGAAGGTTCGCTGTTCTCGGGCATTTCGCTGGCCACAAACATCCTGTCCATGGCCTTGCTGCTGGGCGGCCTGTTCCTGTTCCGGCAACGCGCCATCGTACCGCTGACCGCGATGAAGGATTACATGGGACGTCTTGCGACAGGCGATTACTCCATGGATGTGCCTTATGCGGACCGCACGGACGAAATCGGCGAAATGGCACAATCGGTCGCCCATTTCCGGCAAACAGCGATCGAGCGCAGCAGTGCGCGCCAGAAGGCCGAAAGCGAACAGGCGGAGAAGCAGCGGCAGGAAGCTGAAATCGCCGAGAAAAAGGCAGAGGAAGATGCTGCGCGGGTCCGCGTCATAGACGCAGTGACAGCGGGTCTGGAGCATCTCTCCGCCGGCGATCTTGCCTATCGCATCAATGAACCCTTCGCGCCGGAATATGAGAAGCTCAAGACTGAATTCAACGCCTCAATCAGTGCCCTCGCCGCTACCATTGACGAAATCTCCTCGACCACCGAATCCGTGCGCCTTGCCTCTTCCGAAATTGGCGCATCGTCGGATGATCTGTCCAAGCGCACCGAGCAGCAGGCAGCCTCGCTTGAGGAAACCGCGGCAGCGCTCGACGAGATCACCTCGACGGTGAAGAGCTCGTCGCAACGCGCCGAGGAAGCCAGCACCATGGTCGGTTCGGCCAAGGCGGGCGCTGAGAAATCAGGCACCGTTGTCAAGAACGCCATCTCGGCCATGGACAAGATCGAGGAATCGTCCAAGCAGATCAGCCAGATCATCTCGGTGATCGACGACATCGCCTTCCAGACCAATCTGCTGGCGCTCAATGCCGGCGTCGAGGCGGCGCGCGCCGGTGAAGCCGGCAAGGGCTTTGCCGTGGTCGCCCAGGAAGTGCGCGAACTGGCCGGACGCTCGGCCACGGCGGCCAAGGAAATCAAGACGCTGATCGACACCTCGTCGACCCAGGTCGGCACCGGTGTGACGCTGGTCAACGAGACCGGCACCTCGCTGACCGAGATCGAGGGCCAGGTGAGCAAGATCAACGACCTGATCCAGTCGATCGTCACCGGGGCGCGCGAGCAGTCCACCGCGCTGGCCGAAATCAACGCGGCGATCAACCAGATGGACCAGACCACCCAGCAAAACGCGGCGATGGTGGAGCAAACCAATGCCGCCACCCAGGGCCTGTCGGGCGAAGCGGTCCGGCTCGAAAGCCTGGTACGGCGCTTCAACACCGGCGGCGGCGCAAGCCGGTCCGCACCCGCTGCCGCCAACGCCGCGTCCAGACCGGCGCAGTCTCCGGCGCGGGCGCTGGGTGCCAAGGTCGCCTCGGCCTTTGGACGCGGCGGCGGCGCGGCCACGGCGCGCAGAGAGGAAAACTGGAGCGAGTTCTGATCTCATCGAAACTGCAGGATAGAACGAGAAAGGCCGCCGGGGAAAAACCGGCGGCCTTTTTCGTGCAGATCAAGGATTTCTCAGCGGGATCCGGATTGCGGGGCTTTTGCCACAGCGCGAATTTCCATCAATCCGCCAGGGACGATGAGTTCGGACACTCCGATCGCGGTCCAGGCGGGGTAAGGGGACAGAATGTAGCGGTCTTTAACCTGCATGAAGGTCGCCATATGACGGGACATGTCGACGTGATAGGTCGTGATTTCAACCAGATCAGACAAATCGGCGCCAGCGGCCTGAAGGATTGCGCGCAGGGCTTCAAAGGCGGTGGCAAACTGCGCTTCGGGGTCTCGTACCGCCACCAAGGCAACCAGTTCGCTCGATGCCTCAGCCGTTGCCGCCTGGGCTCCCGCGAGCCCGTTTTTGGCGGGAGGGTCGCCGTCGGGACTGGTGCCGATGATGCCCGAACAAAAAATCAGCCCGTCCGCCACGACCGCAGGGGCAAAGTGCCAATTGTCATAGACGCCTTGAAGCGCCGGGGGAATAATGCGGTGCGCCGATGTCATTCCAGCCCCCTCTTTGTTTGGTTTGCCACTTTGTTCCCGCCTCCCCCACTTGCGGGATGCCGTAAATCAACTTGCTGTTTGGCCTAGCGCTTGGCGACCGCGTCGAAGGCCATCAGGGTTTCGAGCAGGCGCGGCATATCCTTGAGCGGAACCATATTGGGGCCGTCGGATGGCGCGTTGTCGGGATCTTCATGGGTCTCGATGAACAGGGCCGCGACACCGACAGCGACGGCGGCGCGGGCCAGTGTTTCGACAAATTCGCGCTGACCGCCGGAGGAGCCGCCCTGGCCGCCGGGCTGCTGCACCGAATGGGTGGCGTCAAAGACCACCGGCGCGCCAAACGCAGCCATGATCGGCAGCGAGCGCATGTCGCTGACCAGCGTGTTGTAGCCGAAGGAGGCGCCGCGTTCGGTGAGCAGCACGTTTGGATTGCCGCTTTCGGTGACCTTGGCCAGGACATTCTTCATGTCCCAGGGCGCCAGGAACTGGCCCTTCTTGATGTTGATCACCTTGCCGGTGTTGGCCGCGGCGATCAACAGATCTGTCTGGCGGCAGAGGAAGGCCGGGATCTGCAGGATGTCGACCACCTCGGCAACCGTGCCGCATTGCGCCTCGGTGTGGACATCGGTGATCACCGGCAGGCCAAGCTCGGCCTTGATGTCGGCAAAGACCGCCAGCGCCTTGTCGAGACCAAGCCCGCGCGTGCCGGACAGCGAGGTGCGGTTGGCCTTGTCGAAGGAGGATTTGTAGACCAGTCCGATACCGAGCCTGCCACAGATTTCCTTGAGGCTTCCGGCAATCTGGAAGGCGTGATCGCGGCTTTCCATTTGGCAGGGACCGGCAATCAGCGTCAGCGGCAGATGATTGCCGAAGCGTGCCGTGCCGGCAGTGACAATTGCGTTGGGAGCGCTCATCGGATTTCCTCAAAACAGTAATAGGCGCCCTGGCCCGGCGCCGGATCAATGATCAGCTTTCCCGCCACCTGGCGGACGGTCACGCCGTTTTTCAAAAGCAGCGCCGCCACGGCCGCCAGATCACCGACCTTGTAGACCACGGCCCGGCCGGTCAGGCCGCGCTCGCGCGAGGGAACCGTGACGCCGAGATGGGTTTCCATCCCCGCCTTGTTGTACACCGTGATCATGGCGCCCTCGAGCTCGATCGACATGCCGAAGGAATTGGCCTCGACCTCGCGATTGCAGGCAAGCTCCTGAATGAAATACTGGAAATCGGTCGGGTTGGGTTCCGACAGGATGACTTCGGCAATTCCGGTCACGCCGTTTTCATGGGTCGTCAGCACCGAACGGTCGGCGGCGGGCACATTGATGCGCTCGACGGCAAAGCCGAAGAAATCCGGGGTGCGCAGATCGGCGGCGAAGGACAGCTTGAAGCTTGCCGTTGCCTCCGAGCCATCCGGCATTTTCATCGGCCGGGAAAATTCCAGCATCTCGCCGCCGGACATGCCGAGCTCGACGAAGCGGGCATGATCGGCGTCGCCGTCGGGCGAGCCGACCACGACTGCGGAGAAGCCATTGCCGCCGCGGCGGAAGCGGTAGGCCTGATCGCGGGCGACGAAGACATTGCCCTGGCGCGCAGCCGCTTCGCACTCCTCGCGCTGGGCGATTCCGAGCGGCTCGAGATAGCTGCCGTCAGCGAAGAAGACGCAGGCGTTTTCAGTGCCGAAGGGATGACGCGCATCGGCGGCGACGGTAAAGCCCAGGGCGGAATGCCGGGCGCGTGCGATGTCGAGATCCTCGACAGGCAGCACGAGATGATCGAGGGGGCGTTTGGATCGCGGTGATGCCATGGGACGAGTTACTCCGTTCGGCCCTCCCCTTATCAGCAAGCCCGGATATGGCGCAACCGCGCCGGCACGGTGAAAGCCGGCGAAATGGCCGGATTGCCCGCTACCCTTGCAGGAATCGCGTGCAGACGGTAATCAATTGGCGGGTTGTAAACGGGAGCTGGACTTGACCGGGCTGATTGCAGGCGCGTGGCGCCATTGCCGTATTTCACTGATCTCCATTGCCGTCGCGGCGATCGTCGCGGGCTGCGCCTCGTCGGGCGGATCGATTGAAGACGCGGTCGCGCCGGTGGCACCGACGACGGAGAAATATGCGGCAATCGTGGTCGACGCCAAGAGCGGCAAGATGCTCTATGGCGCCAATGTCAACGACTTGCGCTACCCGGCTTCGCTGACCAAGATGATGACGCTTTACATGCTGTTTGAAGCGATGGACGAGGGCCGCGTCAACCGGACCGACCTGATCCCCGTCTCGCGCAATGCCGCAGCACGCCCGCCCTCGAAGCTCGGATTGAGGCCGGGGCAGACGATTCCGGTCGACACCGCGATCCGGGTGCTGGTGGTCAAATCCGCCAATGACGTGGCCACTGCGACGGCCGAATTCCTCGGCGGCGGTTCGGAAGACCGCTTCGCCCAGATGATGACCGCCAAGGCGCGGTCGCTGGGGATGACGCGCACCGTGTTCAAGAACGCATCAGGCCTGCCCGACAGCGATCAGGTGACAACAGCCCGGGACATGGCGGTCCTGTCGATCGCGCTCAGACGCACGTTTCCGCATTACTACGGCTATTTCCGGCAGAAGGAAGTCACCGTGGCGGGGCGCACCATCAAGGGTCACAACAAGGCGCTTGACATGATCCCCGGCGCCGACGGCTTGAAGACCGGCTACACGCGGGCTTCGGGCTTCAACCTTGCCACCTCGGTCCGGCACCAGGGCAAGTCGGTGGTCGGCGTGGTGATGGGTGAGAACACGTCTGCAATCCGCAATGCGCGGATGGCAGCCTTGATGTCGGCCTATGTGAAGAAGGCGGAATAGCCCTTCATTGCAGGCTGGCCGCCTGCCCCACCGGACTCAGCCGTGCGGGTTCCGGGCCGGTCAGGGACCTTCGCAGGAAATGCCGACTGGCGGATCATCTTCGATTTGCAGGATGCCGATCTGCAACGGCATGGTGTCGTGATCGGCGCGCAGCAGGCGGATGGCCGCCACGCGCCTTGTCACCTGCGGATCGACCAGATCGATCCGGAAAATCTCGCCGTCATCGAAAGCCTGGGCAATGTCGACGCGCTCTCCGGGCTGGCCCGGCGCCGTGGTGAAGTCCCGCCCGCCGACGGACATGGAGACCGAAAAGACATTGGGCACCGGACCCGCGCCCAGCACGATGTCGATGCTCGAATCGAACTTCATGTCAGCACAGGAGATCGACACCGTGGCATAGGCCGGGCCCGCGATGGCCAGAACGGATGTGGCGGCCGCAAAGATGGCGATAAGGCGAGATCTGCTCAGCATCTTATGATCCTCCCGGGGCGCCGGTTGTCCGGCCGCTGTTGCAGGCACCATCACAAGGATGCGCAACGCGCCGGGGCGCCACTCTCATAGAGTGTCTCAAACTTGCGGCTTCGCGGCAAGAGCACTGTACGGGATGACGAATGCGGGACATGACAATGCGCAGCAATCAACGCGCCCGCGCGCCAGGATCGCCGGGGTGTGACAGTGACTTGTGATCCGGAGGGCCGCACGCGGGCTTTGCCTCTGGGATAGCAAGTAAAATGGGTGGCGCAGCGCGCGCACGGCCCGAATGTCGCCGGATGATGTCCGCATCCGACAGGCGGCGCCTTGCAGCACACGGAGCCGGC
>CAXBIE010000107.1:0-14618 GCA_963975635.1 uncultured Hoeflea sp. | reverse complement strand
CGCGATCATCGCCTGCCTCGCCATGGGAGCGTTGATCGGCCTGATCAACGGGCTGCTGATCGTCAAGACCAAGGTCCCGGACCTTCTGGCCACCCTCGGCATGATGTTCCTGCTTGTCGGGCTTCAGCGGATTCCTACGGAAGGCCGCTCAATTGCCATGGGCATGACCCTGCCTGACGGTTCGACCGCAGAAGGCACCTTCTCGCCATTGTTCCTGCAGCTTGGCCGCCACCGCTTCGACTTCATGCTGGAGAACCTGTTGCCGGCTCCGGTGATCTTTCTGGTGGTGATCGGCATTCTGGTCTGGGTGTTTCTCGAACTGACCCGCCACGGCCGGTTGATGTATGCCATCGGCTCGAACGAGCGGGCTGCCAGCCTGACCGGAACCAATGTCAACAAATACAAGATCATGGCCTACATGATCTCCGGCGTGCTGGCTTCGATTGGCGGCATGCTGCTGGCTGCCCGGCTGGGCCGCGGCGACATTGCGTCCGGCACCAACCTGCTGCTGGACGCGGTTGCCGCCTCATTGATCGGTTTCGCTGTCCTGGGCGCTGCCAAACCCAACGCCTTCGGCACATCTATGGGCGCCCTGTTTGTCGGCATCCTGCTGCAGGGCCTGACGATGATGAATGCGCCCTACTACACCCAGGATTTCATCAAGGGCCTGGTGCTGGTCATCGCTCTTGTCTTCACCTTTTCGCTGTCGGCCCGGAAAGCCGGCAGCCACTAAGCAAGACCAAATATTTAACGGAGGAAAACAGCATGAAGATCATACGCAGAAAAGCACTTGCCCTGTTCGCAGGCCTCGCGGCCGCGGCCGTCACCCTACCCGCAGGCTTCGCGCAGGCCGCAGACATGCCTGCACCGCTGGACAATCCCGGCGATGTGAAGATCGCGCTGGTTCGCTATCTTTCGACCGGCGACTTCTTCCAGGCCTATCTTTCGGGCGTTGAGAAGCAGGCTGAAGCACTGGGTGTCGATCTCCGGGTCCTCGACAGCCGCCAGGATGCGGCCTTGCAGGCCGATATGGTCGATCAGGCGATTGCACTGGGCGTTGATGGCATCATCATCCAGCACGGACTGACCGAATCCATGCAGGAAGCTGCACAGCGCGCCATCGACGCTGGCATCAAGGTCGTTGCCTTCGATGTCGACGTCAAGAACAAAGCGATCCCGCAGATCGAGCAGTCGGACTACCTGCTGGGCAAACTGGCGCTGGAACAGGCGATCAAGGACAACGGCACAGAGTGGAAAGCCGGTTACGTCTACGTGCCGGGTATTGCACCGCTTGATCGTCGTCATGTTGCGTGGGAAGAAGTCAAGGAAGCCAATCCGGGCATCGTCGAAGCTGCGCAGATGGGTACGCTCGACAACCCGATTGCAAACTCCAATGCGAACCAGGCCCGCTCGGTCCTGCAGGCAAACCCAGACATCTCGGTGTTCTTCGCTCCCTTTGACGAATTTGCCAAGGGCGTGAAAATCGCCGTTGATGAAGCCGGCCTGTCGCAGGACGTGAAGATCTACTCGGCTGACGTTTCAACCGCCGACATTTCAGCCATGCGCGAGCCTGACAGCGCATGGGCAGCCACCGTTGCCACCAACCCGGCCGTTGTCGGCGAAGTCTCGGTGCGCGCTTTGGCCATCATGCTGACCGGTGGTGAGCTTGATGCCCAGGTTGTGGTGCCGCCGACCCTGATCACGCAGTCCTTCCTGGTCGAGAAAGACATCAAGAACATGGACGAGCTGTCGGCCAGCATGCCTCAGTTCGCGCATGCCGATGTCGCCATGACCGACTGGATGCCGCTGCCGGCACGCTAATACCCAACATCCTCCCAGGATGGAAAAGGCCGCATTTTCGAATGCGGCCTTTTTTGTGAGCCCATCGCTGCTGTTGGCCTCCGCGATGGTTCTGGATCCTGCAACCTGACAAAAAAGGGCCGGTCTTTCGACCGAACCCCCTAGTCTTCAGGGTCAGAGCTGGATTGATCAATCCGTGTTCAAGCCGTCGATTGCGTCACGCATGGCGCGAACTGCATCGCCGATAGCATCGCCGGCCCGCAGCAGGCTTCCACCGAGCAGGAAGACAACGTCTTCGCCATACATCGACACCATGTCGCCGGCACGTTCAACGCTCATGCCACCGCCAGGGCTCGGCATCATGGTCCGGCCGATTCCCTCGGGATCACGGCAGGCCTGGGCGATGGAGAGACATTCCTCGACGCTGAAGCCGAAACGGCCGCCGACATTCGGGAATACCGAGATGTCAGCACCGGCCAGACGCTGGAACACACCATACATCAGCGCGTGCGACACACCTGTTTCAGGCGTCAGCACATAGGGGCCGGTGAAGCTCGGGTGAGTCATGATCGGCAGATCAAAAGACGGATCCCGTGCCAGCGCCTGGACAACACCGAAGCCCATCAGGCCCGGCATCAGCAGAACACCGGCGGCGCCCGCTTCCTTGGCCTGGAAGGCTTCATCCACCGGGGAGCCGGTATGGCCCGTCACATTGACAAAGTAGAGCGCCGAGCTGCCGGTTTTTGCATTGGCATCCGCCACCGCTGCACTGACGGCTTTTAAGCGGTCGCTGTACGGCGCCATCTTCTGGTTGGCGAGGCCGTGATCATCCTTGATGATGTCGGCACCGCCCAATGTGCATTTGGAAGCAATCTCGGCGAGCTGTTTGACGCTGGAGCCCTGCGGCTTGATCACCGGCGAGATCAGCCCGCCCTTGGCTCTTCCGGAGCGGGCGCGAATTCCTTCAATGCCGAAGCGCGGTCCGGTGAAACGCTCGCGGATCACCTTTCCCGGCTCGAAACCGACCACCCGGATGTTCTGCTGTATCGAGGAATTGCCGAAAATCACGTTGAACAGCTGGATGACCTCGTCACCGGCGCTATCGGGACTGTAGGAGATCTCAGCCTCATAGGCATTTCCGGACAGCGGACGAATATCCTCGATCTGACCGACAATCTCGTCGCTGATATAGCCCGCGGGCACGATGTCACCAGGGATCTCGACAGTCTGCTCAAGCGCAATGCCGAGCGCACGTTGATCGGCCTCCTGCGGGCTGTCCGCAAGAAGCCGGTAGCGGACACGGAAACGGGTATCATCCACCATCTCTAGAGAGCCTCTGCCTTGACGGCGGAATGCACCGCATCAACCCGGGCAGTGGAGAGGGCTTCCTCATCAATGCCTGTCGAAATGCCCATCACGCGCTCAATGCCGCGCACCAGCGCTCCGGCGTCGAGACCGTAATGCTTCATCAGGTAGCCACGCGAGCCGCCATGCGCATAAGTATCATTGAGGCCGAGCCGCACCAGCGGCTTGCCGACACCATTGTCGGCCATGATTTCGGCAACCAGCGATCCGACGCCGCCGGTGATCACATGGTTCTCCAAAACCACGACGCCCTTGGAAACCGAACTGATATGGTCGAGCAGCGCCTGACCATTGAACGGCTTGATGGTGTGGATGTGGAGGTGTCTGATGGAGACACCGGCATTGGACAGCGCGTCGCGGGCGCGCAGCGCTTCCTCGGTGGCAATGCCGGAGGTCACCACCAGAACATCTGCGCCGGTTGAGAGCTCACGCATCTCGCCAACCTTGATCGGGCTGTCGAAAAGGCGCGGCACCGAACCACGCAGAACCCGGCAATAGACCGGGCCATCAATCGAGTCGGCAGCCTCGCAGATGCTCTCGACTTCGGTTGCATCACCGGTTTCAAGGATCGACATGTTGGGGATCGAACGCATCACGGCAATATCTTCAATGGCCTGGTGGGTCATGCCGCCGGGCGTGGTGATGCCGGGCAGGAAGCCCATGAGCCGCACCTTGCGGCGCGGATAGGCGACCGACGCCATCAGCTGGTCATAGGGACGGCGATAGAGGAACACGCCGAAGGAATGCAGGAACGGCCGGTAGCCGGCGAGCCCAAGCCCGCCGGCGAAGCTCATCATGTTCTGCTCGGCCATGCCGAGCGATAGGAACTGGTCCGGATGCCGGTCACGGAAGCCATCAATCTCGCAAGATGATGTCAGGTCGGCTGACAGGCACAGGACGTCGGGATTCTTGATCGCAAAGGCCTCGAATGCAGAGGCGTAAGGGCGACTGACCATCTCAACCATCAGTGCGTCTCCAGTTCGATTGGGTCGATGCCGAGTTCGGCGGCGATCGAGATATTCATCTCGGCCCGCTCCTCTTCGGATTTGAAGCGCACATAATGCAGCCGGGGAAAGCGTTTTTGCAGGAAGCTCATGCCCTTGGTAGGAGATGAGCGCGCCAGGATGATCAGCGGCTGGCCTTCATGCGGCTCGGCCTTCGCCTGACGCATGGCCTCGAGGTCATGGGCGTCGATTTCCACACAGACCGCACCGAAGGACCGGAACTTGGTGGCAATATCGCGAACTTCCATGACTGAATCCATGGCGCCATCGCACTGCTGGTCATTGACATCCATCAGCGCCCAGAGATTGTCGATGCCGTGATGGGCGGCAGCCTGAACCGCTTCCCAGGTCTGACCCTCCTGCACTTCGCCATCGGACATGAAGACACAGGTCTGACCGGTTTCGCCGCGGCGCTTGCGGCCATAGGCGAGGCCAGCGCCGGTCGACAGGCCTATGCCCAGCGTGCCGTTGTGAACCTCCATACCGGGAGAATGTTCTGCGCCGATCATCTCGACGGAAGAGCCGTCCTTGTTGAACATTTCGAGGCCTTCGGCGTCCATGCGGCCGGTCTCGATCAGCGTCGCATAGGCGACCAGCGCATAATGCGCCGGTGCTATGAACAGGCGGTCATATTGCGGCTCGAAAGGACCGTTGTAGCCAGCCCCGGTCACATAGTCGGGATTATCGGCGGAAGGCACTCCGGCGAAGGGCCTGGGCACTGCGGGCAACACCGGCTCGCCCAGATTGAGGCCCTCATTGTACAGAAACGCCAATTGTTCAGCCGCTGAACAGGCCTGGCTGAGATAACCGCCATTGTTTCGCATGGAGTGCTCGAACACCCGTCTGCGGATTCCCATGGCGATGTCTTCGGTTGAACGTTCGTTGCGCACAGATGTCTCCCTTATTCAGATCGACAATGTCTCCATACTAGTCATATGTCAAGGATCGTGGCAATTGTATAATACTCGTATCCGGCTAACAATCATGAGCCTATCCCGGAGCACGAGAATGCTCTTGGGCCGGTGTCATTTGGGGCATTCAGCCCGGTCCCGGCTGCTGGTGCGCGGTCAATGCGTGGCTGACGTCGAAAGCAGGTTGAGCACAAGCACGCCGGCGACAATCAGAGCGATGCCGAGATAGGCGTAAAGATCCAGTTTCTGGCCGAGCAGAACCACACCGATGAAGGTGACCAGGGCGACGCCGGCGCCCGACCATATTGCATAGGCAATTCCGATCGGGATCGTCTTGAGGATGATTGCAAGGAAGTAAAATGACACGGCGTAACTCACCACCGAAAGACCACCATACCCCCATTTGGTGAAACCGTGGGAGGCTTTGAGAGCCGTGGTGCCGATGACTTCGCCAGTAATCGCAATACCAAGAAACAGCCATGGCATGTCATTGCCCTCCTTTGCCGGGGTGTGGTCGTTTGGTCGTATGACCGGTGTCGATTGTTTCAAGAAACTGCAGGATGGCGCGGCGTATCGACGGATCGGAATCCGGACCGCCGCCAAGATCCGACAACCACAGCCCATCAGCCGCCAGACGCAGGGTACGGGCCATCGGCGAGGCATCGGTTTGGCTGTGCTGTTGCAGGCGTTCGTCAACCCAGGCGTTCCAGCGGGCGCAATAGTGCGGATCGGAACTGAGCATCAGGATCAGCACCGAGAGGTGCTTTTCCGCAGGCACCGACATGTCCATGTTTGCAATGACCTGCAGATAGGCCTTCGAGAACCGTGCCGGTCTGGTTTCGTCTCGATCAATAGCTGCGTCCACCTGGATATCAAACCACTCGACCACCATTTCGAACAAGCCGCCGATCAGGGCGTCTTTTCCGCTGTAGTGGTGAAGCAGGCCGCCTTTGCTCACGCCGGCTTCGCGCGCCACGCTTTCCAGCGTCAGCGACTGCAAGCCATGATCGACAATCAGCTTGGCCGCGCAGTCAAGAAGCTTGAGGCGCAGGGCTGCGGGGTTGTTCTTGCGGTGGGGTTTTGTGGCCATCATGATCGCAACATACCGTCTGGACGGTTTTTTTAAACAAGAAAATTGAAGCTTGAGCCCGCCTTCAGGATTGCTGTCAATTTGTAGGATGATTGAACAGGAAACCCACCCTGAAATCGCCTTTTCCTCTATTGACTTCATTAATCGTGTCCCGCTAACTTCTATTTGTCCAACAATTGGGAATTTCAGATTGACTGCCCTGCCTCCTAAAAAGCCTGACGCAAGCAATGAAGCTGTTCCAGTCACTCCGGTGACCAAGGAGGCCTTCGGTGAGGAGTCAAAAGCCTCCGCAGTCGATGAACTGGTTGATCACATCCGGACGCTGATTTCGGAAGACGGATTGAAAGTGGGTGACAGCCTCCCGACCGAGAAAGAGTTGTGCGAGCGTTTCCATGCAGGCCGCAATACGGTGCGCGAGGCCATGCGCATCCTCAAGACCTACGGGGTCGTCAAGGTTCGCCCAAAAGTCGGCGCCATCCTCATTGACGAGCGGATGGCGCGCGCATTCGACCTCTTCGCCTTCAACACACTCGAAGTGTCGCGGGAGACGTTTGTCGACATTCAGGGATTTCGAAGTTTGCTCGAAGTGGCCTCCTTCGAGCAGTTGTTTGACAGGGTGACGCCGGAGGACATTGCCGATTTGCATCAGGTGAACGAGGAATTCCTGAATGCCAAAACGGCTGTCGACGCGTCGGAAATCGACTTCCGCTTTCACACACGGCTTGTGGCGGTGATGGGGAACAAGGCGATCCTCGACGTCTACAAGATCATGAAGCCGGTGATCATGAAAATCATGCTGAAGGCGAAAACCGTCCAGACCTTCTCGACCGTCACATACTCGGAGCATGCCGAAATCCTGGAGACGCTCGAGCGGCGGGACCGGACGGCCTACCAGTACAAGATGAAATCGCATCTGGACGCCGGTTTCCGCCATTTCGAAGCTGTGAAGCTGCCAACATAAAAGCCGCGGCGGGAGACTGCCGGCGAACTGAGGAGATGATCGTCACACATCGTGGCATCTGGGAGGGTGCGATGAAGCACCGCAGAAGGAGGAACTGACATGAAACTGGGAACAGTTATTTCAACCGCAATCATGGGCTTGATGATGTCCACCAGCCTGACGCTGGCCGGCCCTGAAGTCGTGTCCGGTCCTGGCGCGAATCCGGAGTGTTTCGCGCCATGGGATGCGGATACCAAATACATGCAATGGACGGCCCAAGAAGGCCCTTACAAGATTGCCGTGGTCAATGGTTTTGTCGGCAATGGCTGGCGTATTCAGATGATCAAGACAGCCAAGGCTTTTGCCGAAGACCCGTCGATGAAGGACAAGATTGCCGAATTCAAGGTCGTCTCGACCGGCACCGATGCTCCGGCACAGCTGGGCGCGATCGAGGATTTCATCAATCAGGGCTACAACGCTATCGTGACGATTGCGGTCGCGCCGGAAGGCTTTGACCGGGTTATCCGGCTTGCCGACAAAAATGATGTCGTGCTCGTCCCGTTCGACAATGTGCTCGATACCGACGCGGTGATGCAAGTCAACGAAGACCAGTTGCAGATGGGCCAGATGTGGGCGCAGTTTGCCCTGGACGAACTCAAGGCAAAGGGCGTGACTTCGGGCAAGATCCTTGAAGTCCGCGGCCTGCCTGGCAACTCGGTCGACCGCGACCGCTCCATCGGTATCAACGAGGTCTTCAAGGCAGACGGCGGCGACTGGGAAATGGTCTCGGTGGTCGGCAACTGGGATGACGGCACGACTCAGAAGGTCGTCGCTGACGCCATCGCGGTTCACGGCGAATTCGAGGCTGTCGTCGGACAGGGCGGTTCCAATGGTGTGATCCAGGCGCTCATGGATGCAGGCCATCCCTGGGTCCCGGTCGCCGGCGAATCCGAGAACGGTTACCGCAAGGCCATCGCCAAGTATTCTGCCGACGGCCTGAAAGGCATCTCGATCGGGCAATCTCCGGGTCTCGTCGCTGTTGCCATGAAAGCAGCTGTCTCTGCTCTTGAGGGCAACGTCATGCCACAGCTGATCTCGGTGCCGCTGCCGGTTGCGACCTACAAGGACCTCGAAGACGGCAAGAACTTCTGGAGTGACTTGCCGGACAACTTCTTCACGGTAAATGAGTTCCCGCCCTGCGGCGTCAACATTTCCGGCCCGTCGATCATGGCGCAGTCCGAAGCTGACGTGAAGTAAAAACACAAGCAACATTTGGGGCGCCCTGCCAAAACCGGCGCCCCATTTCATCCCAACCATTACAACGCTGCCTGCGAGGAGTGCGCGCGCAATGCCCATTGACGGTCCCATCGTCAAACTGTCTGGCGTCTCGAAACATTTTTCGGGAACACGCGCGCTTGAGGGCGTGGATTTCATGTGCCGTGCCGGCACGATCCATGGCATCCTTGGAGAGAATGGCGCCGGCAAATCGACACTGATCAAGATCCTCTCAGGCGTTTTGCAACCAGATGCCGGCACCCTTCAGGTAAACGGCGAAACCGTCCGGTTCTCGAATCCGACACAGGCTGCCGCCTCGGGCATCGTTTGTATCTTTCAGGAGCTGTCACTGGTGCCGGATCTCTCCGTTGCGGACAATATTTCCATCGCCATGCCACCACGGAAATTCGGCCTTATCGACAGGCGCGCCCAGCACCGTCGCGCGCAGCAACTTCTGGCGCAGATAAAATGCGAGGACGTTGATCCCAATTCACTGGTGCGTGAACTTTCCCTGTCGCGCCGGCAGATGGTCGAGATTGCCAAGGCGCTCGGCAAGAATCCCAAGGTTCTCATTCTCGACGAAGCCACATCTGCACTGACCAGCCGCGATGTGGAAACCGTCTATGGCCTGCTTGCCGACCTGAAAGCGCAAAATGTCGCGAGCCTGTTTATCTCTCACCGGATGCAGGAGATCGACAAGCTTTGCGACACGCTTTCCGTGTTCCGCAACGGTCAGCACATAGAGACCTTTGCCAAGGGTGAACGGTCGGAAGGCGAAATCGTCAAGCTGATGATCGGCCGCGAGGTAACGGCGCACTATCCGCCCAAACCCGCACCCGCTCAAAGACCCGCCTATCTGAAAATCGACAGCCTGGCCTGGGAGGGCCAGCTCAAGGGCATCGACCTGACCATCGGCAAGGGTGAAATCGTCGGGCTTGGCGGCCTCGACGGACAAGGCCAGAAGGAACTCTTGCTGGGCCTGTTCGGGGTGCTGCGCGGATTGAGTGGAAGTGTCGCTGTCAATGGACAGCCCTGCCAGCCTTCATCGCCCGCCGAAGCCAAGAGCGCTGCCATGCGCATTGCGCTGGTGCCGGAGGACCGCAAGACCGAAGGACTGATGCTGGCCATGTCCATTGCCGACAATCTGATCGCCGCATCCTATGACCGGGTTACGAGCGGGCCTTTCATCAACCAAAGCAAAGCCAGAGATGCTGTGGCAGAGGGGATAGCGAAACTGCAGATCAAGGTTGCCAGTCCCGACGATATCGTCTCGACACTCTCGGGTGGAAACCAGCAGAAGGTGGTGATCGCAAAATGGCTGATGACTGATCCCGATGTGATCCTGCTGAACGATCCAACGCGGGGCATTGATGTCGGCACCAAACAGGAAATCTACAAGCTCATTCGCGAGCTGGCGGACCGGGGCAAGACCATATTGCTGTACTCGAGCGATTATGACGAACTTATCGGATGCTGCGACCGCGTGGTGGTGATGTATGACGGAGAGATCGTCTCCAAGCTCAGCGGTGACGGCATCAATGGGGAAGCGATCGTCGCAGCCTCGCTGAATGTCGGCACGCAGGCTTCAACTCCGGCAGCAGGTGTGCATCATGACTGAGCTCCGCTCCGCGCTTGCTTCCACCATACGGCAGAATATTGGCTTCTACATCGCCATTGCCATGCTCGCGGCGCTGTATCTCGTTTACAATTTCATGCATCCGCGCGGCTTTTCGGCAGCGGTGCTCATACAGAACTCCAATGAATCGGTGGCGATTGTCTTCCTGGCCATGGCGCAGACGGTTCCAGTGCTGCTGGGCGGGCTGGACCTGTCCGTCGGCGCTATCATGACACTGTCAAATTGCATTGCTTCAGTTGTCGTCAACGGGTCACCGCCCCAGATCGTGCTTGGCATGATCATCACGCTGGCATCCGGCACGGCCTTCGGCTTCATGAACGGACTGATTGTTGTCTACGGCCGTTTACAGCCAATCATTGCGACACTGGCAACCGGGGCAGTTGCCATCGGGCTGGCGCTGTTCATCCGCCCGGTGCCTGGCGGCAATGTGGATGGCGACATCAGCTGGGCACTGACCAATGATCTCTACGAGTTTGTCGCAACCTACGGATTGTTTGATGCGGATGCGGCATGGTTCAAACCCGTCTCGTGGATTCCGGTGCCATTGCTGATCGTCGTGGTCATTGCCTTCGGCGTCTGGCTTCCTTTCAAACGGACGGTCACCGGACGCACTGTCTATGCCATCGGTTCGGCCGAAGGAGCTGCGTTCATGTCCGGCCTTCCGCTCAACCGCGCGAAGATCGCGGCCTTCACGCTGGCAGGTTTCTTTGCGGCTTGCGGGGGGCTCTATCTCGCCATCCAGACATCTTCCGGAAATGCCGACATCACCCAGGCCGGCGCCTATACCCTGAATTCGATTGCGGCAGTGGTGGTTGGCGGTACCTCGCTTCTCGGCGGTGTCGGCGGGGCGATCGGCTCGCTTGTTGGCGCCCTGATCCTGCGTGTCATCTCGTTCTACTTCCGGATTGTCTCGATCGATCCCCTGCTCCAGCCGCTGATTGAAGGTCTGGTTCTTCTTGCCGCCGTCAGCCTTGGCGCATTTCGAACCCTGCAAGTCAAAAACCGGCTCAACCTTTTCCGATAGGCACAATGGCTATGAAGTTTTCGATTCCGTACCTGAAGGCACAAGACAGGCCGATCTTCATCGCCTCGGCATTCATTCTGGTCATCCTCGGTGTCGGCACCGCCTATACGCTTGCGACTCAAGGTACGGCACCGCTTCTGTCGCCGGGCTATCTGCTGCAGCAATTGCAGACCGGCTCATTTCTGGGAATTGTCGCGGCCGGCATGATGGTGGTCATTCTGCTCGGGCAAATTGATCTCAGCGTCGCATGGACCATGACCGCAGCGGCAATGATGGCCACGACCGTTGGCGGTGAGATGGCCATTCCCATTGGAATTGCGATTGGTGCGAGCGTTGGCCTGGTCAATGGTTTCGGCGTTGCCTATCTGCGTGTGCCATCGATGATTTTCACACTCGGCGTCGATTCGGTATTGCGTGGCCTTATGGTCGCGCACACGGGCGGATTTGCTCCGCAGGACGCGGCGACGCCCTTGATGCGGACGCTTGCCGCGGGCAAGACTCTGGGTATTCCCAATGCGATCTTCGTCTGGCTGGTCATCTCAGTGGTGATTGCCATGATGCTCAAACGGACAGTTTTCGGCCGCGAGATCTATGTGACCGGCAATCGTGAGATTGCTGCCTACCTGTCAGGCATACGCACACGCAAGGTGATCCTGGGATCGTTCGTTGTCTCCGGTATCTGCGCCGCGATGGCCGGCGTCATGCTGGCGGGCTACTCGGCCAGGGCCTATCAGGGAATGGGCAACGCCTTCCTGCTGCCGGCAATTGCTGCGGTTGTCATTGGCGGCACCCGAATTCTGGGCGGTCAAGGCCGGTATATCGGAACGCTGATCGGCGTGATCCTTATCGTGCTTCTGAATTCGGTTCTCTCAATCATGCAAATGCCTGAAGCCGGACGCCAGGTTATTTACGGGTCGGTGATCATCTGCATGCTTCTGGTTTATGGTCGCGGCAACAAGGTGCAGTCGTGACCCAGTCGACCACGCCCATTCATGAGGCCGGGTATGCAGGTCTCTTGGCTTGCAGCAAAAACCGCATGGCCATCGGCGTACTGCCGTCGACATATTCTGTTTATAGCAACCCAAAGGGCTGCTAACACAGCCCGTCCCGAAGATACTGCCGGTCACCACTGATCGTCCTGGTTTAGGGACCACGTACAATTTGAAGTGCAAGCCAAACGGCATTAAGGAGACCAAGATGTCAAGCAAGGACAAACCCACTCAGCTGCGTTCGCAACTGTGGTTTGACAATCCGGAAAACCGGGAAATGACAGCGCTCTATATCGAGCGCTACGTCAATTACGGTCTCACACGCGACGAATTGCAATCCGGAAAGCCGATCATCGCCATTGCCCAGACCGGGTCGGATCTGTCTCCGTGCAACCGCCACCATATCGAGCTCGCCAAGCGCATTCGCGACGGCATCATTGCCAATGGTGGCGTTCCGCTGGAGGTGCCGGTTCATCCGATCCAGGAGACCGGAAAGCGTCCAACGGCGATGCTCGACAGAAACCTTGCCTATCTGGGGCTGGTGGAATCGCTGTTCGGCTATCCGCTCGATGGCGTTGTGCTGACCATCGGCTGCGACAAGACCACCCCTGCCCTGCTGATGGCTGCAGCCACGGTGAACATTCCGGCCATCGCGTTTTCGGTCGGACCTATGTTGAACGGCTATTTCCGTGGTGAACGGACCGGCTCGGGCACCGTCATCTGGAAGGCCCGCGAACTCCACGCCGAAGGCAAGATCGATGATGAACAATTCGCCGAGCTGGTGACGTCGTCTGCGCCTTCGGTCGGCTATTGCAATACCATGGGTACGGCCTCGACGATGAACTCGCTGGCTGAAGCGCTGGGGATGCAGCTGCCGGGCTCAGCCGCCATTCCGGCACCTTACCGGGAACGTGGCCAGATGGCCTATGCCACCGGCAAGCGCATTGTCGACATGGTGCGGGAAGACCTCAAGCCGTCTGACATCATGACCCGTGAAGCCTTCGAGAATGTGATTGTCACCAACTCGGCTCTCGGTGGCTCGACCAACGCGCCTATCCATATTGCCGCCGTCGCCAAGCACATCGGCGTGGAAATCAACAATGACGACTGGCAAAATCTGGGACACCATGTTCCGCTGCTGACCAATCTGCAGCCGGCGGGCACCTATCTCGGCGAGGATTTTCACCGTGCTGGCGGCGTGCCGGCTGTCGTGGCCGAATTGATAAAAGCCAACCTGCTGCCGCATCCGGGCGCTTTGACCGTCAACGGCCGCAGCATCGGCGAGAACTGTGCCAATCGCGCCAGTGAAAATGCCGATGTGATACGGCCGATCTCGAACGCGCTGATGGAGGAAGCAGGCTTCCTCAATCTCAAGGGATCGCTGTTTGACAGCGCCATCATGAAGACCTCTGTGATTTCCGGCGAGTTCCGGCAGCGCTACCTGTCAAACGCGGATGACAAGGATGCATTCGAGGGCACCGCAGTGGTTTTTGACGGCCCCGAGCATTACAACCGGATGATTGATGATCCGAGTCTGGCAATCGACGAGAACTCGATCCTGGTGATGCGAGGCGCCGGGCCGCTTTGTTACCCAGGCGGCGCGGAAGTCGTCAACATGCGGCCGCCGAGCTATCTCCTGAACAAGGGGATCACGGCATTGCCGTGCATCGGCGACGGGCGTCAATCGGGGACATCGGCGTCCCCCTCCATCCTCAATGCCTCCCCTGAAGCGGCTGCCGGCGGCGGGCTCGCTTTGTTGCGCAACGGCGACAGGATCCGCATCGACCTGGGCAAGAGCCGCGTTGACGCTCTCGTGCCGAAGGACGAATGGGACAAGCGCGCGCAGGATCTGGCGGCTTCGGGCGGGTATCCAATTCCGGAAAGCCAGACCCCTTGGCAAAAATACTTCCGTGAACTTGCCGAGCCGTTTTCGGAAGGCATGATCTTGCGCGGCGCCGATGAGTTTCAGCGCGTTGCCCAGAAATCGGTACCCCGCGACAATCACTGAATGTCGGCAGCGGCCCGGCAGGCATTACTGCCTTTCGGGCCGCACCACCTGTCGCCACGGCAACGCCTCCGAAAGCCCTGCACAGACTGCCCCCCAGCCAGCAAATAGTTGTCGTTCCGGCCTTTACCAGGCCCGGGAACTCCTATACGTGCAACTGACTAACATGTTAGCAACAACCAACTGGGCGCCCTTCATGACCAAACCGATTTTCGGCCTTTCCGCCGCTCTGGTGACCCCCTATACGGCGTCTGGCGCCGTTGACCTTGCCAAGCTTGCCCGGCATGCCGGCAGCGTGCTTGCACGCGGCTGCGACAGCGTCACTTTGTGTGGCACCACCGGAGAGGGCTTCGGGCTGTCACTCGACGAGCGCAAGGTCATGTATGAAGCGGTGGCGACCACTCTGCCGGCAGACACGCGCATCAATGTCGGCATCATGGCCTCCGCGATTGATGACGCTGTTGCACAATCACTGGCAGCGCTGGATGCCGGCGCGGCAGGTCTTCTGATGGCTCCACCCTTCTACATGAAGGGGATGAATGATGACGGTCTCTACAGCTGGTTCAACCAGGTGTTCGA
>CAXBIE010000106.1:0-15376 GCA_963975635.1 uncultured Hoeflea sp. | reverse complement strand
CACCCGGAACCGCGAAAACCCCGGCAGATCGAGAATGCCGGCCGCGTCGCGCACCGCCAGGCACTCCGCACGCACCGCCTCGAACCAGGCGCCCTCGCGCGCCCAGGTCTGTGTCGCTTCCTCGCTGGTGTCATCACCGGGCCGCGCATACCAGTTGGCCCGCTCCCAGCCGTTGTAGGCGCCAAACTGGCCGCCAAGGCTTGCGACCCGATCATGCACCGGCGACAATTTCTTGTTGCGCCCGGCAGGCCAGGCGTGATGCGGAAAGTGCATCCCGTATTCGTGGCCATAGACCTCCATGCCCTTGGCGACCGTGTAGTCCTGGTCGCAGAACGCGGTGAAGCGGCGCGGATCGCACGACCACATGTCCCACTCGGTTTCGCCTTGCATCACCCATTCGGCCAGCACCTTGCCGGCACCGCCACCCTGGCAGATGCCGAAGGTGAAAACGCAGGCCTCGAACGCATTCGGCACGCCTGGCATCGGCCCGATCAGCGGATTGCCGTCCGGCGTGTAGGGAATCGGGCCGTTGATGTTCTTGGTCAGCCCCGCCGTGCCAAGCAGCGGCACACGCTCGCAGGCATCATTGATATACCACTCCAGCCGCTCGAGATCGTCGGGATAAAGCTGGAACGAGAAATCCGAAGGCATCGGATCGTCGGGCGTGACCCAATGCGCCTTGCAGTTGCGCTCATAGGGCCCGAGATTGAAGCCGTTCTTTTCCTGCCTGAGATAGTAGGAACTGTCGACATCACGCAGCAGCGGCAGCTTGTGGCCGGCTTCCCTGCTCCAGGCCGCCACTTCCGGCACCTCGTCAAACAGCATGTATTGATGGCTCATCACCATCATCGGCATGTCGCGGCCGAACATCTTGCCGACTTCACGGGCATAATACCCCGCAGCATTGACCACATATTCGCAACGGATCTCGCCCTTCCCGGTAGAGATCACCCATTCATCGTTTTCGCGGCGAACCCCGGTGGCGGGACAGAAGCGGTAGATCTTCGCGCCAAGATCGCGTGCACCCTTGGCCAAAGCCTGGGTCAGCTGTGCCGGATCGATATCGCCGTCATAGGGGTCGTAAAGCGCGCCGGTGAGATCATGGATTTCAGCGAAGGGATAGCGTGACCTGATCTCGTCAGGCGCCAGGATCTCAAGATCCATGCCCTGATAACGGCCCATTCCGGCAACCCGTTGGAACTCCCGCAACCGTTCTTTCGAATGACCGAGCCGGATCGACCCGGTGACATGATAGTTCATCGGATAGTCGACGGCTTCGGCCAGCCCCCGGTAAAGTTCGGCCGAGTAGCGCTGCATGTTCATGATCGACCAGGACGACGAGAATGTCGGCACATTGCCGGCCGCATGCCAGGTCGAGCCCGCGGTCAGCTCGTTCTTTTCGAGAAGCACACAATCGGTCCATCCGGCCTTGGCCAGGTGGTAAAGCGCGGAAACCCCG
The DNA here is from genome assembly GCA_963975635.1 of uncultured Hoeflea sp. Lineage (GTDB taxonomy): Bacteria > Pseudomonadota > Alphaproteobacteria > Rhizobiales > Rhizobiaceae > Hoeflea. Next base: position 13,917 of record CAXBIE010000106.1, on the reverse strand, counting down.
ACCACGCCGCCTCCGATGATCACAACCCGCGCATGCCCTGCAATATCACTCACACCGCTCTCCCGCACTCCGCTGACGCAAGCGAGTATCTGACCGCCGCCGGCAATCCGCAATTCCGCCAAACAGGCTTTATTAATCGGAGAATCCGATTAGGGTGCAAAGCAGCATTCTGAAAGGACAGGCTGTGCAGATCGAGCTCATTGAAACATTCCTCGACCTGATGGAAACCAGGAGCTTCAACCGCACCGCGGAGCGCCTCAGTCTGACTCAGTCCACGGTCTCGGGACGCATCAATTCACTCGAGACAACACTTGGGCGGAAATTGTTCACCCGCTCCCGCGCGGGAACCGAACCGACACCGGCCGGATACCGGCTGCTCGATCACGCCCGCACCTTGCGGCATCAGTGGACCGAAGCCCGGCGGTCGGTGCAAAACACCGGCAACTTCACCCAATCCATGCGCATCGGCATGCAGCATGATCTGGCATCCAGCCATATCGCCGACTGGGTCGCGGGTTTCCGCAAGGTTTTGCCCCATGCCGCGTTTTACATCGAGCTGGATTTCTCCAACCAGATGAGCGTCGACCTGCTGGCAGGAGAGATCGACCTGTCGATCATGTTCACGCCGAAGAACCTGCCGGACCTGCATCACGAGCTGATGGGCGAGCTCGCCTACCGGATGATCAGCTCTTCCGCCAGGCGGATCGCCGACATCGAGCCGCAGAGCTACATCTTCACCAATTACTCGCCGGCCTTCGACAAGGTTCACCGCCAGGTCGTTGCCACACTTGCCGAAGCCCCCTTGTCGAGCGGCCAGAACATCACCGTGTGTGGCCTGCTGTCCGCTCTCGGTGGCACGGCTTACGTGCTTGAGGATTCGGCTGAAGAAATGGTCGCCTCCGGGCAGTTCGGCTTCATCGAGGACGCGCCGAGTATCCCTCAATCGGTTTATGTGGCAATGCATCTGCGCAACCGCCACTCCCACATTCACCGCCGCCTGCTCGAAAGCGTTCGAAAACAGTTGTCGGGAGCGTAACAGCAGACCAGATCCTGACTACCGCAGGTTCAGGGTTGAATTTCAGATTCGCTCCAGGACTTCGACGCTCAGGATCGTCGGCAGGTGGCGGGCGATTTCCTTCCAGCTATCGCCTTCGTCGGCACTGGCGAAAACCGAGCCGCTGTTGGTGCCGAAATAGATGCCGGCCGGATCGCGTCCGTCGCCGGCCATTGCCTGGCGCAGAACGGTGAAGAAGCAATTCTCCTGCGGCAAGCCCTCACGCAGCGCCTGCCAGCTTTGTCCTCCGTCCCGCGATCGCCAGACCGCCGCAGATGCATCAGGCGGAAAACGTCCGGCGGAGTCGCCATTGAGTGGCAGGGTCCAGATTGTCTCCGGATCGCGCGGATGCACCCGGATCGGAAACCCGAAGCTGGAGGGAAGGCCTTCGGTGCGGTTGTCCCAGCTGCGGCCGCCATCGGAGGAACGCCAGACACCGTGGTGATTTTGCTGGTAGAGCAGATCGCCTCCACCGGGCGCGCGCATCATGTTGTGCACGCAATGGCCGATCTCGCCGTCACGTGGTGCCGCCGGATGGTCATGCGTCGCGCACTCCCCGGCATTGGAGAGACGGTTGCGCCGTTCCCATGTCGCGCCGCCGTCTTCGGTGGCGAACACGCCGGCCGCCGAAATCCCTATCCACAGCTTGTCCGCATTCTCCGGATGCGGCACGATCGTGTGCAGCACAAGTCCGGCCGCACCCGGATTCCAGCTGCCGGCGGAGGGATGGTTGTCGAGCCCTTCCAGGCGCTTCCAGACCTTTCCGCCATCCTCGCTGACAAGCAGGCCCGCAGGCTTGACGCCGGCATAGAGTTTGCCGTGGGCGAAGCAAAGCGACCAGACCTGCGAGAACTGATCGTCAAACGGCAGCGGTTCTTCGCTCCAGCCCATCATGGCCGCAATCTCGGGATCGCTTGCAGCCCAGTCGTCCATCGTGCCTTTGGTCAGGCGAACCTTGTCCCAGCTTTCGCCATTGTCATCCGAATGCCAGATGGCAGCGCCGCTCCAGTCGCCTCCCCCGCCGGCCCAGAGCCGCCCGGTTTGCGGATCACCGGCCATGTGGTTGACCGGCCAACCGTCACACAACGGACCTTTGGCACGCCATCCGCCGCCATCAGCCTCTTCAGAAAACACAAAAGCACCTTTGGTGGTGCCAACCAGCAGGGTCAAACCAGACGGGGTCATTGTCTCACCGCTCAAGAAAACACAGCAAATCTACCATGCGCGCGAATTGTTGAAAAGCAATGGGCCGCCGGGCGGGAGATAAGACACTCCTTGACTCAACAATCCGGCGCCACCGCTTTCGCGGCAGCGCCGGGCTGTCCAGGGGCATGCCAGCCCCTTCAGTGAAGGCTGTTCGCCTAGTGCTTGAACTTCCGGATTTCACCGGCGCTCAGACGGGAGGCATAGGAATGCAGCTCCTTCTTCACCAGCTTCATCAGGAAGTAGAGGCAGAAGATGTTGACCACGCTCATGGCAAAGATCGCGGCATCGGAGAAGTCGATGACCGGACCAAGGCTGGCTGCTGCTCCAATGACGATGAAGATGCAGAAAATGATCTTGAACGTCAGCTCGGAATTCTTGCCTTCCCCGAACAGATAGGTCCAGGCCTTCAGACCGTAGTAGGACCAGGAGATCATCGTCGAGAAGGCAAACAGCACAACCGCGATGGCGAGCACGTAGGGGAACCAGCTGATTGCCGACCCGAACGCCGCAGAGGTCAGGGCAACGCCGCTGACATCACCGACAGTGGCGATCGCGGAACCTGCTTCGTTGAGCTGATAGAGCCCGGTCGCGGGATCGACGACCAACTGCTGCGATATGGTAATCACCAATGCGGTCATCGTGCAGATCACAACCGTGTCGATCAGTGGCTCGAGCAGGGAAACAAAACCCTCGGTGATCGGCTCCTTGGTTCTAACCGCCGAGTGGGCAATCGCCGCCGAACCAACGCCGGCTTCGTTCGAAAACGCCGCCCGCTTGAAACCCTGGATCAGCGCACCGACAAAGCCGCCCGCAACGCCCAGACCTGTGAAGGCTCCGCCGAAGATCTGGCCGAAGGCCCAGCCGATCTTGTCGTAGTTCACCAGCAGGATGATCAGCGCGGCGCCGACATAGAGAACGCCCATGAACGGAACCACTTTTTCAGTCACGTTCGCAATCGACTTGATGCCGCCGACGATGACGGCGAAGACCACGGCTGCGAAGACAATGCCGGTAATCCAGCCGGGATAGTCGCCGACAATTCCGGAAATCTGGGCATGCGCCTGATTGGCCTGGAACATGTTGCCGCCGCCAAAGGCGCCCAGAATACAGAATATCGAAAACATGACGGCGAGGAACTTGCCGCCGGGAAGTCCCAGCTCCTTGAATCCCTTGGAAATATAGTACATCGGACCGCCGGACACCGTGCCGTCTTCATACTCATTGCGATATTTGACCCCGAGCGTACACTCAGTGAACTTGGACGCCATCCCGAGCAGACCGGCAAGGATCATCCAGAACGTCGCTCCGGGTCCGCCGATGCCGACCGCAACGGCCACCCCGGCAATATTGCCAAGCCCAACGGTGCCCGACAGCGCTGTCGCCAGAGCCTGGAAATGGCTGACCTCACCGGCGTCTTCCGGATCAGAATAGTCGCCTTTCACCAATCCGATTGCATGGCCGAAGAACCGGAACTGCACAAAGCCGAAATAGAGTGTGAAAATGGTGGCTGCGACGACCAGCCACAAGACGATCCAGGGAAAGCTTGTGCCCGGAAGGGGTGCAAAGATAAGGCTGACGAAAGGCCCCGTGACAGCAGCAAAAATCTCGTTAACCTTCTGATCAACGGACATGGCTTCCTGCGCAACCGCGGCACTGCTCATTCCTGTTGCCGCAATCGCAGACAACATCAGTTTTCCAAATTGTGTCATGACAAAACCCTCAATTGACAACAGTCACAGGCACAGGGGCGTGCATGACAAGGTTGGAGGTGGCGCTACCGAAGATGCGCTTGGCAAATCCGCCTTCCGAAGACCGGCTGACAATGATCTGTTCGGCATTTGTCTCTTCCGCGAACGCCATCAGGATTGACGCGACATCGCCATGCCGCACCTTGCCGGTGGCTTTGAGACCGGCCGCCTGCACCTTGGCGACGGCGGGATCGATGATCCGCTGCGTCGCAGTTGAGATTTCCTCTTCGCGGCGCTTGTGACGCTGGGCGTTTTCCTCAGCCGTCTGGAAGGAATAGGGCGACCATTCCACCACATAGACGATCATCAGCTCGCAATCCCCGATGAGCTTTGCCAGCCGCTCTGCATAGGCCAGGGCGCGCTCGCCCGACCCGTGGCCATCAAGGCCAACAACCAGTTTTGTTGTCATTTCATGTCCCTCTCTTATTGCTTTTCTCAATCATGCCCGCTGCCGGAAACAAAACTCAATACGACCAACTGAAAATCCGAAACAGGCATCGAAACACCACTACAATTCGGGTTGCCCCGTCAAACAACTTTAGTCTAAAAGACTAGTCTATGGACCTTTTATTGGTCTAGATTCAAAACAATTGGCCAAATAACAGGGAATTGAAGGAAAAAAGACCAGATGAAAAGGAATTTGGACCCTATTGACCGTCGCATTCTCAATGAGCTGCAAGCGCACGGCAGAATGTCGATTGTTGATCTTGCCGAGCGTGTGCATTTGACCAAGACCCCGTGTTCAGAACGGGTCAAACGACTTGAGCGTGACGGCGTTATTTGCGGATACAGCGCAGAAATTGAACCCACCGAAGTGGATATGGGCCATGTCATGATTGTTCATGTGAATCTGGCGAAAACCAGCGACAGATCGCTTGAGGACTTCAACCGCGCCGTCCGGTTGATCCCCGAAGTGCAGAGCTGCCTGATGATTGCCGGTCCGTTTGATTACATGCTGAAAGTCCGCACCCGCAACATCACCGAGTTCAGGGAACTGCTTGGCGAACAGATCAGCCAACTGCCCTCGGTGATGCAGACCCATTCCTTCGCAGTCATGGAATCCGTCAAGGAGACAAGCATGATTGAGCTTCGCAACTGACCCTTGCCGGCACCAAAGCGAATGCCGGCATCAACGTAGAAGGAAGCGAAGGCTGAATCAGACGGTCGAGATCCCGGACCGCGAAAGACCGGCAATGACCCCACGCAATTCGGCAAGTCCGCGCAGGCGGCCGATCAGCGGATAGCCCGGATGTGTATTGCGGCTCGCATCGTCGAGAAGATCGTGCCCGTGATCGGGGCGAAACGGGATTTCCCATGGCTCCACCCCGGCGTCGCGGCGGCGCTTTTCCTCCTGCAACAGCACCGACACCAGTTCGACCATGTCGGTATCACCGGTGAGATGGGCCGCTTCCTCGAACGACCCGTCCGCATCCTTTCGGACATTGCGCAAGTGAGCGAAATGAATCTTGTCCGCAAACCTGCGGGCGATGGATGGAACGTCGTTCTTCGGATTGGCTCCCAGCGAGCCTGCACAAAGGGTCAGACCATTGGCCGGGCTGTCCACCGCGTTCAGAAGCCAGGCGATGTCGTCCGCATCCGAAACGATCCGCGGCAGGCCGAGAATATCGCGCGGCGGATCGTCGGGATGCACGCAAAAGCGCATGCCGAGTTCTTCGGCCGCAGGAACAACCTCTTCCAGAAACCGCTGCAAATGGCTGCGCAACGCGGTCCGGTCAATGCCTTCATAGAGTTTCAGAGCGGCTTTCAAACCGTCCGCATCATACCGCTCGTAAGCGCCAGGCAGCCCGGCCATCACCGAATGCATCAGCTCGGCCCTGTCATCATCGGATGAGGTCTGGAACCATTTTTCGGCCTCCGCAATGACCTCCTGCGGATAGTCGGCGCGGGCCTGGTCACGGCCGATCACATAGAGTTCCAGAGCCGCCATTTTCGGCGCCGAGAACCGCAGGCAACTGCCACCGCGCTCGACCGGAGCCGCGAGGTCGGTTCTTGTCCAGTCCAGCAGAGGCATGAAATTGTAGCAGATCGCATGAATGCCCTCAGCCGCAAGATTGGCCATGGACTGCCGGTAATTGGCAAAGAGCTGGCTCAGCTTACCGTCATTGCGCTTGATCCGCTCGTGAATCGGCAAACTCTCGACAACCACCCAGTCAAAGCCGGCAGACTTGATCTCGGCTTTCCGCCCCGCGATTGTGTCGCGGCTCCAGATCTCGCCGTAAGGGACCTCGTGCAGGGCCGTTACAATGCCCGACGCCCCGGTCTGCGAGACTTCACTGAGTGAAATCTTGTCGAACGGTCCGTACCAACGCCAGCTTTCCTTCACGAAATTTCCCCTACCGCTTTGCGGGCACCAAGCTCGCATATGGAAACGTATGCCTCGGTAACCGGTGCTGAGAGGTCAGCCGCCAGTCCGGCGCTGAACACCTCCCGCACGTCCAGCAAAGCCGCCACCTTTTGCTCTGGCGTGCCCGCTGCATCAGACAGCTCGCGCAAGCGCTGCGCCAACGGGTCTTTGACGTCGATCGGCTGACCGTTCTCGTCCAGCCCGGAGACGTAGCGCATCCAGCCCGCAACCGCGAGCATCAGCCCGGGGCACTTGCGCCCCGCTGCCAGATTGTCGGCAATCGTTGCGAGAATGCGCTGCGGCAGTTTCTGACTGCCGTCCATGGCGATCTGCCAGGTGCGGTGCCGGATGGCCGGGTTGGAATAACGTTCGTACAGCGCGTCGGCATAGGCCTCGATATCCACGCCCTCTGCAGGCGTGAAGGATGGTATGATTTCCTCCCGCCACAGCCGCTTGACGAAGCTTGCGAAAACCGGATCGGCCACGGTTTCCGCGATGCTCTCATGGCCTGCAAGATACCCCAGATAGGCAAGCGACGAGTGCGTGCCGTTGAGCATCCGGAGTTTCATGTTCTCATAGGGCGTGACGTCCGAAACCATCTCCGCTCCGGCGGCAGCCAGATCCGGGCGTGCGTCGGCACCATAGGCGGGAACGAAATCGTCCTCCACCACCCATTGCCGGAACGGTTCGCACAGCACAGGGGCTTCATCCCGGTAGCCGATCTTCTGCGCCAGCCGATCGATATCTTCCGGCTTGGTCGCCGGCGTGATGCGGTCAACCATGGTTGAGGGAAACCGGCCTTCGGCAGCAATCCACTCGGCAAGCGACGGATCAAGTTTCCGCGCAAGATCCAGCACCGCCCGGCGTACCAGCTTGCCGTTCTCGGGAAGATTGTCACAGGTCAGGACGGTGAAAGGCGGGTGTCCCGCATTCCGGCGGCGCTGCAGGGACCGCACCAGAAAGCCCGGAGCTGATCTGGGAAGCGCATGTTCCAGGTCATGGACAATGTCGGGATGGGCAAAGTTCAGCGCACCCGTCGCAGGATCATGACAGTAGCCCTTCTCGGTGACTGTCAGGGTGACTATACGGATCGCCGGATTGGCCATCGCCGCCAGCGCCGCTTCCGGATTCTCCGGAGCGACGAGCACATCCTGAACAATCTCGACCTTGCGGAAGGTTTCCCCGCCATCGGGGTTCTGCGTCACAGCCGTGTAGACAAAATCCTGCTGTGCGAGCTTGTCACGTGTCCCCGGGCTTTGCAGGCTGACACCGATGATGCCCCAGTCGCCGCCGGAAATCCTGACGGCATCTTCCACATAGATGGCCCCGAAGGCCCGGAAAAAGGCGCCCAGCCCGAGATGCACGATCCCGGCTCCGGGCTGCGCTGCGGTGGAACGGCCAAACTTTTGCGGGTCAGCGGGCAATCCAGCCTCCATCGACGTTCAGGACAGCGCCATGAATATACTTTGCCGCGGGCGACGCCAGAAAGACCGCGGTTTCGCCGATGTCTTCGGGCTCTCCCCAGCGCCCGGCCGGGATCCGCTCGAGAATTGCCTTGTTGCGGGCCTCGTCCTTGATCAGGGCAGCGGTGTTGTTGGTTGCAATGTAGCCCGGCGCAATGGCATTCACATTGATGCCTTTGGCCGCCCACTCATTGGCCAGCAGCTTGGTCACGCCGGCCACGCCGTGTTTGGAAGCCGTGTAGGAGGCAACCCGGATCCCCCCCTGCAGGGAAAGCAGGGAAGCCACATTGACGATGCTGCCGGTTCCCTTGCGGTCAAACAGCGCACGCCCAAATGCCTGACAGGTGAAGAACACGGCCTTCAGGTTCACATCAAGCACATCATCCCAGTCGCTCTCGCTGAAATCGACCGCATCGTTGCGCCGGATGATACCGGCATTGTTGACCAGGATATCGATCCGGTCATCTGCGAACACGTCACGCGCTGCCATTGGATCGGCAAAATCCAGAAGGATCTCGCGCCCGTCTTCGATCTGGCTGACGGTCTCGGCGCAGGATTGGCGTCCTGCACAGACAACGCTTGCTCCGGCTCGGCCCATGGCCACCGCAATGGCCTGACCGATACCGGTATTGGCGCCGGTCACAAGCGCCGTCTTGCCGGCAAGCGAAAACGGATTCACCGAAGATCTCCCATCGCCACCATGTCCATGTCGGTGAAATCGACATTGTCGCCGGCCATTGCCCAGCAGAAGGTGTAGGCACCGGTTCCCGCGCCGCAATGGATGGACCAGGGCGGCGAAATAACCGCCTCCTCGTTGGCCATCACGATGTGGCGGGTTTCATCAGGTTGACCCATGATGTGGAAGACCCGCTGTTCCGGCCCGAGTTCGAAATAGAGATAGGCTTCCATGCGCCGGTCATGCAGATGCGCCGGCATGGTGTTCCAGACCGAGCCCGGAGCAAACTGGGTATAGCCCATCAACAGCTGGCAGCTGTCAGCGACCTCGGGATGCAGGAACTGCAGGATCACGCGTTCATTGGATGTCTCGGCAGACCCCATTTCCACCCGCCGCGCGTCCTCGATGCGGATCAGCTTGCTCGGGCAGCTTCTGTGCGCCGGCGCGGACAGGATGTAGAATTTGCCGGCACCTGAAAATGTCACCGGACCGGAGCCCATGCCGAGATAAAGCACGTCGCCCTTGTTGACCGTATAATCGGTTCCGCCGGCAGACACCGTGCCGCTGTCTCCGATGTTCAGGATGCCCATTTCGCGGCGTTCAAGAATGGTTGCCGTTCCGGTTTCCTTGACATGGTCGAGGGTCAGCTTGCCCGCACCCGGCACTGCACCGCCCAGAATCAGCCGGTCGTAATGGGTATAGACCAGCCGGATTTCGCCCTCCGCAAAAAGTCCGCTGGCATGGAAATGCGACCGCAGTCCAGCGGTGTCGAGGCCTTTTGCGGTGGCCGGATCGATTGCGTGCCGGGTTTCAACGGTCAGCATGAAAAGTCTCCCTTCAAGGGTTGGGCGTCAGAAAATCTTCGCGCCGCGGCGCAAATGTGTCGATCAGTGTTCCAGGTTCAAGGCACTTGCAGCCATGAACCGCATTGGACGGAATCACAAAACTGTCTCCCGGCGAAACCTCAAAGCTCTCACCGGCAACCGAGAAGACGAAGCGTCCGGATTCGACATAGGTCGACTGCACATGCGGGTGATTGTGCAGTTTGCCTTCCGCGCCTTCGGCCTCAAACCGGAAGGCAACGACCATCAGTTCCGGACTGTCGCTCAGCACCTGCCGCCTGACTCCGGGATCGGCCTGAACCTCGGGAAATTTCTCGATCATGAAAACCTCAACGAAACTGTGCGGGGAGCCACAGCGACAGCTGCGGGATGTAGGTGACCAGCATCAATGTGGCAAAAGCTGCGCCATAGAACGGCCATATGGTCCGGACCGCCTGCCAGATCGGGATCCTGCCCACCGCACAGCCGACAAACAGCACCGCGCCGACCGGAGGCGTACACAACCCGATTCCCAGATTGAGGATCAGGATCACGCCGAAATGGACAGGATCCACGCCAAAGGCAACAGCCACCGGCAGGAAGATGGGCGTGGTGATCACGATCAATGGCGACATGTCCATGAAAGTGCCGAGCATCAGCAACACCACATTCATCAGCAGCAGAATGACGATCGGGTTGTCCGAAAGGCCCTTGAGAGCCATCACAAGAGAGGCAGGGACCCTTGTATAGGCCAGCAACCAGCCGAATGCGCCGGCGCATCCGATCACCATCAGCACCATCGCGGTAGTTCGCACAGCGGCGAATGTGGCGGCAACGAAATCGTTCCAGCTCAGCGACCGGTAGACGAAGAAGGTGACAAACATCGCATAAACCACCGCGATGTTCGACGATTCCGACGCCGTGAAGATTCCCGACCGGACGCCGCCGAAAATGATGGCGATGAGAATGATGCCCGGCATCGCGTTGATGAACAGATGGAGCAGAACCCGGCCACCGGGGAAAGGCTCGGTCGGATATCCACGGCGCTTGGCGACAAACCAGGCAGCCACCATCAGGGACAATGCCAGCAACAGACCGGGAATAATTCCGGCGGTGAAAAGATCGGCAATCGAAAGCCGTCCGCCGGCTGAAATCGAATAGATGATCATGTTGTGCGAGGGTGGAAGCAACAATGCGATGATCGAGCTTACCACGGTGATGTTGACCGCGTAGTCAACGTCATATCCGCGCTCTTTCATTTGCGGCACCATGAGTCCGCCAACCGCACTGGCATCAGCCGCAGCCGAACCGGACACACCGCCGAACATGATGCTCGCAACAATATTCACCTGCCCCAGGCCACCCCGAAGATGGCCCACAAGCGCGCCGGCCAGCCCCACCAGACGCCGCGCGATATCGCCGCGCACCATCAGATCTCCGGCGAAAATGAAAAACGGAATCGCCATCAGCGCGAACACCGAAATGCCGGAATTCATCCGCTGGAACACCACCGCCGGCGGCAAGCCGAGATAGGCGATGGTAGCAAAGCTCGATACGCCAAGACAGAATGCGACAGGCGTGCCCAACAGCAAGAGCACAACAAAGCTGCCAAAAAGGATCCAGAGTTCCATAGGCCTAGTCCTCCAGCTCAGTATCGCCGAACAGCGCGGTCGGCATTCCCGCAAGACGCCGTGCAATCCGTTCGATCGAGAACAGGATTATCAGCACGCCACCGGCAACAATGGGCATGAAATCAAACGCCCCGGAAATTCCAAGGCTGGGAAGCACATTCGGGGCAGCATTGACCGCCAGCTGGGTGCCATAGACGATCATCCCGCCGCCGAAAGCGATCACCACAAGATCCGATATGGACTGCATCCACAGCTTCACATGCTCCGGAACCAGATGAAGCATGATGTCGAAGGACAGATGGTAACCCTCACGGATACCGACTGCGGCACCGAGGAAAATGAACCAGCCCATGATCATCACGGATCCGGGCTCGGTCCATGAAATGCTATCATTGAGGACATAGCGCCAGAACACCTGGCAAGCGATCAGGACGGTCATCAGCACCAGCCCGGCACCCGACACCCATAAAGCCGTTTGCGCCATGACGCTGGTGGTCCGCGCCACTTTTCTCATCTGATCCTGCACGTTCAGCCACTCCATTGAAAACGGCCCGCGGGAAGAACCCGCGGGCCAGCCGTCAGACTATTCGGTTGCCTGAATCCGGGCGACCATGTCCTTGAGCTTCTCGGACTTTACGTACTTCTCATAGACCGGCTTCATCGCTTCGATGAACGGGGTCTTGTCGATGTCGGTGATGATTTCACTGCCCGCGGCGCGGACCTTGTCTTCCGACTTCTTTTCCTGTGCGACCCAGAGTTCGCGCATCACCGGAACGGAAGCCTTGGCGGATTCACGAACAGCAGCCTGTTCGTCCGCGCTGAGCTTGTCCCAGCTCTTCTTCGACATCACCAGAACTTCCGGCACGATCAGGTGCTGGTCGAGCGTGTAGTACTTTGCCACTTCGAAGTGACCCGAGGTGTCATAGGACGGCCAGTTGTTCTCGGCGCCATCGATCACGCCGGTCTGGATCGACGAATAGACTTCGCCATAGGGCAGCGGCGTCGCATTGGCGCCCAGTGCGCTGACCATGTCGACGAACATGTCCGACTGCATGACGCGGAACTTCATGCCCTTCAGGTCTTCCATCGACTTGATCGGCTTTTCCTTGTTGTAGAAGCTGCGCGAACCGCCGTCATAGAAAGCCAGGCCAATCAGGTCATGGTCGGCAAAGGCGTCCAGGATTTCCTGGCCGATCGGGCCGTCCATCACCTTGTGCATGTGATCGACCGAACGGAAGATATAAGGCAACGAGGGAATCTGGGTTTCTTCAATGATGTTGTTGAAGGGTCCAAGGCTCACGCGGTTCAGGTCGATCGCACCGAACTGGGTCTGCTCGATGGTGTCCTTCTCTTCGCCCAGCTGGGCCGAAGCATAGATCTCGATGCAGAGCTTGCCGCCGGTTTTCTCTTCAAGCATCGTGCCCATGGCCTTGACGGCCTCAACAGTCGGATAACCGTCTGGATGCGTGTCGGACGACTTCAGTGTGGTCTCGCAAGCTGTAGCAGTCGCCATCATCGCAACGGTGGCTAGCAGCATGCCGGTCAGTGTCTTGGTCAGTTTCATGTTTATTTCCTCCCAGAAATGGCTCTCAGAGCCGGTAGGCCTGCTTGGCAAGCCGGTAAGCGAGATCATTTGCGACCTCGTATGCATCCTCCTCGGAAAGCCGCCCGGTGGCGACCAACGTAGCGAGAAAGCCACAATCCACCCGCCGCGCCACATCGTGGCGCGCTGGGATGGAACAGAATGCGCGGGTGTCGTCGTTGAAACCCACGGTGTTGTAGAATCCGGCGGTTTCCGTCGTCATCTCGCGGAAACGGCGCATGCCTTCGGGACTGTCATAGAACCACCAGGCCGGTCCGAGCTTCAGTGCCGGATAAGCGCCCGCGAGCGGCGCCAGCTCCCGGGCATAGCTGGTCTCGTCCAGCGTGAAGACGATGATCGTGAGATCCTTCTCCAGACCGACCGCATCCAGCAGCGGCTTGAGCGCCCGCACATAATCGGTCCGGGTCGGAATATCGAATCCCTTGTCCCGGCCAAACGCCGACATGATCGGATCTGAATGATTGCGATAGCTGCCGGGATGGATCTGCAGCACCAGACCGTCTTCCAGGCTCATGCGCGCCATTTCGGTAAGCATGTGTCCGCGGAATGCATCGGCCTCGTCCGGTGTGCAGGCACCCTTGAGAGCCTTTGCAAACAGTCCCGCAGCCTCAGCGGCCGGGAGATTCTCGGTCCGCGCCGTCGGATGACCATGGTCGGAAGACGTCGCGCCGAACTGCTTGAAATAGGCCCGCCGGATGCGGTGCGCCTGCAGATAGCCTTCCCATGTGGAGGCGTCTTCGCCGGTAAGCGCACCAAGCTGCTCCACATTGCCGGCAAAGCCGGCAAATTCCGGATCAACCACCGCATCCGGCCGGTAGGCTGTGACAACCTTGCCCTTCCAGCCGCTGTCGCGGATCATCCTGTGCCAGCGCAAATCGTCAAGCGGACTTTCGGTGGTGGAGATCGCCTCGATGTTGAACCGCTCGAACAGAGCGCGCGGCAGGAATTCGGGCTTTGTCAGGCAATCGGCAATGTGATCATAGGTCTGGTCTGCCGTTGCTTTCGATACAGCCGTGGTCATGCCAAACACGTCTTCAAAGGCCTGGTCCAGCCAAAGCCGCGAAGGCGTGCCGCGAAACAGATAATAGTTCTCGGCAAACAGCCGCCAGATCTTGCGGCCATCGGTTTCGGTCGGCCCGCCATCAACCCGCGGCACGCCGAGGCTTTCAAGGCTGACGCCCTGCGAAAACAGCATTCTGAAAACATAGTGGTCGGGTGTAATGAACAACTGCGCCGGATCAGCAAACGGCTGGTTTTCGGCATACCAGCGCGGATCTGTATGCCCGTGCGGGCTGATGATCGGCTTATCGGCGATCGTCTGATAGAGTTCGCGTGCGATTCCGCGCGTCT
>CAXBIE010000105.1:0-15394 GCA_963975635.1 uncultured Hoeflea sp. | reverse complement strand
GAACCCTCGTCTTAAGCTTGGGAAGCTTCTGCTCTACCATTGAGCTACACCCGCGAAAGCCAGCCTGATCCATGGCGTTGATCGGCGGTGCTGTCAAGAAACTTTGACACGGGACGCCGTCTTGACTGGGTGTGGTGCCGACCTCATATGGATGGCGCCGCGCTCCAACCACAAGACGCCCCATGGACCAGTTGAAATCATTGCTTTCGTCACGACGCTTCGAAAACGTCATCACCGTGTTGATTGTCATCAACGCAATCACACTCGGCCTGGAGACCATACCGGAAGCCGTGCAATATTTCGGAGGGCTGTTGACGCTGCTTGACCGGATTATTCTCGGCGTTTTCGTCGTCGAAGTCAGTGCCCGGCTGATTGCCTGGCGGCTTGATTTCTTTCGCGACCCCTGGCGGATTTTCGACCTGGTCGTGGTCGGCGTGGCCCTGGTCCCGGCCACCGGCGGCCTCTCCGTGCTCCGGGCGCTGCGCATCCTCAGGGTGCTGCGTATCATCAGCATGGTGCCATCGCTCAAGCGGGTGGTCGGCGGACTGGTCAGTGCGCTTCCCGGCATGGGCTCGATCATGCTGCTGCTGACGCTGGTGTTTTACGTGTTCTCTGTAATGGCGACCAAGCTTTATGGCGACAGTTTTCCCGAGTGGTTCGGCTCCATCCCCGCATCGGCTTATTCGCTGTTTCAGGTGATGACGCTGGAGAGCTGGTCGATGGGCATTGTCCGTCCGGTGATGGAAGTTCATCCGATGGCCTGGGCTTTCTTCATACCCTTCATCGCCAGCACCACGTTCACCGTGCTCAACCTTTTTATCGGTATCATCGTGTCGGCCATGCAGGAGGAACACGATGCCGAGGCATCAGCGGACCGTGAGGCCATGGCGTCAGACCAGAGTGCCATGCTCAAGGAACTCAAGGCGATCCGCAAGGATATCGCCGCACTGCGGGCGGCGCAGGCAGACACGGCAAAGCCATCCTGATCAGACCGATCGGAAATTACCGGAAGCTTTGTTCAGGTGCGGAAATGCTTGGAAAGCTTCAGGCCCTGCGCCTGATAATTTGATCCCAGACCTGAACCGTAAAGGGCTGCGGGACGCTCCAGCATCCGCTCATAGATCAGGCGGCCAACGATCTGGCCGTGCTCGAGAATGAACGGCACCTCATGACTGCGTACCTCGAGTACGGCGCGGCTGCCGGCGCCACCGGCATCGGTGTGGCCGAAACCGGGGTCAAAGAAGCCGGCGTAATGCACCCGGAACTCACCCACCAAAGGATCAAACGGTGTCATCTCGGCCGCATAAAGCGGTGGCACATGCACAGATTCCCGGCTGACCAGAATGTAGAATTCATCCGGATCGAGGATAAGATCGGCTGAGCCGCGATTGTAGAGCGGCTCCCAGAAATCAAACACGTCCTGGGCAGCGCGCTTGTCGACATCGACAACGGCGGTGTGGTGCTTGCCGCGGTAGCCGATGAGCGCATCGTCTCCCTGCCCCATCAGGTCAATCGACAGGGCAATGCCGCCGCCCGAGACATTCGGTGTTTCGGATGCCACCAGCGTTTCAGCCCCGTGGAGAGCGGACAGCTCGTCCTCGCCGAGAACGGCGTGGCCCTGCCGGAAGCGGATCTGCGACAGGCGCGAGCCGGTGCGCGCGACAATGGGGAATGTCCGGGGGCTGACTTCGAGCCAGAGCGGGCCGGCATAACCCGGCGCGATCTTGTCGAACTCCTGACCGTAGTCAGTCATCACCCGGGTGAAGATGTCGAGCCGGCCAGTCGAGCTTTTGGGATTGGTAGAAGCGGAAATCTCCGGCGGCAGCGCCAGGCTCTCCAGCAGTTGAACCATGTAGACACAGCCGGTTTCAAGCACCGCACCATCCGAGAGATCGATCTCGTGCATGCTGAGCCGCGCGAGCTTGTCCTCGACCCTGGCGGATGGTCCGGGAAGGAAACTGGCTCGCACCCGGTAAGCCCGTGCACCGAGCCTGAGATCCAGGCTGGCCGGCTGGATCTGGTCGGCATCAAGTGCCCGGCCGGAGGCAAGCTTTCCAGCATCAAAGAGCGCATGAATTGCGCGATCGGAGAGAATGCCTGCTGCCAAGATCTGCCGCTCCAGTTTATCTGGTGCCTTGATGACAAGCCGGAGAGATTGACGCAAGCGTGCAAAGCCCCTAAAAGCAGGGTTATCCCGTGGTGATTTGGCCGACCGGCTTGCAGCCACGTTAAACAAGTCGCTAAAAAGGTCGGGTTGCAAAACCGGCTCGCGACTTCGCAAGCCGGTTTTTTTGTGTGTTGGACAAAGATATGACAAGCAACCGACAATTCCGCCCCGCCACCCAGCTGGTACATGGCGGCACCAGCCGCTCCGGGTTCGGCGAAACATCCGAAGCAATCTTTCTGACGCAGGGCTTTGTCTATGACAGCGCCGAAGCGGCGGAAGCGCGTTTCAAGGGTGAAGACCCTGGTTTCGTCTATTCGCGTTATGCCAACCCGACCAACGACATGTTCGAAAAGCGCATGTGCCTGATGGAAGGAGCAGAAGACGCGCGCGCCACTGCGTCGGGCATGGCGGCTATCTCGGCCGCACTTTTGTGCCAGCTCAAAGCAGGAGATCACGTCGTTTCCGCACGCGCCCTCTTCGGCTCGTGCCGCTGGGTTGTCGAAACGCTGCTGCCCCAGTACGGCGTAGAGTCGACTTTGGTGGATGGCCGCGATCTGGCCAATTTCGAAGCCGCGATCCGGCCCAATACCAAGGTGTTCTTCCTCGAAAGCCCGACCAACCCGACCCTTGAAGTGGTCGACATTGCCGGTGTGGCCAAGCTTGCCAACCAGATCGGCGCCAAACTTGTTGTCGACAATGTCTTCGCCACACCGCTGATGCAGAAGCCGCTGGAACTTGGCGCACATGTGGTGGCCTATTCGGCGACCAAGCATATTGATGGCCAGGGGCGCTGCCTGGGCGGCGTAATCCTGTCGGACAAGGACTGGATTGACGAACACCTGCATGATTTCTTCAGGCATACCGGACCGTCATTGTCGCCGTTCAATGCATGGACTTTGCTCAAGGGACTGGAAACACTGCCATTGAGGGTGCGCCAGCAAACGGAAAATGCAGGCAAGATCGCTGACTTCCTCGCCAACCATCCGGCGATTGCCCGGGTTATTTATCCCGGACGCGCCGATCACCCGCAGGCAGATATCTGTGCCAAGCAGATGAAAGGCGGCTCAACTCTGGTGGCGATGGAACTCAAGGGTGGCAAACAGGCAGCGTTTTCGATGCAGAACAAGCTTGAGGTGATCAAGCTTTCCAACAATCTTGGAGATACCAAGAGCCTGATCACCCATCCGGCAACCACCACGCACAAGAACCTGGCGGAAGACGCACGCGCAGAACTCGGCATCGGGCCCGGTGTGTTGCGGCTTTCGGTCGGGATCGAGGACGCCGAGGATCTGATCGAGGATTTCGATCACGCGCTCTCAGGGCTCTGAAGCCTCGTTGGGGAACTCTGCCCTCGCCTGGATGATCCGTGACAGTGCGGTGTAAAGGCAGATTGCCGCAAACACCCATGCCACCGGCGCAAACCACGCCGGCCAGAGGCAGAACACCCCGAACACGATGTAGGTCTCGCTGGCTTCGGCGAGACCGGTGGTGAAATAGATCGACTTGACGCCGCGCGCCGTGGTGCTGAATCCCCGTTTTTCGGCAACGATGGCATAGGCCAGAAAACTCGCGCCATTGACATAGAACGAGAATATCAGCGCGGCCCCCGCAAGCGCATTTGCGGCCGGATCGTAAATGACAAAGGCCAGAGGCACGGCGCCGTAGAACACGAAATCCAGCGTGATATCGAGATAGCCGCCAAAATCGGTTTTCCGGCTGGCCCGCGCAACAGACCCATCCAGACCATCACAGATCCGGCTGACGATGATCAGCATCAGCGCGACGATCATGTATCCGACAGCGATCAATCCGGCAGCTGCAAGCCCCACCAGGCAGGCGAATATCGTCACATGGTCGGCTTTCACCCCGCGGGCGGCCAGCCAGATTCCGATCCGGTCCAGAGACGGCTGGATTATTTTGCGGCCGGTCCCGTCCATCATGGCGTCTTCTCCCTGTTTGCAGCATGTGATAGCGCGGCCCATCACGCGCGTCACCTGCGGCACGAGTTTCCGGTCATCACATTCAAGTCACCGCAATCCGCATTACAATCCACATTGCAATCCACATTTCCGGGGCTTTTGCTTGCGCTGCAACGCTTGACGCGGGGACCTCTCTGTAGAATGAGTGTCGCAAGGAGTGACTGATGTATCGTGCGCTAACACGTGAAATCGAAGTGACAGTGGAACCCTATTATCTCGAGGACCAGTCGGACCCCGAGGACGGGCGCTATGTCTGGGGTTACCGGATCGTGATTGTCAATCATTCCGACCAGATCGTGCAGCTGCAAAGCCGGCATTGGACGATCACCGACGAGAACGGAATCGTCGACGAAGTGCGCGGTTCCGGAGTTGTCGGCGAGCAGCCGGTGCTGGGCCCGGGCGATACCTACGAGTACTCCTCGGGCTGTCCGTTGGATACGCCGTCGGGCGTCATGGTCGGTTCCTACCAGATGCAATCTGCCGTGGGTGAATTGTTCGATGTCGAGATCCCGGCTTTCTCGCTGGACCTGCCGGGCATGGCAAGAACGCTGAATTGACCGCCTTTGCCGAATTCCGACCGGTCATGCTGGTTACCGGCTTGCTGGTGGCAACGCTTGGTTTCGCCATGCTTCTGCCTGCTCTGGTCGATATTGCCGCTGACAATGACGACTGGATGATCTTTGTCAGTGCCGGCACCATGACGATGCTGGTCGGGCTCGGCCTGTTTGCCGCCAATCGCGGCATTCCCAAAGGCCTGTCGACCCGGCAGGCCATGCTGATGACCGTTGCATCCTGGGTGGCGCTGGTCGCCTTTGGCGCGCTGCCGTTTCATTGGTCGGGGATCGTGCCAAGCTATACCGACGCCTTTTTTGAATCGATGTCGGGCCTGACCACCACCGGCGCGACGGTCATCACCGGCCTCGATTATGCGCCGCCGGGAATCCTGTTCTGGCGCGGGCTGCTGCAATGGCTCGGCGGGCTGGGTATCATCGTCATGGCCATTGCCGTGCTGCCGATGCTGCAGATCGGCGGCATGCAGCTGTTCAAGGCGGAGGCTTTCGACACGGCCGAAAAAATCCTGCCGCGCGCCACCCAGATTTCCACCTCGATCACGCTGGTGTTCATTGCCATGACCGGAATCTGCGCCGTTGCCTATATGGCGGCTGGCATGGCTGCCGATGATGCCGTCATTCATGCCATGACGACGGTCGCCACCGGCGGGTTTTCGACCAAGGATTCCTCGATCGGCTATTTCAACAGCTCCGCAGTCGAATGGATCGCGGTTGTGTTCATGGTCCTGGGCTCCATCCCCTTCATTCTCTATGTGCAGATGCTGCAGGGGCGGTTCCGGCCGATCGTCAAGGACCAACAGGTCAAGGCGTTCATGAGCTTTCTCGCCGTTGCCATTCTAGCCGGCTGGATGATGGCGCATTTCTCCAAGAACCATATCGGGCTCGAGGGCCTGCGGCATTCCGCCTTCAATGTGGTGTCGATTGTCACCGGCACCGGCTACGCGTCGACCGATTACGGGCTGTGGGGGCCGCATGCGGTAACATTTTTTTTCATCATCATGTTTGTCGGCGGCTGCGCCGGCTCCACCTCCTGCGGCATCAAGATCTTCCGGTTTCAGGTTCTCATTGAGGGTGTCCGGCAGCACGTCTCGCAGGTGATGTATCCCAACGGAGTTTTCCGCGCCCATTTCAACGGGAAACCGATCCAGGACCGTGTCATCGCCTCGGTGATGAGCTTTTTCTTCCTTTTCATGGCATCATTCGTGGTGCTGGCGATCCTGCTTCGGCTGACCGGCCTGGATACGGTCAGCGCATTGTCAGGTGCGGGAACAGCGCTGTCCAATGTCGGCCCCGGACTGGGCGACATCATCGGCCCATCGGGCAATTTCCAGTCGCTGAGCGATGTTCAGAAATGGCTGCTGGCAGCCGGAATGCTGCTTGGACGGCTTGAGCTGTTCACCGTTCTTGTGCTTTTCCTGCCGCGTTTCTGGCGCTCCTGATCTGCCTCATGCCCGCTGCCTGACCGGATGTCTGCCGTAGAGATAGGAGAAGGCCCGGGAGATATCGTCTCCGATGCCGACCAGTGCCGGTACGAGGAAAAGCACCAGCAGCGTGGTCATGGCGAGACCGAAGACGATGGTGATGGCCATCGGCAGCAGGAACTGCGCCTGCAGGCTGGTTTCATAGAGCAATGGCAGCAATCCGCCGATGGTGGTCAGCGAGGTCAGCAGCACGGCGCGCAGGCGATCCCTGCTGGCGCCGACCGCAGCCTGCGCAAGCGTGTCCCCTTCTGCGCGGCGCTCTTCCAGACGGGCAACGAGAATGATGGAATCATTGACCAGAATACCCGCCAGACCCAGCAATCCGATGAAGGACAGGATGGTGAGCTGGTAGCCGAGCACCCAGTGGCCGAAAATCGCGCCGACCACACCGAACGGGATGATCAGAAGCACGGCGATGGGCCGCCAATAGCTGGCGAACACCCAGGCAAGGATGATGTAGATGACGCTCAGCGCCACGCCGACGCCAAGCTGCAAGTCGCTGAAGGCATTTTCCTGCTCCTCGGACCGTCCCCCGAAGGAATAGCTCACACCGTGGCGCGCGGCGATCAGATCAAGCGCTCCGCTGGTGGTCAGTTGTTCGACCACCGCACCCGTGGTGGTCACTGCGGTATCCAGGTCGCCGGTCACCGAAATGGTGCTCTTGCCGTCGCGGCGCTGAATGGCTGAAAAGCCCTGACGCTCGGTCATGTCGACAACTTCCGACAAGGGCACGAAGGTGCCGCCGGGGCTCCGGAGTTCAAAATCGCGCAACGCCTGGGAACCGGGTGAAGCGGGTTTCTGCACTAGACGCACGGTGACCTCGTCATCGCCGCGCGGGAACCGGAACGGTACCGAGCCATCAAAGGCATTGCGGATCTGCCTGCCTACATCTTCAATTGAAAAGCCAAGCGCTGCGCCATGCGGCGTCAGTTGCATCACCAGCTCGGGTTTGCCCCAGGGCAAATCGTCATCCAGACCGGTAACCCCGCTGACACCGGATAACAATGCCACCACATCGGCGGCCGCGGTTTTCAATGCCGCCACGCGCTCGCCCTGCAGGCGGATTTCGATGTCACGTCCGGGAGGGCCTCCACGCGCCTGGGCAACGGCAAAGCGGGTGACGCCTGCGGTATCGGGCGCTGCCTTGCGCCAGGCATTGACGATATCGGGAGTCCGCACATCACGCTCTTCGGATGTGGTCAACTGGACCCTGATCCGCGCCGTGGCGCTACCGCTGCGGCTTGATGCCCCGAAGGTGGTGAAGACAGCCTTGATGGACGACGGGCCATTGCCTGCCAGGGCCTTGTCGGCATCGCGCAACGCCTTCTCATGCGCCGCGATTGCATTCAGAGCCGTCTCCTCCGGCAATCCGGCATTGAAGATGATGGTACCCGAGATGTTCTCGGCTTCCGGCGAAGGGAAGAACACGAACTCCACGCGCCCGGAGCGCGCCAGACCAACAGCCAGAACCATCACCATGGCAATGGCGATCGACAGGGTGACATAGCGCCAGTTCCAGGCCAGTTGCACCAGCCGGTTGAATGCTCCGTCGCGGAACAGATCGAAGCCGCGGTCGAAGGCACGGCGGAACCGGCTTTCACCTGCCTCTTCTGGCCGGACACCCGCCCGGCCTTTCCTGCGGCGCAGAGCAAGCAACACCCATTCCATCAGTGTCGCAAGCGACAGTGACACGGCCACCACCAGCGCCATTCTGAAGGTCTGCGGCAGATCGGCAAAGCTTCTGGCAGCGGCGCGCAGACCGCTGTCGCTTGCACCCAGCGCCAGATCAACAGCCAACCGCCTCGACAGACCGGTGAGAAACACCATCAGCACAAGGGCGATCAGAAACTGCCGCCACCAGGACCAGCCCGGCGCTTTGCGCTCCGACAAAGAGTTGGCCAGATGCCCCGGCAGGATGAGGAAACACTCAAGCAGGCTTGAGACGAGAACCGCGATCACCACCATCGGCAGCACCGCCATCATCTGGCCGATGGTATCGCCGATGATGAGGATCGGCGCGAAGGCAGCGAGGGTCGTCGACATGGCCGCCATCACCGGCGTGAACATCATGTTAACGCCGTTTTCAGCCGCCGTATGGGGATCATCGCCCATTTGCAGCCGCGTGGCTGTGTGCTCGCCCACGACGATGGCGTCGTCAACGATGATCCCGAGCATCATGATCAGCGAAAACAGCGACATCATATTGATGGTCTGCCCCGAGGCGTACATGAAGCCGATGGTGGCGAGCATGGCCACCGGGATACCGGCGGCGACCCAGAACGCAATGCGGGCATTGAGAAACAGGAACAGGATTGCAACGACGACCAGCAGGCCGCCAAGCCCGTTCTTGACCAGAAGCCAGATGCGCGCCGACAGGGCGTCGGAGGCGACTTCATAGGTGGCGATTTCGACGCCGGGCGGCAGTTTGGGGGTGATCTCGTCGATATAGGCCGAGAGAATAGAAGCGGTCTTGAGGGTGTCGGCGGTAGGGGCACGCCTTATATCAAGCTCGATGGCGGGCGAGCCGCTGGCAAGGCCGCGGGTGTCGTCGGCATCAAAGCCATCAGTGATCGTCGCTATGTCGCCGAGCAGCACCTTTTCGCCGCCGGTGAAGGACTTGACCTCGACATCGGCCAGCTCGCGCGCACCTTGCGCGTTGGCCAGCGTCCGCAACTGACGATCAACCGCCCCCTCAACGGTTCCCGATGGAAGGTCGCGGCTGTTGTCCGCAATCGCCGCCGAGACATCGGAGATCTTCATGTCGAGGCGACGGAGTTCAATCTCGGGCACTTCAACCCGGATTTCGGCGCTGCGCAGACCGGTAAAGTCGATCTTGTCGATGCCCCGGTCAATGAGCTCGTCGCGAATGCGTTTCGCCCACGTCCGCTTGACCACCTCATCGGCATTGCCAAAAATGGCCAGCTTGGCCACCGTATCAAAGAACACGGATCTGGTTATGGTCGGCTCTTCGGCGTCTTCAGGCAGATTGCCAACTGCTTTGACCGCTGTTTCGACATCGGTCATGGCCTGGCTCATATCCGTGCCATCCGCAAATTCGAGCCGAACGCGGGCCGATCCTTCCGACGCTGTCGATGTCATGCGGTCGACACCCGAAACATAGCGCACTTCCGGCTCGATCAGCGCCAGCACATTGGTTTCGACATCTTCGGCACTCGCCCCCGACCAGGCGACAGAGATGCTGATGGTCGGACGATCGATGGTCGGAAAGAACTGGGTGTTGATGCGGGCAATGGAGAAAGCGCCGAACAGGATCATCAGCACCATCAGCAGATTGGCTGCATTGGGGTGGCGGATAAACGTGCTGACAAGGCCGCGGCCCGCGAACATGCCACGTCCCGGCGCTTCGCTTTCACTCATTCCGTGTCATCCGGATTTGCTGCAGGATTCCCCGGCTCTTCGGACGCCGGGTCACTGGCAGCTTCCCGCACATTGACCCCCTCGGTTGCCTCGGTCAGCCGCGTCACCAGCACCGTGTCGCCTTCGCTCAGATCGCCATCGAGAATGGCGTCTTCACCATCCCATGCGATCAGGCGGACATCGCGCCGCTCAAGCTTGCCATCCACCACCAGAAAGACATGATCGGAATCGCGAAGTGCGGTCTCGGGCAGACGGAAGGTTTGCGGCCAGATCCTGTCGGGCACTGTAAGCGAGACAAAGGCACCGGGGCGCAATTGCACCGGATTGTCAGCTTGCTTGATGCGGGCATAGACCTCGACGCCACCGCGTTCGGCAGTTACCCGCGCACCGATACGGGCAATGGTTGCGGGCCAAGTATAATCCGTACCGCCAACGCTCCAGCTCAATTCCACGTCACGGCCAATCAACGGGTCTGCATCCGTCGCCATGCGTCCGTACTGCGCATTGGTCAGGGTGAATTTCACATCGAGCGCGGTATCGTCATATATCGATGCCACCACCTCGTTGGCACTCACCGAGCGGCCGGTCTCGATCGACTCGTCTGAAATGATGCCGTCGAACGGAGCCATAATTGCCGTCTCCTGCAATTTGCGCTCGGCCTCGCGGACTTTCCACTCGAGCCGTTCGGCATTGGCTTCCTGCTGGGTCCGCTGGGCTTCGGCGATGAGGATATTGTTGCGGCGCTGGCTCGACGCCTGTTCGCGCTGGGACAGGATCAAGCGCCGGGCGTCGACTTCCTTGTCGGTCAGGGCACCCGACCCGGCCAGAGACAATGCCCGTTCGAGATCGGCGCGTCCGAGCTCAAGCTGGGCATCGGCGGCTTCAAGCTGTTCCCGCTCGGAGGCCAGCCGTGCATCAATCTCGGCAATGGCCGCGCGGGTGGAGGCCAGATTGGCACGCGCCTCGACCAATGCCCCCTCATAGGCAAACGGATCAATGCGCAATAACACGGTGCCTCTGGCAACACGCAGACCGGCCACAAGGTCGGGATGGATCTCGACAACATCGCCGCTGACTGCAGAACGCAAATCGACATTGCGGCCGGTATCAACCTGGCCATAAAGCCTGATTTCGGGCCGGTTATCGGCGCGTGCAGCGGTTGTCGTCTCTACGGTGTAAACCAGCGGCGTGAATGCCCTTGGCGTGCGTTCCCGCTTGGAGGCGGCAAGGCGATCCATCGCCACCCAGGCGGCGGCGAGCACCAGCGCCATCAGTGCAAACTGCAGCAACGGCCGCAAATAACCACGGCGCGCGGGAACGTATTCCGCGCGCTGGGGATCGGCCGGCAGGTCCAAGCGATTATCCGCCTTGTCGAGCATCAAGTTACTCCGTTGATGGTCAACAGGTAACGTAATGACGATACATGGCAAATTAAAGTTTTGTCATGTTTCCGCCGAGCGGACCTCAGCGCTGGATTTCGGCCGGGTCAAAGCGATAGGCCGTTGAGCAGAATTCGCACTGTACGGTGATCACTCCGTCTTCCACGCTGTCAGTGATCTCTTCAGCCGAAAAGCCGCTCAGGACCTCCCCCAGCCGCTCACGCGAGCAGCTGCACTGGTCGAACACCGGAACGGGCTCATAGGTTCTTGCCCCGCGCTCGTGAAACAGACGGTACAGCAGCCTTTCAGCGCCGACTTCCGGGTCGGTCAGTTCACCTGGCTCGACCGTGCTGACCAGCACCTTGGCTTCCGCCCAGCTGTCGTCATCGTTATGAACCATGCTTTCGGCACCTTCGGGTGCATCTCCACCCGGCAGGTCGGGGTGGCGCATCCGGTCAGGCGCTTGCGGCAGGAACTGGGCGACGATTCCGCCGGCGCGCCAGCTGTGACGCGGCTTGCCTTCATCGTCGCGGTCGATGAGTTCGGCCACGGCCAGACGGACGACCGTCGGAATCTGCTCTGACTGGCGGAAATAGGTTTCAGCCATGGCTTCCAGCGTCTCGCCCTTCATTTCGACGATACCCTGGTAACGCTGCATGTATTCACCCTGGTCGATGGTGAACGCCAAAATTCCGTTGCCGAGCAATTCGGAAGGACTTGTTGCGCCCGAGGCCTGGGCTGCGGCGAGACGATCCTCGTCGAAGCGGGCATAGGCGCGCAGGTTTCCCGGCGTGGTGAAATCCGCGACGACAAGATCCACCGGCCCGTCGCCCTTGGTCTGGACAATGAGTTTGCCTTCGAATTTGAGCGAGGTGCCGAGCAGCACCGTCAATGCGATGGCTTCGGCCAGCAGCCGCGCGACCGGTTCCGGGTAGGAATGACGCGCAAGGATGGCATCGATCATCGGACCGAGTTGCACGGTCCGGCCACGCACGTCGAGGCCGTCCACATCGAAGGGCAGCACGCGGTCATCTCCGGCGAATGCGGGTTCGCCGTGGGTCTGGGTATCGGTTTCCATTGTCAATTCCGCTTGTTCGTTGCGACACAGCCTCCATTCAGACAGTGATGTCCGGTCCGGCTGCACATTTCAAAGCGTGCATATAGGCATGGATAGCGGCAAGTGCCAGAGGTTCTAGAGAACGCCCATGCACCAGCGCATCACCGCCTTTTGCGCATGCAACCGGTTTTCCGCCTCATCAAACACCACCGACTGCGGTCCATCCATCACCGCGTCAGTGACTTCCTCACCGCGATGCGCCGGCAGGCAGTGCATGAACAGCGCTTCCGGATTGGCCTTCGCCATCAGCGTTTCATTGACCTGATAGGGCACGAAAACATTGTGGCCGCGGGCCTTGTGCTCCTGGTTCATCGAAACCCAGGTGTCTGTGATGACGCAATCGGCACCCTTCACTGCGCGATCCGGATCGGCGCTGACATCAATCTCGGCCCCCTGTTTGCGGGCCCATTCGACGAATTTCGCATCGGGCTCGGAGCCTTCCGGCGTGGCGATCTGCATGCGGTAGCCGAACTGTGCCGCCCCTTCGATGAGCGAATGCAGCACATTGTTGCCATCTCCGGTCCAGGCAAGCGTCTTGCCCTTGATCGGACCGCGGTGTTCCTCAAAGGTCAGAATGTCCGCCATGATCTGGCACGGATGGGTGTCATCGGTGAGCGCATTGATGACCGGCACCGTGGCATGCTCGGCAAGCTCGAGCATGCGGGAGTGATCAAGGGTGCGGATCATGATCAGATCGACATAGCGCGACAACACCTTGGCGGTGTCGGCAATGGTCTCGGCGCGGCCCAGCTGCATTTCTGTTCCCGACAGGAACAGGGTCTCGCCGCCGAGTTGACGCATGCCGACATCAAACGACACGCGTGTGCGGGTCGAGGGTTTTTCGAAAATCATCGCCAGCATTTTGCCCTCAAGCGGACGATCGGCTTCCGTGGCTGTCTTGGCGGATCGTGCCGCGTCCATCATGCTACGCAGATCCGCCGTGCTGACGGCGGAAAGATCGAGAAAATGGCGATTGCCGGCGGATATGGTCTTGGTCATGGAATCCAGTCCGTTCAGGTGTCTGTGCCGCTGCGGGACAACATGTCGAGCGCGGCCTCTATTCTGGAGAGTGCTTCGCGGGCTTCTTCGGCCGTAACAATCAGCGGCGGCAGCAAGCGAACAACGTTGTCGCCTGCCGGGACGGCAAGCAGGTGTTCATTGCGCATTGCCTGGACCAGATCGGCGTTCGACTTGACGCATTTGATACCGAGCATCAGGCCCGAGCCGCGCACGTCGGAAATCAGATCAGGATACCGGTCCTTCAACGACGCCAAACCCTGGCGCAGCACCAGTGCGACATCGTTGACATGGGCCAGAAAACCCTCATCAAGAATGACATCAAGTACGGCATTGCCGACGGCCATGGCGAGCGGGTTGCCGCCATAAGTGGTGCCATGGGTGCCCAGCGTCATGCCATCAGCTGCATTGGCAGTGGCAAGGCAGGCGCCGAACGGGAAACCGCCACCAATGCCCTTGGCCACAGCCATGATGTCAGGCTCGATGCCGGCCCACTCATGCGCGAAAAGTTTGCCGGTACGCCCGACGCCAGACTGAACCTCATCGAGGATCATCAGAATTCCGTGTTCATCGCACAGATCGCGCAGCGCACGCAGCTGTTCGTTTGACAGAGGACGAATGCCGCCCTCGCCCTGCACAGGCTCTATAAGAATGGCGGCGGTGCTATCGGTAATCGCAGCCTTCAACGCGTCCATATCGTCGAACGGCACCTGATCGAAACCCTCGACCTTGGGTCCGAAGCCCTCAAGATATTTGGGCTGGCCACCTGCTGCTATGGTTGCCAGGGTGCGGCCATGAAAGGCGCCTTCAAAGGTGATGATACGGAAACGCTCCGGCTGGCCGTTGACATAGAAATGCCGCCTGGCGGTCTTGATCGCGCATTCCAGCGCCTCGGCGCCCGAATTGGTGAAAAACACCTTGTCGGCAAACGTCACCTCGGCAAGGCGTTTCGCCATACGCGATTGATCCGGTATTTCATGGACGTTGGAGAGATGCCACAGGCGGTCGGCCTGGGCCTTCAGCGCCTCGACGAGATGCGGGTGAGTGTGACCAAGCGAATTGACCGCAATGCCAGCCGCAAAATCGAGATAGCGTTCACCCTCTGGGGTCTCAAGCCACATGCCATGACCGCGCTCGAACACGATCGGAACGCGGTTATATGTATCATAAAGCGGCTTGGCATCGGCCATGGCGCTTCTCTCCTCATTTGAGACCGAACAACAAAGCATTGGCCCGCGCCGTGCGCCCGTCACTACGACTGCCTGGCGAGAGTATGCCGGAAAACCAAAAATGCCGCCCTTTTTCGGGGCGGCGTGGGCACTATTTACATTTCAGTATGGCCTGTCAATGAGACGAGGCCCGCGCCGCTGCCGGTGGCTGCCTGACAGGTGAATTAGTTCGATATAAGCCTAATTTAGCGATGACTGGTAAGATTTGACACCCCCCGTGTAAGTTGGGGAAAACCGTAAAAAGGAATCACCATGATTCGGCTGACTCTTGTCACAGAGTCTGCCGACCACTAAGTTGAGTTCATGAAATAGAGGTCCGCGGCGGACACTATTCACCTCACTGTTACCGAGTATTCAAGCTCCGGCACACCGGGGCGACGGTGAGGGATTCTGCCATCCCGGAACATGGGGTACAGGGAGAGCATTGAATGAACTGGACTGATGAACGGGTCGAAAGACTCAAGAAACTCTGGGCGGACGGGCTCAGCGCCAGCCAGATCGCGGCACAATTGGGCGGCGTCAGCCGCAATGCTGTGATTGGCAAGGTGCACCGGCTCAACCTTCCCGGACGCGCCAAGAGCGGCGGACAGGCTTCGGTACGCACCAAGCGCACAACCGCTGCTCCGCGTGCACCGAATTATGCCGGCCGCACAGCGGCAACGCAGACCACGCGCCCGGTCGGTCGCTCAAGCGGCGGTGCTGCGCTGAAGCAGGATCTGGACGTTGTTGCGGCGGAAGAGATCGACACGCGTCCCATGGATGACGTTGTGGTTCCGATTTCGCGCCGGCTGACGCTGGTGGAGCTTTCCGAGCGGACCTGCAAATGGCCGGTCGGCGATCCTTTGCAGGA
Organism: uncultured Hoeflea sp.; assembly: GCA_963975635.1. GTDB lineage: Bacteria > Pseudomonadota > Alphaproteobacteria > Rhizobiales > Rhizobiaceae > Hoeflea. Next base: position 225 of record CAXBIE010000105.1, on the reverse strand, counting down.
AGGCTTTCATTTCTGCGGCAATGATTCAGGCGATGCCTCGCCCTATTGCGGCTATCACGCCAAGATGGCGTTCCAGCCATCCAGCGAGCGCAAGCGCGCCCGCTGATTGACATCGGCTGTAAGCTGGCAAGAGCCCGGATCCAACGATCCGGGCTCTTTGCGTTCCAGGCCTAGAGCATTTCATGTTTTGACAGAAGCATATCCAGCGTTGGTGAGGTAATTCGC
>CAXBIE010000104.1:0-15560 GCA_963975635.1 uncultured Hoeflea sp. | reverse complement strand
TTCCTATCTCGACGAGGCAACGCGAAAGCTTGGGGCCGCCAACAGCAGGCAAGCCGCCTCCATAGCGATCCGGTTGGGGCTGATCTAGCGGTCTGGCTCCGACGCTTCGAACCCCTACGCAAGAAATGCTTCGATAACCGCGATGGAGACAAACCGACCTAGTTCATTATATCTCGAAGTGGAAAGTTGGGCGGAGACCGGGCATTCACTGCGGTATGCGCGAACGACGATATTTGGGCCGTAACCTGTCAGGCGGCTTGTGGGAGCGAACCGGCGGAAGCAGACATCCGGCGTTGACGGGCTTGACGTCACTTCCGGCCCAAAGCCGACCTTAAGCCGTAAATCGTGCAATGACTGCTTTGCGTGCCCCAAGCTGGTATTGTGCAGCTTTACCTGTTCCTAAAAGCAGGCACTGTAAGTGACCTGAAAAACTGCTGCTTGTCATCAAGGACCGGACCAAGTCTCAAGATTTCAGCGCATGCAAGCCCCGGGTGGATCGGGTTGACTGTTTTGCTCGGAAACAGCCATATCTGTCCGATAACTCCGAGCATCATCGTTGGGCACCTTTGAGCAACTCCCGCGGACCGCTTGACCTTCCCCCTACCGTAACCACTAGAGTGTTTAGACGTAGAAAAATCCATATTGCGCTTACTAGAATGGAACTGGAACAAATGGCACGTCTGCCCGAATTCTCGCTGATCGTGTTTTCCTTTCTGCTCCATTTCGTCTGGGAGTTCTGGCAAGCGCCGACCTATGCGGGCATGATTGACCTCAACCATTGGGACGGTATCAAGCTGTGTTCGGCAGCAACTTTTGGCGATGTAGGGTTTGCTCTGGTTGCTTTCTGGATCACCAGTGCCGCCGCGCGAACCCGCTACTGGTTTGAGGCACCCAAGGCCTGGCAGACACTGGTGTTCCTCGGGGTCGGCATCGCTCTGACGGTTGGTTTTGAATATTACTATACCAACATATCCCTACGCTGGACCTACTCCGACCTCATGCCACTGGTGCCGCCGTTTGGAACAGGACTGAGCCCGCTGTTACAGTGGATTTTCATCCCGCTTGCCGTGTTGTGGCTTACACAACGTCAGGCCGCAGGGGCCAAAGCTATGGAGGGCCGGAAATGATGAACGAGACAATGGGAGGAGGGTTTATGGGGCTTGGCGGTGTCTGGATGCTGCTGATTGCCATTCTGATAATCCTGGCCATTGCCGCTCTGGCCAAATACCTCATGAAGTGAGGTTGCAATCCGCTACGTCGATGCCTTGACAAGGCGCACGTGCGGTAAAAAGGCTCCATTCCCCTCCGCCATTAGGCTGCGGGCCGCGGCAAGCCATAGACAGCAAATCATCCCAGAAGATGCGCGCTTTGATGACGATATTCATCAAATGCGTCAAACCGCACGCGTTGCCGTCACATTCCAATGTTTTGGATTAGGGAATTACCAGTCTCTACGTTGTCGCGAGCCCGACGCATGTATTTAGCTCACTGTGAATTGCCCCATCATACCGGCATCTTCGTGCTCGAGAATGTGGCAATGATACATGAACGGCGTTTCCTCCGACGCTGGCTTAGTGAAGTGGACAAGCAGCTCCGTTTGGCTGTCGACAACGACCGTATCCTTCCATCCCAAGCTCTCCGGTCGCGGTTCTCGTCCGTTCTCGCTGAACACCTGAAAGGAGACACCATGAATATGAAATGGATGTGCGAGCATGCTGGTGCTGACCACCCATTTCTCGGTGTCGCCGAGGCGGACGCGTTCGTTGATGGCACTCATGTCGAATAGCTGCCCGTTGATGGCCATGCCGCTCATCATGCCACGGCCCATTCCGCCTGATCCCATCATTCCGCCTCCCATACCCATATCAAGAGAGAAATTGCGCACCTTTGAAATCTCCGCGGTCCTCAGGTCGGGTTGATTTCCGCCGATCGCATCGGGGATGCGTGTGACGCTGGCAGCAAGCCGCTCGTCTACCCGGAACGGAAGCACCTCGAACTGCCTGCTCCCGGTGATATCATCGAGCAAGCCGCGTGCCTTTCCCATCATGCCACCCATACCCGCATTGGGGTCGCCGCCACTCATCAACGACATGCCATTGCCATCTGAGAAGTCGACCAGGATCTCAGCACGTTCTCCCGGCCCGAGACGAAGCGTCTCAAGCTGCACCGGGGCTGGCAAATATCCACCGTCCGTTGCGATCAAGTGAATGGGTCTGTCGTCGCTGGAAAACAGAGAATAGATCCGGGCATTTGAACCATTGATTAATCGCAGCCGCACCACTGCCTTAGGGACAGCGGCAACTGCACCGACCTGCCCGTTGACTACGATCGTCTCACCGGTCATCCCGTGCATGATATCCATCATGGAGTTGGCATAGAGGAGCTTACCGTCCTGCGAGAACCGGCGATCTTGCAGCAACAGAGTCAAATCATCCACCGCGTAGGATTCCGGCAGCCCCCGGTCGCGATCCAGCCCATCGACGACATGCAAAACGCCAGCAAGCCCCGAATAGACATCCCGCGCGGTGCGTCCATGAATGTGGGTATGGAAAAACGCTGTGCACGGCTCTTGGGCAATTTCCATGTCGGGCGACCAAACACCTCCCGTTTCGATGGCCAGATGAGGGCCACCGTCATGCTCACCGGGAACCAGCAGACCATGCCAATGCGAACTGACTGGCCAGGCAAGATTGTTTTCTACAGTGGGGCGCAGTGATCCTTTCTTCATCCGGACCACAGGCCCGAGATAGGCTTGGTTGAAACCAATTGTTTCCGCTGGATGCCCCGGAAAGAAGGACGTTGTATCTGACTGGGCGGTGACCAGGAACTTGCCTGTATTGACCGTGTCAATCAACGGCGGAAACCGCAGGGCAGTCCGACTTTTGGCATCAGTCATCGGCATGGTAAGTCGACTGTCCGCGAATGCGTAGACAGCACCACCGGCTGCAAGTGCGGCTCCACCGGCAAGTAGGTTCCTCCGCTTCATCATCGTTATCTCCCTTTAAGGATAATTCGTCTGGCTCTGAGGTCATCAGATTGCTCCTGCATCAGGCCACCTCAAACCAGGTGTTCATGCCCGCTGCCGCATGTTCAAGCATATGGCAATGGAAAAGCCACTTGCCCGGATTGTCGGCCACAAAAGCGATCTCGGTTGTCTGATCCGGCCCGATCAGAAAGGTATCCCGCCATGGCTTTCCCTCATCAACAACAGATCCGGATCTGCGGAGGATCTGGAAATGATGGCCATGAACATGCATGGCATGAACCCAGGCGGTCCGGTTTACGGTTTCAACAAGAATGGTTTCGCCCTGCCGGGCCTCGAAAAACGGTTCATCGGCGAGATTGGCCACTCCGTTGAAGGCCCAAGCCTGTCTTGCTGTGCGGAAATCATCTCCCTGAAGTTTCCTTCCCTTGTGGATGATGTCAATCATGCCCCCCATCGCACCGCCTGTCATTTCCAGGCGGATCCGCCGGGCCTTGGCGAGGTCAGGTTCGGGGAGAACATTGGGCTGCAGCTTGATTTCGGATCTCGGCGCTTCCGTGGTCTCGGCATCCATGACCGAGAACTCCGCGATTGGGTAAGGCGTGTTCCCCGAGACTTCCTCAATGGCAATATCGCTTTCGGCCACGACCATCAGATCCACGCGCTGGGCTGGCCCCAGCATGAGTGGCGCGTAGTCAAGCTTGGCCGGCCCGGTGAATGATTGGCCATCAAGGCCCAGAAGCGTTGCGCCGAAACGGTTTGGATCTATTTCAAAAATACGCGCATTGGCGGCATTGATGAGCCGCAGGCGATAAGTCTGCCCCCGGACAAGATCGGTGACCGGGCGAAATTCGCCATTGACTGTGAGCCAGTTGCCCAGCCGTCCGCCATGGGCCCATTCCATCATCGACCCAAGGCTTGCGACATCGAGTACGCCTTCGCCTGCCAGCCGCCAGTCATCAAGAACCAGGGTAAGGTCGTTTGAGCGCTCGAAAACAGGTTCAGTCTCATCGACAATGAGAGCTCCATAAAGGCCGCGCGCGACCTGGTTCCAGCTTTTGTTGTGGGCGTGATACCAGAAGGTGCCGGCATCAGGCGCGACAAAGTCATAGACGAATGAGCCGCCCGGCTGCACCGGCTCCTGGGTCAGGCCGGAAACGCCATCCATCGCGTTGTCGATGCGAATGCCATGCCAGTGAACCGATGTCGGCTCGTCCAGCTTGTTGGTGAAGTGTACCTGGACGCGCTCACCCTTTTTCACTCTGATTTCCGGCCCGGGTGCGGATCCGTTGTAGGTCCAAAGATCCGACATGGGTGCATCGGGCAGGTAAAGCCGCTGCTTCGAAGGCGCGGCAACGAGGTCGAAGAACCCATCCGGTGATTTTGCCAGTGACAGTTCAGGCAAATGGCAGGCGATGAGACCGGAAGAGAAACCGGTGAGCAAACGGCGACGGGAAAATTTCATCAGAGGCCTTTCAGCCCGACAATCCGGGTGCGGTCTTGGCGATAAACGACAGGTGTAAATGGCGGGAAGCCTTGATTTCCCGCCATTTGCGTTTCGGACGTTACTTCAGCTCGGTGACGGTCAGTTTGCCTTTCACCCGGTCGGCGACGAATTCGATGTCGTCACCAGGCTTCATCTTCTCCAGCATGGCCGGATCGGCGGTGCGGAACACCATGGTCATGGCAGGCATGTCGAGACTGGTCAGTTCCTCATGAATAATGGTGACCTTGCCAGCCTTCATGTCGACCTTCTTGACGACGCCCTTGGTGTACTCGGTGGCAAGAGCTGCCGAACTGCCGGCAGCGGCGATCATGGCAGCGATCATGAGTGTTGTGAGTTTTCGCATTTGTTTCACCTTTGCTTGTGTCGGAAATGGGTCGTTTGATCAGTGGTCGGTGACAGTGAGCATCCCCTTCATGCCGGAATCATAGTGGCCAGGGATGAGGCAGGCGAATTCGAATGGTCCGGAATTGGCAAAGCTCCAGATCACTTCTCCATCCATACCCGGATCGAGACGCACGGAATTGGGATCGTCATGCTCCATTTCGGGCATGCGCTCCATCAAGCCCTTGTGCTCCATCACGCCTTCATGATCATCGAGCACGAACTCATGCTCCAGTTCGCCCTTGTTCATCACCATGAAGCGGATGGTCTCGCCCTTCTCGACGTTGATTTCCTTGGGTTCGAAGACCATTTCACCGTCGTCGGTTTCATTCATGATCACTTCGATTGTGCGGCTGACTTCTGATGCCTTGCCGGGGTTGCCGATAGTCATCATGCTGTCATGGCCACCGGAATGGGTTCCCGCGGCGCCAGCCAGTGCTGTCATCACCAGGAAGGATGCGGATGCAATCAGGAGGGTTTTCATGGGTGTTGTTCCTTTCTTGAAAACTTCGGGACGTAGGGATTAGCCATTGCTGCCGGATTTCACCGGCGCTGGTGTGATGGTTGTTGCTGCGTCTGTTGCCTTGGTGAATTCCGGCAATTCGCCTGTCCACTCATAGGCCTGGGTTCCTGGCGGGTTTTCGTACCAGCCGGGATCGCTGTAATCGCCAGCGGAAATGCCTTCGCGGACCTTGACGACCGAAAACATGCCGCCCATTTCCAGCGGACCGTATGGCCCCCAGCCCGCCATCATCGGCACCGTGTTGTCGGGCAGCTCCATCGACATTTCGCCCATGTCTGCCATGCCCGCGGTTCCCATCGGCATGTACTCTGGCTGAACAATCCGCACCTTCTTGGTGAGATTCGATTTGTCGACACCGATGAAGGTTGGCACGTCATGGCCCATGGCATTCATGGTGTGGTGGGACTTGTGGCAGTGGATGGCCCAGTCGCCCAGGTGCTCGGCGTCAAATTCATAAGCGCGCATTGCCCCAACCGGGATATCGATCGACACTTCCGGCCAGCGGGCTTCAGGCCGCACCCAGCCCCCATCGGTGCAAGTCACCTCAAAATCATAACCATGCATGTGGATCGGGTGGTTGGTCATGGTCAGGTTGCCAACCCGCACGCGCACGCGATCGTTCCTCGACACAACCAGCGGATCGATGTCGGGGAAGATCCGGCTGTTCCATGTCCAGAGGTTGAAGTCGGTCATGGTCATGATCTTGGGCACGTAGGAGCCTGGATCGATATCGAAGGCGTTGAGCATGATGAGGAAGTCGCGATCGACCGGCATGAAGGCCGGATCCTTCGGGTGGACGATGAAGAAGCCCATCATTCCCATTGCCATCTGCACCATCTCGTCGGCGTGCGGGTGGTACATGAAGGTCCCCGACTTCACGAGATCGAACTCGTAGATGTAGGTCTTGCCGGGCGGAATGGCCGGATGAGAAAGGCCACCCACGCCGTCCATACCCGATGGCAGGATCAGCCCGTGCCAATGCACTGTTGTATGTTCGGGAAGCTTGTTGGTGACATAGATCCGGACGCGGTCGCCTTCCACGGCTTCGATGGTCGGGCCGGTGGATTGGCCGTTGTAGCCCCAAAGATAGGCGATCATGCCTTCTGCGAGTTCGCGCTCCACCGGCTCGGCGACAAGGTGGAATTCCTTTACTCCGTTGTTCATCCGGAACGGCAAGGTCCAGCCGTTCAGCGTCACCACAGGATTGTAGTCCGGACCTGTTGAAGGCATGACCGGTGATTGGGTGAGCGGGCTTTCCATGAGCGCTGCATCCGGAAGTCCCATATTGGTGGTCTTCGACCAAGCGGCCGTGGAGACTAAGGTGGCGCCTGCAGCCCCCGCACCGAGCAATTGACGTCTGTTCATCATGGTCTTGTTCCTTTCGGGAGATTTAGTGGCCAGCGCCGCCGGCATCGCCGACAGACGGCGCTGCTGCTCCGCCGCCCGCAGCTGCCCCACCGCCGTAGATCGCAGCTGACAGATTGACATCGGTCAGCCAAAACTCGCGCTTGGCGTTGATCGCCAACATCAGGGTTCCGATCTTGGCGCGGGTGTCGGCGAGGAGTTCGAAAGTGTTGGAGATCATGCCGTTGTAAGTCAGCAGGGATTCCGCTTCGATCGTCGTGCGCAACGGTACGACGGAGTTGAGGTAGTGCTTTGCGATCTCGTGGGTCGAACTGTAAGCAGTATGGGCCGAGCGAGCTTCGGAGCGGATGTTGACCGCCTTTTCGGCAAGCTGGTTGGCCGCCTGCATATAGGCAAGTTCAGCCTTGCGCAGACGGGGCTTGCCGCTGTCGAAGATCGGGATGACGAACTCCAGTTCGAGCTGCGGCGTAACCACCGTCTTCCTGGTCTTGCTTTCTTCAAGATTGCCTCCGACAATCTCGTATTCGGTCTCGATCTCACGTTCGGCTTCAACTCCCGAAATGATTTCGAGATCCGTGACAAATCGCGTGGCTTGGGTGAGACCATAGCTCTTGGCAACGGCTTCGAGTTCCAGTTTTGCGACACGAAGATCAACGCGGTTTTCAAGCGCTTCCTGCTCGATCCGCTTCTTATTGATGATCCCGCGAGGCAGCCGCGGAAGTTTGTCGGGGACGTAGTAATCGACCTCGCTTCCCCAAAGCCCCATGATCCGGGTAAGCTCTTCCTTGGCCAGCCGCGACGCCAGCCGGGCTTCAGCCATTTGCCCTGTCAGTTCGGCGTAGAATGCATGTTCCCGCGCCTGCCCGGCTTTCGGCATAGCGCCGCTTTCACCCAGTTTCTGAGCAAGTTCCGACGCGGCATCCGCTGCCACCTTGGCTTGATTGAGATAGGCCACTGTTTCGAATGCTGAAACTGCATTGACCCATGCCCGTCGCGTGTCATTGGCAACCTTCAGGGTTGCGTCGACAGCCCGCATCTGAGCCTGCCGGAAGCGTGTATCGGCAATGTCGACACGCGCCCGCCGCGTCGCGAGCGACAGGATATTGGCGGCAATCATGCCTTCGATGGCGCGATAAGCCCCCAGTTCGGGCGCCCCAATTCCCAACAGGCCGATCGAAACCCTTGGATTTTCAGGCAGGCTTTGCTGCCAGGCTTCTGCCGCGGTCATACCGATATCGGCATAGGCGGCCTGAAGCCCACGGTTGTTCAGCAGCGCCACCTGAACAGCGGTATCGGTGTTGATGGTTTTCTTGTGCACCAAGGCATGAACGCGTTCAGTAATCGCCTTTGCCTGATCCTTGTTCTGGATCCAGACCGCATCCTTGCCTCCGGTGCCCATCGAAACGGATGCTGCTACAACGCCGAAGCCGGCCTCTTTGGCCGAGTATCCGGCGAGCTCCTGGTCACTGACGCAGCCTGCCAGAAACAAAGCTGCAGACGATACGACAATGGTCGATCGGGCTGTACGGAAAATGCTCATGAGCCTGCCCCCGCGCCAGGGGCCTGGCTGTCATTTTGTTGACGCCAGGGTTTGGGATCCACGGCATCTCGATGCGTATACCCATCCAAAACCGTGTGATGATGGATATTGCGAATACCGGCGGTTGGATCCACAGGCGAACTGATCGACATGACGTCGGCAGGTCCGCTCGCCGCCGCGCAGCCGGCGAGCACCAGCGGCATGGCAGCCGCCAAGAGATTACGAAACATGATTATCCTACTGCGATAAAGAGTGTGATCGACCGGTTGCAAGCGGTCACGGAGCCCATTTGCGGGCAGTCACTCTTCAGACGCGGGGAGGACGTTCCGGCAATGCCATCGCTGTCAAGACAAAGCCCAGCATTGGCTCGATTTCAAAACTGTCGGAAATGAATACGGTTTCTCTCAACGGCTCAACCGAGCAGAGAGCAGAGGAACAGGATATCGGGCAGCACTGGTCCGGCATGCTGCCGTAATCGGTCTGCAGCGGGTCCTGAAAGGCGCCGGAGTAACCGATCTGAGCCTGATGATGGTTCATCATCGAGTGATCAACGGAGGAGTGTTCACTGACGTGGTGTCCTCCGCTGCTGGTTGCCGCCGATTCCGCCATCGCTGCGGCGTGCAGAGCGCCCGGCACAATGCTCGCGAAAACGAGCATCAAAACCAGGAACACATACCCGCTACCAGCTTGTTGGCGAATGGATTTCCTCATGAACTAAGTTATTGCCCGAACATAGGGACATCGACAAGTGCAAAATTTTTCAACTTCTTCGGTCCCTTTCTGCCCTCAGGAGCCACATTGTTAAGGGCACTGTAGGCCTTCCACTAGATGGAAGGTCAATCCGCCAAAATAGTTTTCTCGAAATTTTCCGGAACCTTCCTTCGCAGGAAGGTCGTTGTAGGTATGCAGCACAAATCGGAGGAACAAATGCCATATTCACGTTTCATCGCAATGATAGTGACATCAACGGTCATCATGTTTGGCCTAATGTACCTTAATACATGGGATGCCAGCCATGTGTGGTTCAGCCAGACTAGAATGTGGATGGCGCTCTACATGGGCGGAGTGATGGCCTTGATCATGCTGTCTTTCATGCTCGGTATGTACACCAACCGAAAGGCCAATCTGGCCATTGTTGTTGTCTCGGTGCTTTCGTTTGGCCTCGGGCTCTATCTTGTCCGCAGCCAAGACACCGTCGATGACATAGCATGGATGAAAGCCATGATTCCGCATCACTCCATCGCGATTCTAACCAGCACACGTGCCAATATTGCCGATCCCAGGGTACGCAAGCTGGCAGACGGAATCATTGAAGTGCAAAAGCGGGAAATCGCCGAGATGGAAGCATTGATTGCCGATCTTAACGGCGGTCCTCCAGCCACACCGGAAGTGGATGGCCAGTAGCACCAGATTTTGCGGGCAAAAAGCATTCCAAATCTGGATGACAAGAAAGTCGGTGGTTCAATGGATCTTGCACGCTCGCTGGGAGGAACCTTTTGGAAGGACAGTTGAACATATCCGCCCGCCAAAAGCTTTCTGTCCGCTTCCTGACCCATTCCGGTCATTCATTGCCGAAACCGCGAAAGACCGCTTCCCGCCCTCTTAGGACCTTGGTGCGGATTGCAATGAATGGCTGCTTATGGTAGATGGATCAAAGATCGCAAATGATGGAATGGGAACGCATTCCGGTCCGTCTCATTTGCTTCTGGGCCGCGACCCGATTGGAGATCGAGTGCATCAAGCCTATGGTGGTTCGACGCCGAAACAATCATGGCAACCCCGTGCGCATGACAAAGATCCGGACGGACGAAACCAGATGAGAATCCCAATTCGGACTCTTCCGCTTGGGGCAATCCCCTAACGTTCAGACTTGAGCGAGGCAGCTACTGGCGGATCATGTCTTCCGGGAGTGGCGGCATATAACCCAGCTTGTTGATGACGATAGCAGCGATCGTATGATGGGCCTTCATCATGACGAGCGCGAGGCGATATTCATGTCGGCGTTGGTCAACCAGGAAATCTTCACCACTCCCTTTTTCAAGAGCACCGAGCAGTTCATAGAACTCTTGCGCTTTTGCCAACCGACACCGCTGTTCGCGAATGATGTCGATCGCAAGTCGCTCAAGCTCGTCTTGCTCAAGTTCCGCAAGAATCGTCTCAATGGCACGCTTCGAGCAATCGGGTTTGAGTTCCAGGCTGCGGATATCCGGCAATACTGCACCACCCCTTCGGCTTGGTCCGCGGTGCGCCCCCGCGAACAAATAAGATCTAATGACCCCAAGCCGGGGGGTAGAAACCGTTTTCCGACGGCCCTGTGACCTTTAGTACCGAGGCACCTGGACATACGTCACAGGCCCCCGGCCAATGGCCAGAGGATCTCTGGTGCTGTTCCGGTCAACACCAACCGCGGAAAAGGGGTTTCTACGCCCCGAGGCAGCGCGTACCGCCTCGGGGAAAAGCATATTTCATCAGGATGATGAACGCCAGACGCCAGCCCGGATGTTTACATTGAAATTATTCGACATTCGCAACAAGTGCGGTTGCCGACGCTGGAGCGATTGCACCATCAGCGAGAACTGATGAACGAAAATCACAGGCTGTTCCAAGCCGCGACCGCATGTCGGCGCCTATGTCGAACAGACCGGCATAGGTCATGACCTTCCCGATCCGCACTGGCGTCCCAAGCTGTTCAAATCGGCAATCGATCGACCTGAAAATGCGAGCCATTCTGGCGTCGAATACCGATACGATGTGTTCGATACCGGCCCGCTGGGCGGCTTCAACCATCCCGCACAAAAGCTCGACGGTGATTCGGTTGACCAGGTGGTTCGCTTCTGCACGATCCCTCGCCTCGAAGATCCCCGGATTGACCGCGAATCGTGAGCTTTCCCAGATCAACGGGCTTTCGACCGTACCACCAGGCATAAGGACGGAAAACACGTCTCTGAGCATGTTGGGACCGGTCGTGGGGAGCAGACGCACAGCGCCACGAAGCTGTCCTGACCTTTCATCGAGCGACAGAAGGTAGAGAGGGTCTTCGGCGTCGAACCGGTCGATCTCCCGTCCGTTTTCGACTGTGACGTCCCAGCCAAGGCGACCAGAAAAGACTTCGGCCCGCATGCGGAACATTTCGTCGAACAGTTCGGGATACTTGTCCTGATCGGCACTTTCGATTGTAAATATCATATTGGTGTTCTCCGTACATTGATTGATGACGGATGCACCAGTTATCGGCTGGGTTTCGAGAAGAACATCCGGTCCAATAGCTGGGTTTACAAGGGGTCGAAAAGCAGCCCGGCTCTATGAGCGATTGAAACGGCATGGGTATTGCTGGTGGCGTGGAGCTTGTGGCGGGCGCTCTCCAGATAGCAGCGCACGGTGTGCTGCGACAGGCCGAGAATGACAGCGCATTCCCAGGCCGTCTTGCCCTCGGCGATCCATTGCAGGCATTCCAGTTCACGCGGAGAAAGAACTTCAGGTTCGCTCGCATGTCCCTCGATGCCGAGCACACGATCGTGGATGTGCATCGCAAGGACCTGGAAGTCACGCATATAGAGCCATTTCGCGCTCGCCCAGTCGCGGGCGGAAAGATCTGACGTCACGGAGAACAAGGCACGATCGCCGCGGCGGCCGTGCACCGGAACTGTCAGTCCGCGGCTCCCGATACCGAATTCGCCGGCTTCACCAAAAAAGGTCTTCAATCGCCCCGTAGGCTTTCCGAACTCGTCCCAATCAAGGGGAAGCATACGGCGAAATCCAAGACGAACAACAGGATCGACATCGACATACTGCCGGTTCTTGTAGTGCGCGACCCATTCGGGAGGATAGGTTACGGCGAGATAGGGATCGGTCTCATTTTGACCGGCAACGCCGACACCGAAATAGGCAATGGTATTCAATGCGTATCGGGAAGCCACGTCTTTCAGGAACCGGATAGTTGAATTCCGGTCGGCAATGTCTGAAATTTTCGAGAGTGCGTCCATCAAATCGGAATCTGCGATATTCTCCAACGTCCTACCTTTCCTGGAACCTGAGATTCGGGCGCAATATTTCCATTATGAGTCGCATATGCAATGCATAGTTGTCGAACCAGACAAGTTCTAGATCGTCAGCTTCCGAGCGTTGTTTGATGGGGAATCCTGTCAGGTATTAAAGGCGATAACGAGCGGCACGCTGAACAGCGATGCCCAGGCCATGGCGGCCGCCTTCTGAATAGCAACGATGTTGGTGTTGCCAGTCCACCAACCGTTGCCCGTTGCCACGATTACGCTCGGTTTGTAGATCATCGACTGCAGGATCGGCCAGACCAAGAGTTGCTCGTAGCAGATCAGAGGAGCGATGAGCGTCCCGGCAAAACTGCCGGCAGGCTTTCCAAAGACATGGGCCGTCGCGCCACCCGATGCCCAGGGTTGCCACATTGAAACCGGCACCGGCATGCGCTCGCGGTAGACGATGTGCGCGCCCTTCCCAGACACCTCGATCATCACATTGTCATAGCCCACAGCTCCAACAATGATCGCACCTCCGTTCACCGTCACATCAAGGTCCTGAAGTGCGCGGACCCAGAGGTGTTCGGTGGTCGGCGTCCAGATCCCGAAGGCGCTTTCGGGAAGGACGATGTTCTTCGCGCTGGCTTTCGCCGCGTCCTGTACCAATGCCAACGTGGCGAGATGCTGCGCATAATCTGCGTGTTGACCGGGAGAGGCATAGTTGAAGTGCGTGTCGATGCCGATCCAGCCTTCTGGTGGACGCGGTTCGCTCCAGTTCGAGGACGACCAGGCGAAAACAGCTCCTATGACAAGAGCAACGATCGGCCACGCCCGCGTCGTCATAGCAGATAAGGTGTGAGCCATGGCAATCAATCCAAACCAGCCCAGACCTGGAAACAGGACGCCTGCGACCGTGATTGGGTTCGCCCAACCGATGATGCCAAAGGGCGGAACGCTCATCAGGATCCATGCAAGCGCGTAACGCAACGGTCTGTGCCATCCTGATTTCGATGTCCAAAGCAAGCTGTGCACCAAGACGAACAGTGACGAGGCCGCGATCCAAAGGGCAAGCCCAACCCACATATCGCTCGCGTAGAAAATGGAACCGCCAAAGGGTAGACCCCGCGAGGCCGCCAGGAAAAAGGCCAGCGCCACCAACCCAGCGACCAACCGGTTCGGTGCAAACGCCCATAGCGTCGGAAACAGGACGGAGGCGGGCAAAGCCAGCACCGCGCCACTCCAGGCAATTGCCCCTACAGTGGCGCTGCCTGCAACAAGGCCGATGCTGATCAAGCCGTCAGGGAACGAAGGTAAGGATGGGCGTCGCCAGCCCGAGAACACCTTTGGCCGGGATCGGTCCGAAATATCGTGAGTCATAAGAACCTTTGAATGGTGAGTGGAGAAACAGAAATCCCGGCGGCACTGCGCCACCGGCGTAGGGCGTTATCGGCCTGCCCGAACCATCGTTTGGCTGGACCGCGGATCGCGGCAAATCCACTCCGTTGATCAAGACAGACGCGCCGATTTCAATCGACTGTCCGGGGAGTGCAACAACGGTCTTGATCAACGGACTAAGCCAGCCTGAGCAAAGGCCGCGGCGCAGATATCTGCGCTCACGGGCCCGTCGAAACTCGTGCGTTAATGGCGGACAGATGAAGATTCGATCCCCAATGCTAATGGCGCGGCTCAGCGCCTCTATGCGCCAGAACCCGAGCGGATAGCTCGGTGTCAGATTGATCCGCAGCCCCATACCATAGGCTGCGACAAACAGGGCTACCGGAAGGAAAAGAAGTGCCGTCACTACGGCAATGCGTCGCCTCCGTGTCATTGCTTGAGCCCCTGGCTCTTACTCTGCGTTTGCCGCAGCGCTTCCGATTCCTTCAGTGCCTGCTGGGTCCGCTCCTGAGCGGCCAACTGCTGGCCGGCCCGCATCATCGGCCAGGCGGCGGCGAGCTTCAGCTTCTCGACCGGCGACAAGTCCTGGGCTGCCTTATCGAAGGTCGAACCCGATAGGTCCTTGGCTCCATTGCTGAGCAGCGTCCGTTCCCCGAACCGTTCGGAAACGGCCCGGTTGAAGCTATCAAGCTCGGCCTTCACAATGCGATCGGCCAAAGCAAACCCAAGTGCTGCAGGCAGGTCGTTGCGATCAATGGCGTCGCGGATCTTTTCCATTGCCCGGGCCGCAGCCGGCGAGAAGGACGGGATGTCGATCGAGGTTCGCTTCCGGTGTCCCTCTTCTTCCAACCTGTAATTCGCGGCCGCCTGCTTGCGCATGTCGAGGTAGCGCTCAAGGTCACGACGGAGCGCCGGCACATTCACCTCCGCCACACGACGGTCCTCCCGGTCCGCACGGCTCGCCAACAGTCCTTCCCGACCGCGCAGCGCACCGAAGCCCGCGGCGTTTCGTTCGATCTCGCCAAGACGCTGACGGGCGACGTTCGGATCTTCGACAACCGCCTCCATGCGCATGGCCTTGAAGGCGGATTCAGGGTCCGCAAAAACGAGCCGGATACGGTCGGAAAAGTTGTCCCATTGCTTCTGCAGAGCCGGATCGGCTTGCAGCTTATCGTCGGCGGCGTCGGTGACCGACATTGTGAAACTGGAAATGCCCTTGACCATCGGCTCGGCCTTTCTGATTGATTGCGGGGATCGGTGGAGCGGTCGATCGGCAAGCCCGAGCCGCGCGCCGGCGGCGCGAAGCCGTGCACCAAGATCGAACAGTTTCTGTTTTTGCCGGATCGTCCATTGAACCCGGTCGCGCATCAGCGTTCGCGCGACACGAACAAGATGCAGACCCCGGTTGTTGGCGAAGCGGAGCGCCTGGGCATAGAACCGGCCGCTTGCATAATCGAGGGTCACTTCCTTGGCGTTCTTGCGGGAGAGGATCTTCTCAAGTCCACCTGCAAGGTGGAAGGGTCGGCTGCCGTAGTAGAGGGCCAAGTCTTCCCGGTGCCGGGTCATCGCGACATAGGTCAAGTGCCGGTCGAGGGAGAGCGAGGCGAGGACCTTGACGCGGTCGACGGTTGCACCCTGCGATTTGTGGATCGTCGTCGCATAGCCATGATCGAGATTGCGATAGAATCGCTGATCGACGTCCACGCGGTGCACGCCCTCCCCCTCGCCGACGGCCACGGTGATCCTGCCGGGCGCTGCCTCAACGACCTTGCCGATCATGCCGTTCTTGACGCCAAGCGAGCCTTCGTTCTTGAGAAACACAATCTGGTCGCCAACGGCGAATTGCCGGGGTCCATCCTCGGTCTTGAAGGCGTGGC
>CAXBIE010000103.1:0-15572 GCA_963975635.1 uncultured Hoeflea sp. | reverse complement strand
GGAGAATGCTTGATGACCGGCTATGCCCGACCCGATGCCGTAAGCTGGAAAGTTTCCGGTCAAAAGCTTGCCGGCGCGCATGCGGGTTCGAAGCAAGGTTTGGTTTTATGAAATATATGGCTGAGTAAATGACATTTACTGCTCAATCCGGGGTGAACTGACATGATAAACGAGAGACAGGCACGTATTCGCGACGTCCTTTTCGAGCGCGGTGAATTGCCGGTCCACGACCTTGCCGCGCATCTCGGGGCTTCGCTTGCGACCGTTCGCCGGGATCTCAAGGAGCTCGAAGAGGCAGGCATTATCGTGCGCATGCACGGTTCGGCCCGCATCGCCTCGGAGGCGCGGGCGGAAGTCGCGTTCGATGCGCGCGAACAGCAGAATCTTGCGGCCAAACGGGCGATTGCCTCCGCAGCGGAAGCGCATATCCGCGAAGACACCACGATCTTCCTGGACGCCGGTACCACCGTTCTGCAACTGGCCCGGAAGATAAAGCTCAAGCGGATGCCGATTACCGTTTTCACCAACGGCATGATCGTCGCGCAGGAACTCGCAGGCGTGAAAAATATCACCGTCTGCCTGCTGGGTGGCCGTTTGAGGGAGCAGAACATGTCCGTCGTCGGACCGCTGGCGCAGGCGATGCTGGAGAACATCTACTTCGATCAGCTGTTCCTTGGCGCAAGCGCAATAAGCGATGATGGCTGGATCAGCAGTCACGACGCTGACGAGGCGCGCGCCAACTTCAAAATGGCCGAGCGGGCGCGGCAGACTTTTGTCCTGTGCGACTTGAGCAAGTTCAGCGACCGCGCGACCTACAGCGTTTTGCAATTGAATGAACGCCAGCATCTGATCACCAATGCCCGGCCGAACACGGCGTTTTGTCAGCATGTCTCGGACAGCGGCACCGAAATGACGATTGCCGGTGGAGACATTGGCGATGACTGAATGGGTCGGCGCGGTTGATGGCGGCGGCTCCAAGACAGCGACCGCCCTGCTTTCGAGCGAAGGTGAGCTGATCAGGCTGCCGTCGGCGAATGGCTGCAATCCCTTGGACAATCCAGCCTGGTCGAACGTCCTGGCGCAAGTCATGACCCAAATCACCGAGAGCCGGGATGATGTGGGCGTCGTCACCATGGGGATGCCGGGCTTTGGAGAGATTGCCGATTTCGACCATGCGGTCAGTCAGACCATTGTGGACCTGCTGGCGGACAGAGCACTGGTCCTGAATGACGTGGAGATGGCATTTCACGGTGCGTTCCCCGATGGCCAGGGCATCCTTCTCCTTGCCGGAACCGGCTCCATGGCCATAGGCGGCGGACCGCTCGGGCTGGTTCGGGTCGGAGGCTGGGGCAACCACTTCGGCGATGAAGGAAGCGCCCACTGGATCGGACGTTCCGCCTTGAGCCTGGCCTCCCGGGAAATCGACGGCCGTCTTGCGCAGACCGGCTTTGCAGCCGAGCTGTGCGCCGAGATGGACCTTGATCCCTCCAAAAATGCGCTCGCCTTCATGGGCTGGATTGCCGGTCAATCCCATGCCCGATCCGCCATTGCGGCGCTGTCGCAAATCGTCGATCGCCTTGCGCGGCGTGGAAACCCGACAGCCCGCTCCCTGCTGGAAGACGCAGGACGTCTGCTGGTCGAGCACCTTGACGCCGCGGGCAACCTGGCAGGGCTCGGTCCGGACACAGCGTGGTCCGCTGTCGGCTCCGTTTTCGAAAGCGATACGGTTATCACTTCGGTCCGCACCATGACCGACCGCAGTCCGGTCAGCGCTCAGTTGCCGCCTCTTGGCGGGGGGCTGCTTCTGGCTGCCCGAAAGGCAGGCTGGCCAACGGATCAGCCTTTCATTGAAAAACTTGCGCGTCAGCTGACGCCATCTCTCAGACAAAGGAATACTTCATGACGGCCACATTGCGCAGCATTACGGGGCAGTTCGAGTTTTGGAAAAAAGCCAAGATGCCTTCCGCGCTGAAAAGCTCCGAAACGCCCAAGGTCATTGTCGGGTGCGGGACGTCCTACAATCTCGCACTGAGCATTGCCGCGGCGATGAACACCAACGGTCTCAACGCAATCGCTGTCCCTGGCGGCGAATGGATCACGCGACCGGAAGCCTATTGTCCATCGGACAAGCTCGACGTCATCGCCCTTTCCCGTAGCGGGGAAACCACGGAGACTGTTGCCGCAGCCCGGATAAGCCGGTCCCGCGGGCATCATGTCACCGGCATTACATGCGCACCTGGCTCCGGCCTCAGCGCCGAGTCGGACACCGCAATCGAATTCGACACCCATCCGGAAGAAGGCATCGTGATGACCAGTTCCGCCAGCCTGATGCTGCTGGCTGGCATGGCCCTGGCCGGCGTCGAATTCGGGGCTGACGATGTCGAAAACGCTGAAGCGCTCATGCAGCGCTTCGATGCAGTGCGGGTGTCGAGCTATTCCGGGCGGAGCCATTTCGTGTTCCTGGGTGGCGGCACCAATTACGGCGTCGCACTTGAAGGCAGTCTGAAACTTCAGGAAATGGCCATCTGTTACACACAGGGTTTCCATCCGGGAGAATACCGGCATGGGCCGGTCAGCCTTCTCGATGAGCGCACAGCCGTGGTGATGCTTTACAGCGACAGCACCCGCGAGGATGAGGCGGCCCTGGTCAGGGAGCTTCAGGACAAAGGCGCCTTCGTCATCGGGTTTGGCGGCCCTGGCGACGTCGAGCTTTCCCATGGTTTTGCTGCGGCCTCGGCCGCCATTGGGGTCTTGCCGACACTGCAGATGCTGGGTGAGCGCTTTGCGGCTGCAAAAGGAATTGACACGACCGCCCCGCGAAATCTGACCAAAGTTGTGATGTTGGAAGCAAAATGAACAATCCCCTGAGTTACATGCTCGACCTGCACAAACATGCCGGCGATGCCCACCCGCGCGGGCTGACCTCCGTCTGCTCGGCGCATCCGCTGGTCATCGAAGCCGCTCTGATCGAAGCACGCGACCATGACGTGATCGCGTGCATCGAGGCCACCTGCAATCAGGTCAATCAGGACGGTGGGTATACCGGCATGACACCCGCCGATTTTCGCGGCTTCGTGCTCCGGATCGCGGAAAAAGTTGACTATCCGGCGGAGCAGATTCTGTTCGGCGGCGACCATCTGGGCCCCAATCCATGGAAAAAACTGCCGGCTGAAGAGGCGATGGCAAAGGCCGAAATCATGACTTCTGCCTATGCATCTGCCGGGTTCGGCAAGATTCATCTGGATGCAAGCATGTCCTGCGCGGATGATCCGTCACCGCTTCCGGTGGCCACGATCGCTGCCCGCGCGGCGAGGCTTGCCCGGTCTGCCGAAGAGGGCGCGCGCGCCGGAAACCATCAGCCGCCCGGCTATATCATAGGCACCGAGGTTCCGATTCCCGGTGGCGCCATGGAAGAAATTGATGATCTTCAGGTGACCACGCCGCAGGATGCGGCTCAAACGGTCGCGATCCACAAACAGGCTTTTCAGGAACTTGGCTTGTCTGGCGTTTACGACCGGGTTGCGGGCCTGGTGGTGCAGCCGGGCGTCGAGTTCGGCAATGCGAATGTCATCAGGTTCGATCCTCAAGCCGCGGCCGAGCTGTCTGACTGGCGCCCCGGTGCGGAGCACATCGTGTTCGAGGCGCACTCGACTGACTATCAACCCGACGCTGCTTTGAGAGAGCTGGTCATTGGCGGTTTTTGCATCCTGAAAGTCGGCCCCGGTCTCACCTTCGCGATGCGTGAAGCCTTCTATGGCCTCGACCGGATCGCGGGCATCCTGCTCAATGAGTATGAAGACGGCGCCCTGATGCGCGCGATGGAACAGATCATGCTGTCCTCTCCGGAGAACTGGGACGGATACTACGCGGGCTCCGATACGGAAAAATACGTTCAAAGGCATTTTTCCTACTCGGATCGCATCCGCTACTACTGGACCGATCCCGCGGCACAGGCGGCAGTTGATCGCTTGTTTGACGCGCTTGGAGAAAGGCATCTGCCTGAGCCGCTCATCAGCCAGTTCCTGCCACGGCTCTATGACGATGTGTCTGCCGGCCGGATCGTGCCCACGGCGCGAAACCTCACCATCGCTGCAATCCGCAAGGCGCTTCTGCCCTATTCCAGGGCATGCAGGATCGAGGGGCCGTCCGCTGCGTGACGCCAGATGGGTTCTGTCGCAAGCTCTTCGCCAACCGGCGCCCGATGATGCTCTCTCGATAGTCTCGGATATGACTAGGTTGACGATGCCGTGCCGCCGTCGCTCTCTTGTGTGGACAGATGCTGTCCGCATGCCGGACACCTGTGCAAATGTCATTTGAGGTGAATGGGTCCGGGCGCTAACCTCAAGAACCCAGCCATCAGCGCAATAACAAGGAAGTCTCTGTTGCCATCTGCTTTCCTGACCTGTGCGGTTCTTGGCAATTTCTCGACACGTGCACAAAATGAGAACCTACCTATCACGCCTGCGGAGATTGCAGCCGATTGCCTGGCTGCCGCAGATGCGGGGGCATCGATCGTCCATGTCCATGTGCGCGACCCGGAGACCGAACAGCCATCGATGGACACTGTCCTCTATGCCGAGGTGGTGGATCGGATACGAGACAAGAACACCGATCTGATCATAAATCTGACCACAGGCAACGGCGGACGTTACGACCCTTCCAGGGACAATCCGGCAGTCGCTGGGCCGAAGACAAACCTGCTTCTCCCCGATGCGCGGGTGCGGCATATTCTTGAGATCAAGCCTGATATTGCGACGCTTGATCTCAATACGATGGTTTTTGGCGAGGAAGTCGTCATCAACACCTTGCCCTCCATCCGTCGCATGGCTGAACTGATCCAAGGCGCAGGTGTGCGGCCTGAAATCGAGCTGTTTGATAGCGGGGACATTTCCATTCTTAACACACTCATGGCCGAGGAGTGCTTTGAAAAGCCACCGCTTTGCTCCATCGTGATGGGTGTCAAATACGGTTTTGTGCCGTCTCCTGAAACCGTCCTCTATGCCCGCAACATGTTGCCGAAAAGTGCTGTTTGGACAGCCTTTGGCACCGGCGCGATGGCTTTTCCGATGGTGGCGCAATCGGTGCTGGCAGGCGGAAACGTGCGGATAGGCATGGAGGACGCGGTCTGGCTCGCCAAGGGCGTCAAAACACCTTCTAACGCCGCCATGGTCGAAAAAGCCGGCCGTATCATGAATGAGCTCGGCGTCGATCTGTTGGGGTCGAAACAGGTGCGCGATCAACTCGGCCTGTGAATTTCAAGGAAAAGACATGCTTACTTTTTTTCATTCACCTGGCAGTTGCTCGAATGGGATCCTGTTGCTGTTGAACGAGATAGACGCTGACTTCGACACCCGGATTGTCGACATCGGGCTCGGGGATCAGCGGGCCGATGCCTATCTGGCGCAAAATCCCAAAGGCAAGGTGCCCGCGCTGAAAACTGACGATCAAACCGTCCTGACAGAGTTTCAAACCATCGCCTATTGGCTGGCCAATGCCTATCCGGACGCAGGCTTGTGGCCTTATGATGTGTTGGCCCAATCGCGAACTCTTGAAGCCCTCGATTTCATCGTCGGGTCTGTGCACATGCGGGGCTTCACCTTTGTCAAAGTTCCGCAGAAATTTCTCGCTGACGACGCAGGCAAGGCGGCGTTGCAAGCACACGGCCGCACCGAAGTAGGGAAGGGGCTGTTAATCCTGTCAGAGATGATGGGAGAGCGGGACTATCTGCTGGGGGATTTCGGCCTTGCCGATGCCGCGTTGTTCTATGTGCTGGATTGGGCGAAGCAAGAAGGGTTCATGCTGCCAGAGAATCTCTCGGCATGTCATCTGCGGCTACAGCAGCGGCCATCCTTCAGAAAATCCCTGCCTCTGTGGACGCGGTGACCACTGTGGATCGGAGCATGCCGTGAAGGCCAAGAACATCCTGTTCATAATGTTTGACCAGCTTCGCTGGGATTATCTGAGCTGCTACGGTCATCCGCATCTCAAAACGCCAAACATGGACAGACTGGCCGGAATGGGTGTCCGGTTCACCCGTGCCTATGTCCAAGCTCCACTGTGCGGGCCGTCGCGGATGTCGACCTATACCGGTCGTTATGTTCACAGCCACGGCGCAAGCTGGAACGGCACGCCGCTCAAGGTGGGCGAACTGACCATGGGCGACCATTTGCGGGATGCGGGCATGGCATGCTGGCTGGTGGGCAAGACCCATATGCATGCCGACGCGGAAGGCATGCGGCGGCTTGGCCTGGAGCCTGACAGCATCATCGGCGCACGGATCGCCGAATGCGGATTTGATGTGTTCGAGCGCGACGACGGAATGCGGGCTGCTGGTCCGGATGGACCTTTGGTTGAGCCGGGTGGCGAGGCCTATGACACCTATCTGCGGGAGCATGGCTATGAGGGTGACAATCCCTGGCATGACCACGCGAATTCCGGCGCGGATGATGATGGCAATGTGCTTTCGGGCTGGTTCATGCGGAATGCGCAGGAAGCGGCCAATATCGAGGAGCCTGACAGCGAGACACCCTACCTGACCCGCCGCGGCATCGAGTTTATCGACCAATGCGGAACCGAGCCGTGGCTTTGCCATCTCAGCTACATCAAGCCGCACTGGCCTTACATCGCTCCGGCGCCCTATAATGACATGTTCGGGTCTCAGCATGTGATGCCGCCTGTTCGCAGCCAGGCGGAATTCGACAACGCGCATCCCGTGCTCAAGGCCTTCATGACTTCGCCTGTTGGGCAGGCCTTTAGCCGTGACCAGGTGCGCAACACGGTGATCCCTGCCTATATGGGGCTTATCAAGCAATGCGACGATCAACTCGGCGTGTTGCTGGAATCACTCGAGAAATCCGGACGCATGCAGGATACGTTGATTGTCCTGACCTCCGATCACGGCGATTTTCTGGGCGATCACTGGATGGGGGAAAAGACTTTCTTCCAAGATGCATCGGTAAAGGTTCCGCTGATCATCTATGACCCGTCCAGGGAGGCGGACAGCACGCGCGGCACGGTCTGCGATCAGCTGGTCGAAGCCATCGATCTGGCGCCGACATTTGTCGAGGCGGCGGGTGGCAAGGTACCTGGCCATATTCTGGAAGGCCGTTCGCTGTTGCCTCTGCTTCATGGCAAGGATGGCTGGGATCGCGATGCGGTGATCTGCGAATATGATTTTGCGGCGACCCCGATTTCCGAAAAGCTGAACCTATCGGTTCGCGAGTCCGTGATGTTCATGGTTGCCGACAAGCGGTGGAAGCTGATCCATTTCGAGGGCGGTTTCCGGCCGATCCTGTTCGATCTCGAGAACGACCCGGATGAGTTGACTGATCTGGGCGATAGCGACGCTCATGAAGCGACGATTGCCGCCATGTATGACAAACTGTTCCGCTGGGCGCGCCGCACCTCGCAGCGCACCACCCGCAGCGAGGAACAACTGGTCGCATTGCGCAAGACCCTCCGCCGGCGGGGCGTGGTGCTGGGTGTCTATGATGAAAATGACGTCCCGCTCGATCTGACGATCCACTACCGCGACCGCGAGGCCAAGCTTCGCAAACAGCGCGACCGGTAGCATCGCTTGCTCTGTCAACGGCCGGCCCCGCCATGCCGCGGCCGATGGGCAAGTGTGTTGCTTGTCAGCATGTCCACCACGCGAACGTCCTCAGGCTTCAAATAGACAGCCGGGTCTATGTGAGGCTGTAACGGGGGCAGTTGGAAATGGCGCGCCGTTTGAGAAGGGCATAAGCAATGGATTCATACCCCGCAGAAATCCCCGTCGTGATTGTCGGCGGCGGCCCGGCAGGCCTTACAGCGGCCAATCTGCTGGCTGTCTACGGCGTCGAATGCATCGTGCTGGAACGGGAAAGCGAACCGCTGAATCTGCCGCGGGCCATCGTCCTCGATGACGAAGGCCTGCGGACGTTCCAGGTCTTCGGCATCGACAAGACCTACATAGACAAGGCGGCCATCAGCGACGGGTCGCGGTATTATGACGATGCCGGGACATGTTTTGCCCAGACCGGCGCGGGCCTCACGACCTACGGATTTTGCAAGCGGTATTTTATCAACCAGCCGGAGCTGGAGACCGAATTGCGGGACCGTCTGGAACAACAGCTGCCCGGCGCCTTGCGGTTCTCGTCGGAGGTTCTCGATATCGTGCAGGAGGGCGATCATGCCGTCGTAATGATCCGCGACGGCTCCGGCGCGACGCACGTGATCCGGACAAGCTGGGTGCTGGCCTGCGATGGTGGGCGCAGCCCCATTCGCGAACGGCTTGGCATTGCCATGTCCGGCAGCACCTACAAGCAGGACTGGATCGTCCTCGACATGCTCAACGATCCCGACAGCTCGAACTTCTCCAAATTCATGTGCAGCTCGACGCGCCCCGCAGTCAGCGTGCCGGCTCCGCGCGGCGGGCGGCGCTATGAGTTCATGGTGCTGAGCGGAGAAACCCGCGAGCAAGTGCTGGACGACGCGTTCCTGGCCGATCTTCTCAAGCCATACCGCACACTCGATGCAGGCGATGTCGTTCGCAAGACCGTTTACACCTTTCATGCCCGAATGGCGGAAAGCTTTCGCCACGGCCGCATTCTGCTGCTGGGCGATGCCGCGCATCTGACGCCGCCTTTTGCGGGGCAAGGGATGAACGCCGGATTCCGCGACGCGCACAATGTCGCCTGGAAGATTGCCAGCGTGCTCAATGGTGGCGCCAGCCCGGCAATCCTCGACAGCTACGAAGAAGAACGGCGCAAGCCGGCATGGGACATGATCCAGCTGGCGGTGACCATGGGCAATTTCATCATGCCCTCCAACGCGGAGCAGGTGATGTTCCGGGACTTGCTGATCAAGGCGCTGGAGCCGTTTCCGAATGTCCGGGACTATCTGATCCAGATGCGCTTCAAGCCCAAGCCGCGATATGGCGCCGGTTTGTTCCTCGATATCGATACCCCTATCTTCGAGGCTTCGCTGGTCGGTGAGATGGTCCCCCAGCCTGCGATCATCGCAAATGAGACGGAAACGCTTCTGGACGAAATTCTCGGTGTGGGCTTCGCGCTGATCGGGCAAAGCGATGGTGCGAAACACGCCATGTCGAAGTTTGGCAGGACATCCCTGTTGGGCTTGCCGCTTGTAACACTGGACTTGAACACAATGGGTCGCACTACGCAGACCGCGGTGCGGTCCACAGGGACGGACACGGAACGGCCCTTGCTGACCCATCGCGATCAGATCCTGCTCATCCGGCCCGACAGGTACTGCGCGGCGGCGATTTTCCCCGATGATCTGGAAGAGGCCCTTTCGCGCTACGAAACGCTGTTTTCTCGCGCTGAAATCAACACACGGGTTGCATGAGCCGGCGTCATGTCCGCAATTGCGGCGTCCGCTATGCGGACAGTTGCCTGTGCGAGATTGATTTGACACGTCTGGCATTCGAGCCTGTGACGCAGAAAAAATAACAGCCAAAGCGCTGGTCGGGCCGAAGCGCCCGTTGGGAGGGTGATGAATGCACAAGATTGTACGCAATGCGAATGCCGTCGCGCGTGCGTTTGCACTCGTCGGGTTCACCGGGCTCTTGCTGCTTGCGTCGCTGACAACGCTGGACGTGCTCTTGCGGTGGCTGTTTCAGGCCCCGATCCAGGGCGTCAACGATGTAAGTTCCGTCGTTATGGCAGTGGTCATTGCCGTTTGCGTACCAGCCAATCTGGCGATGAAACAGAACATCAAGGTCGAGGTTTTCGGCGCTATTGCAGGCAAGCGGCTGAACGCCGTGCTGGAGCTGTTTGCCAGCCTGCTGACGCTTGTCTTCATTGTCGCCATCGCCTGGCAATTCGTCCCCTATGCCCGTGGCCTCTACGAAAACGGTGACAGGACCTGGGTTCTGGGCTGGCCGATCTGGCCATGGTGGAGCGTTGCCGCTGCCATGATGTGGCTTGCGGTCGTGGTCCAGATCGTCGTTCTGATAGGCGACTTCTGCAATGTCTTCCTTGGCGGCGGCGGTTCCGAAGCGCCAGCGCACACAGTCGATCCGCTTCTGTGAAGTCACATGCATCCCAGCTGAAATTCGAAGGAGAACACCTCTGATGGATCCGCTCCTGCTCGCCCTGCTCGGGTTCTGCGTGATGATGGCGCTCATCGCGCTGCATGTCCCGATTGGCATTGCCATGGCGCTTGTCGGCGTAACGGGATTTGCCCAGATCACCGGCTGGGGGCCTGCCCTGTCGCTGATGGCGAGTGAGCCGGCCTCGGCCATGGGCAATCTCGATCTCGCAGTGATCCCGCTCTTCATGCTGATGGGCAGCCTCGCCGCGGCGGGAGGGTTGGCGTCCGACGTTTATGATATGGCCAATGCACTCTTCGGACACAAGAGAGGCGGGCTTGCCACAACCACCGTTGTGGCCAGTGCCGGATTCGGTGCCATTTGCGGATCTGGCGTCGCAACGACGGCCACTTTCGGTCGCGTGGCGATGCCCGAAATGCTGTCCCGGGGCTATGAACCCGGCCTCGCGGCAGGAGCGATTGCTGCCGGCGGCACACTGGGGATCATCGTTCCGCCCTCAAGCATGATGATCCTGTATGCCGTTCTTACCGAGCAGTCGGTGCTGGACCTCTTCACCGCCGCCATCGTTCCAGCGGCATTGGCGGTCATTTTCTATGCGGTCGCGATTCAATATACGGTGGCGCGAAATCCCGACGCCTCCCCAACAGCCGAAAAAATGCCATTGAACGAGCGGATGGTGGCGCTGGCGCGTGGCTGGAGCGTTATTGTCCTGGCGGTTGTTGTCCTGGGCGGCATTTATTCGGGCGTCTTCACCGTCAACGAGGCCGCCGCCGTTGGCGTGGTTATCGCCTTTCTGTTCGGTGTCGTGCGCCGCAAGATCGACCGCAAGACCTTTCTGAAGGTGATGGCCGAGGCAAGCGCAGCGACAGCCATGATCTACATCATGGTGTTCGGGGCGACGATCTTTTCCTACTTCGTTTCGGTGACCGGCGGCGCCCAGTATCTGGTCGACACCATCGCCGCGTTGTCGGTCGAGCCGCTGGCCATCATTTTCGGGCTGCTGTTGCTCTACATCTTTCTGGGCGCGTTCTTCGATGAGGTTGCCGCCATGGTGATCACCTTGCCCTTCGTCATTCCTGTCATTCAGGATCTGGGCTACGATCTTGTCTGGTGGGGCATCATCAACGTGGTGGTGATCGGAATTGGCATGATCACGCCACCGATCGGCATCAATGTCATGCTGCTGAACTCCATGCACACCTCCATCCGCCTGACCACGATCTATCGCGGCATTGTCCCGTTCCTTTGCGCCGACCTGGTGCGCCTGACCTTGCTGGTGCTTTTCCCGTCATTGACCATGTGGTTGCCACGGATCCTGGGCTGACGAGGCGTGTTCGATAGGTGGACGGTTCACTGTTAGCGAAAGCATAGCTTTGACGAATGATCTAGTTTTCTACTCAACAAGAATGCAATTGGGAGGATACCATGAAGTTCAAGAAACTGGCGCTTGCGGGCGCGATGGCGATTGGTTTGTGCTCTGCGGCGACCGCGGCGGAGACCTTGCGGTTCTCGAGTTTTGAACCGCCTGTCGCACACGTCACCAAGAACATCCTCACGCCCTGGGCCGAAGATGTTGCGGCCGCATCCGATGGCGAGCTGGAAATCCAGATGTTTCCCGGTGGCACGCTTGGCAGGAGCCCGGCCCAGCAGCTGAAACTGGTCGAAGACGGAGTGGCTGACATTGCCTGGGTGATCCCCGGATACACGCCGGGTCGTTTCGACCAGGGCTCAGTGAGCGAGTTGCCTTTCATGATCCCAAGCTCCGCCGCCGGATCGGCCGCGATGTGGAGCATGTATGAACAAGGGCTTTTCACTGGCGATTACGACAAGTTCAAACTGATCGGTATCATGGTGTCTGCGCCCAACGGGCTGGCGACAATCGCACCGATCAGGGAGCCCGGAGATCTCAACGGACTGAACCTGAGAGCGCCCGGTCCAACCATGCTGTCAGCCATCGACGCCCTGGGCGCAGTGCCGGTCGGAGGCATTACCGGCCCGACCATAGCCGAGAGCATAAGCCGCGGATTGATTGACGGGACCTTCACCCAGTGGGGTGCCATAGAGACATTCCGCATGGGTGAGGTGGTGAAGAACTATCTGGCTCTGCCGCTGGGTGCGACGCCTATGCTGATCGTCATGAACAAGGCCAAGTATGACGGCCTTTCGGACACCGCCAAGGCTGCGCTCGACAAATTTTCGGGCGCTGCATTTTCCGAACGTTTCGGCAAATCATTCGATGCCAATGTCGCCGAAGCGCGCGAGCGAACCCGGGCGGCGAATCCCATCGCGGAACTCGTCCCGGATGAAGCTCTGGCCAGGCAGTGGCGTGATGCCTTGGCCGTTGCGACGACGGACTGGATCGCCAACACTGAAAATGGACAGGCGATCTATGATGCCTTGACCAAGTCCATCGCTGACGTCTCCAACTGACAGACTCCGCACCCCGGCGCTGTTCCCGACCGGACAGCGCCGGATTGCGCCCAAATCGGCGGCGGTTGCCGCCATTGTCAAATGTTCCCAAGCAAGGTGTCTCATGATCACAGCGGATGCGACGGACATCGTCCGGATCAGTCAGCTTATACAGGGCTGGGGCCTCTTTCGGGACCAGGGCCGATGGGCGCAGCTGGCCGGGACATTCGTTCCTGGCGGAACCATTTCTGTCACCTGGTTTGCCGGCGCAATCGAGGATTTCGTCACGGCTTCAAGAAAACAGTACAAGGCTGCTTCGCCGCGGACCAAACATCTCATCGGCGTTCCCGTTGTCAGGGTTCTCGGCGAGCGTGCGATCGCGGAAACCAACATTCAGATTCTTGGCCGCTTTGAACATTCGGATGTGGCCGTGGACGTGACAAGCAACGCCCGCTTTGCTGATCGCCTGATCCGGACCAATGATGGATGGCGCATCGCGCGCCGTGACGCAGTGTATGAAAAGGACCGGATGGATCCGGTTGCGCCGGGAGCCGCATTCGACTGCTTCATGGCCGGTACCGATTTTTCGGCCATTCCGGAGCCCTATCGTTATCTGGGCTACAGATTGATCACATCCGGGCGCTCGCTTCAGCCCGGAATCATCTGCGACGGTTCACCCGAGGCAGACAGATTGCTGGCGGATGCCGATCTGTGGTTGGCGGGAGGCTGACTGCCGGGGTTTGCATCCAGGTATTGGCCGGTTCCTTGAATTGGTCATCCAGCCCGTTCGAAATTGTCTGCGCACATGACAGCAGCTTGTCCGCGTAGAGTTCCACGGCCTTGGCGAAGGGCAATGCGCTGCCGATCCAGACCACGGTGAGGCAGGCCAGGAGCCGGCCCTCGTGATAGATCGGCGCGGAAAGACTCATCGTTGCCGCGCGGTATCCCTGCTGGCGGTAGCCCAGTCCCAGTTTGCGGGTTTCCTCCAATATGTAGTCCAGTGGACCATCGCTGAGATAGATCGGTTTCTCCAGACCGAACTCAGCCTGCAGGCCAGCTATGATGTGGGCCCGCTCTTCGTCGGGGGAAAAGGCCAGGTATGCGCGCCCGCCTGCAGTATCAAGCACCGGCAGTTTCAGCCCGACCATGCCGTGATCCACTGAATAGGGGCTGATGTTGTGTGTCGATTCCCGCACCTCCATCCGGTATTCTTTGAAGGTCACCAGGTCCAGCGGCCACAGGATTTCGCGTCCCAGACGCACCATTTCAGGAACCGCTTGCTGACAGACCCAGTCCTCGTCCCGAAACCCGGAACTGAGCAGTTTGGTGTTGAGGGTCGGCCGCCATTTGTCCGACGAGTGGTCGCGCACCAGGAAATTCATGCCCTCAAGCGTTTCCAGCAGACGATAGACCGTTGGTCGCGGGATCCCGGTTTCCTTGGCGATGTCGCCCGCCTTGAGGCCATTCTTCTGATTGACGCATTGCAGCACTTCCAGTCCCCGTTCCAGGGACCGCACCGAACTAAACCCAGACATGGCACACTCTTCCCTATTTGTCCGACTGGCGGACAGTTTCTCCAGTTTCGCTCAATGACGCAAGTCACCACATCCCCTGGCATCCGAGCCCCGAACACGGCAAAGGGCAGGGGTTGTCCTATCACCCGCTGACGGTTTGATGTGAAGCAGTCGCCTCGGTGTCCGCTTGATGGACAACACGTAGTGCGCAGAGGCAACCCGGCCGCCGGTCGGCTAACGTCGGAACGCAAACAGGCAGAAGGATCGAAACATGACGCTCAGTTCACTCGGCTACATCGGCATCCGGTCTTCCAGAACGGACGAGTGGGGCACGTTTGCGACCAGGCTCCTGGGCATGCAGCAAATCGACAAGGCCGCCGGATCCCGCGCTTTTCGTATGGATGACAGAAAGCAGCGTTTGCTGGTCACCGATGACGGCACGGAGGGGCTTGATTTCATGGGATGGGAGGTTGCCTCCCCGGAGGCGCTCGATGCTCTGGCCGGACGGCTCGAGAATGCAGGCGTCGCCGTCAGGCTGGAGGCGGCCGGACTTGCGGATCAACGGCTGGTCAGCCGGTTGATCTCATTCAAGGATCCCGACGGCAATCACCTGGAGGCCTTCTGCAGTCCGGAGATTGCCACTGACCCGTTTGTTCCCGGCAGGCCGATATCAGGGTTCAAGACCGGGGCTCTGGGCATGGGACACGCCGTGCTGCACGTCGAGAACATCGATATCCTTCTGCCTTTCTACCGCGACCTGCTTGGATTCAAGGTCACCGATTATGGCATGACGCCCTACAAGCTCTATTTCTTCCATGTAAACGGACGGCATCACAGCTTTGCGATGGTCGGATCCGGCCGCAAGGGGCTGCACCATTTCATGGTCGAGTTGCAGTCACTCGACGACGTCGGGCAGGGCTACGATCTCGCACAGCAGGAGAAGGATCGGCTGGCCTTCACCCTTGGCCGTCACTCCAATGACCATATGATGAGCTTTTATGCGAACTCGCCTTCCGGGTTTTTTGTTGAATATGGCTGGGGCGCGCGCGAGGTTGAGCCAGCCACGTGGGAGCCGCATGAGACCTTTGACGGACCCAGCTATTGGGGCCATGAGCGTGTGCATCTGCCCGAAGATGCACCCGTTCGGATCAAGATGCGGGAGATGCGTCTGGATGCTGCGGAACGTGGAATGCGCGCGCCTGATCCGGTTCCAAATTGCGCCTGGCTCGACAGCGTCACCGGGAACAAATGATCCCGGCTGCTGAACCAGACGCCTGACAGAAATCCGCACAGCGAAAAAGATCGTGAGACCAACATGGGACTGCCAAGTCAGCAAAGAGCAATCATCATCACGGCTGCCGGCGGCCCCGAAGTCCTGGAGGTCACCGACATGCCAGTGCCGCGTCCCGGCCCGAACCAGGTGTTGATCAGGGTCCATGCTGCCGGCGTGAATCGCCATGATTGCAATCAGCGGGCAGCTGGGGTCCATCATGACGGCAACCCGACTCCCGGACTGGAGGCGTCGGGCGTCGATTTCAACGCCGTCTACCGTCTGGATCTGGGCACGTTCGGCAAGTCGGAGTGGGGTTCGCTGG
>CAXBIE010000102.1:0-15736 GCA_963975635.1 uncultured Hoeflea sp. | reverse complement strand
TTTGGCTTCAGCCGAAACCCGATCTATGTCGCAAACATGGTGCTGCTGGTCGGCATGGGATGTCTATCGATGAACGCCTGGTTTTTGCTGCTGGCGCCGCTCGATGGCATCCTGACCCATTATCTTGCCGTCAGGCGCGAAGAAACCCACCTGCTGGCCAGGTTCGGATACCAGTTCGAAGCCTATTGCCGCAAAGTAAGGCGCTGGATCTGACGGGACGGGCTGCCGCGCCACCTGCACCATTTCAAAATGCTGCAGTGACCTTGACGCATTCCGTTGAATGCGCGGCAGAGCAGGTCAGGTGTTGACGCCGATTTCAGCAAGCCGTGTCAGGCACGATTCCTCGATGTGATCGAGTTCGACGAGCGTTTCATCGATATCCTTGCGTTTCTGGCGCAGATCTTCGCGTTTTTCCTCAACCTTCCGCATCAGCAACCGCAATTGACCGGCCTCGCCCGGAGGGTCCTTGTAGACCTGTATGATTTCGCGGATTTCCGCTATGGTAAATCCGATGCGGCGCCCGCGCAGAACCTCCTGGATCAGCCTGCGATCTGTCGACCGGAACAGCCGGGTCCGCCCGCGGCGCTCAGGGTGGATCAGGCCTTCATCTTCGTAAAAGCGCAATGTCCGTGTCGATATCCCAAACTCGCGGGTCAACTCGGTGATAGTGTAGTACTTGTCCAAAACAGAACGATCCTGAAATCTCTTATGACGTCTTACCTTTACGTATAAGTCAAAATCACCATCGTGACCACCGCACTGCGGTGACAAATCATCCGAGGGACAACCACCATCCGGCCAGACCGAGAAATGCGAAGAAGCCCACAACATCTGTAACCGTGGTCACGAAGACCGCCGATGCAATGGCCGGGTCGGCACCGACCTTGTCCAGAAACAACGGCAGCAGGATGCCGGCAAGCGCAGCTGCCAGCATGTTCACCACCATCGCCGCGGCAATAATACCGCCGAGTCCGGGACTTGAAAACCATCCGCCGGCAACCACACCGATGATGACGGCAAACAGAAAGCCATTGATAAGGCCAACCGCCGCCTCACGCCTGATGATCCGGCCGGCGTTGTAAATGTCGAGGTCGCGGGTGGCCAAAGCACGTACGGTCACGGTCATGGTCTGGGTACCGGCATTCCCACCCATCGAGGCGACAATCGGCATCAGCACCGCCAAAGCCACCATCTGCTCGATGGTGGCATCAAACAGGCTGATCACCGCCGACGCCAGGATCGCCGTGCCGAGATTGATCAGCAGCCAGCTGAAGCGCGACCGGACGGTCGACAGGATGCTGTCGGAGAGTTCTTCGTCGCCGACACCGCCCAGGCGTTTGATGTCTTCCTCGGCTTCTTCATGGATGACGTCGACCACATCATCAATGGTCAGAACGCCGACGAGGCGCTCGTTCTCGTCAACCACAGCGGCGGAGAGAAGGTCATACTGTTCAAACAGTTGCGCAGCTTCCTCCTGGTCCATTTCGGCATCGATGCGATAGCGCGTTTCATCCATCACCTCCTCGATGCGAACCAGCCGCTTGGTGCGCAATATCTTGTCGAGCGCCACAGCACCAACAAGCTTGAAGGTCGGATCGATGACGAAGATCTGGCTGAAACTTTCAGGCAAATCCTCCTCGTCACGCATGTAGTCGATGGTTTGCCCGACCGTCCAGAATGGCGGCACGGCGACAAACTCGGTCTGCATGCGGCGGCCGGCGGTGTCTTCGGGGTAGTCCAGAGAGCGGCGCAGCCTGACCCGTTCGGTAAAGGGCAAGGCGGCCAGAATCTCTTTCTGGTCCTCTTCGTCCAGGTCTTCGAGAATGTAGACCGCGTCATCGGAATCAAGATCGCCGAGGGCTTCGGCGATCCGGGCATTCGGCAGCGCCTCGATGATGTCGAGACGGATGGCCTCATCAACCTCTGTCAGGGCAGCAAAATCGAAATCATCGCCGAGCAGTGCAACCAGAGCATGGCGCTGCGGCGCGCTGATCGACTCCAGAAGGTCCCCAAGTTCGGATTCATGCAGACGCACCACATGCTCGCGCAGAAACAGCACGTCACGGTCCGCGATGGCGGCTCCGACTGCCGTCAGATAGTCCTGCCGGATGGAGCCGTCGTCACCATATATATCGTCATTGCCCATCACTTCCGAAGACGGGTAGGACGCAGGGATGTCTTCATCGCGGTCAGCGGGTTCGGTCATGGACAGGGCTCGCGGGCAGGTTTTGTCGGCCGATGACGGGACAACGGGTTTCAGTGGGGGTGACGGCGGCACCATAGTGTCTTTGCTTGGAGCGACCAAATCGAATCGACACGGGCGGTGCAGGAATAAACATCTAATTCAAGCGAGTTCTAAAGCACAGGTGTATTTAACTGTGGAAACATGGGCAAGGTCAGGCCGGGATGAATTGCTACCACCGCCGCCGCATGCAAATCTCTTATTGACCAAGCATCAGAGAATAATTGGCTGGAGACCTAACAGGGATTCAGAGCGGTTTATCTATGTGTCGGGTCTCGAGGCAGGCAACTGCGGCTCGAAAACGAACATGTCAGCAGGCACATGGCTTGCTGCATCTTCTTGCCTGAACAGGTAGAACTGGACACTTCGGTGCGAATCATGGCTTTTTATACCAAATGTTGCTGTAAAAAAGTATTTTTAACGTGTGATCTGAGTGCTTCAAACAACTCCTGTCAGGATAATTGCAAATGACAGTTTCACTCCGCCTCGCAAATCTTAAAAGAATGCACGATGCCAAGGTGTCCGACGTCGTTCGACTGGCGAAAGACGTCAACACCCCTACCCGGCAAAAGCAAGTGATCTACGGCTGCCTGAACAATATGTGCCAGCTGTCCGCCATCCTGTACGGCGAAATATCGGCCGAACCCGGCAATTATGACTTGCTCGAGAAAGCAGCCAGACTGGATGACGAACTCGTTCAGTTGCGCAGTTATGTTGGAAGCCATATTTCGCTTCGTGTTCATACTGCCGCTTAAAACGGGTCTGGCTTACACGAACCTGTCCCGGCATCTCCTGCTGAAGACAGGCGCGTTCTCAATCAGGCAGGAAGATCGCCGACAAAAACAGCCCGGAAATCATTGACATTGGTGCCTGTGGGCCCGGTCACGAACAATTCGTCGATTGCATTGAAAGCCGACCATGCATCATTGGACGCCAGGCATACCAGCGGATCGATGCCCTGCGCCCGCATCTGGGTAGCCGAGCCAGCACCGGCAAACGCTCCGGCATTGTCTTGCGAACCGTCGATACCATCGGTATCGGCAGAAAGTGCTGTGATGCCATCAACGCCGTCGATGGCCGCGGCAAGCGACAACAAGAACTCGGTGTTGCGACCTCCCTTGCCCTTGCCCCTCAGCGTGACTGTGGTTTCCCCGCCCGACAGAATAACCACCGGTTTGCAGAATGGCCGATCGCGACCGGCCACTTCCCGCGCGATGGCGGCATGCACCAGCCCGACGTCACGGGCCTCGCCCTCGATGGCGTCCGACAGGATTGCGGCACCGACCCCGGCATTGCGGGCCATTTGCGCGGCGGCTTCGAGCGACAATCCGGCTGACGCAATAACGCGGACTTCGTTGCGTGCAAAAACCGGATCTTCGGGACGCGGAGGCAGGTCTCTGCCACTGTCAAAATGCTGAAGGATGTTTTCGGGAAGCGCAATGTTGTGGGCAGCAATCATGGAACGGACATCGGCCATTGTCAGCGCATCCGGTACGGTCGGGCCTGACGCCACCTGGCAGGGGTCATCGCCGGGAACGTCGGAGACAACCAGCGACACCACCCGGGCGGGCCAGGCCGCAGCGGCGAGCCGCCCGCCCTTGATGAGGCTAGCGTGTTTCCTGATCGCGTTCATCACGCCGATCGGGGCTCCCGAGGCGAGCAGCACCTGATTGAGTTCCTGTTCATCGGCAAGCGTCAAGCCGTCCGGCGGTGCCGGCAGCAGCGCCGAGCCGCCGCCGCAGATGAGCGCCACGACCAAATCATCTTCTGTCAGCCCGGAAACTGCTTCAAACAGGGCTTTTGTCGCTGCCAGTCCGGCCTCATCGGGCACCGGGTGACTGGCTTCAAGAACCTTGATGGTTTTGCACGGCGACGCGTAACCGTAGCGGGTGACGACTGTTCCCGACAACGGAGCGTCCCACAGGTCTTCGAACGCAGCGGCAAGTTGCGCTGCTCCCTTTCCGGCCCCGATGACCACCGTTTTTCCCGCCGGTTTTTCTGGCAACGCCTCACTTAGCGCGCGCTTCGGATCAGCGCGCTCCACAGCAGCATGAAACAAATGGCTCAGGAACTCTTTCTTGCGGGGGTCAATCACGTCTCGTTACCGTCCTTTGTTGCCCATCCGACTGGGTCCATCATGTGAGCCGCATTGAAGGACTCTCTGCATCCTGGCACGCCGCACCGGAGAACCCATTTCTGACAGCTTGGCCCGCGAAGTCAAACCACTTGCCAGCCCCTATACACTGTCTTGCCACCGCTTGGGCGGAGGTCCTGACGAATACAACCGGACGAAGTTGCCTCGAGGCACGTGTCCTTGCGCCTGCTCGATTTTGCCTTGGAACAAATGTGGCGTTTGTGCGTTGGAATGATGAAGGCGGCGGCACCACTGCTCCGCCAGAGCGGTGCTTGCCGCCCGTTTCCGGTATCTGTTTGACACAGGCACCAGGAGGCGGCGCCAGGCGCGTTATTCAAGGAGCATAACAATGGGTATCGAAGTCGGCGGCCTGCTGGGCCTTATTCTTCTCATCGCCGTGGTTTGGGCGATCTACAACATCTTTCAGTCTTCCGCCTCCACCGGCGCAAAGGCATTATGGACCGTATTGATCATCGTGCTGCCGGTCATCGGCCTGATTATCTGGTTTCTTGCCGGCCCGAAGGGCAACACCCGGACTGCATAGCGGCTAGCTAGTGGAAACGGACAATCCTCTTTCATTGGGTTTCCGGAATTCACGACATAGACCACCTATTTTATCACAGCGCGCCGGGATCTGACCTCCCGGCGCGCTGTCTTTGATTTTTGGGGCGGAAGATTGACCACACGGGCCGACGTTCACCTGGCAGTCGATCGGTGGGAGTTGCTCGTATTTGGATGCACACGGCGCAGCATCAAAAAACCGTGCCAGCCAAAATCAAGTAGCGGACACGGTTATCTTTATCAACGAGGCCGAAGGGGTATCAGCGTCCTCAGGGCAATGGCTCAGGACAACACCAATAACCGCAGGCTTCGAGGGCCTGCCCGAGCATATGCCTAGCGGCCTGGGAAGGCCTTGTTGACCAATGGACGCGAGGTTTCATCGGGGCCGTAATCTCCCTCACCCTCAATCGTAAGAAGCTCCTGCAGTTTGGAACGTGCCCGATTGACCCTGCTCTTGATGGTCCCGACCGCCACACCTGCGATATCGGCAGCCTCTTCATAGGAAAAGCCGGACGCGCCGATCAAAACGATCGCTTCACGCTGATCATCGGGCAACGTATTGAGAGCCGTTTTGAAATCAGCCAGATCGAGCTTGCCGTACTGCTCGGGATGGGTGGCAAGGCTTCCGGCGAAGACACCGTCGGGATCGGGAAGCTCCCGGCCCTTGCGACGCATCTGACTGTAAAATTCGTTCCGCAATATGGTGAAGAGCCAGGCGCGCATGCTGGTGCCGGGCTGGAAACTTTCCTGTTTGCCCCAGGCCTTCATGACGGTTTCCTGGACAAGATCGTCGGCCTTGTCGTGACGGCGAGCCAGCGAAACTGCAAACGCACGCAGGCTCGGCAAAACCGCGAGCATCTCGCGCTTGAAGGAGAACGGCGTCGATTCTGCCGTTGGAATTGCTTCGGGTGTACCCATGTTAATTTGCACCATTGGAGCCACCGGAGCGTTCGGCTTCATCCAGCTGTTCAAGAAGGCTCAGGAGGTTGTCCGGAATTGGCTCCTCCTCAACCGACGTGTAATATTGCTTCAACTGCGAAGCGATCGCGTCGGTCAAACCGAGATCGGATCGCCGCGCTCCCTTTGAAGTTGCGCCTTTGTCTTCTCGATCAATCATGCCCTTGCCAGCCCTTTCAGAATGCACACATATTACCAACAATGTTCCAGTTGAAAAAAAGTTCCAAGTGTTGGGAACTTTTTTTTGGTTCGTGCGTTTTGAGATCGTTGCCACGTTGAGTGGACTACAAAGGGGTACCTAATGACGACACTGTCCATGCGCATCGCGCCGCACCTTCCATACCTCCGCCGCTTCTCGCGTGCGGTTACCGGATCGCAGACTTCCGGCGACGCTTATGTAGCCGCGACGCTCGAAGCCCTGATTGCTGATCTCAGCATCTTTCCCAAAACTGCTGATGACCGGGTTTCGCTGTATCGGCTGTTCTCACAACTCTTCGATACGCTTTCGGTTCCCATACCGGACACCCAAACGCCTTTCGGTTGGGAAAGGCGAGCCGCCAACAATCTCGAAGCTGTGACACCGCAAGCACGCAAAGCCTTCCTGCTGGTCTCGGTCGAAGGCTTCAACCCTTCCCAGGCTGCCGAAATTCTCGATGTCGACGAGGCCGACTTCAGCAAGCTTCTTGAGACCGCCTCGATGGAAATCTCAAAGCAGGTGGCCACCGACATCATGATTATTGAAGACGAGCCGCTGATCGCCATGGATATCGAGGACATGGTCGAAACACTTGGCCACAGGGTGACCGGCGTGGCCAGAACACACAGTGAAGCGATAGAGCTTTACAAAAGGACCAAGCCGAAAATGGTTCTCGCCGACATTCAGCTGGCTGACGGCAGTTCCGGCATCGATGCGGTCAACGATATCCTGAAAGACGAAATTCTGCCGGTGATTTTCATCACCGCATTCCCTGAAAGGTTGCTGACAGGCGAAAAGCCCGAGCCGGCATTTCTTGTGACCAAGCCTTTCAACCCGGATATGGTCAAAGCGCTGATCAGCCAGGCGCTGTTTTTCAACACAGCGGGTGAAAAACTGGAGATGACCGGAACCAACTAGACTACCGGACGTTGTAGCAGCATCGGACAAGAAGGAGTTTTTTCCATGCTGTATTACGGTCTCGTATTCCTCGTCGTCGCCATTATCGCAGGTATTCTGGGCTTCGGCGGTATCGCCGGTGCATCCGCCGGCGTCGCTCAGGTGCTGTTCTTCCTGTTCCTGGCGTTCCTGGTGATTTCGCTGGTCATGAATTTTGTCAGGAAAGTCTGACTCTTATCAAGACCGGCTATTTATGAGTGCTCGAGGTGCCGGATTTTAAATTCGGCACCTTGTTGCGTAAATTACAAGACGACCAAGCGGATGAATAACCCACCATGACCACAACATCTGTTAACGAATCTGACCGGCTGAGATTCGTGTTGGCAGGCTTGCGGAGCGCAGGCGTGTCGATGATGTATCAGGATGTCAGTCTGGTTATCCGGTTTGCCGCCAATCTTCCCGAGACATGGCCACTTGGCCCGTTGCTTGAGGGTGGTACCGATGAAATCGTATTCACACCGCAACATGCTGCCAAGGTCATTCAAGCCAAGCATCGCGTCATCGAAACAGGTGAAGCGACGAAGCTTGAAATTCATCGCGATGTTGACCAGGAACGGCATTGGTACATGCTCAACATCGAACCCGATCTGGAGGCCGACGGTAAAGTCATCGGCATATTCACAACGATCATCGATATTGACGATCTCAAATACCGGGAAACGGTTCTCAAGACACTCTTGCGCGAACTCAGCCACCGCTCGAAAAACCTTTTGGCAATCATCCAGTCAGTCGCATCGCAGACCGCGCGCCATTCACAGGGGCTTGAAGATTTTCTGCTGGCATTCCGCAACCGTGTGCAATCCATGGCCCAATCGCAGGATCTCGTCACGGCATCGGATTGGCGGGGAGCGGAACTCTTCGCCCTGACAAAATCGCAATTGCAGCCTCTGATCGGGGATCTCCCCTCAGGTTTCTCGTTGATAGGGGAAGATGCCTATCTGTTCCCGAATGCTGCCCTGCACCTTGGCCTGGCCCTGCATGAGCTGACCATCGACTCGCTTGCCAGAGGCGCCCTGGGACCGGCCGGCGGCAGCGTGGTGCTTTCGGCAGAAGACCGCCGCAACGAGCAGGATGTTTCCGAGCTGATCCTGACCTGGCACGAAACCTTCGCGACCCCGCAACAGACCCCTGAGACATCATCAAGATCGAAAAACGGATTCACGGGAACCGTTCTGGGGCGGATCGTGCCGCAGGCTCTGTCGGCAAGCGTACGCCATGAAACAGAACCGGGCTGCATGATTTATCAGCTCACCATTCCCGACACCCAGTATGAGGTGCATGCGCCCTATTCGTCCTCATGACCGGCATGCAATCAGCCGAGTCGATCGGGTTTGCTTTTCACTATTAAAAGCAATGTCTTGAACTGGCTTCCCCACATCGCGGCCGGCTCAACCGATCCTATGCACAGGAGCGGTTGTTGATTGCTTCCCGCCAGCTGACATGACGAAATCGTTAACCTTTCCATCCTTTTCTGCGGAACTTCCGTGATGCCCTGACGTTGTTCTGCCAAAGGAGAAGCGTCATGGAACACATTGCTGCATTCATGCTCTTGATCGCCTGCAGCGAAGATCTGCAGGCTTGCAGGGAATACCCTGCCCCTGCGATCGGTTACGAGACTGTCGAGCAATGCCAGGCTGAACTGACACCGGCAATCAGCACGATCCCGACAGACCAGGACAAGACCTACGGCAAGTGTGTCGAAATCGATCCGGCACTTTTGTACGAGGATGCTGAAATCGTTTGGGATGTAACCCATCAGGGCGGGATTGAAGTGGCGCTTGAGGTGGTGAACCCACATATGGCGCTTCAATCCGTTGCCAGCGTCGAACGCCGCGACACCTATAACAACGTCAACTGACAGCAGTCAGGTCTTTATGGACGGTCTTCAATCTCGAAATCGAGGCGCTGACGCAAGAACTCAAGATCCGAGTTGATGGGATCACCGGCGCGGGCCGTTTCGATCAGGGCTGCGCCATGAGCCACAATCAACTCTTTGGCGTCGCTTCCTGCTATCGCATACAGCGAGTTGAGAACCACACCCATGTGTTCGAGCATGAGAATATTGCCTCTCGACGCCTGCCGCAGTGGATGCAAAGCCATATTCAGAAGATCCTCCAATGACAGTCCGGGCACTTTCAGCCGCGCAACTCCGTCCTCATCGCACCTGACATCGCCGCGCAGCCCCTCGGACACCGGCTTGACGAGCGCTGCGGCGATCCGATCCGCGCAGGTGACGGCGGTGAAGCTGTCATTGACACCCGGAGACAGGGCGCGCAATGCAATCTCCAGCAATATCCGGATTGAAAATCTGATGTCGTTGACTGCTCCGCGGTAGGACTGCAGCACGATCGCGGAATGAACGGCAGCCGCGGCCTGCTTGTTGGTATCCTCAAAGCCGGCAACAGCAAGGGTTTGCCCGGCAAGAACAAAATCACCTGGCGCCACACGAACCGCGATTGCAGTGTCATGCTTGCGGGCAAGCCGCAGCAGTGACTCCTCCTTGACCATCGTTACATAACCCGACTGCTGGGCCAGAAGTCTTGTCTTCAGCTCATCTTCTTCCAGAACGTCGGGCCCTGCCCCGGTCTCGACAAGCAGCACGTTCACTTGCTGCTCAAGCTGCTCTGATATTTTCGCCACTTCCGCATCTATGGTGACGCTTCGGGAAACCGAGTGAACGAAATGTATGACCTGCAGCACAGAAGCTGCAGCGAGCAAAAACGCCAAAGTGATGGATAATTCGGGCCGCAAGTCCGGACCGGATGCCCTCAACACAGTCAATGCGTAGAGAAATGTGCCTCCGAGCAACCCCGCCGTGATCTGGTTGACCCGATCGCGCGAAAACCGCTGCAACAATCTCGGCGCGATATTGCCTGCCGCCAGCGTGAAAACAACCAGCACGATGGAATAGACCATGCCAAGCGTGGTGATTGCAGCTGACGCGATGGTGGACAGAAGAGATCTGGCTGTTTCAGTGGAAATGGCCAGCCAGAACGGTAACGGATCCCCAACGATGGTGAAGCGGGTGTCCACCCAGATCATCGGAAACGCCAACATCCACAGACCGATGGCGATTGCACCGGGTACGCCAAGTAGGCCGTTAAGCGTCAGAAACGACCACACTTTCATTGAAACATCCTTGGGCGCGAACGAACGCAATTGGAAACAAGCCTGCACGAGACATGCACCTTAAAGTTTCTAACCACATAGGCAATCAGGATCCATGCGTCCATGCGGCATGAATGGAAATCTGCACGCCATCCGGATCAGGGTGATTGGTGAATACACAGGCAAGCGTGGCACCTTCGACGGGGGGCCTTCCCCATTCCTGTCGACCGAGAGGAGCCAAATTTAGCCTTGCATCTCCAGGAACTTGCGTGGGTCTCGTGCGTTAACATCGGCAACCAAGGAAAGGCGAACCTCATGACAGATCTCCAGAAAACACGGAACGAACCTATCGAACAGCTTTTCGATATGCTTGACGACACCCACGCCGTGATGATCGGTCTGGACAAGCCCGGTCATTCCATGCAGCCGATGGCGCCGCAGGTTGATGAAGACAGGCGCAGCATCTGGTTTTACAGCAAGCGGGATTCCGAATTGGGCGGCGCGATTGCCAAGAGCCCTGCAAACCGCGCTCGCATTTGCGCCATCAGCCCCGATCACGATTATCACGCCTGCATTTCGGGCACCATGAGTGAAGAAGCCGACCGCACGCTGGTCGACAACTTCTGGTCGTCGGTGGTGGCTGCCTGGTTCGAAGGCGGCAAGGATGATGCAAACCTCATTCTGCTTCGCTTTGATCCGGCGGAAGCAGACATCTGGGCCTCCTCGGGCAGTGTGATCCGATTTGCCTGGGAAGTGGCAAAGGCCAATCTGACGGATGAGCAACCCGATGTCGGTGAAAAGACCCACGTCGTGTTTCCGGCTGCGGCACCTGCCCGGCAGGCTGCAGCACTTGGCTGATTTCAACGAAAAGGGCGGGAACCAATCCTCCGCCTCCGCGTTTTATCAGCAGGCCGGCAGCGAACACCGCCGAACCGCCAAACAGTTTCAAACCAAGGAGAATTAGTATGAATTGGGATATCGTTGAAGGTAAGTGGAACGAATACAAAGGCAAAGCCCAGGCGCAGTGGGGTGAGCTCACTAACGACGATCTTGACGTGATCGAAGGCCGCCGCGAAGAGCTGGCCGGCAAGATCCAGGCCCGCTACGGCAAGACACGTGAAGATGCCGAGCGCGAAATTGACGACTGGCTGGGACGCAGCTAATCAACTAGAGTTACAAGGCCCGGCATAATATTGCCGGGCCTTTTTCATGTTGTGAAAGTGCGTGCATGCCAAGCAAAAATCAGAGCGCCATCCCTCAGGACGCCAGTCCACTGGTTCGCCGGCTTGGCAGATCCGTGCTTCTCACATCCGAAGAAGTTGACTATCTTGAGACCATGCAGGTCAATCAGGCGGCCGTTGGCAAGGGTGACGAGTTCATCCACGATGGCGAACCTTTGCGGGTGACATTCCTGGTGCGGCAAGGATGGGTGATCAGATACAGGATCACACCAGCGGGGCGACGCCTCATCATCGGCGTGTCGCTGCCGGGTGACTTTATCGGATTGCATGTCAACTTCAGCCATTCCTCGATTTTCTCAGCCGCAGCACTTACCAACAGCTCGCTCGCATTGATCGAGCCTGTGCGGATTCTCGAAATTCACCGTCGATTTCCAGTGCTTGCATCCGGACTTGACTGGATGTCGATGCGCCATGCCAACATATTGGCAGAGCACAAGGTTTCCTTGGGCGCGCGCACCGCCGCTCAGCGAATATTGCACTTTCTGCTGGAGCTTTGGATACGGCTCGAACAAGTGGGTCTGGCCGATGACAAGGGCTTCGAGCTGGAGCTCACCCAGGAACAGATCGGCGACTGCATGGGGCTGTCCACGGTTCACGTCAATCGTTCGCTCAGCCGTTTGAGCAAGGAGCGACTGCTCAAAATCGAGAAGGGCATGGTGACGTTCCCCGAAGTGTCACGGTCAATCCGGTTTGCAGATTTTGATGAACGCTTTCTGATGGAATTCGCGACCAAAGCGGATGGAGTTGGATCAAACAAGCGAATCTCATGAGCGCGCCCGGCAGCTTAACCTGTGTAATAGACGAACTTCGAAACAGACTTATTGTGAGGCACTGAACTTCATTTGCGCGACGATGCGCAACCGCGAATTTCAGCGATTCACAGCTGCGAATTGTGTACGGCTTTGCCTCTCAATAATTGCACCACAAACACTATCCGCCTGGCGGGTGTATCTTGCACCGTATCGAAAGACCCCCGAATTGCTTTACCGATTGCAGCCTGTCCTGGTTTTTATCGTTGTCGCATTTGTCGGCATACTGACGGCGATCGCCTCATGGTACACTATCCATCAAGCCAACCGGCTGACATTCCTGGGTATAGCTGACGATGCGGTGCAACGGGTCGGAGACCGTATCGAAAACCATATGCTGCTGATCAAATCGGTAGAGGCACACTTCCAGGCCACCGAGGAAGTGCCCAGTGTCAACGGCTTCAAGACATTTGTGAGTTACCTGCAAAAAACAGAACAATTCAATGGCGTACAGGGACTTGGTTTTGCCCGCTATGTGCAAACCGGGATGCAATCCGACCATGCCATTGCCGCGGAATTGGAGCGCAATTACGGACTGTCACGCTCTTCCTGGCCCGAGACCAGCGAAGACTACCGCACGCCGATCGTCATGCTGGAGCCTTCTAACGGCCTCAATCGCCGTGCGCTGGGATATGACATGTACTCCGAGCCGACCCGCCGTGCGGCCATACTGGCTGCGTTGACCGAACAGAGATTGCGTGCATCGGGGACCGTGAAGCTTGTGCAGGAGGATCAGCAGGATCCGCAGGCGGGCTTCCTCATGTACATTCCTTTCTTCGCCTCCAACTCCGGCCGGCCGCTGGGTTTCATCTACGCGCCGTTTCGCATCACCGATCTGTTCGAATCCGCTCTCAACCGGTCGCCAACATTGCCCATCCACCTGACAGCCTGGGACGGAGAACCAAGTGACGCAAGCCTGATCTATGAATCCGTCAACAGGCTCAGCCAACGCATGGATGCGCCTCCGGCGTCGCTGATTTCAATCGAAGTGGCCGGACGCACCTGGACTTTGGAAATCCGGGCCTCCGAAGTCTACCGTCCACCGGTGGACCAGACCCGGACCATCATGCTGGCGATTGCCGCTTTGCTGCTGGCGGGTGCTCTTGCCGCCTCGTCCCGCGCCCAGCAGCGCTCCATCGAGGTGGGCGAAGCCCTGCGGCAGCAATCGGAACGGGCCTTGAGCGACAGGGAATTCCTGCTGCAGGAAATGAAGCACCGTATCAAGAACATGATCGCCCGGGTGATGGCAATGTCACGACAGACGGCGCGCTCCGCGGAAGATCTGACGGATTTCACCCAATCCTTCACGGCCCGGCTGCAGGCAATGGCCGCGTCTCAGGATCTTCTCGCACGTACCGCCTGGCAAAGTGCCGACCTCAAAACACTTCTTGCTCAGGAACTTCGGCA
This sequence comes from uncultured Hoeflea sp., assembly GCA_963975635.1. GTDB lineage: Bacteria > Pseudomonadota > Alphaproteobacteria > Rhizobiales > Rhizobiaceae > Hoeflea. The sequence continues at coordinate 2,124 of CAXBIE010000102.1, read as the reverse complement.
GCTGTTTGGCGGCAACATGGACGAGACCAAACTCAAGGGTCCGGCGGTCGAACTCAATGAAGCGGCATCTCAGGCGTTCGGGCTGGCTTTCCACGAACTTGCCACCAACGCCCTCAAATACGGGTCAGCGCAATCGGACTCGGGAAAACTCGACATCTGGTGGCGGGTCGAGCCTGACGCCAACAAACGAGAATCCCTGATTTTTTGCTGGCGAGAGCGCAGCGACACACCACTTGATGAGCAGAACTTGAGTGCGCTTGCCAGAAAGGGTGGATTCGGCACGAAACTGCTAGACGCAACCATGCGCGTGGAGCTGGGCGGTTCGATCAACATCGTTCCCGACGAGTATGGGATCGATGTGACAATCACCGTGCCTTTTGACAGTGTCAAGGCAAGCTTCCAGCCCTCCGCAGCGGCAAACAGCTAACGGCCGGCCCCTCCCGCCGGCAGTCTGCCGGCCAGGTCCTCGGTAGGTTTGCGACCCGCCTCAGATCCAACAGAATCATCGCAGGAACGATTGTGCCTGCCCCGCGTTGTCCCTTTTTACAAAGGGGCAAGTGAATGAAGCGTCTGTACCGTATGGAGCCGCCGGTTGTGCGGATTGCCGCCAAGTCAGGTATGGATGCGGGACTGCAATCGACGGCTCGCATCGCGATCATCATAACGGGGCTGGTCTTAACGCTTGCAGCGCTGGATCAAGCCCAACCATTGCTGGCACCGGTCTGTCTTGCCATTATCACGGGGCTGATGGCCTCACCTGTCGCTTCCGCTCTCGAGCGGGTTATTCCGGCCCCGTTGGCAGCGGCTACAGTTGTCATCCTGTTTCTCGCGCTGATTGGGTCGGCAGTGGCGCTGTTTTCCATGCCGATGTCGATCTGGACCGAGCGTTTGCCGGAAATCTGGCACGAAATGCAGCGCCATCTGATCAACTGGCGGACAGCGCTCGACACGCTTGGCGGCGTTCAAGAGCAGATCCGGACAATTGCCGGCGGCAAGGCCGAGATGACGGTTGATATTGCAGACAATTCTGCAGTCGAGGAAATCGCGACACTGGCGCCGGCACTGATGGCACAGATCGTTCTGTTTCTGGCCAGCCTCTACTTCTTCATCGCGACACGCCATGAAATCCGTGCAAGCGTGCTGTCGCTGTGTTTCAGCCGGCGCTCGCGGCTGAGAACGGCCAGAATGTTCAGGGACGCGGAATGGTTCGTCTCACGCTATCTCCTGTCGATCACCGTTATCAATGCCGGCCTCGGCATAGCAACCACCGCAGCTATGTGGCTGCTTGATGTACCGCAGCCATATCTGTGGGGCATGCTGGCGTTCTGCCTCAATTATATAGTCTATATCGGTCCGGCAGCCATGGCGGTCATTCTTGTCGGTGTCGGCCTTGCGACCTGGGACAGCCCGCCTGCGATTTTCCTGCCGGTCGGGGCCTATCTTACGCTCAACATGATCGAAGCGCAGTTTGTAACGCCGCAGGTCATCGGACGCTCCGTCACACTGAATCCGTTTTTCGTGTTTTTGTCGCTGGCGTTCTGGATCTGGCTCTGGGGCCCGGTTGGCGGCTTGCTCGCAGTGCCCTTCCTGCTGGTGGCCTATGCGGTAATTCGGAATGCATTTCCGGCCCAACCCGCCACATCTCATCTCACGCAACAGGCTTTCAAAAAAAATTGAACCTGTCGGGAACCATGGCCAGACGAGATCGTTGAAGCCCTGTAAACGCCGCCGAGCCGGTCCAGCGCTCTCACACACGGCCCAGCCCGGCGGGCACCTTTCGATGCAAAGAGGAAATTACCATGTTCAAGATGCTTTTGGCTAGCACCGCACTCGCAACGTTTGTTACCACATCCGTGATGGCGGCAAGCACCGCAACAACGACTACCGCAACCGGTTCTGAAACCGTTGTGACAACCGACGCCAATGCCACAATGCACGGCGACAACCTGGCCAGCAACCTGATTGGTTCGGCTGTCTATGGTTCGGCTTCACAAGACGCTGACATGATCGGCGACATCAACGATATCGTCATTACGCCCGAAGGCGACGTGGCATCCATCATCGTCGGTGTTGGCGGCTTTCTTGGAATTGGCGAGAAAGACGTGTCCGTCAGCTACGACACCA
>CAXBIE010000101.1:0-15742 GCA_963975635.1 uncultured Hoeflea sp. | reverse complement strand
CTGTCATAGACCGTGCCGATGGCGTTGACCCAATGGTCATAGGCTTCGTCGGACATGCCGCCGGGAGCATAAAATCCGCGCCAGTTGGCGCCGATCACGTCAACGCCCTGTTCCTTCGCTGTCGGGAAGGAGGCGAAGTCGCCTTCGAGACGCTCGGGCGCCAGCACGGCCAGCACCTTGATGTCGCCGGAGTCGACAAAGCCCTTGGCTTCGGATGCATCACCGGTAAAGGCCTGAACCGAACCGCCAAGCAGCTGGGTTACAGCCTCACCGCCGCCATCAAAGGCCACGTATTTGATGGTGCGAACATCGTCGATGCCGAATTTCTTGGCCGCGATCAAGACCTTGAGGTGGTCCCAGCCGCCAACAGCGGAACCGCCGGCGATGGAGACAGAAGACGGATCATTCTTGATCATCTCCAGCAGCTCGGGCAGCGTGGTGATCGGGGAATCCTTGGCCACGGCGACAATGCCGTAATCAGCGCCGACTGCGCCAACCCAACGGACCTGGTCCATTGTGTTGCCGGGATAGGCACCCTGCGCCAGACGTGTCGATGTGGCCGACGAAGCCGCAACGATGAGATTGTTGGCATCATTGCGCTTGTTGACGACTTCGGCAAAAGCCACGCCGCCACCACCGCCAGCCATGTTGGTGACCTGCATGGTGCCGGACACAAGCCCGAGATCCTGCAAGGTCTTGCCTGCCTGACGGCAGGTAAAGTCCCAGCCGCCGCCGGGATTGGCCGGTGCGATACACTCGGTCGCGCCCGGATCAAAGGCATGGGCCGCCGCTGTCAGTGAAACAACAGCAACAGCAGTCGCGGCGAGCCGCGTGACAAAATTCTTCATGATTTCCTCCACAATGAATACAAGCCGCCTTTCCTCAAAAGCGGTATGGTGGCTATGCTAACTCAAAAAGCTGTCAGCAAGCTGTCAACCGGCAGCTTTGATGGCGGGAGGAGTTGCAGATGCATTTTCTGGTCGTTGAAGATACGGCCGATGTCGCTGAAGCCATTACCGAGCGGCTGGGGCGCGGCGGGCACAGTTGTGACCGGGCGGCACTTGTGGAAGACGCCAAGCATTTCGCCGCCACGTCTGCCTATGATCTGGTGATCCTCGACATCAATCTTCCTGACGGGTCCGGACTGGATTTCCTCAAATGGTTGCGGCAACGCAAGAATGCCGTGCCGGTGCTGGTGCTGACCGCGCGGCTGGCTGTTGATGACAAGATCGGCGCGCTCGATTTCGGCGCCGACGACTACATGGTCAAACCCTTTGATCTGGGCGAGCTTGAAGCCCGCGTGCGGGCCATCGTGCGCCGGCGCAGTGGTGAAGCGGGCGCAACGCTGTCGGCGGGCAATCTTGAATTCGACATGGTGACGCGATTGGCAAGCGTCGACGGTGAGCAACTGCAGCTCACCCCGCGCGAACAATTGCTGTTGGAGATCTTCCTGGTCAACAAGGGGCGTGTGCTGGAGAAAGATGAACTCGTTGTCCGATTGTTCGGCATGGACGCCGACGCAGGCCCCAACGCCATTGAACTCTATGTCGGCAGGTTGCGGCGCAAGGTTTCCGGCTCTGGGCTGGACATCCGCACCCTGCGCGGCCTTGGCTATCAGGCTCAGGTCAGCAAAACAGATGGGGCCGCCCGGTGAGCACAGAGCCGCCGCATCTGGCCGCCAGCCGCTCGATCGCCTGGCGGCTGACCTTGCTGCTCACACTCCTGCTGACCATTGCGGCAGCGGGCACGGCGGTGGCGGCGCTGAGCTACGGGCAAACGGCAGCCACCCGCGCCTTCGACCGGTTGCTGACCGGAGCCGCCCTGCAAATTGCCGAGCGCATCGACGTTGTCGAAGGCGAAACCGTCATCGATATTCCCCTTTCGGCCTTTGGGCTGTTGTCGCTGGCATCAGAAGACCGGATTTTCTACCGGATCATCGGACCCGACGGAGAAACCCTGACCGGGGACGAAACCGTGCCCCTGCCTGGCGTCACGGACAATGGCGATGGCCCGCGGCTCTACGACGCCGAGTTTTCCGGCGAAGCCATTCGCGCCATCAAGATGCAGCGCTTTCTGGCCGAACGGGCCGTGCGCGGGCCGATCACCGTGATCGTGGCGCAAACCTTGCGCGCCCGCTCCGAACTCGCCAACGAGATTGTGACCCGTGCCGTCATCGGCGTCATCATAGCAGGTGGCGTCACACTGGTGCTGGCGTTGCTGGCAATGCATCTGGCGCTCAGTCCCTTGCGCCGGGTGGAAAACGCCCTGCTTGCCCGCGATCCCAAGGATCTGACACCGTTTTCCACCAGCACGCCGCGCGAGGTCGAGGCGCTGGTGGCTGCGATCAACCGCTTCATGGCCCGGCTCGACAAGCGGGTCAGCGCCATGCAGGACTTCGTCGCCGATGCGGCACACCAGATGCGCACACCGATCACGGCCCTGCGGGCACAGACCGAACTCGCCCTGGAGGAAGACGATCCGCGGAAGCTGAAAACGCTGCTGCGACGTATCCGCGACCGGTCGGTCGGCGTCAGTCGCCTGACCGATCAGTTGCTGTCGCAGGCGCTGGTTACCCATCGCGCCGATTCAGCAACGCTTGAATGCATCGATCTCCGGCGTGTGGCGGTCGAGGCCGAGCGTGAGGCGCGGCGGACCGGCGGCGCCACCGGCATAGAGCTTGATCTGCCAGCCGACCCGGTGATGGTCGCCGGGGATGCCTTCAGCCTGCGCGAGGCAGCCCGCAACCTGATCACCAATGCGCTGGCGCACGGCAAACCGCCGGTCTGTCTCAGAGTGAGCCTTACGGCCGACGGCAAGGCCCTGATCGCCGCCCATGACCAGGGCCCGGGCATGAACCCGGTTCAGCTTGAGCAGATTGGCCAGCGGTTCGCCCGTGATGCCTCCAATTCGCAAAGCGCCGGTCTGGGGCTGGCGATTGTCTCTGAAGTTGCCGAATTTCATAACGGATCAATCCGGACAAGCCATCGCCCCGAAGGCGGTTTCGAGGTTGGTATCGAACTGCCGCTTGCGGATCCAGCGCCCTCCACTCTTGCCGAAAGCGATGCCGAATGATCCGCTTTTCCGCCTTTCTATCTGCGGTTAGCGCCGCGGTTTTGAGTGCCTTTGCGACGGCCGACGCAGCCGAGACCATCACGCGCTTTGACGCCCCCGGCAGCGGATCGGCAAATCTGGTGATTGCCAGCGTCACCGATCTGGATTTCATGCGGCCGCTGATTTCGGCGTTCCAGAAAATCAATCCCGGCGTTGCGGTGACCTATATCGAAGACACCTCCAACAATCTCGATGCCAGCGTAAAGCGCGCCTGTACCGACCGCGTCTTCTATGCCGATCTGGTGATATCCTCATCGATCGCCCAGCAGGTGGGCCTGGTCAATGGTGGTTGCGCCCGCGTCATCGGCAGCCCGGTTCTTTCAAGCCTGCCTGACTGGGCGCAGTGGCGCGGCGAACTGATCGGCCTGACCTATGAACCAGCTGTCATGATTTACAACAAGGAGGCCTTCGCCGAGAACGGGCCGCCGCAGAGCCGCTTTGATCTGATCGACCTGATGCGCCAGTCGGGCAAACTCACCGGACGCATCGCCACCTATGACATCGAGGATTCCGGCGTCGGTTACCTGTTCGCCTTTCAGGATTCGACCGAAGCCAGCACATGGGGCCGGCTGATCGAAGGGTTCGGGCGCAACAATGTCGCCACCTTCTGCTGCAGTTCCGAAGTCATCGACCGGGTTGCCGACGGCCGCGCCTTTATCGGCTACAATGTGCTGGGGTCCTACGCGCTGTCACGCGCAGAAAACGACCCGCGCATCGGCGTCATCCTGCCGAGCGACTACACGCTGGTGCTTTCGCGCGCGGGATACATTTCGCGAGAAGCCAGGAATGCCCCTGCCGCCCGCGCTTTTCTGGAACTGACCTTGTCATCGCAGGGGCGGGCAATCCTTGACGGCGAAACGCGGCTGCTCACACCGCTGAGCGGGCCGGCGGCTCTGGCGCATTCGAGTGACGGCGGGGAACCGGCGCTTCGGCCAATTCCGTTGTCTCCGGCGCTTCTGGTCTCGCTTGACCGCGCCAAGCGGGCGCGGTTCCTGTCGCAATGGCGCAAATCCGTGACCCCACCCAAACGTTGAAAAATCCCGGACAGCCACCCTAAAACAAAGCGGGCAGCCTGGAAGGCAAATGGCATCCCGACGAATTCTTCGTCAGGTTTGACGGCAAAAAGCGCCGGCTGTTTACACGGCCGGCATCAGCAGCCTCTGTGTCAGGCATCGCGCAGTTTGCTCCAGAATTTGCGCAGATCCGCGCCAAGCTCGATGAACAGCCGATAACGCCGGTCATAATGGTCGCGCAAAGCCGGATCCGGCGTGAAGGATTTTTTCGCCTGGGTCATTGTTTCCACACCCGCCTCATAGGAGACGACAACACCCGCGCCGCATCCGGCCGCGATCGCGGCGCCTAGTGCGCCGGTTTCCTGGCACGCGGCAATCGTGACCGGCTTGCCGAGACCGTCGGCGAATATCTGTGGCCATACCGGGCTTCGCGCGCCACCGCCGGAAAGGATGACATCATCAAACCGCACGCCGGCATCAACCAGCACCTCGATATGCCGCCGGTGTTCGAACATCACCCCTTCATAAAGCGCCCGCAGCATGTGGCCCTCGGTGTGCCAGCCAGACAGTCCGTAGAATCCGGCGCGCATCTCCGACCCCAGCCGGGCACCATAAAGGAAGGGGAGATACATCGGGTCATCCGATGCCGGGTCCGTCGCCGCAACAAGCCGGTTGCAGTGGCCGAAAGGGTCATCATGATGGCCGCTGCGCTCGACAAATTCGCGGACATACCATTCCAGATTGGCGGCAGACGTCGCGCTGGATTCAATGTTGAGATACCGCCCCGGCCCAAATCCAGAGACCATGAACACCTGTGAAGCCGCCACCGGACTTGCGGACACGACCTGGTTGATGCTCCAGGTGCCGACGATGACCGATGCCTGGCCGTTGGCAACCACGCCCGATCCGAGCGCACAGGCCACCACGTCGAAAAAACCGGCCACGACGGGCGTGCCCGGGCACAGCCCGGTCAATGCACCGGCTTCCTCCGTGACCTGCCCCACGACATCGCTTGGCATGAGAAGCTCGGGCAGCATGCCGAGCGCATCTTCAAGCCCGTAGAGCCGCATCAATTCTGGATCGTAGCTGCAGTCCGGCATGCGCAGCATCCCGCATCCGCTCATGTCGGACACATCAGACACCAGCCGCCCGGTCAGCATATAGGTGATGTAATCCTTGCACAGCAGCACTGTTGCTGCTTTGCCGTAGACCGCGGGAGCCTCCCGCTTCACCCAGGCCAGCAGCGTCGGGGTCTGCGACGGCCACGGCTTTTGCAGAGACATTTCCTGCAGTTGATCACCGGTGTCTCCGGCGGCAAGCTCATCGGCCAGTCGCGCCGCACGGCTGTCGAGAGACTGGATGCCGAGCAGCGGCTCCTGATCCTTGTCCAGAAGATACAGCCCGTTGCCGTGACCCGCACATCCGACACCGGCAATGTCGCGCGCCTCTATGCCCGCCTTGTCGATGCAGGCGCGAATGGCCTGGTGGGCATTCCGCCACAACTCGTTCAGATCGCGCTCGACATAACCTGGCTGGGGAACCGTTGTCTGGCCATCAAGTGCATGCATGGCGATCTGATTGCCATCGAGATCAAACAGCACAGCCTTGATCACCGTGTTGCCGGCATCAAGTCCCAGAAGATAGCGCATCCTGTCAGCCACGATTGTAGATATCCCACGCTTCGTCACCCGATGCGCCATGATGGATCATGGCCATCAGTGCGTTGACGACGGCTTTCGGGTTGTCATGCTGATAGATATTGCGGCCATAGACCATCCCCTTGGCGCCCTGCGCCATGAGCTGAGCAGATTTTTGCAGCACAGTTTTCAGGTCTTCCTTGCCGCCACCGCGCACCAGCACCGGAACCCGCGCAGTCTCGACCACCCGGTGGAAATCCTCCGGATCAGACGTCGGGTCGGCCTTGATGATGTCGGCGCCCATTTCGCTTGCCAGGCGCACCAGGGTGATGATTTTCTCGGCATCACCATCGACCTGATAGCCGCCGCGCACATCATTGGGCAACATGACCAGAGGTTCGATCATCAACGGCATCCCGTAGCTGTGGCAAGCGGCGCGGACCCGGGCAATGTTCTGGACGCATTGGTGAAACAGATCCGGCTCGTCGGGCAGCATGAACAGGTTGACGACCACGCAGGCCGCATCCATTTCCAGTGCGCCGATAATCGGCTCGTCATGGTTTTGCAGCGATGACCACATCACGCGATGCCGCTGGTCATTGTAGGGGTTGCCCATGTCGATGCGCATGACCAGCGCCGGCTTGTCCTTTTCCGGACGGCTTTGCAGCAGATCGGCCTGGCCGTATGCCATCTGGATGGCGTCGGGTTTGGCGTCGATCAGCGTTCCCACAACCGCTTCCATGTTCTCAAGGCCGTGCAGGAAGCTTGGCTCGTTGCACACGCCATGGTCCAGCGCGACGTCAAGGCAACCGCCATTGGTGAACATCCGGTTCATACGGGCTTTTGAGCTTAGTCGCATTTGGTATTCCTTTCGAGGCTTCGCTGTTCGAGCATCTCCGGCGAGACACTGTAGAAATTGTTGAGCTCATTGACGAAGGCGTTCGTCTCCTGCTGCATCCTTGCGGCATCCCAGCCAAGTTCATCTGCCGCTATGCTGGCAATGGCCGTGATGAGATCGCTGGAAATCGTGCCTGTGATCGCCAGGGCGCTGCGGCGCAGGATCACGTCGCTGAGCCGGACAACCGCCTCTTGCCGGATCAGGAACAGCACTTCGCCCGTCGTCATCATGGTCGCTGGCGCCAGCGGCTCGTCATTGTTGCGGCCGGCGCAGAATGCCAGCACAGCGTCAGCTCGTGTGCCATAGGCATCGACAAGATAGGCCGCGCGATCCGTGCTGATCGCGTAGCGCGCCGCAAGGCTGCGGATCAGGTCTTGCGGGTTGGCCGGGAAATCTGCGCCGCCGCCGATCGGCAAATCGAGGGTGCCGGTTTTCCGGTCATGACGCAGCTCGGCCATCACCTCGTCCGCGGCCTGTTCGGCAAAGGCGCGAAAGGTGGTCCACTTGCCACCAACCATGCAGAACTGCGGGATGGCCCCCTCGAGACGATGGACAAAATGCCCGCGCGTGATCCGCCCGGTGAAGCTGTGGTCACTCTTGGGCAGAGGCCGAATCCCGCTGAAGCTGAAGACGACATCATCGTCTGAAACATCAATCCGGGGAAATGTCAGCCGCAGGGACTGCAGGATATAATCCTTCTCTTCCGGCTCGCACCTGACCCGTTCGACACTGTCGACCCTGATATCCGTCGAGCCCGCCAGAACCTTGCCCAGATAGGGAAACACGATGCAAACCCGGCCATCGACGTTCTCGAAGAAAACCATGTGTCCGCGAAGCGCTTTAAGGAGCGCGGGATTGTCCAGGATAATGTGCGAACCCTTGGTGCCGGAAACCAGGGTTTCGGCACCTTTGCTGTCACCGGAAAACTCCCGGATGGCTTCATTGAGCCAGGCGCCGGTGGCGTTGACGATGGTTCTGCAGGTGACCGGAAAGCTCTCTCCAGTTTCCTTGTCCGTCACCGAAAGTGCGGAGCATTGCATTCGGATTTCCGCATAGTTCAGCGCCACGCTGTCGGGCGCCAGCCGCATCGTGTCCGTCACCAGTTCCACGCCAAGACGCTCGGGATGGCTGATCCAGGCGTCATGGTAAGTGGCTGAAAACTTCAGGCTGCGGGTCAGGTCCGGCCAGTGCCCAAATGTCGCTTCCGCACCCTGGAAACTGTGGCCGGGAAGACGCCGCCGCGTGCGCGTCACCCAGTCGTAAAGAACCAGGCCGATCTTGATCGGCAGCGCGCCGCGGCGTGCGGGTTTGCTGCCCAGACCCAGAAAGCCGGCCGCGCCATTGAGAAGACCTGAAAACCGTGAAGCTATCGGAATAACCGTGGGAAGCGGCCGCACAAAATGCGGAGCATTGTGCAGCAGCGCATCCCGTTCCCTGAGCGATTCCCGGACAAGCCCGAACTCCCCGTTCTCGAGATAGCGCAGTCCGCCATGGATCATCCGCGACGGGGCTGCACTGCACCCGGAACAAAAGTCGTTCCGCTCAACCATCAGGATCCGCAGACCCTGCAGCGCCAGTTCGCGGAACACACCTATGCCGTTGATGCCGCCACCCACGACGACGACGTCAAAAGCCCCGTTCCGGCGGAGTTGATCGATGCTGTCGCTTCGTTGTTTCGGCATTACTTCTCCGTTCACCACCCAGGAAGGTGATGTCCGCACTTGTTTCGGGTGGTGTGAAATTCGTCAGGCGTCGAGATTGGTCAGATGCGTTGTTGCTGCCTCACTTATCCTGTTGAGTTCTTCCGACGTCAGGCGGATCCTGCCCGCCCTTGCATTCTCGCTTGCCTGCTCGGGGTTGCGCGCGCCGCACAGGGAAAAGGTGATGCCGGGCTGCTGCACCGTCCAGGCAATGACGATCTGCGCGCTGGTGGCCTGGTGCGCATCTGCGATAGGCGCAAGATCCGCCATCAACCGCGCAATCTTCTCGCGATTTGAAATGGAGAACCGCGGATTGTCCTTGCGTTGATCGTCTCCCGAGAAGGTCCGGTCGGGGCCAATCTTTCCCGACAACAATCCCAGCGCCAGCGACGAATAGCTCAGCATCGACACGCCGTGCTCGGCACAAATGGGCAGAAGCGTGGATTCAATGTCCCGCTTGACCATGCTGTATTCTTCCTGAAGGGCGTCGAGCTGGCCCGCCGCCACATAGGCTTTCAGGTCATCGGCCGAGACATTGCTGGCTCCGATTGCCCTGATCTTGCCTTGCGACTTGAGCGTCTCCAGTGCTTCCATCGTCTCATGGACCGGCGTTGTCGGATCCTGCCAATGGGTAATGTAAAGGTCGATGTAATCGGTTTTCAGACGCGTGAGGCTTTGCTCAAGCTCATGAATGATCGATTCCTTGCCGAGATAGCGATGAACCGGCTTGCCGTCATAATCGAAGAAATGGTTGCCCTTCTGGGTGTGCCAGACGAGGCCGCATTTGGTTGCAAGGACCACCTTGTCGCGGCGCCCTTCGATGGCCTTGCCGACGATGGTTTCGGAAAGCCCCTGGCCGTAAGCCGGCGCGGTATCGATCAGCGAGATGCCTTCGTCAATTGAGTGCTGAATGGCTGCGACCGACTGTTTTTCTTCGGTACCTCCCCACATCCAGCCGCCGATGGCCCAGGTTCCAAGACCGACCACCGAGGTTTTGATCCCGGAGTTGCCTATCGGGCGCGTTAACATTTCATGCGACATGTCTTTCCTCTCGAATAGTTTCCAGCACCGCGGCTGCGGTCTGCTCATCCACGATGAGCGAATTGAACAAATCTCCTGCAAGCGCCGCGCAAATCGGCTCGACCTTCTCATCACCCGAGGCGACGCCGATGGTGACGGGACATTTCGACAGTTCGGTCGGGCTCAGCGCAACGATGCGGGAATTGAGCGGATAATCCGCCACCGAACCATCGCGCAGGATCAAATGGGCGAGAAACTCGCCGGTCACGCCGCCATCCAGCAGCAATTGCCGGCCCGGATTGGGACCCGGGTGCAGATCGAAATAACTCGATCCCGGCGTGCGAATGGAACCGATGCCGACAACGGCAACGGTCGCATTGCGCGCAAGATCAAGGACTTCCTTGATTGATCCCATTTGCATGAGCATGTCGCGCTGTTCACGGCTTTCGGCAAACAGCGGCGCATGAAGCAGCATGGCGGTGCCGCCGAGGCGTTCAGCCAGCTGTGTGGCGAGATGATTGACATCCGTGTAATATTTGCCCTGCACACCACCTGTCAGCGGCACCACCTTCACATCGAAGGATTGATCAGGGTTCAGGTTCTGAACCATGGCGCTGACCGCCTTGCCGCCGGTGATGGCAATCACGTCACCATCGCGAATGGTTTCAAGCAGCTGGTTGGCTGCGGCCCGTCCGACCTGTTGAAGGTTGGTATGCGGATTGCCGGCGACTGCCGGCGTCACGATGGCGTTTGCCAGGCTGGTGCCCGAGACCAGCCCGTTCTCCAGATCCACAAGCGGCTGGTAGGGGCTCTCGATGACGATTTTCACCATGCCCATTCGCTTTCCCTGGGCAATCAGGCGATTGACCTTGGATGTCGAGAGGTTGAGCCGCACGGCGATTTCGGATTGCTTCATTTCCTCGAGGTAATGAAGGCTGAGCACCGTGTGCATCTGCCGTATGGATTCAAACTCTTCCTTGTTTTCAACCATCTTGGTTTCCCGTTCGCGGTCCCGCATCACACTCACCTGCGCCGCTTGTTCAGATAATGATCGATCGTCACGGCGGACAGCAGTATCGATCCTCGGATGATATCCTGCCAATAGACCGACACATCAAGCAGCGCGAGGGAACTGGAAACCACCGACAGCAGGACAACGCCCAGGATCGCGCCGAAAATCGTTCCTGTTCCGCCTGAGAGGCTTGCCCCGCCGATCACAGCCGCAGCAATGACATTGAGTTCCATGCCGAGGCCAAAGGTTGGCTGGGCGGAGCCGAAACGCGCCATGTAGATGATGCCGGCCACGCCGCAGAGCGCCGAACAAAGCGTGGTGGTGAAGAACACGACGCGTTTGGTGCGTATTCCGGAATAGGCGGCCGCCTTCTCATTGCTGCCCGTGTAGAACACCTTGCGGAAGATCGTTGTGCGCCTGAGCATGAAATCGGACGCCACAACCACCACCACAAAAATGACGATGACGATTGGAATGATCCCGATCGAGCCCTGGCCGATGAACTTGAACTCGGGCGGAAGCGTATAGAGCCCAATGGGCCGGCCGCCGGTTCCCAGCAGACAGGCGCCACGCGCGATCACCATGACGGCAAGCGACACGATGAAATGGTGCAGCCCGACCGTGGTGACGAAAAAGCCCATGATCGCGCCGATACCCGTACAGGCCAGAATTGCCAGCGCGGACGCGGTCCACGGATCAACGCCCGCCAGAAACAGCAACCCGGCAATCACCATCGCCAGTGCAGTCACCGATCCCACGGACAGATCAATTCCGCCGGAGATCAGAAGGATGGTCATGCCTACTACGACAATGCCCTCGACCGCAAACGCCATCGCCATGGCCCGCATGTTCACCCAGGTCAGAAAATAGGGTGACGCAAACGACATGACGATGAACAGCGCCAGGATGATCAGGATCAGGCCGGTTTCCCGCATGCGGAAGAGTTTCATGGCGCCATCCAGAACAGTGGATGGCCGGGGCTGCTGACTGGGCCGATCAATCACCGCGGCCTCGATATCCTGCGTCATTGAGCGGCCTCCAGCTGCTTGTCCAACACCGAAGCCAGGTACATGATGTTTTCCTCTGTCATGTCTTTTCCACTCAACTCGCCACTTATCCGGCCTTCACGCACCACCAGCACGCGGTCGCACACGCCGATGAGTTCCGGCAACTCGGATGAAATCATGACGATGCCGACACCCTCGCGGGCAAGGTCGCGAAGGATGCGGTGGATTTCCGATTTTGCCCCAACGTCGACGCCACGCGTGGGTTCATCAAGGAAGATCACCTTCGGATTGACCGACAGCAGCTTGGCGATCGCGACCTTTTGCTGATTGCCGCCTGAAAGATTTGAGACCGCTTCGCCGACATGGCCGCATTTGAGGTTCAGCATCGCGCCGAACCTCTGGGCCAACTCAGCCTCAAGACGGTCATTGATGAGGCCCACGGATGAGACTTGGCGCAGTGACAGGGCAGAGACATTCTCGGCAATCGACATGTCCAGAAACAGGCCATCGCCCTTGCGGTCTTCGGACAGGTAGACCAGGCCTTCGGCGATGCTCTGCTGGTAATGCGCCGTGGCAAGCTGACGGCCGTTGAGCACGATGTCGCCGGTCACCTCGCCTTCAAGCTTGCAGATACCTTTGACAATTTCGCTTCGGCCGGCGCCGATCAGACCGGCGAAACCGAGGATCTCACCACGCCTGAGATCAAAGGAAATATCGGCAAAGCGGCGCGTTTCGGTGAGATTGCGAACGGACAGGATCACAGAGTCCGACTTCTCTTGCTCGCGCTGCTTTTCCGGATAAAGCTTGTCGATCACGCGTCCGACCATGGCATTCACGATCTCGGTCGGCGTTGTGTCCGCCACGTTATGGGTGGTGATGTATTGTCCGTCCCTGAACACCGAGACGCGGTCGCAGTTTTCGAAAATCTCCACCATCCGGTGGGAAATATAGATGATCGAGATGCCCTGGTTGACCAGCTTCCGCATGATGTCGAACAGAATCTGCGCTTCCTTTTCGGTCAGCGCGGCGGTCGGTTCATCAAGGATCAGCACCCGGCAATCGAGTGTCAGCGCCTTGGCAATCTCGACCAGCTGCTGCTGGGAAATCGACAGGCTGCGGACCAGGGCGGTGGGATCAATATCGCCAAGACGGCGCAGCACATCGGCCGCCTTTTCTGCCAGCTTCGTGTAATTCATCAGCGGCGCACGGCTGATATTGGTTGTCGCCATGAAAATGTTCTCGGCAACGCTGATGTCCGGGCACAGCGCGATTTCCTGATGCACGAAGCCGATGCCCAGCCTTTGCGCGACGGCGGGAGATGAAATAGTCACCTTCTGTCCGTCAAAGCGGATTTCACCGCTGTCGGGACGCAGAATGCCATCGATGATGTTCATCAGGGTCGACTTGCCCGCGCCATTCTCGCCGGCAATGGCATGCACTTCGCCCTTGCGCAGCTCGAACGAGACATCCCGCAACGCCTGAATGGCTCCGAATGCCTTGCTGAGATTGTTAATCTGTAAAATCAGATCGCTGGTCATTGTCATTCTTGCTCTGCGGTTCACGCGACGGCTTCCGCCGTTGGATTGGGTTGCCCGCGCCTCACACAAGACGCGCGGGCAACCGGTTCATGGATGCCGGCCTGACCCGATCTAGCTCGGATCACGACCTTCCATGTAGGCGTTCAGATCAAACGAATCGGCGTTTTCCTTGGTGATCACCGAGAACCCGTTGTCGACATAAGGGATCTGGACCGGATTGTAGCCCGACACCTTATAGTCGTTGAAGGGATCGAAGATGTCCGAGTGTGCCGCCATGAACAGCGAGACAAATCCCATGAAGCCCTGCATGCCCTGATTGGGGTTGAGCGCCATGTGAATGTTGCCGGCCTTGATGTGTTCCAAAGTCGTCGGTGTCACATCCGCATGCATGATCAGGACGTCGGCCTTTGCCTCAAGCACGGCCGCAACCGCACCTTCCGCAGATCCAGCTTCGGGGATCCACAAGGCGCCGAGATTCGGATTTGCCTGAAGAATGGATGCCGTTGCCCGGTAGGCGGCATTGCTGTCCTGGTTGGTTGCCTGGCGGCCAACCAGCTTCATGTTCGGAAAATGCTCTTCCATATAGGAGAGCAGGGCCGTGACGCGCAGATCGTGATTGCTCTGGCCCGGGTTCTCAAGCACCGCATATTCGGCGCTGTCGCCAATCTGCTTGACGATCTCTTCCGCGGCGAACTTGGCTTCGGCCAGATTGTCCGAGGTGATGTAGGCGGTCCGCTTCGATTTGGGCGAATCCGCCGCAAAGGTGACAACCTCGACGCCACCGTCGATGGCCCGGTCAATCGGCTCGATAAACGGATCGGACTGCATCGGATGCAGGAGAATGCCGGCTGGCTGCTTCACCAGATCCTGCTCGAATGACGCAATCTGCTTGGTGATGTCATAATCGGGCGTGCCCGAAAATGCCGTTTCGCACCCCATCGCCTCTGCTGCCTGCTTGAAGCCCTGATAGACAGGAATCCAATAGGGATGAGCCGAAACCATGACGTTCATGACATAGGTTTCACCCGGCTCGCATTGAAATTTGCTCTGTGCCGATGCTGCGCCCGGAAAAATGAATGCAGCTGCCATTGCGGCCGCGGACAATGCCGTGGCCAATTTTTCGATCTTCATGATTTTCCTCCACGTTATATCTTGCCCTCGCTCCTGACCACACAGTACGCGGCCTTCCCTGCAAGATATTTCAGTAAACGATATATATCGCAACGACGCGATCTAATCTCCAATCAATCCGGCTGTCAACAGGATTCATATTTTTTTCATTTGGTGAAATATATTTCACCAGCTGCCGTTCGTCAATTGGACCCAAGGACCAGCATTGAATGGAAATCACCGGGAATTGCCGGTGCCAGTCCGGCGGGCCGCAGGCTGGAATCCGGCAGCGGTTCCAGGAAACCGCGGCTCTGCAAGGCCGCCCTCCACTGCCGGGCGAAGTCCGCGCGTGGCAAGGGACCGTTGCTTAAGCTGCGAGAGCGTCAGAGCTTCGGCGCCCATAAAACCAACCCGCTGGCATGCCGGTTTTGCAGGGCATCAGGCCTTGGCACGCACAGCCTCGAGCAGCGCCTGCGCCTCATCCGCCAGAATGTCGCTGACCATCATCGTCATGCGAGGCAGGACGCGGCGGGAATTGATGGCGACGCTGATGCTTTGCGCCGGGATATTGATGCCTGACACCGAAATCCCGACCAGCCGGCCATCCAGAAGCTCGGGCGCTGCATCCATTTCCGAGGTCAGGGCCACGTGATCTCCCTCCACCACCAGATGCTTCAGCAATTGCAGGGAATTGGTGACAACCGGCGGCGGGCCATTCGAGAACATCCAGGAGTGGCGCGCCTCAAGGATTCGCCGTATCGGCAAGGCACGGCTTTGAACCACATTGGCATGGTTCCTGACATCGTTGAGCGTCACATTGCTGCTGCTGGCCAAGGCATGATCCGGCCGCACCACACAATACAGGGGCAGCTCCGTTGACCAGACAACGTGCAGGTCGCGCTGCGGCCGAAGGTTGAATGCCAGCGCAATGTCGCACTTGCCGTCTTCCAGTGCGATCACGGCATCATCGGGTGTGCCGACGTCGACGTCGATGCGCACGCGCGGATAGCTGGCAGCCATCCGTGCCAGAAAGCGTGGCACCAGGCCATTGACCAGACTGTCCATCGCCAGGATGCGGATGTGACCCAGATCGACACCCTGCATCTTCTTGATATCCGAGAATATCTGGTTCTCGTCAGCTCTCCACCGCCGGGCCAGAACAACGAACATTTCGCCCGCTGGCGTGATCGACATGCCGGTTGTCATGCGGTCAAACAACAGGACGCCGAGGCGGTCCTCCATCAGCTTGATTTGCCGGTCAATCGCAGACGCGGCGATCCCGACGGAACGGGACGCGGCCTGGATTGAACCATGCTCCGCAACAGCCTCGATGTATTGCAGTCCGCGTGGCGTCAGTTGAAGTGACATGATGCAGCCCATCTAATTTCGAGAACGGATTATTGCTTATAATGTCATGGATTGAAACGCAAAGACGTGACTAATCTTGCCCGACAGAACATAAACCGAGATCCATGCCCGATGACACTTGCCCTTGAAGTCCTCAACTCAGCCTCGCGCAAAACCGCGATTGCGATGGTGACTCCACTGGTGGAACTGTCGGAGTGGGTGGCGGAGGCAACAGTTGATGCCCGGCCGTTCGCCTCTGACGCCGCCCTGGCCGGGGCGTTGGTCGAGACCATCCTCAAGGCGGGCACCGAGCGTCGTGTTGCGATGTTCAAGGTACACCCGGAACTGG
>CAXBIE010000100.1:0-16112 GCA_963975635.1 uncultured Hoeflea sp. | reverse complement strand
ATCACAATCTGCTGCGCCAACGCCGCCTGCGCGCTCTCGCCGGATTTGAACCGGGTTCGGATTTCCTCGTCCACAGGGTCGCCGAAGACATGGCGGAACGTCTCTCGGTGGTCGAAAGACAGTTTGAGCAGCCGGTGCTGGTTCATGGTGGCTTGCCGCACGCGGCAGACCAGATGCGCGCAACCGGCAAGACGGCAGACTTCAGATACATCGATTTGTGCGATGTCCCGGGCATCGAGATGACAAAGCAGGTGCATGCCGGTCCGGATTACGTGCCGCTGGAGCCGGCAAGTGCCGATCTCGTCGTTTCCCCTCTGGCGCTGCACGTGACAAACGATACGCCCGGCGTGCTGGTGCAGTTGCGCCGCGCCTTGATGCCCGATGGACTTTTGCTTGCCTCGACCCCCGGTGCGGGCACGCTTGGGGAATTGCGGGAATCTCTCCTTGCGGCCGAAAGCGAACTGACCGGCGGCGCCAATGCCAGGGTCCATCCGTTTGCCGATATCCGCGACTTTGGAGCCCTGCTGCAACGAGCGGGTTTCGCATTGCCGGTTGTCGATATCGACGAGATCGTTGTCAGGTATTCCGACATGTTTGCCCTCTTGAGAGATCTGCGAGCCATGGGCATGACGTCAATTCTGGCTGGCAGAAGCCGCAAACCGGTCAACAAGCAACTGTTTCTCAAAGCCGCCGAAATCTACGCGGAACGGTTTTCAGACCCCGACGGCCGGATCCGTGCCAGCTTTCCAGTGATCCATCTGTCCGGATGGGCGCCGCATGAGAACCAGCAGAAGCCTCTCAGACCCGGGTCAGCCAAGACCCGCCTGGCCGATGCCTTGAAGACACCGGAGCACAAACTGCCGCGCTGAGGCTGAGCAATCCTATAAAGAGTTCTTCAGGTGGTTCGCGGTGGCGTCCATCCCCGCATTCAGGGCATCGCCAAGAATCGTGGCGCCGCTGATAAGCAGTGTCGCGATCAAAGCTACAATAAGACCGTATTCGATCGCGGTTACACCGGACCTGTCTTTGACGAACCTGCAAAACAAGGATTTCATGATTCAATTCCGTTTCCGTTTGCGTTCCCGGGAAAGTGGCATTCAACAATCACCCGATTTGATGCCATTGCTTCGAATGATGCAGAGAGCTCCAGGATTGTCTTGCAGGATGGATTTGCGAACAGTGTAGGATGTGGTGACCGAGCGGGACGGAATTGATCCGGTTGTGATATTGTCATACTGGTCCGGAGCCCAGGCCACCCGAGCCGAAGGCCCTCGATCGGCAACGATCGGCGTCAGAATCGCTGCCAGCGCGATTGCCGCAGTCCCGAACAGCAGGGCAGCCCGCACCGCACCGAATCTCTTCGGCGGGCTCTCCTGTCCGTCTCTGTCCATCACCGTCGTCCAAAATTCGTCGTTGGCCATAACGCCTCCACTGAGAACCCCTTGGGATTCACTATTGGCGGCAATAGTGCGTGAAGTAAATTGAAGTTTCATTAACGCTAATTACGACAATCAGGATTTGGCCGGAGTGCCGACATCACCTCAAAGGAGGTCGATGAGATAGGGAATCAGCGGCTCGTCGGCAGGCGGCATCGGATAGTCCCGCATATCGCGCGGACGCACCCATTTGAGTGCCTGGCCTTCAAGCCCGCGGGCCGCCCCTTCAAACCGGCGGCAGACAAAAAGCGGCATCAGCAGGTGAAACTCGTCGTAGCTGTGACTGGCGAAAGTCAGCGGCGCAAGACACGCCTCCTTTGTGGTAACCCCGACTTCTTCAGCCAATTCGCGGATCAGGGCCGCCTCCGGAGTTTCACCCGGTTCGACCTTGCCGCCGGGAAACTCCCACAGTCCTGCCAGCTTCTTGCCCTCCGGCCTCTGGGTCAACAGCACCCGGCCGTCCGCATCCACCAGCGCGCAAGCAGCAACCAGCAATATCTTTTTGTCGCTCATCGAAATCAGTATCCCGGCTTCTGGCGGTAGGCATAGCGATAGACCTCGCCAAACCCGAGCCCTTTATAAAGGGCAACAGCAGCAGTGTTGGCACTTTCAACCTGCAGCCAGGCCGTTTCCGCACCGCGAAGGCGAGCCCACCGAAGTGCGGCTGTCACCACGTCCCGCCCGAAACCTGATCGTCGCATGTCCGCGCGGGTGGCCAGCTCAAACAATCCGGCCAGGTCATTGTCATGCACGCACAAGGCGGTCGACACCGGGCCGGCCTCCTCCTGCTCCAGCACAAACAACCCACTGGGCGGCTGTATCGCGCTCAACACCTCCGTCAAGCCAGGTTTGAGAGACTGATGGCGACCGTGAACTGCAATGGAAGCATCAACATAACGTCCAACATCACGCATCGGCAGATGATCCATCCCGTGATCGATGTCGAGACTGTCGATCGCGCCGGCCATGACGATGGTCTCGTCAAAACGGGGCCAGCCGAGCGCATCCAGATAGGATTCAAGCTGCGGCGGCGCCAACGGTGATTGCCGGAACACCAGTGGCCGGTCATAGGAGTCGAACCGACGCGCGGCGCGCTCGACACGGACTTCAATGCCGTCATGATCGGCGGGATCGAGCGGATTGACCGAATTCAGCCGTTTTGAGGGATGGCCCGCGGTCAGGCGGATCTGCCAGCTGCCGTCATACTGGATCGATGCTGCGGGCCACGCCCTGAATCCAACGGCTTCAAGCCTTCTGACGATAGCAAGGTTGGGCAAGGCAAATCCTGTATTGGTGGTTCCGGATGACCCGCTCAGCTGCGGTAATCACCATTGATCTCGACATAGGCCTTGGTCAGGTCGCAGGTGAAGACGCGGGCCTTGCCGCGACCGATGCCGAGATCGACCCGGATGGCGATTTCGTCCTGTTTCATGACATCGGACGCAGCAGCTTCACTGTAGTCCGGATCACGTTCGCCATCGACGGCCACCCGCACGCTGCCAAACCAGATAGCCAGCTTGTCGCGTTCGGCCTTCTCGCCGGCCTTGCCCACCGCCATGACGATGCGGCCCCAATTGGCGTCTTCACCGGCAATGGCAGTCTTGACCAGCGGCGAATTGGCAATCGAGCGGGCAATCCGTCCGGCGGCCTTCGCCGATGCGGCACCTGTTACCGTGATCTCGACCTGCTTTCTTGCCCCTTCGCCATCTCGCACGATCTGGATTGCAAGATCTTCCATCAGATCGGCCAGCGCCTTCGAAAAACTTCGCGCACGGGTATCCGAAGCCGAACTGATCGCCCCCGCACCCTGGTCAGCGGCAGCACCGGTTGCAAAAACCATCAACGTGTCGGACGTCGAGGTATCGCTGTCGACTGTCACCGCATTAAAGGTCGAGCCGACATGACGGCTGAGCATGGCCTGCAGCGCAGCCGGTTCTATGGCGGCGTCCGTCACGATGAAGGACAACATCGTCGCCATATCAGGCGCGATCATTCCTGCACCCTTGGCCATACCGTTGATTGTAACCGTGACACCATCGATACGCGCCGACCGTGTGGCCACCTTCGGATAGGTGTCCGTGGTCATGATCGCGCGCGCCGCATCCAGCCACCGGTCACCACTCGCCGAAACCGTCATCTGATCCAGAACAGTCGCGAACTTGGTGGCGTCAAGCGGCTCACCGATCACACCGGTCGACGCCAGGAAGACTTCACCTTCCGAACACCCAACCGCTGCCGCAGCCGCTTTTGCGGTCAGCTCGGTTGCGGCGCGGCCCTTCTGTCCGGTGAACGCGTTGGCATTGCCTGAATTGACCACCAGCGCCCTTGCCTTGCCACCGGCAAGGTTTGCCCGGCAAAAGTCGACAGGCGCGGAGGGGCATTTCGATGTGGTGAAAACCCCCGCCACAGCCGCCGGCGTGTCAAACACCATCAGCATGACATCGGTTCGGTTCTTGTACTTGATTCCCGCCGCCGCCGTATCAATGCGGACTCCCGCAATCGGTGGCAGGTCAGCATAGGAGCTTGGAGCCAGGGGAGATATGTCAGCAGACATGGAGCATTCCTCGAAGCGGCGGGTTTCAGATAGACAGCGAGGTATGATTACTGTTGCTGTTGGCTGATAGCGTCATATGCAGTCTTGAGATCCGCATCGAGCACTTCAATCTCGGTCTCGCTGCGCGCGGAGCGGATCAGCTCAGCATAACGCTCACGCATCACCACCTGACGGACCTGATCAATCACTTCCTCAAATGCCGGCGCGGCTGTTTCCCGGCGCTCTTCGACCTTGATGACATGCCAACCGAACTGGGTCTTCACCGGCTCCTTGGCATATTCTCCAGCCTGCAGTTTGAATGCGGCGGCTTCGAACTCAGGCACCATGCGGCCCTTGGTGAAGAAACCAAGATCTCCGCCCTGTTCGGCACTGGGACCAGTGGATTTTTCCTTGGCCAGTTCTGCGAAGTCCTTACCCGTTTCCAGCTCCGCGATAACTGCCTTCGCTTCGTCTTCTGTTGCAAGAAGGATATGACGCGCGCTGATTTCCTCTTCTGCCGGGGCCGCAGCCATTTCCTTCTCATAGCGAGCCTTGAGATCCGCATCGCTGACCGGGTCAACAACCGATGCCTTGAAAATCGCGTTGTGCAAGGCACGGTCACGCTGAAATTCCATCAGCTTCTTGAATTCGTCAGTCTGATCAAGCTTCTCCGCTTCGGCCTTGCGGGCGAGCGTCTTGATATCGATGACTGCGGCAAGGGCAGCCACCCGGCGCTGCTCATCCGGCAGGCGGGCAAACTGCGGGTCGAGATCACCTTCAGCCAGCGTCAGCTCCGATGCACGGATTTCAACACCGGCGACCGTTGCCACGACCGGATCGGCATCATCCGCGGCGTGGCCGTGAACCGGCAGGAATGCGACAGAAGTCAGGAAGAGGGTGGCTGCTAGCTGCGTGAGGCGCATGGAAAGACCTTTCATTGTGAAGCTTTTTCTGGTTGGCCGTCCCAGTGCTCTCGGATTTGGGCAACCTTAAGACGGCCTTTCGCCGCCGTTGACATCGTTCGACCCCCCTCTTATCTGTCAGCCAACCGTCCGTCCAGACGGCTTTCACAGGTTGAAAGTCTTCTGGACAGGGATTTCCAACCGTTTCTCCGGCCGCAGGCCAGCGCCGGTTTCCAACTCTGCAGACCGTGCAGCCTCAAGAAAGGACCATTGAAATGGTCAAGTTCGGCGCAATCGCCCGCAAGATTTTCGGCTCATCAAACGACCGCCGGATCCGGGCCTATCAGCCAAAAGTTGACGCCATCAATGCTTTGGAAGGCGAACTCACAGCACTCAGCGACGCTGATCTGGCCGCACGGACGGTCCAATTCCGCGAGCAGATTGCGGCAGGCACCAAGCTCGACGATCTTCTGGTCCCGGCTTTTGCAACTGTACGCGAGGCGGCGCGGCGTGCCATCGGTCTCCGGCCGTTTGATGTCCAGCTGATCGGCGGCATGATCCTCAATGAAAATTCCATCGCCGAGATGAAGACCGGTGAAGGCAAGACGCTGGTCGCGACACTGCCGGTCTATCTCAATGCGCTGTCGGGCGACGGCGTGCATGTCGTCACCGTCAATGATTACCTGGCGCGGCGTGATGCCGAATGGATGGCCCGGATCTATGGTTTCCTCGGACTGACCACCGGCATCATCACCCATGGCATGGACGATGATGAACGCCGCCAGGCCTATGCCTGCGACATCACCTACGCCACCAACAACGAGCTCGGTTTCGATTATCTGCGCGACAACATGAAGTATGACCGCGCTCAGATGGTCCAGCGCGGACACAACTACGCCATCGTCGATGAGGTGGATTCCATTCTCGTCGATGAAGCCCGTACGCCGCTGATCATCTCCGGCCCGTTGGATGACCGTTCGGAACTTTACAACAGCATCGACACGCTGATCCAGAAGCTTGAGCCCGACGACTACGAAATTGACGAAAAACAACGCTCGGCCACATTCACCGAGGCTGGCACCGAAAAGCTTGAAGCCATGCTGGCCGAAGCCGACATGCTCAAGGGTGAATCGCTTTACGATGTCGAGAACGTTGCCGTTGTTCACCACATCAACAACGCGCTGAAGGCCCATCGGCTGTTCACCCGCGACAAAGATTACATCGTCAACAATGACGAGATCGTCATCATCGACGAGTTTACCGGCCGCATGATGCCGGGACGCCGCTTTTCCGAAGGTCAGCATCAGGCGCTGGAAGCCAAGGAAGGCGTCAAGATCCAGCCTGAAAACCAGACGCTGGCCTCGATCACGTTCCAGAACTATTTCCGCATGTACACCAAGCTCGGCGGCATGACCGGTACGGCCTCCACCGAGGCCGAAGAGTTTGGCGACATCTATGGGCTGGAAGTGGTCGAAGTCCCGACCAATGTGCCGATTTCCCGCATCGATGAAGATGACGAGGTCTATCGTACCGTCGAGGAAAAATACCAGGCCATTATCGACGACATCAAACAGTCGCGTGAGAAAAAGCAGCCGGTTCTGGTCGGCACCACCTCCATCGACAAGTCCGAAATCCTTGCCGAGCTCCTGCGCAAGGCGGGTGTCGAGGACTTCAAGGTTCTAAACGCCCGTTATCACGAGCAGGAGGCCTTTATCGTCTCCCAGGCCGGTGTGCCCGGAGCGATAACCATCGCCACCAACATGGCAGGCCGCGGCACCGACATTCAGCTCGGCGGCAACGTCGACATGCGTATCGCCCAGGAACTCGGCGACATGCCCGCGGGGCCGGAGCGCGACGAGAAGGAAAAGGCCATTCGGGCCCAGATCAAGGCGCTCAAGGACGAGGCACTGGCCGCCGGTGGCCTTTACGTGCTTGCCACCGAACGCCACGAGAGCCGCCGCATCGACAACCAGTTGCGCGGCCGTTCGGGCCGTCAGGGCGATCCGGGCCGGTCCAAGTTCTTCCTGTCGCTTCAGGATGATCTGATGCGCATTTTCGGCTCCGAGCGCATGGACGGCATGCTCAAGACGCTTGGCCTCAAGGAAGGCGAGCCGATCATCCATCCCTGGATCAACAAGGCGCTTGAGCGGGCACAGAAAAAGGTTGAGGCACGCAACTTCGATATCCGCAAGAACCTGCTGAAATTCGATGACGTGATGAACGACCAGCGCAAGGTCATCTTCGAGCAGCGCAAGGAACTTATGGACGCGGAATCGATTTCCGAAACCATCGAGGACATGCGCCATGAAGTGGTGGATGGCCTGGTCAAGCTCCACATTCCCGAACGCGCCTATGCCGAGCAATGGAATGTCGCCGACCTCAAGAAGGACGTCCAGGCCTACCTCAACCTCGACCTGCCGATTGAGCAGTGGGCCGCAGAGGAAGGCATCGCCGAAGACGATATTCACAAGCGGCTTCTTGAAGCGGCCGACAATCTGGCCAAGGAAAGAGCCGAGAGGTTTGGCGCTGAAGTCATGACCTATGTGGAGAAATCCGTTGTTCTCCAGACGCTTGACCATCTGTGGCGCGAACATCTGGTCAACCTCGACCACCTCCGCTCAGTCGTCGGGTTCCGCGGCTATGCACAGCGCGATCCACTGCAGGAATACAAGTCCGAAGCCTTTGAATTGTTTCAGGCATTGCTCGCCAATCTGCGCCAGGCCGTCATGACGCAATTGATGCGTGTGGAAATCGTCCGGGAAGCGGCCACTCCGGAACCCGAATTGCCGGAAGGCATGGAAGCGCACCACATTGACGCCACGACCGGCGACGATGAGTTCGGCCAGTCCCCTCTCGAGCTCGCGGCCGGCGTGGTTGCACCTGAAGACCGCGATCCCGAGGATGAAAGCACCTGGGGCAAGGTTGGCCGCAACGAGGCCTGCCCATGCGGATCCGGCAAGAAGTACAAGCACTGCCACGGCGCTTTCTGAGCACCAGTGGAGGCGAAGTAGCCAGGCCGGGAACGAGTTTTCGTTCCCGGCTTTTTTGTTGCTTAACGGAAGCTCAAGGCCCACCGTCCGGCGCATCATCAATGACCGCTTTCAAGCGGCCTTGGTCAAATCTCTCAAAGCCTTCGGCTCAATCAGCCGCCTCGTCTTGAAAAGACCGTGCGTTGAAATG
Organism: uncultured Hoeflea sp.; assembly: GCA_963975635.1. Lineage (GTDB taxonomy): Bacteria > Pseudomonadota > Alphaproteobacteria > Rhizobiales > Rhizobiaceae > Hoeflea. The sequence goes on along the minus strand of CAXBIE010000100.1, from coordinate 8,061 downwards.
ATTGGCCAAACCGTTTCTTAACGTCGCCATGACAGTGTACCCGGACAACAACGGGATAGAAGCCTGACCATGACGCTGATTGACACCGCTGGCAAAGTCTTGCCGCCTCGCTTTGTTGCGCGGCTTGCGCCGGTGTTCGAGCATCTCTCGGCAATCGCAACAGCCCGTGACGAGACCAGCGCAGCCCAGCGCATGGCCATGATAGCCTTTGCCATCCGCATTTTCAGTGCAGCAATCGCCTTCGTATCGCAGATCATTCTGGCCCGCATGATGGGTGAGTTCGAATATGGCGTGTTCGTGTTCGTCTGGGTGATTGCCATCATTGTGGGTAATCTCTCCTGTCTCGGCTTCCACACCGCCGTGATCCGCTTCCTGCCGCAGTACCGCAGCGCCGGCGCTGACGAAGCGATCATCGGTCTTGCCGCGACCGCGCGGATATTTGCCATGTTGTCGGCAACCCTGATTGCCGCCACAGGCGTCGCGGCGATCTACTTTCTGGGTGACCGGATTGAGGCACACTATGTTCAGCCGCTTTTCATCGGGGCCTTCGTTCTGCCGATGATTGCTCTGGGCGATGTGCTGGATGGAACCGCACGGGCCAATGGCTGGCCGGTGAACGCACTCAGTCCAACCTATATCATTCGCCCCTTGCTCATCCTGTGTTTCGTTGCCGGCGCCATCTGGATTGGGCGCATGGCGGACGCCAACACCGCACTTATCGCGGCCCTGGCCGCAACCTACCTCACCACATTGGCGCAGTTTCTTGTCGTGACCACCAGGCTGGCGAAACGGTTTCCCACCCAGCGGATCGAGATCCACGTCAAAACCTGGCTGATGGTTGCCTTTCCGATCTTCCTGATCGAAGGCTTTTACTTCATGCTCACCAATGCTGACGTCATCATCGTCGGCATCTATCTACCGCCCGAAAAGGTGGCCGTCTATTTCGCTGCCGCAAAGACCATGGCGCTGGTCCACTTTGTCTATTTTGCCGTGAAAGCCGCTGCTGCTCAACGCTTCTCCGCGCTCGTCTCCGGCACCGATCACGCCGCATTGGCGTCTTTCGCCCGGCAAACCGTACAGTGGACCTTCTGGCCTTCACTGCTGGTCGGCGCGCTGGTAATTGCTGCCGGCCCATTTCTGCTCTCGCTGTTCGGTCCAAGCTTTCAGGAAGGGCACTTGATCATGGTCATCCTGTTTGCCGGCATTATTGCCAAGGCGATGGTCGGCCCTGGCGAAGTGCTTCTGACCATGGCAGGCAAGCTCAAGATCTGCGCCACGGTTTACGCAATTGCACTTGCAGGCAATCTCGGCCTCAACATCCTGCTGATACCCGTGTGGGGTCTGCACGGAGCCGCCGCATCCACCGCCGGAGCAATGATGATAGAGGCGTGCCTTCTGCATATCATCGTCCAGCGGCAACTCGGCATTGTCATGTTCATCGCAGCCAGGGCCTTGCCAGGCCGGCACAATATTGCGCGAGAGGCGGAATAGATCATGGCCTCCAGTCCCATTGTCCAGGAAGAAGTCGCAAGCCAGGCCAACACGATGATTGGCGAATTGGCCGATGTCGAAACCGGCCGTCCGGTGCCCGAGCGCGAAGTAGCAGTCGGTCGCCCGGGACGCCATCTGGCGATCTATCCTGCCCGTGCAGGCTATGACTTGCAGGAGGAACTCGACTTCCTCACCAACCGCGCGCTTGAACCCAACGTCTTTTTTGCAGGCCGTTTTCTGGCCCCGGCCATGCCACGGCTGGAAGACCGGGTGATCCGCCTCATGCTGATGCGCGATGAAACCGAAACCACTTCGCGCATGCGGTTGCTGCTGCCCTATTCGATAGAGAAACCCGGCTTCTCGGTTGGCGCATCAATCATCCGTGCCTGGGCCAATCCGTTTGGACCATTGGGCACACCACTGCTTGATCGCGAGGACGCAGCCGAAACGCTCGACAACATGCTCGAGGCCCTGAGCCGGTCTGAAATGGGTCTGCCAGGCGTTCTCGTGCTTCCCGACATGCGGCTGGACGGTCCCGTCGCCGGCCTCCTGCGCGCCGTCGCCATGGCCCGTAACCTGTCTGTGGTCGTCACCGAACAGGTCAAACGCCCGTTCCTTGAAAGCACGCTTGATATCAACGACTACATGGCGAAATCGGTCTCCCCCCATCACCGCCGCGAAATGCGCCGGCAGTGGCGCCGATTGTCCGAGCATGGCGAACTGAGCTACATGGTTGCCCGCCAGCCGGAAGAAATCCGATATCACCTTGAGGAATTTCTCACCCTGGAAGACGCCGGCTGGAAAGGCCGCGGGAAGTCGTCGATGGTGTCTGACCGGTACCGCGCCGCCTTCGCCCGCGAGGCCATCAACAGCCTGGCAGAAACCGACAGCGTGCGCATTCACTCGCTGGCGCTCAATGGCGAAGTCATCGCTTCGATGATCGTGTTCGTGTCTGCCGGTGATGCGTGGACATGGAAAACCGCCTACAATGAAACCTGGGCGCAATATTCGCCCGGCAAATTGCTGACTGACCGGCTCACAGAATGGCACCTCGATGATCTCAACATCCGCCGCACCGACTCCTGCGCCGTACCGGATCATCCGATCATGAGCCGCCTGTGGTCAGAACGTGAGAACATGGGCACCATGGTCATCGGTCTGAATCCCAGGCATGACCGCGACGTCCGCCAGGTGGCAACCCAGCTCCACATCTATCGAAACACCCGCAACATCGCCCGGCTGCTGCGGGAGAAAATCCGCGGCATGGCCAAGCGCTGACGCTTCAGACCGCTGCGGCGCGGCTCTCCGCGATGGCCTGATCCCGCAATATCCGCCGGATCACCTTGCCAGTCGTGGTCAACGGCAGACTGTCAACGAACTCGATCTCCCTGGGGTATTCATGCGCCGACAACCGGGTCTTGACCCAGTCACGCACTGATTCGGTCAATTCCGCATCCGCCGCAATTCCAGGCGCCACAACGATATAGGCCTTGACGATTTCGGTGCGCATGGGATCCGGCTTGCCCACGACCGCAGCAAGCGCCACTGCCGGATGACCGGTCAGGCAATCCTCGATTTCACCGGGTCCAATGCGATAGCCGGATGACGTGATGACATCGTCATCCCGCCCGAAGAACGAGAAATACCCTTCCGCATCGCGCACGCCCTGATCCCCGGTGATCATCCAGTCACCAATGAACTTGGCCTGCGTCGCCGCCTCGTTGCACCAATATCCCAAAAACATCACCGGATCGGGACGCCTGACGGCAATCTGACCAGACGTGCCATCGGGCACAACCCGGCCCTGATCATCAATCACCGCCACCTCGTGGCCCGGCACCGGCTTGCCGATCGCCCCACCGCGGCTGACACCAAGCAGCGCACAGGACGACAGCACCAGATTGCATTCGGTCTGGCCGTAAAACTCGTTGATGGTCAACCCCAGAACGTTCTGTGCCCACTCGAAGGTTTCACGCCCCAGCGCTTCGCCGCCGGATCCGACAGTGCGCAGATTAAGCCGGTGGCGCGACAACGGATCTAAAACGGTGCGCATGATTCTCAGTGCGGTTGGCGGAATGAAGGCATTGCGGACATTCATCTCGGCCATGATCCGGTAGGCAAGTTCCGGATCAAACTTCTGCGCTTGCGACGACACAACAGGCACCCCGAGCAGCAATCCCGGCAGCAAAACATTGAGCAGTCCCCCTGCCCAGGCCCAGTCGGCAGGTGTCCAGAGCTTGTCGCCAGGTTGCGGCATGAACTCGTGATGCGTCTGGATGCCCGGAATATGCCCGATCAACACCCTGTGTCCATGCAGCGCGCCCTTGGGAGGTCCCGTGGTGCCCGAGGTGAAGATCATCAAGGCGGGATCATCCGCCCGGGTCCTGATCGCAACCGGCGCGTCGGAATGACCACCCTCAAGCCCGCTGTAACTGACCGCATCGCCGACGTCGCTGTCACCGGCAACAACAACCGCCTGCAGCTCTTTCAGCCGCTCGCGGATCGCCGAAACCTTGTCGCACCCGCCAGCTGTCGTCACCAGCACCCTTGCGCCCGACGCGGAAAGCCGGTGTTCGACAGCCTCAACCCCGAAAAGCAGCGCCAACGGCACGGCAATGGCGCCCAGTTTGTAAATCGCGACATGCGCAATCACCGTCTCGAACCCCTGAGGCAACATCAGCGCAACGCGGTCGCCCGGCTCAATGCCCAGGGATCTCAGTCCGCGGGCAAATGCATTGGATCGGCTGGCCAGCTCCGCATAGGTCAGCTGGTCCGGCTCACCTTCGGGATTGAAATGTTCAAGGCAGATCCGGTCCGGCTCGCGCGCCGCCCAGTCATCCGACACCGCGCTGCCGATATTAAAGAATTCCGGCACGTCCCATGAAAATCGCGCGGCCGTATCTTCCAGCGTCTTTTCCGCAGGCAACAACATGAATGAAAATCCTTGCAAAGGCCTTGGCCGGCATCGCGCCGATGCACTTTTACGGCAATACGGCATATCTGGGCAATCCCTATCAGGCGCAGGTCTCGGATTGAAGAGGTTCACCTCAATCGCCGCAACTGTGGTCAGGCCTCAGCGATCGCTAAACCAGGGCGTGTGAAGCTGTCCATCGAACATGCTGGCGAAGCCGAATTGTCCCCATCAAGGCGGTGATACAGGATCACCCTATCCTTCCATATCTTCACCAAACTTGAGTGCAAGATTTCCTGAGCATCCGCAGAACAAGTGATTGGTTCCGGACAAAGCTTTCAGCTGAAGAAGGAGACGAGAAACCGATGATTGAATTCATGAGTGAAAGCAGTGGCAACACGATTGGCATCCGTGCCAGCGGCAAGCTGACGAAATCTGATTACGAAACCGTACTGATTCCGCAGTTGACGGATTTGTTCAACACACACGGGCAGCTCAACATCGTCTTCCTCATGGATGATGGGTTTGAGGGCTGGGATATGGAGGCTGCCTGGGACGACGCATCCTACGGTCTCATGCACCGTGCCGATTTCGGAAAGCTTGCGGTGGTCGGCGGGCCGGCGTGGGTCAACTGGGGCATCAAGCTGAGCGGGTTTCTGATGAAGGGAGAAATCAGGATCTTCGGTCCCGGTCATATGGATCAAGCCTGGCAGTGGGTCAGATCCTGATCTTTCGCTGCCGCGGCCTGACTGGTGGCAAGGCTTTCACAATAGCAACAAGGAGTACCAAGCGATGAATGAGAGCAAAGACATTTCTGAAATTTCTCAGAGAGTTCAAGCCGTTGAAAAGCGATTGACAGAAAAGCTCGGCTCGGTCTTTGGCACAAAGTCACCGGCTTCTGATGTCTCGGGTAAAGCCGACGCGATCCGCAGCAAATCAAGCAAGCTCACGAGAAAACTGAACGAAAAGGAAGGCACCGTCTGGACCCGGGTCAAGGATGAGCTAAACCGCGACCTGCATGCCCTTGAAGGTGATTTTGAGCATTGGATTCAATATATTGACGAGCATTACAAGGATTAGGTAGCAGCCACCGCAAGGCGAGGAATTAAACTCGCCCTCAGATACGGCCGGTTACATGCCGACCGCATGCGCACCGCATCGGCCAGCTAGCGCAAACGTCAAAACCATGAGAGACGCTGGTGCCCCCTTCCGGACTCGAACCGGAACTCCTTGCGGAACCGCATTTTGAGTGCGGCGCGTCTACCAATTCCGCCAAAGGGGCAAACCATTACGGTCAGTCCATTATTATCAGCTGGCGCGCAGGTCAAGCCGATAGATCAACCTTGGTGCAATTCGTCAGCTTCCACACCCGGATATGACGATATGCCATCATGCGCTGATGAAGATGGAATGCGAACGATCGCTCTGATAAGAACCGTCCAAGAGTGAAACATAAACAAGGACAAACGGTCCATGACTGCAGTTGAAGGTTCCGCGGCCCCGCGCGGCGCGCTGGCAAAGATCGAGGCCATCCTCAAACCGCACCTCCAGCCTCAGCACGAGACCGCTCATGCGGATGCCGGGCGCGGCCAGAAGGCAACCATCAGCCTCGGAGCCCTCAGCGATCTGATGGAAGAGCGTGCTTTCGGTCTTTTGCTGTTGATTTTGGCTTTACCCTGTTGCCTGCCCTTTGTGTATATCCTGCCGCAACTTGTAGCACTCCCGATGGTCGTTCTGGCAACCCAGATGGCGGCGGGCCGGCGTGCGCCATGGCTGCCCGAAACCCTCCGCAAACGCCGTCTGCCGGTGGCAGCTCTGCTTGATGTTGTAGCGCGCGCCCAACGCTATGGCGGCTGGCTGGAGCGATTTGCCCACCCGCGCCTTCCCGGCTTCACAGGCGACAAGGCGACCCGCATCATCGGCGCGTTGCTGATCGTGCCATGCCTGTCCATCCTTGTGCCACTTCCACTCACCAATACAGTGCCTGGCATCGGGGTTGCGCTGACAGCCATCGGGCTGATTGAGCGAGACGCCTTGTTTGTGGTTTTCGGCCTGCTCATTGCGCTGATTTGGGTCGCCATTCTGGTGATCGGCGGCCCGGCTTTGATCTATCTTCTTGTCAACTTCCTGCTCAACAGGGGTACGACAGCCTAAACAGCATGAACCGCAGAGGACAACGGCCGTTTTCACACCACCGAGTCATGCAATCGACACCATTGCGGAACAGAACCGCCAGACGACCATACACGGATCAAGATGATGCCAACTGCTATCGCCCAACCTCACCGCACCCTCACAGCACTGTTTCTTGGCATCGCCATGGCGATTGTCGTCGGCACGGCTCTCGGCTTTGAGCATATCGGCGGCTATATCCCCTGCGCGCTGTGTCTGGAGCAGCGCATCCCTTACTATATCGGCGCGCCGCTGATGCTGGTCGCAGCGATTGTCTCGAAGGCCGGTGGCCCTTCCTGGGCCGTGCGCGGTTTGCTGGCAGTCGGCGGATTGCTGATGCTGTATGGACTCGTGCTCGGCGTCTATCATTCCGGCGTCGAGTGGCATTGGTGGGAAGGCCCCGCATCCTGTGCGACCTCGGCGGATGCGGTGACCAGGGATGCCGGATCCCTGCTTGGTGATCTCAGCTCGAAGAAGCCGCCATCCTGCGATGCGGCCGCACTTCGCGTTTTGGGTTTGTCATTTGCCGGCTGGAATGTTCTTGCCAGTGCGGTCCTGGCTGCCGTTGCGTTTCGCGCAGCGCGGTAACACAGCGCAAGCACGCAGCTGATCACGGCTGCAGTTCGACATCCCAGTAGAGGTAATCCATCCAGCTTTCATGCAGAAAGTTGGGCGGAAACATGCGGCCATTGTTGTGCAGATCCTGCACGGCGGGCCGATAGGGCTTTTGCTGCGGGATCATGCCTGCGTCTTTTGGCATTGCCCCGCCTTTTCTCAAATTGCAGGGCGAACAGGCAGCCACCACATTTTCCCATGTGGTCTCGCCACCGCAACGCCGGGGAATCACATGGTCGAAGGTCAGTTCGTTCGGTGAGCCGCAATACTGGCATTCAAACCGGTCCCTGAGGAACACGTTGAACCGCGTGAATGCCGGAGACCGGGATGGCTTGATATAGGATTTCAGGCAGACGACGCTGGGCAGCCGCATCGAGAATGTCGGCGACGACACCGCGTGATCATACTCAGCGACAATCTGGACACGATCCAGGAACACGGCCTTGACGGCATCCTGCCACGACCACAGCGACAAGGGGTAATAACTCAGCGGCCTGTAATCAGCGTTCAGAACGAGCGCCGGTAAGGACTGCGGGGACACGAAAATAGTCAAGTGACTCTCCCGAGCGATTCTCCATCTGCAAAGACCATATTAGGCTGGACATGTCAGGAATGTGAAGCGTCAGAATTTCGAATCATTTTATGACGCGATTCTGCCCTTCATCCAGCCTCGACGGGGGTCGCATCCCGGCGCATGACGGCGGCATAATACGCCCACAACAGCCGCGCTGCCACGCCGCGCCACGGGCTCCACGCCTCAGCAAGCTTGTAGAGAGCCCGCGGTTGAGGGCGCGCGTCGAGCCCTAGAATGTCGGCAGCGGCACTTTGCAAAGCCACATCCCCGGCTGGAAAAACATCCGGATGACCGGCGC
>CAXBIE010000099.1:0-16116 GCA_963975635.1 uncultured Hoeflea sp. | reverse complement strand
TGAGGGGCGGGTTTTACCCCCCTCTGTCACCTGCGGTGACATCTCCCCCGCAAGGGGGGAGATTGGGGTCAGCGCAAGCTGCGTGCCTCCGGGGGCTGTCGAGCAAAGGTCTTGAGCCATTTTCAGGGGCGGCTTCCTCCTCAGATTGCAATCCGGTTGCAAATGCGCTGGTATTGGCTGGGCGTGATCTTCCGGCACGCCGATCTCCCCCCTTGCGGGGGAGATGTCACGCAGTGACAGAGGGGGGTAACTTGCCACACAGCAAAGTGCCGCCGCATCTCAGACGCAACGCCCGCCGCATGCGCAGTGCGATGACAGAGGCGGAACTGAAGCTGTGGAACGAACTCAGGGCGCACCGGCTGATGGGATTGGGTTTCCGGCGGCAGATGCCGATTGGCGGCTTTATCGTTTATTTTGCTTGTCCACAGCACAAGCTCGTTGTCGAAGTCGATGGTAGTCAGCACGCTGAAAACCAAACTTATGATCAGGCGCGGGCAACATATCTCGTAAAGCATGGCTGGCATGTCGTCCGTTTCTGGAACGACGACGTGCTCAATGACATCGACAATGTCTGCGCGCATATCTTGCGTTTGGTTGGGAGGGCTTGACCATGACATTACATCACACCGGCGGCTGCCAGTGCGGTGCTGTCCGCTACCGCATTGAAGGCGAGCTCGAGTATCCGCATCTGTGCCATTGCCGCATGTGCCAGAAGGCGGCGGGGAATTATTTCATGCCGCTCGGGTTTGCGCCGGGCAAAACGCTGACCATCACCCGTGGCGCGCCGGGGTGGTTCCAGTCGTCGGATCCGGTCAGGCGCGGGTTTTGCCGCGACTGCGGCACGCCGCTGTTTTTCGACACGCTGCAATCGGACGGCATCGCGGTGACGCTGGGCAGTCTCGATGACCCGTCGGCCTTTCCGCCGGTCGCCAATGACGGCATGGAAACGCGGGTGCCTTTTCATGCGGCGCTGGATGGCCTGCCGGCAAAGAGCGTCGACCGCAATGATCTGCCCGGTGGGCTCGAAAGCATCGCTTCCACCAATCACCAGCACCCCGATCACGACACCCCGGTCTGGCCGGCGGAGGGCAAGCCATGAGCGGCAAGACCCATACCGGCGGCTGCCAGTGCGGCGCGGTACGCTACCGTATCGAGGGCGAGACCTTCCTGCCGCACACCTGCCACTGCCGGATGTGCCAAAAGGCGAGCGGCAATTATTTCATGGCGCTGGCCAGCGTCGACAAGGCCGATTTCATCGTGACGCGCGGCACCATTTCCTGGTTCCGCTCCTCCGGGCCGTCAAGGCGCGGGTTCTGCGCAAATTGCGGCACGCCGCTGCTCTATGAACAGCTGACCCGGGCCAATACCAACGTGGCGCTCGGGTCGCTCGATGACCCGCTCCGCATCCGTCCGGCGTACCAGTTCGGGGCGGAAAGCCGGATCCCGTTCCTGTGCGAAATCCTGTCCATTCCGGCCACGGTGTCGATGGACGATCCCGAGGAGGATGGCGTCAAGCTCGCCGAGGTTGCCTCGACCAACCATCAGCATCCCGATCACGACACCCCTGTCTGGCCAGTGGAGGGCAAGCCATGAGCACGCAAACCCTTTCCGGCGGCTGCCAGTGCGGCGCGGTACGGTTCCGCCTGAGCGGAACACCCGGGACATCTTCAGTGTGCTATTGCCGGATGTGCCAGAAGGCCTCGGCGAGCCAGGCGCTGGCGCTGGTCTCGGTCGGCGAGGCAGGCTTCGAATGGACGCGGGGCGCGCCATCGTGGTTTCAAAGCTCCAACGCCGCGCGGCGCGGGTTCTGCAGCGCGTGCGGCACGCCGCTGGCCTATGATGCGCCGGACGGGCTGGCGCTGTCGGTGCTGACGTTTGATGATCCCGACAGGGTGGCGCCGACCATTGCCTATGGCACCGAAGCCAAACGGATCTGGTGCGATCGCATCCCGGCGCTTCCCGAGCGGCACACGCTGGAAGATGCCGAGGCGGTGGCGTTTCTGAAAACGCTGGTCAGCAACCAGCATCCCGACCATGACACGGAAACCTGGCCGGAGCGGAAACCGTGAGCGAGCGCAAGCCGGGAACCGAGATGCCGAAATGGCTGCTCTACGGGTTGATCGGCAAGGGTGTGCTGGTGGCCGCAGTCACCATCGCCGTCGTCGTCTGGGTCAATTGGGGATAGCGGTATGAATGCTGAAGCGATCACCGGCGGGTGCCAGTGCGGGGCGGTGCGATACAGGGTAGGGCGGCTCGGTCGGCCAACCATTTGCCACTGCCGTATGTGCCAGAAGGCCTTTGGCGGCTTTTTTGCGCCTCTGGTGACCGCGCATCAAATCGAGTGGACACGGGGAGCGCCATCGCATTTTCAAAGCTCGGACAAGATCCGCCGCGGATTTTGCTCCGCATGCGGCACACCGCTGACCTATGAAGCCGATGACGGATTGGAAATTGCCATCGGCACACTGGATCATCCGGCGCTGGCGGCGCCCGTGGCACAGGTCAACGCGGCCAGCCGCCAGCCGTTTTTCGAGGATCTGTGCAGCTTGCCGCAGGTCAGTGATGACAGCCGTGCCGAGAACGATGCCTGGAACGCCAGCCTCACATCGTTCCAGCATCCCGATCATGAGACAGAGGCCTGGCCGCCGGAGACAAGACCATGAGCGACTTACGCGGACTCTACCCCGAGATCGAACCGTTCGAGAGCGGCTTTCTCGACACCGGCGACGGGCATCAGGTCTATTGGGAACGGGTTGGCACCAGGGGCGGCAAGCCGGCGGTGTTTCTGCATGGCGGTCCCGGCGGCGGCTGCGGCCCTGTGCACCGGCGGCTGTTTGATCCCGCCCTTTACGATGTGATCCTGTTTGACCAGCGCGGCTGCGGCCGCTCGACTCCCTTTGCCTCGCTGGACAACAACACCACCTGGGATCTGGTCGCCGATATCGAGCGGTTTCGCGAGATGGCGGGCTTTGAGCAATGGCTGGTTTTCGGCGGCTCCTGGGGCTCGACGCTGGCGCTGGCCTATGCCGAAACCCATCCTGCACGGGTGAGCGAGCTGGTGCTGCGCGGCATCTACACGCTGACCGAGGCAGAGCTTGACTGGTATTATCAGTTTGGCGTTTCGGAAATGTTTCCCGACAAGTGGGAACGGTTTCTGGCGCCGATCCCGGAGGCCGAGCGTGGCGACCTGATGGCCGCCTACCGCAAGCGGCTGGTGGGAGATGATCCGGCAGAGCAGATCGCGGCGGCCAAGGCCTGGAGCGGCTGGGAGGGTGAGACCATCACGCTGCTGCCTGAACCCTCGACCAGCGACAAGTTCCACGAGGATCAGTTCGCGCTGGCCTTCGCGCGGATCGAAAACCACTTCTTCGTCCACAAGGGCTGGCTTGAGGAAGGCCAACTGCTGCGCGACGCTCACAAGCTGGCTGACATCGATGGCGTGATCGTGCATGGCCGCTACGACATGCCGTGCCCGGCGCGCATTGCCTGGCAATTGCACAAGGCCTGGCCGCGCGCCGGCTTCCACCTGATCGAAGGGGCGGGCCATGCCTTTTCGGAGCCGGGAATTCTCGACCAGCTGATCCGCGCTACTGACAGATTTGCGGGCAAGTCCGCCGTATGAGTGCGGTGTTGTTCAATACTGAGAAGGCCTGCGGGCCAGGAGGAATGCGATGATTGATCATACTGGTGTTTCAGCGTCCGATTTTGCAGCTTCAAGCAAGTTCTACGATGCGGCATTTGCTGCGCTGGGCGGCGCGATGATGATGACGGTACCGCTCGAGCATACCGGCGGAGTTCAGGTGGCCGGATACGGCCGCGACCGTCCCGTATTCTGGATCAACGAGGGGCCTGCGCAGACCCCAACGGTTCACGTCGCCTTCACAGCAAGGTCGCGCGCAGAGGTCGATGCCTTCTACGCTGCGGCGATGGCAGCCGGCGGCACCGACAATGGCGCGCCGGGGCTGCGGCCGCATTACCATCCCGATTATTACGGCGCCTTCGTGCGCGATCCCGACGGCAACAATATCGAAGCCGTCTGTCACCGACCGGAATAACAATGACCAAAGACCGCATCTACCTGTTCGACACCACGCTGAGAGACGGCCAGCAGACACCCGGCATCGATTTTTCCGTTGAGGACAAGATCGCCATTGCTGGGATGCTGGATGAGTTCGGCATTGATTACGTCGAGGGTGGTTACCCTGGCGCCAATCCGACCGACACGGCCTTCTTTGCCAAGCCGCGCACCGAAAAAGCCTCGTTCGTGGCTTTCGGCATGACCAAGCGTGCCGGTGTATCCGCGTCGAATGATCCAGGGCTTGCCGCTCTGATCCAGGCCTCGGGTGATGCGGTCTGCCTGGTTGCCAAGAGTTGGGATTACCACGTCAAAGTGGCGCTCGGCTGCAGCAACGAGGAAAATCTGGAGTCGATTTCGGACTCGGTGCAAGCGGTTGCCGCTGCCGGCAAGGAGGCACTTGTCGATTGCGAGCACTTCTTCGATGGTTACAAGGCAAACCGTGAATATGCGGTGGCCTGCGCCCGCACGGCCTATGAGGCGGGCGCGCGCTGGATCGTGCTGTGCGACACCAATGGCGGCACCCAGCCTTCCGAGATCCGGGATGTCGTTGCGGCGCTCATTGCCGAGGGTATCCCGGGAGACCGGCTGGGCATTCATGCCCACAACGACACTGGCCAGGCTGTCGCCAATTCGCTGGCGGCGGTGGAAGCCGGTGTCCGGCAGGTTCAGGGAACGCTCAACGGCATCGGTGAGCGCTGCGGCAACGCCAATCTGGTGACGCTGATCCCGACCCTGATGCTGAAACCGGCCTTCTCCGACCGTTTTGAGACCGGAATCGCGCCGGGAAAGCTTGAGGAATTGACCCAGCTCAGCCACGGCTTTGATGAATTGCTCAACCGTTCGCCGGCAACGCAGTCTCCCTATGTCGGGGCTTCCGCCTTCGCCACCAAGGCAGGCATTCATGCCTCCGCACTGCTCAAGGACCCGCGCACCTATGAGCATGTTCCGCCAGAAAGTGTCGGTAATTTCCGCAAGGTCATGGTCTCCGATCAGGGCGGCAAATCAAACTTCATCAATGCATTGAAACGGCGCGGCATCGAGGTTGGCAAGACCGACCCGAGGCTCGACAAGCTGATCGGTATCGTCAAGGAACGCGAGGCCACCGGCTATGCCTATGAGGGGGCTGATGCGAGCTTTGAGCTTCTGGCGCACCGCACATTGGGGCGGGTGCCGGAATTCTTCTCGGTGACCAGTTTCCGGGTGATGGTCGAGCGGCGGTTCAACGCGATGGGGCAGATCACCACGGTCTCGGAAGCCGTGGTCAAGCTGGTGATCGATGGCGCAGAGATGATGTCGGTCGCCGAAGGCCACGGTCCGGTCAATGCGCTTGATATCGCGCTTCGCAAGGACCTTGGCGTCTATCAGTCGGAAATCGCTGATCTCGAGCTGGTCGATTACAAGGTGCGTATCCTCAATGGCGGCACTGAAGCGATCACGCGGGTGCTGATCGAATCCGCCGATGGCGACGGCGCGCGCTGGTGGACCGTCGGCGTCTCCGACAACATCATCGACGCCTCGTTTCAGGCGCTGATGGATTCGGTGGTGTTCAAACTGATGAAGAACCGCGATCTGGCTGGCAAGGTGGCGGCGGAATAGGGGGCTAATCCGCCATGTCAGGCGGATCGGGCGACAATCCCCAGTCGGGCTCGGAGTACCATTCGCCCGGGCGCGGCGGGGTCTTCCATCGCAGGCTTCGCACCGACAGGGCGCCGCCGCCGCGGCGCATCGCGTGATACAGGCGCGCATGGCTGTCGGCATCGGACTGGGCGATGGCTTCGCTCCAGACGAAGGCGACAGCCTGGAGGAAGCGGGCGGCAAAGCCTTTTGGCGTCCGGGTTACCAGAAGATAGCCGGCTCGCGCCGAGTATTGCGGTCCGCCCTCCCTGGCCGGGCCTCCGGGCACGCCGAGCGGAAACAGCAACCGGCCTGCGGGCTTGAGCATGTCGACCCATCGGTCGGCGGGACGGTCGACGGCGAAATTGACATAGACGATGTCAACCGGCTCGTGCGGCTCTGAGGCGCCGTTTCCGCAAACCGGCTCGACCGTGGGCCAGGGCCCGAGGCACTGGCGGGCGCGTGCGGCCATCCCGGGATCGACCTCGACGGCGCTGACATGGCCCGACGGCCGCAGCATCTCGGCCATGATGGCGCTGTAGTAGCCGGTGCCGGCGCCGATATGGACGGCGGTCTCGCCCGGACGGGGGGCAAGCGCGTGCAGGCCCGCCGCATGCAGCGAGGGGCTTCCGTTGTTGAGGCCTTTCTCCGCATCAAGCGTTACCAGCACATCGGCATAGATGTCGCGCAACGCGCTGGTTTCGGTGGCGAGGTTGGCCCGCCAGCCGCTGATCTGCCAGGGCGGGTCGCCGAGAAAGGCCTCGCGTGGCACCGACGCCATCGCGCGCTCAAGAACCGGATCGGTGACACCGGCTTCAGCCAGCATGGTGCGGGCATAGGCCTCGCGCAGGGCCTTTGGTGTTGACGACGGCATGCCGGGCTCTCCTGACTGCGCAGCTTGTCTTCCGTCCGACCCCGCGAGCCACGGCCCGCGACCGGGCCGTATATGCAGGGCGGCACTTCTCGGAATGAATCTGCCCATTCCTTTTCCAGAATTTAATGCTCGGGCATCAGATTGGAAAGGCGGACGCAACATGGCGCAGCAGAATGTCGAACCGGGCCTTGTCGCTCCGGTTGCCGATGACGGAGACACGCCGCGTGGCTTTGATGCGACGGGGCGCATGGGCAACTGTCGCGGAAGCCGTGGTCAAGCTGGTGGACGGTGGGCGTGTCCGACACTATCCTCGATGCCTTCATACAAGGCCTTGATCGATTCCATCGTTTTCAAGCTGATGACGAACTGCGGCATGGCGGGCAGGGTGGCCGCGGAGCAGGCGTCGCCCTAGCCTTGAGGAGCAGATAATGATTGTGCAGGCCTGTCTGAATGGTGCCAGAGCGCCTGAATTTCATCCTCGGCTGCCGCTGACGCCGGAGGCAATGGCGGCGGATGCTGCGGTCTGCATAGAGGTAGGTGCGGCTGAACTGCACATCCATCCGCGCGGAAAAGACCTCAGGGAGAGCCTTGCCGCCGTCGACACGACGGTTGGGATCGTGCGCGCGGCCTGTCCGGGAACGCTGATCGGTGTTTCCACCGGCGCATGGATCGAGAAAGATGTTCAACGCACCCGCGCTTGTATCTCCAGTTGGTCGGTGCTGCCCGATTATGCCTCGGTCAATCTGTCGGAAGATGACGCACCGGACGTGATGAATATCTTGCGGTCGAAAGGCGTCGGCATCGAGGCCGGGCTCGCAACCGTGGCCGACGCCGAGCGCTTCGTCGCCCTTGCCGATCATCCCAAGGTGTTTCGCATACTGATCGAGATCGAGGAGCAGGAATTGGAAGCTGCTGTCGCCATCGCAGACGGGATTGCGGCGGTTCTGTCGCGCGCAGGCGCAACGCGGTCGATCCTGCTGCACGGTTTCGATGCCACCGTGTGGGATTTTGTGCGCCTGGCCCGTGAGCGCAACTGGTCGGCCCGGATCGGGCTCGAGGACAGCCGCGACATGCCGGATAGAAGCCTGGCCCCGGACAACGCCGCGCTGGTGGCAGAGGCCGTGGCGATCTACCGGCGCGGATGACCGCCGCCGGCGGACCGGCGGCGACAGGAGCGTTTGGAACTCAAACCGCCGGCGGATTGAGGCGGGCAAAGGCCTCCTGCCGGTAGTAGGGGAAATGCGGATAGGCGGCATTGGTGGCGCTTGCGGCATCGAGGCGGGCGATCTGGTCCGCGTCGAGGCTCCAGCCGACAGCGCCGAGATTTTGCTTGAGCTGCTCCTCGTTGCGGGCGCCGATGATCACCGAGGAAACCGTCGGGCGGGAAAGCAGCCAGTTCAGCGCGATCTGCGGCACCAGCTTGCCGGTCTCTGCGGCGATTTCCTCCAGCACATCGACTATACAAAATAGCCGCTCATCGTCGACCGGCGGCCCGAAACTTGCCGTATCATGCAGCCTGCTGCCTGCGGGGACCGGGCTGCCACGGCGGATCTTGCCGGTCAGCCGGCCCCAGCCAAGCGGGCTCCAGACCATGGCGCCGACGCCCTGGTCGAGGCCCAGCGGCATCAGGTCCCATTCATAGTCGCGGCCGACAAGTGAATAATAGACCTGATTGGCGACATAGCGCGGCCAGCCATGCCTGTCGGAGGCGGCGAGCGATTTCATGATCTGCCAACCGGAAAAATTGGATACGCCAATGCTGCGCACCTTGCCCATGCGGACAAGCTGGTCGAGGGTGGAGAGCACCTCCTCCACCGGCGTGCTCGCGTCGAAGGCGTGTAGTTGCAAGAGGTCGATATAGTCGGTGCCAAGCCGGGAGAGCGCGCTGTCGACGGAGGTGATCAACCGCGACCGGGATGTGCCGTAATCGGCAGGTCCGTCGCCCATCGGCAGGCCGAGTTTGGTTGAAATCAGCACCTGGTCGCGGCGGCCCTTGACCGCCTCGCCGAGCACCTGTTCGGAGGCGCCGCCGGAATAGACGTCGGCTGAGTCGAACAGATTGACGCCGGCGTCGAGGCAGATGTCGACGAGGCGCCTGGCCTCGGCTGCGTCGGAGGTGCCCCATGCGCCGAACAGCGGACCAGTGCCGCCGAAGGTTCCGGTGCCGAAACTCAATACGGGTACCTTGAGCCCGGAGGCTCCGAGGTGACGATATTCCATTATGAAACTCCTTGTTTTTGCGGGACGTGATCGGGACGCTTCAGGTTGGGACCTGAATGGCTGGCTTGACTGGGCCGGTTTTTGCCGCCTCAGCCGAAAGCGGGAGAGCCGCCGCCGGAAATGGCTCCCACCCGGAATTGGGTCGATGAGTGCTAGATAGACAGGTCGGACAATGTGAACTAGAACCGCATGACGAACATCATCTGTGAATTGAAGTCATCGATATGGCACGCAGCGACATCAACCGCTCCGGCGAAATGGAAGTCTTCGTTCGCGTTGTCGAGCAGGGCGGGTTTTCGGCAGCGGCGCGCGTCTGCCGCATGTCGCCTTCGGCGGTGAGCAAGCTTGTCTCGCGGCTGGAAGCGCGGCTGCAGGCGCGGCTGGTCAACCGGTCGACGCGAAAATTGCTGCTGACCCCCGAAGGGCGCGACTTCTATGAAAAGGCCGTTGCCATCCTGGCTAGTATCGCCGAGGCCGAGCAGAGCGCATCAAGCGCTGACCAGCCGTCCGGCCTGGTCCGGATCAACACCAGTGCTTCGTATGGCCATCATGTGCTGGCGCCGATCCTGTCAGATTTTCTCTCGGCCTATCCCGGCATTTCCGTCGACATCGTCCAGACCGACAAGGTCGTGGACCTGCTGGCGGAGCCTACGGATATCGCCATTCGCGCGGGATCGATGACAAGTTCCAGTCTGCTGGCGCGAAAGCTCGGCGACACGCAGCTGATGATCGTGGCCTCTCCTACATATCTCGAAATGCACGGGGTACCCCGGACGGCAGCGGACCTGCAGGGCCATTGCCTGCTTGGTTTCGGCTACCGGCGGGCCATGGAGGACTGGCCGGTCGCTGCCGAAGGCGGTGCCGTCCTTGTGCCGGTTGCCGGCCGCGTTCGCGCCAGCGATGGCGAGGCTGTCCGCCACCTGGCGATCTGCGGCGCGGGGCTGGCACGATTGGCAGGATTCACGGTCCGGGGCGACATTGAAGCAGGCCGGCTAATCCCGGTTCTGGATACGGAAGACACCCGCGAGTACGAGACTTTTTATGCAGTCCATGTCGGGCAGGGTGGACTGCTGCCGGTCCGCGTCCGGTTGCTGCTGGACTATATCGCGGAGCATGGCCGGGTGGTCTGAGTGGCTTGTGTCAGGCGTTTCGGCCTCATCGCGTTCGGCTACCGGATCTCCCAACTGTTCAACCAAATGAATTTGCGCATTCATGCGGCTTGGCCTAAGCGTCTGATCCCAAAAGCCAGAAGAGAACGGACATTCCATGGCGACTGAAACAGCTCCGGTAGCCTATGACGAAGATACGCCACGCGGCTTCGCCTTTGCGCTCACAGCCTATCTGTTGTGGGGATTTCTGCCGTTCTACATGAAGGCGGTTGCGCATATTCCGGCGCTCGAAGTGGTGGCGCACCGCGTCGTCTGGTCGGTGCCGATAGCAGCCGTGGTGCTTATCCTGCTTGGGCGCACTCAAGATATTCGTGCGGCGTTCAGATCGCCGCGTACGCTGGGCATGGCATTCGTCACAGCCGCGCTGATCACCATCAACTGGTGCATTTACGTCTGGTCGATCGGGGCGGGCCGCGCAGTCGAGACAGCGCTTGGTTACTACATCAATCCGCTGTTTTCGGTTCTGCTTGGCGCGGTGCTGCTCAAGGAAAGTCTCGACGGGCGTCAGAAAACCGCGATTGGTCTGGCGTTTGCAGCTGTTGGCCTGCTGGCATGGGAATCAGGCGGCTTGCCCTGGGTTTCGGTCGGATTGGCGCTCAGCTGGGGTTTTTATGCGCTTTGCAAGAAATCGCTGCCCATCGGTCCCAACCAGGGATTCTTCCTGGAGGTGCTGATGCTGACGCCTCCGGCGCTGGCTTTCATCGCCCATACCGAAATCAATGGAACCGGTCATTTCGGCGATTCCGGAATGACGGATATGTTGCTCCTGATGGGCTGTGGCGTGGTGACAGCGGTGCCGCTGATGATTTACGCCAATGGTGCCAAACTGCTCCGGCTATCGACAATCGGCATCATGCAGTACATTGCGCCGACGATGATTTTCTTCATCGCGGTGTTTGTCTTCAAGGAACCATTCGGACCCTACAAGCTGGCGGCGTTTGTGCTGATCTGGATTGCGCTGGCCATCTATACGTCATCGCTGTTGCGCAGCCGCAAGGCGCGCCAGGCAGCCGCCGCGGCCGCTGCAGCCTCAGTCTGACCAGATTGCTGTCCGACAATGTCGATCTGACTTAAGTGTACAGCTGCAGGAGGGACTGTGAGCTGGTATTGGCAATTGACAGCGATTGTATGCCCAGTTGCTGCTGCGTCTGCAGAGCCTTAAGGCGGGTGGATTCATCATTCATGTCGGCATCGACAAGCCTGCCGACACCCGTGTCGATGGAATCGATCAGATTCTTGACGAATTTTTCCTGCATGTCGATGCGCGATTTCAGGGCGCCAACCGTCGAGGCCGCATCAGCCAGCTCTTCAGAGGCAAGATCGGTTGCCTGGATCTGGAGCAGAAGTTCATCGCTTGTCATGCCGGTGAGATCGAAATCATGGACGCCGCCGCTGGCGGTGCCAACCACAGTCGCGCCGGATGAATCGACATAATTGATGTTGGTTCTGATGTTCGACAATATTCCGTTGCCACTGGTTGCGGGAGGGCCGCCGAAACCCAGTTTGATCAGCGAGGTGAATTCGGTGTCGATATCAAGCGTTGTAAGGCTGACCAGGCCTGACGCATTACGATTGAAGGAACCGACAATCGAAACCGTTGCCGGAGTGTTTCCGCCAGACTCGTGATAGAGCCAATTCTCTCCAGCGAAGCTTGCAGAGGTGGCGATGGAGAGGAGCTGCTCCTGGAGCTGATCGATATCCAGCTGGATCTTGTTTTTGTCGACGCCCGGTTCCATCGCGGCCACCATTTTTGCCTTGATCTGATCGACGATCTCGACCGACGAATCCATGGCCGTATAGGTGATGTCGACCATCGCAGCGCCAAGGCCCAAAGCGTCTGTCACAGTCTCCAGTGCCTTGGTGTCCGAGCGCATGGTGGTTGCGATGGACCAATAGGCGGAATTGTCCGCGGCGCTTTCTACCCGATATCCCGAGGAAACCCTGTTCTGGGTCGTTTCCATATCGCTGGCGATCGAGCGAAGGGTAGAAAGTGCAGCCATTGCTGCGCTATTGGTCATAATGCTGGTCATTTTTTAGAAATCTCTCAAGAATAAAACTTAACTTTGATTCAGATCGATTTAATGCGTGGTATTAATGCCTATGTTCATCATAAAATTCTAATATTACTAATCCGAGATACGTGGGTCTCGGTTACAGGTGACCTAAACATTATTATTACTAGTATTTATTTCAGACTTGTTAATCGCAGATTTGAAGTTGCACCATGGCCTGCAGTCGACCCGCAAAATTCTGCCGGCGGTGACATGTGGTCACCGCAAGAAGGCTGCACCAGTGCTTGAGGTGGCAGGGTATTCTTGCCTGAATGCGAGAACAGGCCGGACGTCTGAAGGTGCTACAACTTGGCGATAACTTCCGCATCTTCATCGCCGGTCAATTTTGTCGCCGCGGCCAGAATTCCCGGGACAATCTCTTCAGCGCGATCGATCACCAGGGGGCGGACCAGGTGCCCGGTGTGGATGAAGCCTGCCTCGCGCATGTGCCCGATCAAGGCATTGAGAGGATCCCAGAAGCCGTTGATGTTGGCAAGGACCATCGGCTTGGTGTGGCGGCCAAGCTGGGCCCAGGTCATGATCTCGACAATTTCCTCAAGGGTCCCGATCCCGCCGGGCAAGGTCACGAATGCGTCCGAGCGTTCAAACATCAGGTGCTTGCGCTCGTGCATGTCCTGGGTGACGTGCAATTCGGTCAGTTGTCCGAGGTCCTGCTCCGAAGCTTCCTTGTTCATCAGGAATTCCGGGATGATGCCGATGGCCTTGCCGCCATTTGACAGCACAGCATCTGCGACTGCCCCCATGAGGCCTTTGGTGCCCCCACCATAAACCAGATCGATGCCATTCTCCGCCATCGCCCGGCCCAGGATCTGAGCCGCCTGACGAAAGGCCGGGTCGTGGCCGGGCTGAGAGCCGCAATAGACACAGATGGAGTTAATTCGCGTGGGGCGTGTGTTCATGGGGGCACTGAACATAGGCGCAGCGGAACGGTCAAGACCGGGCGGGCGGCGTAAATCGCTTTTTCTTGTGCCATGTATCCAAAGCATATAGGTTTTTGGCCAGCAAACGCAATTTTTGCCGTATCCACGGAGCAGACAATGAATAAAAACAATACCGGCTTTTTGGTGTTCCTCTGTGTCGCAGCAGCGATTGCCATAGGCGCATTCTTTGTAACACCCACGATGTTCAAAGCAGATCCGGAATTGGCGT
The DNA here is from genome assembly GCA_963975635.1 of uncultured Hoeflea sp. Classification (GTDB taxonomy): domain Bacteria; phylum Pseudomonadota; class Alphaproteobacteria; order Rhizobiales; family Rhizobiaceae; genus Hoeflea. The sequence continues at coordinate 2,940 of CAXBIE010000099.1, read as the reverse complement.
CCGATCCGACACCCAAAACCAATATGGTGGACGCCACGGCACCAGCTCCGGAAACAGCGGTTACCTCCGTTGAGCAAGGGCTGAAGACTGACAGGCCGAAGGCCGAATCGCCAGCCGCCGAAACATCCGATCCGGCAGCCGCTGCGAATGCCTTCGTGATGCCGAGTTTCGATCTGCTTCGGGTGGAGCCGGATGGATCCACCGTGATTGCCGGCAAAGCTGATCCGGGTACCAGGCTTGATATCATGAACGGTGAGACGGTGATCGCGACAACCCAGGTCGGACCCAGCGGCGATTTCGCGGTTATTCTCGATCAGCCTCTGCCGGCGGGTGATTACCAGTTGACCTTGCGGATCACCAGCGAAGACGGCACCGTGCGGCAGTCCGAAGAGGTGGCGACGGTATCCATCCCTGAAAGCGCCGATGGCGAGCTCCTGGCGATGGTGAGCAAACCCGGAAAAGCCAGCCGTATCATTGCGCAACCGGCTGCTGCGCCAACGGATGAAGGCGTCGAGACAGCTGCTGCTGAAGCATCTCCGGCTACAGACATGTCTGCGGCGGAAGACACCGATGGCGGCGTCGAGAAGGCTGCTGCGGCGGCCAATGATATTGCGACGGAAAGCAGTCCTGAAGTGGCTGCTGTCGAAACGCCCTCGGAAACTGCGCCAACGGTTGACCAGACACCGGCGCTTCCCGAGGCTTCGTCGGTACTGACAACGTCAGCGCCGCAGATATCCGAAGACAACCAGCCGGCGGTTCCAATGGAAACTGCTGCGTCTCCGGACGCCGATGCAGCTTCCTCGGGTCAGGATACCGAGGCTGCGGTCGAGGTCGCCGCTGTTTCGCCTGAACCAGCCACAGGAGCTGCATCGGTCTCTGTTCCGGCCAATGCCAATGTGCGCGTAGACGCCGTGGAAATCGAAGGCGACCAGATCTTCATCGCCGGTTCGGCTACGCCGGGCTATCAGGTCCGGGTTGCCGCCGACGGCAAAGTGATCGGCACCGACACGGCTGATGAAAGCGGGCGCTTTATCGTCGAGGCGACGAGCCAGCTGGCTGTCGGAGATCACTTCATCTCCGCCGACCTGATGGATCAGGACAGAGAGAATGTGTTGTTGCGGGCCACAGTGCCGTTCAACCGCCCCGAAGGCGAAGCCTTGGCGGCGGTTGCACCGGCTGCGGCTGCTCCAGAGGCCGCTGATCCTGCGTCAGAGCCGTCGGCAACCGCGTCGGCGTCTGGAGAGCTGGTGCTGCCTGACATCGCAAGCCTGTCGAAAATGCGCGAAAGTGCCTTCGAGGCATTGTCCGAGCTCAAGCAGATGGCTTCCTCCAGTGAACCCCCTGAAACCGCTGCGATGGCCACGGCGCTGGAGCGTGCAGTGGACAAACTCAAGTCCGCGGCAATGGCTGACCTGCCGGAGGGCAGCAGCGAGGAAGCCATGGCAATTGCGAAATCCATGCGCATTCAGGCCGGATCCGCGCTCGCTGCGCTGATGCCGGAGGACGCCGATGGATCGGCAAATACCGGCGATCCATCCGGCAACGACACCAGCATGCTGGATGGCTTGGCCACTGGCGATCTGTCGAAAGTGAGCGAGAAAATCGCGAATGCTGAAACCGCACTCTCGGAACCTGCCGACATGACCATTGCCAAGGCTGGTGATGCAGGCGAAACCGCTGCCGAGCCGGGCAAGCCCGGTGATCCGAAGACCATCCTGCAGGCGCCACTGGCCTCCACGCCCGGGGCCGTTATCATCCGGCGCGGCGATACGCTTTGGCAGATCTCCAGGCGGACCTATGGCGAGGGTGTGCGCTACACCACCATCTATGTCGCCAACCGGTCGCAGATCCAGGATCCTGACCGGATCAAGCCGGGCCAGGTGTTTTCCGTGCCCGAAAATCCGCTGGAGAATGCTGAAGAGTTGCACCAGCAGCTTCTGGGCAAAGGGAAAAAGCTCTAAACCGGTTGACCATGGGCGCTTCATCGTATATCGCCGATAAACGATGAAGTTGCCTGATCCCGACATGATTTCCAAGGATGAAGCCGTTGCCCGCAAGCTTGCGGCACTGGCGCATCCGGTGCGGTTGCGCTTGCTCAGGAATCTTGGGGCGGCTGAGGCGTGCTGCGTCAAGGAGCTCGTTGGCCCGACAGGTTTGGCGCAGTCGACGGTATCGCAACATCTCAAGGTTCTGGTCGAGGCCGAGCTGGTCAGCTTCCGGACCGAGAAACAAAGTTCCAGATATACCGTCAACGCCAGTGCCCTTCGCGAGCTCGCGGGGATCATCGGGCAGACACTTGATCATTGTTGTGGCGGGGGCTGTTCGCGCTCCGGCGGCGGTGAATTTGCAGACAACACCCGGCAGGTGGACGCATCCGCGACCCTGGCCGGAAAAAAGGACATCTGAATTGGCTTCGAAAACGGTATCCGCTGATCGGGGAAATCCCTTCGGCACATTGAAGAATCTATGGCCGTATATGTGGCCTTCGGACCGGCCCGACCTGAAAATGCGCGTGCTGTGGGCAACCCTGTTCCTGCTTCTGTCCAAGCTGGTGCTGATTTCTGTTCCCTACTTCTTTAAATGGGCGACGGACGCCCTCAACGGCAAACCCGATGTTGTCTCCTGGATGCCGGCGCTGATAGCCACCCCGGTGATGCTGGTCATTGCCTATAATGTGGTGCGGATTGTGCAGTGGGGGTTCAACCAGTTGCGTGATGCGCTGTTTGCCCGGGTCGGGCAGCACGCGGTGCGGCAGCTGGCCTACAAGACCTTTGTGCACATGCATGAACTCTCGCTGAGATTTCATCTCGAGCGGCGCACCGGCGGCCTGTCGCGGGTCATCGAGCGCGGCACCAAAGGCATCGAAACGATCGTCCGCTTCACCATCCTCAATACCGCGCCGACGCTGATCGAGTTCGCGTTGACGGCGGTCATTTTCGG
>CAXBIE010000098.1:0-16217 GCA_963975635.1 uncultured Hoeflea sp. | reverse complement strand
GCGCTGCCCGAAGAGAAGCGCTGGCTTGTCAGCAGCGAAGCCGCGTTCTCCTACCTGGCCAGGGATTTTGGCCTCAAGGAAGCCGCAATCTGGGCGATCAACGCCGACAGTCAGGGGTCGCCGCAGCAAGTGCGCCGCATCATCGACCTGATCCGCGACAACGATATCCCGGTGATCTTTTCCGAAAGCACCGTCTCCCCCAAGCCCGCCCAGCAGGTGGCGCGGGAAACCGGCATCGCCTATGGCGGCGTGCTGTATGTGGATTCGCTTTCAACGCCGGACGGGCCGGTTCCCACCTATCTCGATCTGCTCAGGGTCACCTCTGAAACCATAGTCACCGGGCTGACGGCAAAACCATGACGATATCCTCCCCTATCCAGACTTCGCCGCCCGAGACCGGCGGCCTCGATGTCCGCGACGTTTCGGTGATCTATCGCAATGGCAACCGGGCGCTCGATAGTGCCTCGTTCTCGGTACCACGGGGCTCGATCACCGCCCTTGTCGGTATCAATGGCAGTGGCAAATCGACCCTGTTCAAATCGCTGATGGGTTTTGTGCCGCTGGCCAGCGGCCAGATCAACATCATGGGTTTGAGCGTCAAGCAAGCGCTCAGCCGCAATCTGGTCGCCTATGTACCGCAGAGCGAGGAAATCGACTGGTCCTTTCCGGTGCTGGTCGAAGACGTTGTTCTTATGGGCCGCTACGGCCACATGAATTTTCTCCGGATGACACGCCCGAAGGACCGCGAAGCCGTCAATGACGCCCTCGAACGGGTCGGCATGAGCGCCTTTCGCAAACGCCAGATCGGCGAATTGTCGGGCGGCCAGAAAAAACGCGTGTTTCTGGCCCGGGCCCTGGCACAGGAAGGCCAGGTGATCCTGCTCGACGAACCCTTCACCGGCGTCGATGTGACCACCGAAAACCAGATCATCGAGCTGCTCAAGGATCTGCGCGCCGAAGGCCGTGTCATGCTGGTTTCGACCCACAATCTCGGCAGCGTGCCGGAGTTCTGCGACCGGGCCGTGCTGATCAACCGCAGCGTTCTGGCCGAGGGGCAGACCAGCGAAGTGTTCACCCAGAAAAACCTGCAGAAAGCCTTCGGCGGTGTGCTGCGGCACTTTGTTCTGGGCGGGCAGGATCTGCATGATGATGACGACAGCCGCCAGGTTACCGTGCTGACCGACGACGAGCGGCCATTCGTGATCTACGGCGAAGCGGAGCGCAAGGCCCGCAAGGACAAGGCAACAAGCGGCGGGGAGAACCTCTGATGGGCCTGCTGCTGGAACCCTTCAGTTACGGCTACATGGTCAACGCCATGTGGGTGTCGGCGTTGACCGGGGCGATTTGTGCGTTTTTGTCGTGCTACCTGATGCTCAAGGGCTGGTCGCTGATCGGTGACGCGCTCTCGCACTCGATCGTACCGGGTGTTGCCGGCGCCTATATGCTGGGCCTGCCTTTTGCGGCGGGCGCGTTTCTGGCCGGCGGGCTGGCGGCGGCGGCCATGCTCGCCATCCGCGCCCGCACCAGGCTGCGCGAGGATGCGATCATCGGCATGATCTTCGTCTCCTTCTTTGCGCTCGGGCTGTTCATGGTGTCGATCTCGCCGACGCCGATCAATGTGCAGACCATCGTTCTGGGCAATGTGCTGGCGATAACGCCCGCGGATTCCACACAGCTGATCATCATTGGTGTGGTGACTCTGGTCGTTCTGTCGGTGATCTGGAAAGACCTGATGCTGGTGTTTTTCGATGAAAGCCATGCCCGCGCCATCGGCCTGCACGCCACCGCGCTGAAGGTCGTTTTCTTCACGCTTCTGGCCGCCTCAACCGTTGCCGCGATGCAGACGGTTGGCGCCTTTCTGGTGATCGCGCTGGTGGTGACGCCGGGCGCCACCGCCTATCTGCTCACCGACCGGTTTCCGAAACTGATCGTCATCGCCGTGGCGATCGGCTCGATCACCTCCTTTGTCGGTGTCTATCTGAGCTACTTTCTTGACGGCGCAACGGGGGGCGTGGTGATCATGCTGCAGACCGGGTTGTTTCTCACGGCCTTCCTGTTCGCACCCCAGCACGGGTTGCTGGCCCAGCGCGCCAAGGCGCGCGGCGGCAACACGGAAGCGGAGGCCAACTGATGGACGTCTGGCTGGATTTCTTCATCGATCCGTTCCGCTTTGCCTATATGCAGAAGGCGTTCCTGATCACCTTCCTGATCGCGCTGCCTATGGCGGCCATGAGCTCGCTGATGGTGCTCAAGGGCTGGTCGCTGATGGGCGATGCGATGAGCCACGCCGTGTTGCCCGGCATCGTCATGGCGTTTATCGCCGGTGTGCCGCTGGCCGTGGGCGCCTTTGGCGCGGGTCTGTTCTGCGCGGTCGCCACCGGCTGGCTCAATGCCAACAGCCGGGTGAAGGAAGACACGATGATGGGCATCGTATTCTCCGGCATGTTCGGGCTGGGGATCGTGATGCATGTCAGCGTCCGCTCCAGCCTCCATCTCGATCACATCCTGTTCGGCGACATGCTCGGCGTCAGCTGGTCGGACATCGGCAGCACCGCGCTTCTGGCAACGCTGTGCAGCACCTTCCTGATCACCAAATGGCGCGATCTGGTTGCCCAGGCCTTTGACGGAATGCATGCGCAGGCCATCGGGCTGAAGACCGGCTGGCTGCATTACGGGCTGCTGACAGCCATCGCCCTGATGATCGTCGCCAGCCTGAAGGCCGTTGGCATCATCCTGTCGATCGCGCTGCTGGTGGCGCCGGGCGCCATCGCCTTCCTCGTCGCCCGAACCTTCGTGGGCATGCTCAGTGTCGCCGTGGGATCGGTGATCATGAGCGCGCTGATCGGCATTTTCGTGAGCTACCACATCGACAGCGAACCGGCGCCGACCATGGTGCTGATGATGACCGGGCTGTTCATCGTGGCACTGGTGGTGAGCCAGGTTCGGGACATGCGGATGCGGCAGGGGGCGAGATCGGCCAGGTCTGAGCGCATCGCTACAGTCACGGATAATTAGGCCGCGCCGCCTGCGGACACGATGCCCGCAAGCCGATTGAGCGCCGGACGCTTTGCCGCGGCTTGCATTTTCAGACAACTCCATACAATATCCCTGCAATTATAAATCGGGGTGGCATTATGGATAAAACCGAAGCCAGGGCGGCCTGGTGCCCGGCCATCCGGCGGGCTGACGGGCCGCTTTATCTGGCAATCGCTGACGCGTTGTCTGCCGATATCACGTCCGGCAAACTCGCGGCAGGTGACCGGCTCCCCCCGCAGCGCGCATTGGCTGAAGCCCTCAAGATCGATTTCACGACGGTCAGCCGCGCCTACGCCGAAGCAGGCAGGCGCGGACTTGTGGAGGGCAAAGTTGGCCAGGGAACCTATGTCCGCAGAAAACACGCCGCGGCAAGGCAGCCGGTGCCGAGCGGACTTGTCGACATGAGCATGAACCTGCCCCCGCGTTTTGATGATGCCGGCCTGGTTTCGCGCATGTGGGAGGGACTGCGCGAGCTGGAAATCTCGGACGGCATTGATTTGCTGATGCGCTATCAGGAAGCCGGCGGGGCGCGGCGGGACAGGGAAGCCGGAGCGCTCTGGCTGTCTTCACGTCTCGACGGCGTGACAGCAGATCGTGTGCTGGTCTGCCCCGGCGCCCAAGGCACGCTGCTGGCGTTGACGGGCCTCCTGGCGGCACCGGGCGAGACCATATGCGCCGAGGCGCTGACCTATCCCGGCATGCGATCGGTGGCCGCCCACCTGAGGGTCAATCTTGCGGCAGTGTCCACAGACGGCGAGGGAATCATCCCGGAGTCGTTTGAGCAGGCGTGTGTGAAGGCAAAACCCAAGGCGCTTTACTGCACACCAACCATCCAGAATCCCACGACTGCTACCCTTTCCTTGGCGCGGCGCCATGCGATTGTTGATATCGCACGGCGATATCAGGTGCCGATCATTGAAGACGACGCCTATGGCGCGCTGCCGGCGAGCCCGCTGCCACCACTGGCAAGCCTTGCCCCTGATCTCGTCTACCATATTGCCGGCCTCGCCAAATGCCTGGCACCGGCGCTGCGCATCGCCTATCTGGTCGCACCGGAAGGCGCCACAACCTCGGGATTGAACACCGCAATCCGGGCAACGGCCTCAATGGCCTCACCCTTGACTGCGGCGATCGCATCGCGCTGGATCGAAGATGGAACCGCTGAAGCCGTGGTGGCGGCGATCCGGGCCGAAACCGCCGCGCGCCAGGCCATCGCGGCCCGCATATTGCCGTGTGATCATGTCAGGACCGACCCGGAAGGGTTTCATATCTGGCTGACGCTCCCGCCACCATGGAACCGGGGAGAGTTTTCGTCGCGGCTGCGATCGGAAGGCATCAGCGTGGTTGCCAGCGATGCCTTTGCCCTGGGAGCAGCTCCCGATGCCGTGCGGCTGGGTCTGGGCGCGCCTGACAGCCAGGACGACCTCGCCCGCAGCCTGAAGGTGGTTGCCGATCTTCTCGGCCAGTCTCCCGCCGCATTCTCGATGGTCGTGTAAGGCTCGAAGCACCTCCATACATACACTTGACATTACCTGCATATAATCTACATACAATGCAAGATCAATCGCATATGGCGATGACCGAGGCGTGCCTTGATAGCGGATCAGCCACTCAAGGCACTTTTCACGATTGTCTTGGCTCAGCTCACGAAAGGACGCCCGATGCCCAGCGAACACGAGTATCCCCCGCTCGAGCCGATTCGAACCGGCATCAAGGGACGCTGTCCGCGCTGCGGCCAGGGACACCTGTTTGAAGGTTTCCTGACGCTGCGCCCGAAATGTGAAGCCTGCGGACTGGACTACTCCTTTGCCGACCCGGCGGACGGACCTGCATTCTTCATCATGATGTTCGCCTGCATCCCCAGCACGATTTTCGCACTTTGGCTGCAGATCAATTACGAGCCAGCCTGGTGGGTCCACTTTGTCACCACCGTCCCCTTGATGCTGCTGACCTGCATTCCGCCGCTGCGCCCCGTGAAGGGTTGGCTGGTGGCCAGCCAATATTTCCACAAGGCCCAGGAAGGCACCATCGACCGTGACTGGGTCGAAAACTGACCGCATGACGAGATTTGGGGGCTGACGGGTCCGTGACGATGCTTTGCGGCACCCTCGGTCTGCGCACCGGCTGGCTGCGGGACCTGCGGATGCGGCGGGCCGTGCCTTAACGCCACCTCTGCAACAGAGTTCAGAGTCCCGCGACAGTAAAATCCGGCGCGCCGTTCCACACCAGTTTCCAGCTCGCCCCCGGACGGACATTCTGAATGATGCCGGGATCGAAGGCGACGAAACAGCGGCCACCTTCGTGGCGCACCGAAGGGTAAATCAATCCGCGATGGCCTACGCGGCGCAGATCCGCAGCCAGCGCCTGCCCCGCCGGGTAGCCTTTGCCGGGCTCCGGATTCAGAGCCAGTTGCGCATGCCCGGTCAGTTCCGGCCCGTGCAGATCGGGGAAATCACCGATGAAATCGGCCAGAAGCTCGACGTAGCGCGCCTCGTCCTCGTAGCGGTTGATGAAGCCCAGTTCGCGGGTCCTGTGGAACCCGACCTCCTGCGCACTCGTCAGCATGTCCCATGCACAATACCAGGCGCCCCGATCACCGCCGTTGAACCGGTTGCCGCCTGGCCTTGTATAGGTGAAGGCCGCATTGACATGGCTTTGGCCGAAAAGCTTCAGGTCATGCGAACGCCGGGCAAAGGCCAGCTCGCGGCGGTCAAGCGCCGGACTGCCTTCGCGTTCGGCGATCAGGCGGGCGCTGGTTTCGCCTTCCAGCTCTGCCAGGATCGCCGCTTCCGAGTCGCTGTCGACAAGCCCGCGCAGCACCGGCGGCTTGTGATGCGTCTCGGGAATCAGGCGAACAAGCGCGCGGTCATTGACCGGGGTGATCCTCACATACCGCCCCTGAGCGCATCGACATAAGTGCGCACACGCAGGATCTTCGGCAGGCCGCCGGCGATCATCGCATCAACCGGCCGTGCGCCGTCGAATTCCGGCCCGCGGTTGGGCAGCTTGACCCACTCGCTGGCGATGGGCTCATTGAAGTAAAGCTCCAGCGATTTGTAAAGGCCGATGAGCGCACTCAGGCGCAGCATCTGATCATGCGACAGATCCCCGGCAAAGCCCGGTCTCTTCGCCCGTTTCCACGTGGACTCAGACATGTCGGCAAGCATGGCGGCTTCCCGCAGCGTCAAGGACCAGGCCTCGGCAATCCGCGCAAAAGCCTTGAGCCCCACCGCCTGCCGGTCCGGGGAACCGCGTTCCAGAACAAGGTTTTCCACGGAGCGCTCCTTTCGTGAACCATGCCAATATAAGATCATATGGACTACTTTTCAAGCTCATACGAGCTTACTTGTTTCGCGTCGACGCAAGGACTGATGGCCGGCTATTCGCGCGGCACCCCATGCCACGCCGGAAATCAGACCTCGCTTTTGTTGCCAAATCCGCTTGATGCCACGTTTCATCGCGGCCGCCGGCTGCGGATATAGGTTTCCAGCACCGCATTCATGCGGGACTTGCCTGCACGATCGGTGTGGGTCACCACCAAAATCAGTGCATTTTCAATCATGCCGATGCTGTTCTTGCGCACCTCGCCATATTCAAAACGATCATCTTCGGCTGTGAGCACCAGACCATCAAAATGCGCATGACGGTTCTGAAACTCACCCCGTGTTTTCAATATTGGCTCTGTTTTTCTTCTCATCCCATTCAATGCCCGTGATTCCTGTTACTACAATTTGTAACTACAACGACATGAGGTTTTGCCCGAGAGCGAACGATTGCGAAATGGATGGTTCTTGCAACAGCTCAAGGGCGCTTTTCCCACCACTCAACCAGGCTCCCACATCCCTCCCCCTTGCCATCGGGCCGCAATTCAGCATAGTTACTCCATCCCGTTGGGAGAAACCGGTTCGCGCCGGTGCCGAAGGAGCAACCGCCCCGGAAACTCTCAGGCAAAAGGACCAACGGAATATTCGGACTCTGGAGAATGGCGCTTGTCGCGTCTGCCGAAGGGATAACAATCTCAGGCAAAAGGACAGAGGGGGCTATTCGAAAGCGTCAGACGCTTGACGATTGGCCCGTGCCCGGTTGACCCCCGGCACCTGAGATGGAGACTGCAGCGTGGACACCACAGCTGACCTTCTAGAGACGCCCCTACATTCCCTGCATCTTGAGCTTGGCGCGCGCATGGCCGGTTTTGCCGGTTACGACATGCCGATCCAGTATCCGATGGGCGTCATGCAGGAGCACCTGCACACCCGCGCCAATGCCGGCCTGTTCGATGTCTCGCATATGGGGCAGATCCTGATCCGCGCCAAAAGCGGCAACGTGCATGACGCGGCCCTTGCGCTGGAGACCATCACACCGGTTGATGTGGCGGACCTGAATCCCGGACGCCAGCGCTACGGGCTGTTCACCAATGATCAGGGCGGGCTGGAAGACGACTTCATGGTCGCCAACCGCGGCGATCATCTCTACCTGGTGGTCAACGCCGCCTGCAAGCATGACGATCTGGCCCGCATCAAGGCCGCACTGTCTGACACCTGCGAGATCGAAGCACAGTTCGACCGCGGGCTGATCGCCCTGCAGGGACCGGCGGCGGAAAGCGTGCTGTCATCCTACGCGCCGGATGCCGAAGACATGATGTTCATGGATGTCGTCGATCTTGAAATCGCCGGCGTGCCGGCGGTGGTTTCGCGCTCGGGCTATACCGGTGAGGACGGCTACGAAATCTCGCTGCCCGCGGATGAGACCGACCGCATAGCCCGGCTGCTTCTGGCCGATGAGCATGTTGCGCCGATCGGGCTCGGCGCCCGGGATTCGCTGAGGCTCGAAGCCGGGCTTTGCCTTTATGGCAATGATATCGACGAGACCACGACACCGGTCGAAGCCAACCTGAAATGGGCGGTCCAGAAGGTGCGCCGCACCGGGGGCGCCCGCCAGGGCGGTTTCCCCGGCGCCGATGTGATCCTCGACCAGTTCGACAACGGTGCCAGCCGTGTCCGGGTCGGTCTGCAGCCTGCAGGCAAGGCGCCGGTTCGCGCTCACGCCCAGCTTTTCCAACAGGAGACCGGCGGCGAGGCGATCGGCACCGTCACCTCGGGCGGGTTTGGCCCCAGCGCGGGCGGCCCGGTTGCCATGGGCTATGTGCCCTCGGATCTCGCAGCCACCGGCTCCAAACTCTATGCGGAAGTGCGCGGCAAACGGCTTGAAATGGCCGTTGCCGCCCTGCCCTTCGTGCCTTCAACCTACAAACGTTAAACCCAACAGGAACAATACCATGCTCAAATTCACCGAAGATCACGAATGGCTGAAAATCGAGGGCGATGTCGCCACCGTCGGCATCACCGAACATGCGGCTGAACAGCTTGGTGATCTGGTGTTTGTCGAGCTGCCCGAAGTCGGCGCCAAGCTGGACAAGGGCGGCGAGGCGTCAACCGTGGAATCGGTCAAGGCGGCATCGGATGTCTATTGCCCGCTCGCCGGCGAAATCACCGAGGTCAATCAGGCGATCGCCGACGATCCGTCACTGGTCAATTCCGACCCGACCGGTGCAGGCTGGTTCTTCAAGCTCAAGCTCGATGACGCCAACTCCGCCAATGAGCTGATGGATGAAACCGCCTATAAAGCAATGATCGGCTGATATCTGCCATGACCATCAAACTGACCGACTACGACCCTTACGACTTCGCCAACCGCCGCCACATCGGCCCGTCACCGGCGGAAATCTCCGACATGCTTGAAGTGGTCGGAGCTTCCTCGCTTGAAGCGCTGATTGACGAGACTGTTCCCGGCTCGATCCGCCAGAAAGCCCCGCTGGCCTTCGGCGACCCGATGAGCGAGCGCGAGGTGCTTGATCATCTGCGCGCCACCGCGAAGAAGAACAAGGTGATGCTGTCGCTGATCGGTCAGGGCTATCACGGCACCATCATGCCGCCGGTGATCCAGCGCTGCATCCTGGAGAACCCGGCCTGGTACACGGCTTATACGCCCTACCAGCCGGAAATCAGCCAGGGACGGCTGGAAGCGCTTCTGAACTTCCAGACCATGGTCGCCGATCTCACCGGACTCGACATCGCCAATGCCTCGCTGCTTGACGAGGCAACAGCGGCGGCTGAAGCCATGGCAATGGCCGAGCGGGCCTCGAAATCCAAGCAAACCGCGTTCTTCGTGGATCATCATTGCCATCCGCAGACCATCGACGTGATCCGCACCCGCGCCGAGCCGCTGGGCTGGGAGATCATCATCGGCGATCCGTTCACCGAGCTGGACCCCGCGGCCGTATTCGGCGCGATCTTCCAGTATCCCGGCACCTTCGGCCATGTGCATGATTTCACCGATGTGATCACCAGGCTGCATGCGGAAAAGGCAATAGCCGTTGTCGCAGCAGATCCGCTGTCGCTGACCCTGCTGAAATCGCCGGGTGAAATGGGCGCCGACATCGCCGTCGGCTCGATGCAGCGCTTCGGCGTTCCTGTCGGTTATGGCGGCCCGCATGCGGCCTACATGGCGGTCAAGGACGCCTACAAGCGCTCGATGCCCGGCCGTCTGGTCGGCGTCACCGTCGATACGCGCGGCAACCAGGCATACCGGCTGGCGCTGCAGACCCGCGAACAGCACATCCGTCGCGAAAAAGCCACGTCGAACATCTGCACCGCGCAGGTGCTGCTCGCCGTCATTGCCTCGATGTATGCGGTGTTTCACGGACCGGTTGGACTGAAAGCCATTGCCGGCCGCGTGCACATCAAGGCTGCAACACTGGCCGCAGGCCTGAAGCAGCTGGATTTCATCATCGACCCGGCGATCTTCTTTGACACCGTCACGGTGTTTGCCGAAGGCCGTCAGGCCGAAATTCTCGAAGCGGCGCGCGGCGAAGGCATCAATCTGCGCAAGATCGGTGATGACCGCATCGGCATCGCGCTGGACGAAGTCTCGCGTCCCGAAACAGTGGAAGCCGTCTGGCGGGCGTTTGGCGGCAACCTCAGCTTCAAGGATCTGCTTGCAGAACCGGTCATCCCCGATCCGATGGGGCGGCACTCGCGCTACCTCGAGCACCCGATCTTCCACATGAACCGTGCCGAAAGCGAGATGACACGCTACATCCGCCGGCTGTCGGACAAGGACCTGGCGCTCGACCGGACCATGATCCCGCTCGGCTCCTGCACGATGAAGCTCAACGCAACGGCTGAAATGCTGTCGATCACCTGGCCGGAATTTGCCGACATTCATCCCTTTGCACCGGCCGATCAGGCGCTCGGCTACAAGCAGATGATCGACGACCTATCGGACAAGCTGTGTCAGATCACCGGCTATGACGCGATCTCGATGCAGCCCAATTCAGGCGCACAGGGCGAATATGCCGGACTGATGTCGATCCGCGCCTGGCACCGGGCCAATGGTGATACGCACCGGCATATCTGCCTGATCCCGACCTCTGCACACGGCACCAATCCGGCGTCGGCACAGATGGCGGGGATGACGGTGGTTGCGGTCGGCACCCGCGAGAACGGCGATATCGATCTCGATGATTTCCGCGCCAAGGCCGAGCTCCATTCGGACAATCTCGCCGCCTGCATGATCACCTATCCGTCGACCCACGGCGTGTTCGAGGAGACGGCAACCGAGGTTTGCGCGATCACCCACAAACATGGCGGCCAGGTCTATCTCGACGGCGCCAATCTCAATGCGCTGGTCGGGCTGGCGCGGCCCGGCGATATCGGCGCCGATGTCAGCCATCTCAATCTGCACAAGACCTTCTGCATTCCGCATGGCGGCGGCGGTCCGGGCATGGGGCCGATCGGGGTCAAGGCGCATCTGGCGCCGCATCTTCCGGGTCACTGCCAGACAGACGGCAAGCCGGGTGCGGTATCAGCCGCCCCCTTCGGCTCGGCCTCGATCCTGCCGATCTCCTGGGCCTATTGCCTGATGATGGGTGGCGAAGGCCTGACCCAGGCAACCCGGATCGCGATCCTCAACGCCAACTACATCGCGGCGCGGCTGAAGGGCGCTTACGACATCCTCTACACCTCGTCGAAGGGCCGGGTGGCGCATGAATGCATCCTCGACACACGACCGCTGGTGCAAAGCGCCGGGGTCACCGTCGATGACGTCGCCAAGCGGCTGATCGATTGCGGCTTCCACGCGCCGACCATGAGCTGGCCGGTGGCCGGCACGCTGATGATCGAGCCGACGGAATCGGAAGTAAAGGCGGAGCTTGACCGGTTCTGCGCCGCGATGCTGGCGATCCGTGACGAAGCCTGGGCCATCGAGGACGGGCGGCTCGACCGGGACAACAACCCGCTGAAGAACGCCCCGCACACGATTGAGGATCTGGTTGGCCCCTGGGATCGCCCGTATGACCGCGAGGCGGCCTGTTTCCCGGCCGGCGCAATCCGCAACGCCAAATATTTTGCACCGGTCAACCGGGTCGACAATGTCTATGGCGATCGTCACCTGGTCTGCTCCTGCCCGCCGATGTCGGACTATACCGACGCCGCGGAATAAACGGATGAGTTGACAGCAACAGGCGGCCTTCGGGCCGCCTGTTTTGCATCGTGCCTCAAGATCAGATCGCCGGACCACGATCTCATCACCGCTTCAAGGGGTGACGCAGGGCCACTGCCAGGCTTTCAGCACGCAACCAGACATCGCGGCGCGCACCATCGCTTCATTGTTTGATGGCGGGATCTTGATGAATGAATATTCATTCACTATATTACTCATCGCAAATGAAGCTGCGATCCGGTTCGCCCACCCCTGCGCAACAGGCAAGGTGATCCGCAGGGATATTTGCGCGTACAAGCCATCAAAGGACCACCCATGGACGTATCCGCAAGCCATACCGCGAGCAAACGCGCCTCGGACATCCTTGACCAGGTCAAGTCGGTCTTTGCCCTGAACGGCTTCGAAGGCGCGTCAATGCAGGATCTGGCGCAGGCGGCACAGATGAGCGTTGGCAATTTCTATCGCTATTTTTCCTCCAAGGACGCCATCATAACCGCGCTGGTCAAGCGCGACCTCGAAGAGATTGAAGCGCTTTTCGAGGCGATAAATGCGGCTCCCGAACCCGGCAAAATGTTCATGACGCTGATGCGGGAGCGCATAGAGACCCTACCCTGCGAAGACGCTGCGCTTTGGAGCGAAGTGCAGGCAGCATCGTACCGCTCTCCCGAAATCGCCACGCTGATGCGCACCATGGACGAAACCGTGCGCTGCAACATGGTCAAGGCGCTTGTCCGGACCCACAGCGACGACAGTCCCGGCGCACTGCAGATTTATGAAACACGGGCTCATTTGATGATGCTGCTGATCCACGGCTTTGCCCAGCGCAAATACTGCGCCGGCAAGGATGTAAGCATTGAACAATGGACCGCGCTCGGTGAGCTCGTGCTTTCGACGCTGCACGACACAATTTTCACGCCCCCAGCAACCCCCTCCGAATGACCGGAACTCTTATGCGCCCTGCCCTTCTTCTTGCCCTGCCATTCCTCTCCGTCATGGCCTTTCCGGCCGGTGCGGTCGACGCGGAAAAAACAGCTTCCGCCGGAGCGCTGCCGCCTGCGATCATCGCTGTCAGGGCCGAGAAAGAGCCGATCACCGACCGGGTGTTGTCCAACGGCATGATCACGGCAAGTGAGGAAGTGCTGGTGGCGCCGCAGGTCGAAGGCCTGGCAATCGAGAGCCTCGAGGCCGATGTCGGAGACAGGGTGGAAGCGGGATCGGTTCTGGCCACCCTTTCCAAGGATCAACTGATCCTGCAGCGCAGCCAGCTCGACGCCAACCGCGCCAAGGCGCTGGCCGCCATCGCGCAACTCGAGGCACAACTGGCCGAGGTTGAATCGAACACGCAGGAAACGGTCAAGGCAAGCGACCGCGCCAGACAGCTGGCCGCGCAGGGCACCTATTCGACCGTTCAGGCGGAACAGGCGGAAGCACAGGCCACAGCGGCGCTGGCGCGGGTCCGCTCGGTGAAGGAGTCGATCAAGGTCGCACAAGCCGACATCGCGGTGATTGACGCGCAGATGAAGGACATCGAACTGCGCCTGGCCCGCAGCGAGGTGAAAGCACCGGTGTCCGGCATCGTGTCAGCCCGTGGCGCCAGGATCGGCGCCATCGCCAGCGCAAGCGCCGGCCCGATGTTCACCATCATACGGGATGGCAAGCTGGAACTGCGTGCCGATATTGCCGAGGCCGACATGCACCGGATCGCCGAAGGCCAGAGCGTGGTGATCCATCTCATCGGTGCAGATGAACCGGTTGACGGCACGATACGGCTGCTCGAACCAACGCTCAACACCACCACCCGGCTGGGCATGGCCCGCATCGAAATTGCAGACGGCGCGAATCTGCGCGCCGGCATGTTCGCAGACGCCGAAATCATCGTGGCGACACGTGATGCCATCACCGTGCCGGTGACTTCGGTCAATATGGCCCGTGACGGCGCCGATGTTCTCAAGATCGAAGACGGCATCGCCAGGCGCACGGCGGTCAGCACCGGCATCCGCGAAGGCGGACGGGTGGAGATTGTCGAGGGACTGGCGCGCGGCGACCTGATCGTTGCCAAGGCCGGGGCGTTTGTGCGCGATGGGGACCGGATCACTCCGGTGGAAGAAACCGACAGCGGCCCAGTCGCCGCCATGACCGAGTGAGGCACCCGAGATGAATTTTTCCGCCTGGGCCATCCGCAACCCGATCGCACCGATCCTGGCATTCGCGCTCCTGACGATTGTCGGCATTCAATCCTTCCTCACGCTGCCTATTACCCGGTTCCCCAATATTGACGTGCCGCTGGTGGCCATCACCGTGGTGCAATCGGGCGCCGCGCCTTCCGAGATGGAGGCCCAGGTCACCAAGGAAATCGAGGACGCCGTTGCCGGTATCACCGGCGTTGACGACATCGCCTCCACCGTGTCCGACGGTATCTCCACGACCACTGTGATCTTCCGGATGGAAGTGCCGACCGATCAGGCGGTTCAGGACGTCAAGGACGCTATTGACCGGGTCCGCGGCGATCTGCCCGCTTCGGTCGAGGAGCCGATTGTCACCCGCATCGATGTCGAAGGCCAGGCGATCATGACCTTTGCGGTGCATGCGCCGGACATGACACTGGAAGAAGCCTCCTGGTTTGTCGATGACACCGTCAAGCGGGCGCTGCAGGGCCAGCGCGGCGTCGGCAAGGTCGACCGCTACGGCGGTGCCGACCGGGAGATCCGCGTCGAGCTCGATCCGGCACGGCTTGATTCCTACGGCATCACCGCAGCCGACGTGAACCGGCAGCTGCGCGCCACCAACGCCAATCTCGGCGGCGGGCGTGGTGAAGTGGGCGCGCGGGAACAGGCGATCCGGACACTCGGCGACGCCCAGGACAGGGCATCGCTGGAGGCCACCACCATCGCTTTGCCCAACGGGCGCTTTGTCCGGCTTGGCGATCTGGGTGTGGTGCGCGACACCTATGAGGAATTGCGGTCGTTCGGACGCTACAATGGCGACCAGGTGGTGTCATTCGCCGTCTTCCGGTCAAAGGGCGCCAGCGAAGTCTCGGTTGCCGAAGTGGTGACCGAAACGCTCGATGAGATCAGGGCGAAGCATCCCAATGTCGAACTGGTTCCGGTCGACGACACGGTGTTCTTCACCTATGGCAACTATGAATCGGCGCTGCACACGCTGGTCGAAGGCTCATTGCTGGCGGTTCTGGTGGTGTTCCTGTTCCTGAGGAACTGGCGCGCGACGCTGATTGCCGCCATCGCGCTGCCGCTGTCAGCCATCCCGACCTTCTATGTCATGGATCTGCTCGGCTTCTCGCTCAATCTGGTGAGCCTGCTGGCCATCACCCTGGCGACCGGCATCCTGGTCGACGACGCGATCGTCGAGGTGGAAAACATCTCGCGGCATATCCGCATGGGCAAGACGCCCTACCGGGCCTCGGTCGAGGCCGCCGATGAAATCGGTCTGGCGGTGATCGCCACCACCTTCACGATCATCGCAGTCTTTGTGCCGGTGTCGTTCATGCCCGGCATTCCGGGGCAATATTTCATCCAGTTCGGCATGACGGTGGCGGTCGCGGTGATGTTCTCGCTTCTCGTTGCGCGGCTGATCACACCGATGATGGCCGCCTATCTGATGCGCGACAGCGACGCCCATGAAGAGACCGAGGGCGGCGGACCGGTCATGCGGGGCTATACCTGGCTGATCAACAAAACCCTGCGGTGGAGATACTCCACCTTGCTTGCCGCCATCGGTTCACTGGTGGTTGCCGTGTATTTCCTGGGCCAGGTTCCAGGCTCGTTCCTGCCTCCGGAAGACGTTTCCCGCGTCAGCATCAGCGTGGAACTGCCACCGGGCGCAACGCTGGAAGACACCGACCGCACCACGGAGGCCATGCGCCAGATCATCAACGGCATCGAAAATGTCGAGAGTGTCTTCATTCTCGGCGGCACCTCGCCGAAGGGCGAGATCGACATCCGCCGCGCCTCGGTTTCCGTGCAGCTTGAGAAGATCGAGCACTCGATTGTCAAGAAAGTGGTCAATGGCCTCGCCGGCGCCGTGCCCTTCGTCTCGGATTCGCTGCCGCGCATGGAGGTTCTGGGCCGGGTCCGCTCACAGGCGGAAGTTGAAACAGAGCTCTTCGACAAGCTCGCTGTTATTCCCGACATTCGGGCCTACAAGCTCAACGACCGTGGCGAACGCGATCTGACCTACAACGTGATCTCGACCGATGACGCCGCCATCGACCGGGCAGTCGCCATTCTCGAGCCGAAGCTCAAGGCTGAAAACGTCCTGTCGAGCGTCAGTGTCGCAGGCTCGCTGCCCCGCCCCGAAGTGCAGATCCGCCCGCGGCTTGAGGAAGCCGCACGGCTTGGCGTCACGACGGCGCAGATTGCCGAGACCGTCCGGGTCGCCACCATTGGCGATGTCGATGCGGCTTTGGCCAAGATCTCGCTCGACAACCGCCAGATCCCGATCCGGGTGCAGCTTGATCCGGTTTACCGGACCAACATCGACCGGATCGGCAATCTCCGCGTGGCGACCTCCAAGGGTGTTTCGGTTCCACTGAAAACCGTGGCCGACATCGTCATCACCCAGGGCCCGTCGACCATCAATCGCTTCAACCGCGAACGCCAGGCGACGATTGGCGCCAGCCTGCCGATTGGTGTGGCGCTCGACACGGCCAAGAACCGGTTCAACGA
>CAXBIE010000097.1:0-16280 GCA_963975635.1 uncultured Hoeflea sp. | reverse complement strand
ATTCCTCAACCGTCATGTTTGAAATCCGCGCGGGTTCCGTGCCCGAAGGCATGATTCCGGCACAGGTAACGAGAACCGATACCGGGCCGTTGAGCGCCTCGGCCTGATCGAAGACCGCCTTCACCTGGGCCTCGTCAGTGACATCCATCGCGTGAATGCCCTCACCCGCCTGCCTGTCGCAACCGAATATCGTCATGCCGTCGGCTGCCAGTGCCGAAGCAATGGCGCCGCCAAAACCGCCTGCCGCGCCTGTGACCAAGACTGATCGCATGGGAAGTTCCTCCAGAATTCGCCGTTACGTTAGTCACATTTTTTGCTAAAAAACAGACTTTTTAAAATAGATTTTTTGTTATAGCGTTTGCGTGGAGTGTGGAACATCCTGCTTTCTGTTTGTTGTGGGCGGGGTCAAACAAGGGGAAGGAACTGATATAATGACATCACCATCACTTTTGCTGAAACTGGCGCTGGGGGCTGCTGCAGCACTGGGCGCCACATTTACCGGCGCGGCACATGCCGACACCGCCAACCTGACGGTACAGAGCGCCTGGCCGCTGACCTTGCCGGCAAGCGGGCGGGATGCAAAGCATTTCAGCGACGCGATCAACAAAGCTTCCGATGGCCAGATCAAGATCCGTCTGATGAACGCCGGTGCGCTGGTGCCGTCGCTGGAAATCTTCGATGCCGTGCGCAATGGCACGCTGGATGCCGGTTACACGTCACCGCTCTATGTCGCAGGCAAGTTCCCGGCCGTTCAGCTGTTTGGCGGCGTACCCTTCGGTCCGGACGCGATGGGATATATCGGCTGGATCTACAATGGCGGCGGACTTGATATCTGGCGTGAAATCTACGCCGAGCAGGGTGTCGTCACTGTTCCTTGCGGGCTGATGGCCCAGGAAGCCGGCGGTTGGTACAAGACACCGATCAACAGCGTTGAAGACATCAAGGGTCTCAAGCTGCGCTTCGCCGGCCTTGCCGGGGAAGTGATGAAGAAGATGGGCGCTTCCGTGGTGTTGTTGTCAGGCGGAGACATCTTCCCCAACCTTGAACGCGGCGTCATCGACGGCACCGAATTCTCGATGCCTGCCATCGACAAGCAGATCGGCTTCGACCAGATCGTCAAGAACTACTATCTGCCGGGCTGGCACCAGCCGGCCGCGATCAACGAGCTGATCATCAACAAGGCCAAGTGGGATTCAATGTCGGAAGGCCAGCAGGACTTGATCGAACTGACCTGCCGCGAAACAATGCTGTGGGGTGTAACATCCACCTATGTCGAAAACGCCCAGGCTATCGACGCATTCAAGGCCAATGGCGTTGAAATCCGCCAGTTCCCCGAAGAGGTGCTGGCAGGCTTCCAGACCGCAACCGATGAAGTGATGCAGGAACAGTCGGCAAAGGATGAAAGCTTTGCCCGCGCCTGGAATTCGCTTCAGGCCTACCGCGACAGTGCCGCAAGCTGGGCTGCAGTCCAGTAATCAACGACAAGGGGGGCAGGCAATGAACAGATTTCTGGATTGGCTGCCCCGCTCCATTGAACGCGTGACCGAAGCAGCAGGCATCATCGGGGCGCTGTTCCTGCCGCTTCTGATCCTTGTCGTGGTCGGAAATGTGGTGCTGCGCTATGGCTTTGGCCTCGGTCTGGTCGAGCTGGAAGAGCTGCAATGGCACCTCAATGCGGTGACCATCATGCTCTGCCTTGGCTATGCATACCGGCATGACGCCCATGTGCGCGTCGATGTGCTGCGGGACGAGTGGAGCGCCACCCGCAAGGCCTGGGTCGAGGTGATCGGCATCCTGCTTTTGCTGCTGCCCTTCACCATCGGCATCATGTGGTTCAGCTGGAACAGTTTTGCCTATTCCTGGAAGATCGGGGAAGGATCTCCGATGCCCAGCGGGCTGCCGGCACGCTATCTGGTCAGACTGTTGCTGTTTTCAGGCTTTGCGCTGCTGGCCGCACAGGCACTCGCTTCGCTTTTACAGGCAATACAGATCATCAGGTCTGATGCACCAGGAGACCTGAATTGACAACAGATGCTCTCCTGGTTCTGGCGATGTTCGCCAGCTTTGCCATCGGCCTTTTCGCCGGGTTTCCCGTGGCTTTCGTGCTCGGCGGTGTGGGCGTGCTGTTCGCCCTGCTGGGCGAAGTGCTCCCGCTTGTCGGCATCGACGTCTTTGCCGGGGTCAATTTCATCGGCTTTGCCAATGACCGGATCTTCAGCACGCTGACCAACTATTCGCTGATCCCGATGGCCCTGTTCGTGTTCATGGGGTTCATGCTCGACCGGTCTGGCGTGGCCGAGCGCCTGCTCAATGCAATGGCGCGCAGCCTTGGCCGGACACCTGGCAGCCTTGGTATCTCGGTTGTGGTGATCGGGGTTATCCTGGCGGCGTCCACCGGGATTATCGGCGCATCCGTGGTCCTGCTTGCGACAGTTGCGCTGCCGGCGCTGCGAAAGGCCGGCTACGACATGCCTCTGGGACTGGGCACGGTCGCCGCTTCAGGCTGCCTGGGGATCCTGATACCGCCCTCGATCATGCTGATCGTGATGGGCGATCAGCTGCGGCTTTCGGTCGGCGATCTGTTCATGGCCGCTGTTTTCCCCGGCATCCTGCTGGCAACACTCTACGTTTCCTATCTGGTTGTCATTTCTCTGCTGCAACCGCACAAGGCACCGCCGTCCCCTGACGCAGGAAAGTTCGACCTGGCCGCCTTGAGGGATATCGCCGCCGCGCTGTTTCCGCCGATGGTCTTGATGGTGCTGGTGTTGGGTTCGATATTCTTTGGCATCGCCTCGCCGACAGAAGCCTCCGGGCTCGGCGCGCTTGGTGCAACGCTGATCTGTCTGGCAAACCGGACACTGACCCCCGGCGTCCTCTATGAAGCCTGCACTGCGACGGCAAAAACCGTTGCCTTCCTGTTTGCCATCATCTTCGGCGCGACCTGTTTCTCGGTGGTGTTGCGTGGCTATGGAGGGGATGCGCTGGTCGAGGAATTGCTCACCGGGCTGGGCTGGTCACGCCTGTCGATCCTGTTGCTGGTTCTGACGACGGTGTTCGTGCTGGGCTTTGTGCTCGACTGGATGGAGATCATCCTGATCGTAGCGCCGTTGACCGTGCCGGTCATTGTCTCGCTGGGATACGATCCGGTCTGGGTCGCGATCCTGCTGGCAATCTGTCTGCAGACCTCGTTCCTGACCCCGCCGGTGGGCATGGCGCTGTTTTATGTGAAAAGCGTTGCGCCAGCCGACGTGACGACCCGCCAGATCTATCGCGGCATCATCCCCTTCGTGCTGTTGCAGCTGACCGGGCTGCTGGCAGTCGGACTGTTTCCCCAAATCGCCCTCTGGCTGCCCAAAATCGCCTATTAACGACGTGCTCGATTCGGCCGTAAATTGGTCTATAGGGACGGCGTCAGATCCGAGAGCTGGTCAATCGGTTTCCAGGCTGCGAATTGCCCCCGCAATAAAGGCTGCCGTTACCGGTCTCTCGAAATTGCGAATATAGGGTGATGTGTCGAAGGTGACGTCGGCAATCCTCTGTGCATCCTGATCCGTCCCGCCGAAATCGGACAAACGCCGCGGCAGCCCCAGCTGTCCAAGCAGCCGGGCGAATTCGTCGCGTTCAGCCTCGGCATCCGGCGTCATCGCCAATTGCACCAATGTTCCAAATGCCACTTGCTCGCCATGCAGGTAAGGCTGCATGGCGGGGACCACGGAAAATCCACGTGTTAGCGAATGGGCAATCGAGAGGCCGCCATTCTCGAAGGCCAGTCCGCTGAGCAACACCGCAGCTTCGATAACGGATTCGACCTCGGGGCTGATGCGCTGCGCCCGCACATCACCGGCGGCTGCAACCGCATCTCGGCGCAGCACCATGTCGCAATGCGAAGAGATCGCCCGCAGGCACTCGGTCTGCGCGCCGCCATAGAAATTTGCCGCGCCGGACATTACGCACTGGGTCGCCTCGTATTTCTTTGACAGCGCATCGCCGATACCGGCCAGAAAAAACCGCACCGGGGCTTCGGCGATCAGTTTGCTGTCGACCAGAACGGCATCCGGATTTGTCGCCATCAGCCGGACTTCGGAAAGCGCGTGGTCTTCCTTGTAGATAACCGAGAGACGTGAGGTCGGGCTGTCATTGGAGGCAATGGTCGGCACGATGACAATGCGGCCGCCGCGCTTGATCCGGACGCCCTTGGTAGTGTCGATCGCCTTGCCGCCGCCCATGCCGACAACAATGTCGGCACCGTGGCTTTCAGCAAGCCCGGCCATCCGGTCAATCTCGGCGGATGTACACTCGCCGCCAAAGGCGGCTATTGCGGCGGAAGGCCCGAGCAGACCGGCCAGGCGGGGCCCGTATCTTTCCGCGACAAACGGGTCGGCCACCAGGAACACCCTGCTGCCCAGACCGGACAGAAGATCCGGCAACCGGTCCAGTGCGTCAGGCCCCTGAATATAGAGATGCGGAGCGCCGAAGATACGTGTCGTCATGATGCCGTTCCGTCCTGGTCCCAGTAAAAATCACGTTTGCCGCCATCGATGCAGATCAACGCGCCGTTGATAAAATCAGCAAACCGGCCACACAGATAGCTCACCAGTGCGCCGACTTCTGCCGGTTTGCAGAAACGGCCGATCGGGTTCTGGCTGGTGATAACGTGGCGCTGCTGGCCGGTGAACCCGGAAATCAGATCGGTTTCGACATAGCCTGGCGCAATGGCATTGACCGTAACCCCGCGCGGCCCCTGCTCCTTGGCGCTGGTCCGCGTAAACCCGGCAATCCCGGCTTTGGCTGCAGCATAATGTGCCACCCCCGGCCGGCCTCCCCCGGTGAAGTTCATCGAGGAAATATTTATGATCCGGCCATAGCCCGCCTGCCCCAGATGCGGCAGGGCTGCACGCGTGCACAAAAACGTCGCGGTCAAATGACTGTCGAGGATAATTCGCCAGCTCTCGTCACTGATGTCCTCAACACGATGGCCAAGATGGCGGCCGCCGGCCCCGGCATTGTTGACGAGGATATCAAGCTGTCCGAAAGCCTCGGCGGCGCCTTCAACCACGGAATGGGCGCTCTCCGGCTTCGACACATCTCCGGGTACAGCTGCGGCTTCAAACCCTTCCTGGCGGAGCAGTTTGACGGCATCACCGGCGCGATCCGGATCCAGATCATTGATCACGAGGCGAACGCCTTCGCCGGCCAGCGCCCTCGCCTGGGCCATACCCAGACCTCCTGCACCTCCGGTGATCAGTGCAACGCGGCCGCCAATCTGCAAATCCATCGAGATTACCCCTTCACCGCGCCGGCGCTCATGCCTTGAATAAAATACTTGGAAAGCAGGGCAAAGGCGCCAAACAGTGGCAATGCGATCAGCGTCGACCCGGCCATGATCTCACCCCAGCGCAGATCGAACGAGCCGATCATCGAGGCCAGACCAACCGGCACCGTCTTGTTGGCGTCGGAACCGATCATGATCAGCGCGAAGGTGTAGTCGGTCCATGACAGCAGAAACGAAAAGATGGCGACGGTTAGCAAACCTGGAAGAGACAGCGGCAGAACCACCCGCAGGAACGCCCCGAGCCGGGTGCAGCCGTCCACCATCGCCGCTTCCTCGAGTTCGAACGGCATGTTCTTGAAGAAGCCCCAGAGGAACCAGACACCCAGTGGCAGCGTCATCGTCAAATGAGCCGCGACAAGGCTGGTCAGGGTGTCGCCAAGACCGATCCGCGTGAAGAACGTATACATCGGAATGGCGATCAGCAGCGGCGGAAACATGTAGGCGTAGAGCATCGACGCAACGATCACCTTCTTGCCGCGGATCCGCTGCCGCGTCACGGCATAGGCGATGATCACCGAGAAGAACATCGTCACAACCACGGTGATCAGCGCAACGGTCAGGCTGTTCATGAACTGCGTCGGATAGTCGGTCAGTTCCAGCAGATTGCTGTAATATTCGCTGGTGAACGGGCCGGGCCAGAGCGAACTGCTGGAGAACATCGACTGCGGCGCGCGGGTCGATGAGACGATCATCCAATAGACCGGGAAGGCGGAATAGATCGCGATGATGATCGCTGTCAGATAGAGCGCAGCGCGGCCGAAGAGCGAGCGGGTCATGAATCTTCCTCGTCGAGTGGGAATATGCGGAAGTAGATGAAGACGGAGATCGCCAGGAACAGGAAGGAGAGCGTTGCGATTGTGGCGCCGCCACCGATGTCAAACCTGGTAAAAGCGGTGGTGTAGGACAGGATCGCCAGATGTTCGGTGCTGCCGACCGGGCCACCGCCGGTGAGCAACCAGATCACGTCGAACTTGTTGAAGGTCCAGACCGCACGCAACAGCACAACCACTGTCAGAACAGGCTTCAGCATCGGCAAAGTGATGTGATAAAAACGCTGTATGGCGTTGGTACCATCCACCTTTGCCGCTTCATAGAGCGAGGCCGGGACCGTTTGCAGGCCGGCGAGAAAAGCGGTGGTGACGAATGGTGTCCAGAGCCAGACTGATACCATCACACTCGAGGCCATCGCCGCCGTTGGGCTTTCGAACCAGTGGACCGGCGGCAAACCGAGCGCCGCAATGGCCTTGGTGATGATACCGATCGAGCCATCCACCATCCACTTGAATGTCAGCACGATGACCACGGTCGGCAACAGATAGGGCAGGATTGACAGGCCACGAAGCAAATTGCGGCCGCGAAACGACTGGTTCAACACCAGCGCTATTCCAATGCCCAGAATGACCTGAAGCGCGATCGTAGAGATCGAATATACCAAACCGTTGCCGAGCGCATTCCAGAATGCACCGGTCGAGAGAACGCGCGTGTAGTTTGCCAGTCCGATCCAATCCGGTTCGGCGACAAAGCTGTCCATGGTGTAGAAACTGAGACTGATTGCATAAGCCACTGGTGCCGCGATCAACACCAGAGTGATCAGGAGCCCAATGATCAGAAATGACGCGAATGTGGCTTTGGAACTCATAGAAGCATCCTGCGAAGAAAAGGGCACTGGAGCGAAAATCGCTCCAGTGCTTTTGGGGCATGTGCAGATCAGGCGATCGCGTCACGCATTTTCTGGGCGCCCATTTCCAATGCGGCATCCGAAGACGTGCCCAGCAGACATTTCTGCTGCAGCATCTCCGACAAGGCGAAGGATTCGAACACCTTGCCCGGACGCAGATCCGGAGCCGGACCCTGCGTATCGATCGAGGTGATCGTCATGTCGGGATCGGTGAGGAAGCCCTTCATCGACTCGACCAGACCTGCATGCTTCTCGATCAACGGGTGGGCCTTCCAGCGTGGATCATCATAGATGTCGAGCCGTGCCGGCTGGAAATGCAGCGGTGCGGTGTGCAGGAAGTTGATGAGCTGGTTTTCGGTAAACCATTCCATGAACTTCATCGATTCCTCGGCGGCGTCGGTGTTGAGCACCACCCAACCGTCATAACCATGGTTGACGGCTTTTCCGGTGCCGCTCGAATCCATGTAGGGGAAGATGCCGAACTTGTCGGCGAGATCCGGCGAGTTGCGTTCGATGGTTTCAACCAATCTTCCGGCATAGGCGGAATGCGCGACCGAGCCTGATGTAAAGCTGGTCAACATCTCGCTGTAGGAAGCCTGGCTCGTGCCGCTCGGCATGGTCTTGTAAAGGTCGCCGAAGAAATCCAGATACGCCTTGGTCTTCGGTGCGTTGTCAGCGCTGTCGATGATGATGTTCCACTGATCATCAAACACTTCGACACCCTCTGCCCAGAGGAAACCCGGTGACAGCCAGTTGGTGGCGCCGTTCGAGGCGATCGGCAGGATCGACCCGGACATGTTGTCCCTGGTCAGCGCCTGGGCGTTGGCAAGGAACGTTGCCTGGTCCTTCGGCACCTCGAGCCCGTTCTGCTCGTAGAGGTCCTTGCGGTAATAGATCCAGGCGAGGTTGTAATCATATGGGTACCAGTAGGTCTTGCCATCCATCGGGAAGAGGATGTTCTTGCCCCATTCATGCTTGCTCGTGAGCGGCGTCATGTCGACCAGATGGCCTTCATTGGCAAGCAGAAGCACATGGCCGGCGAAGGCGACAGTGGCGATGTCGTAAGGATTGCCGCTGCGCAGAGATGTGGTGACCTTGGTGAACACGTCCCCCAAAGGCACGGAATCAATCACCACTTCAACGCCGGTCTGACGTTCGTATTCAGCGGCTGCAACCTTCAGCGCGCGAATGCTGTCCATCGACGTCTCGGCGTTGAGAAAGCGGATCTGCTTGCGGTTCTGGCCAAACACGGCGGGTGTCGACAGACCGGTTGCCGCAAGTGCGGCGCCGGCGGCCCCGGCCGTCTTCAGGATCGTCCTGCGGCTTACGCCGCCTTTGATAATTGGATTGCTCATCGTAGTCTCCTCCCAGGTTTTCTATCGTCCGATAGGGGTGCGATTAATGCTCGGTAGAAATGCGATTTCCTGTTTCCGTGTTGAAGAAATGCAGGCGATTTGCCGGGAACCGCAGCGAAAAGCCCGAGCCCCTGTGCACATCATCCCGCCGGGTCGTCATGACCCGTAGTCTCACGCCCCGCGCGGAGCCCGCGAAGAGTGTTTGTGCGCCGAGCTGCTCGATAATGTCGGCGGTGAAGGCTATGCCTCCGGCAGCATCATCGATCTCGATGTGTTCGGGCCGGATGCCGAGCGAGATCGCGGAATTTTCTTCCGCAGTCATGCCCTTCGGCAGATCAAGGGAGAATTCGCCTGCCTGGAAGCGTCCCTCAACGACCCGTCCTTCGACAAGGTTCATTTCCGGGGAGCCGATGAAGCCGGCGACAAACAGGTTGGCAGGCCGGTCGTAGACCTCGAGCGGCGCGCCGACCTGCTGGACGTGGCCATCCTTCATGATCACGATCCGGTCAGCCAGCGTCATCGCCTCGACCTGGTCATGGGTCACGTAAACCATCGATGTGCCGACCTGCTTCTGCAGCCTGGCGATTTCCTCACGCATCTTCACCCGGAGCTTGGCGTCGAGGTTGGAGAGCGGCTCGTCAAGCAGAAAGACTTCCGGTTCGCGGACCAATGCCCGGCCCAGCGCCACCCGCTGCATCTGGCCGCCGGAAAGCTGGCGAGGCTTGCGGTCGAGCAATTCGTCGAGCCCCAGAACATTCGATGCTTCATGGACGCGCTTGTCTATCTCGGCGCGATCCATCTTGTGCATCCGCAGACCGAAGGCGAGGTTTTCGCGGATGGTCTTGTGTGGGTAGAGGGCATAGTTCTGGAACACCATGGCGATGTTGCGATCTTTCGGCTCAAGCCCCGTCACATCGCGCTCGCCAATATGCAGGGTGCCGCTGGTGATCGTCTCCAGCCCGGCAATCATCCGCAGTGTCGTGGATTTGCCGCAGCCGGACGGCCCCAGAAACACGACCAGTTCGCCATCTTCGATAACCAGGTCAACGCCATGGACGGCAATCACCGATCCATAGGCTTTGCGCACGGCGGAGAGTGTGACTTGCGCCATGGTTCAATCCTTTTTCATCGGGGAGACGCCGCGGGTGCCTTGCAGGCCGGCGATACGGTGATGGATAGGCGACAGGGCCTTCTGAATATCGACATAGATTGCATGCGCTTCATTGTAGAAGGCTGCATTGCCGGGATTTGGCGCAATGCGTCTGGCGACCCGGATTGCGGCCTTCGCCGCCGCCGCTTCGTCGGCGAAGGCACCCACCCCGACACCGGCAAGAAGGGCAGCGCCAAACGAGGCGTCACCATTGCCGGGCAGCTCCACATCAACACCGAGAACATCGGCAACAATCTGGCACCACAGCGCGCTTTGTGTGCCGCCGCCAATCAGCCGCGCCGTGGAAAATTCGAGCCCCTGGGCAGCCAATGCTTCGCGGCAGTCACGCAGCGAAAACGCGACACCCTCGTAAAGCGCGCGGACAAAATGGCCGGGGCCGTGCTGAAAGCCGATGCCGACAAATTCCGCCCGCAACAGCGGATCCCAGTGCGGGCTCCGCTCCCCATTGAGGTAGGGGTGGAAGAACAAGCCGTCCGACCCGGCCGGAATCCCGGATGCAAGCTCTTCCATCCGGTTGAATGCTGCCGAACCATCCACTTCGCCGCTCATGAAGAACGTGTCGCGAAGCCACTTGTGGGCGGAAGCGCAGGAATTTGTCGCCGCGATCACATAATAGTGGTCCGGCATCACATGCGGGTAATTGATCACGGTGTTGCTTGCGTGCAGGTCAGGGGACAGCACGCTGACGGTTGCAGCTGTCGCAAGCTTGATCACACCCAGACCGGGCTCGGTCAGACCGGCACCATAGGTTTCCACAGCCGTATCCGATGCGCCAACAATGACCGGTGTTCCTTCTGCCAATCCGGTTTCCCGGACGGATCGCGCACTGACCGTTCCCGCTTGCGCGGTCGACGGCGAAATCGGTGGCAGAGTTTCCAGGTTCCAGCCGATCATCTCACAGATCTCGGCCGACCAGCTTGATCCGTCGGCCACCGACATCAGGGTTCCGGCCGCATCGATCGGGTCGGTCATCCAGTCCCCGGTAAAGCGGCTGCGAATCCAGTCCTTGGCGAGATACATTCGTTTGACGCGGGAAAAATTGCCGGGCTCGTTTTCCTTGATCCAGAGCATCTGCGGAAGCGTCCAGGTCGGGTTGGCCCGATTGCCCGAAATTTCGAGAATCCGGGCATCGGCCGCTTCGCGCAAGGCCTGCGTCTGGGCCGTGGCGCGCTGATCGTTCCACAGAATCGCCGGGCGGATGACAGTGCCGTTCTCGTCCTCGAGCACCTGCGTATGCGCGCCGGCAGAGACCGACAGCGCAGCAATCCGGGATGCGGGCACTCCGGCCCTGTCCAGCAGCCGCGGCAGGGCAGCACAGACGGCAGACCACCAATTGTTCGGGTCCTGCTCGCTCCAGCCGCTTTTGGGCGCAGATGTTGTGACAGGCGCGGCAGCGTCGGCAACAACAGCACCTGTTGCGTCGATCAGCGTCACCTTCAGCGATCCGGCGCCCAGATCAATCCCTAGAAACAAGTCTTTGCTCACGTCAGCTCTCTTGGCGTTGTGTTGCAGGGCTAAGTTGACCGACCACCACAGCGCCTTCCGGCAGCCGCAGGCCGAGCTTGCCCGGATTCATCAGATTGCCCGGGTCGAGCGCATCCTTGATCTGCTGCAGCATTGGCAGGGCTCCGCCAAGCTCGCGCTCGATCCAGCCATTGCGGAAGACCCCGACCCCATGGTGATGGGCAATCGACCCGCCATGCTCCAGTGTCAGGTCTTCAACCGCCTGCCACATTTTTGCGTGCAGAGGCAGCGCCTTCTCATGGTCCATGGGAGGAAGCCGGATGGTCATATACTGGCAAGCTCCTTCCGGATAGATATGCGACCAATGCGCCCCGAAATGCACCTCGGGACAAATCTCCCGGACCGCCTTGCCCATCGCATCAAACATGGCCGGCAGGGCCGTCCAGTTGCCCGTGATCTCGATCGTGTCGTTGAAGTAACCGGCCTTCTGCCACTGCGCGGAAAACGCCACATAGCGGTTTTTGCGCCAATGCTCATAAGGCTCCTGGCCGGCTTCCACCGCACCATAGCTCGTGAATATTTCCATGGCCATCTGCTGCTCGGTGGTCACCATCGGCTCGCGGCCAGCGAAGACATAGACGGCCATGATTGGACGAGTCTCAAACTCGGGCATGTTTTCGGTGCGTTCGCGGCTTTCCTGAGCATCATAGATCCGCGCCACCAAAGGCCGCAGTTCTGCCTGCATGACATCGCGCGCCGCATCCAGGGCTGCCGCCTCGGTGGGGAATGCAAGCACGACGCCGCGCTCGACCTCGGGCAGCTTCCACAGCCGCATTGTGATTTCGGTGATGATCCCAAGCGTGCCTTCGCTTCCAACCAGAATATCGCGGATCGACGGTCCGGTCGCACGACGAGCCACCGGGCGGATATTGATTGCGGTGCCGTCCGGCAGAACGGCCTTGAGTCCGACAATCATGTCCTCGATCTTGCCGTAACGGCTGGAAGCCTGACCGCCGCCGCGGCACGCGGCCCAGCCTCCGACCGTTGAAATCTCGATCGACTGGGGCAGATGTCCGGTGGAATATCCCTGCGCATTGAGTTCAGCTTCAAAGGCCGCGCCGTTCATTCCGGCCTGAACCGTAACCATCGCGTTGCCCGGATCCACCGAGACAATCTGGTCGAGCCGGCGAAGATCGACCGTGACCTCTGCGGACACCGGAATGGCGCCACCAAGAACGCCCGACCCGTTTCCGAACGGGATCAACTGCACGCCCAGACGTCGCGCTGTTTTGACGATTGCCTGCACTTCGTCAGCAGAACCGGGGCGCAATACCAGGCGCGGCAAAACGCCGGCCAGCTTGTCCTGCCGCTCGCAGAAATTCGCAAAGGGCAACCTGTCATGCGCATAGGGACGTCGTCCAGCTTCATCGGCAAGGACATTCTCCGCGCCGACAATGCTTGTGAACTCGGCCTGTAGAACATTCAGTGCTGCTGGCGTCTGCGGTTGGGGCTGCGAACTCGACATCAGGTTTCCTCTTTGGTGGCTGCAGTTTTTGATAACGCGCCCAAACAACTTTGAACAATCGTTTGTTCATAGCTACAGCCAACAATCACGACCTGTCAAGCTGGAGGCGTGATTATTTGGAAATGCGAGCGCCGGATCGCGGGGCGACGGTTGAATCACGGACGATCAGGCGGCCCGGCGGCAAGGCCTGGACCGGCCCGGCCTCCTTGCCGGAGAGCTTGCGGATCAACAGATCTGCCGCGACACGCCCCATCTCTTCAGTCGGCATCATGACCGTGCTCAATGCCGGAAAAAGCATTTCTGCAAAAGGCGCATCGTGAAGTGCAATCACCGACATTTCTTGCGGCAACTGCCAACCCTCTAGCCTCAATTCCGCCATCGCACCCGCTGCCGAAACCAGCGTGGCGGCCATGATTGCCGTCGCATCGGTCTTGGCCAATTGCTTGACCGATTCCCGCCCTGCACTGAAGGTATAATCCCCCATGGTCACCAATGACGGATCAAAGGAGATGCCTGCCGCATCGAGCGCGATCCTGTAGCCGGCCAGCCGCTCCTGGGCATTAAACCCGCCGGGCCGCCCACCTAGATGGCCGATGCGGCGATGCCCCAGCGATATCAGGTGCTCGGTCGCCTTGCGCGCGGCTTCCCGGCTATCAAGAACGACCGAAAGAGCCGTGCCCGGCAACTGACGGTTCAAGAGCACGTAAGGAACATTGGCCTCCGCAAGGTCGCTGCGCAACACTTCATCAGCATCAAGGCTCGCGACCAGCAAACCATCAACCCTGTTCATCTGCGACAGCTTGGCAATGGTGGTTCCGGCATCGCCCGGATCCCGATGTGAAATCAGCAGTGAATAACCGTTCTGGGCCGCGACATTTTCCGCGCCGCGGATGGCTGCAGAGAAAACCGGGTTGTCAAGCTGCGGTACGACGATCCCGAGCGTGAAGGTGCGCGACATCCGCAACGCCCGTGCTGTGTAGTTGGCGCGGTAGTTGAGCTTCTTCGCAACCTCGAGAATGCGTTCCTTTGTTTCAGCGCGAATGCGTTGCTCGCTCTGTCCACGAAGCACCCGGGATACCGTCGACACATCGACTTCAGCCATGGCGGCAACTTCGGCGAGCGTAGCTTTCTGCCGTTGTTTTTTCGTCACTTGTATCTCCCCCGCGTCGCCATTCGCCATCTGTATTACTATGCTAATTGGCAAATCTGGATACCGGTAACATGATTTTCGCTCAGCATTCCCTCTTTAGTAGGCATGGAATGGCGGAAGTCCTGCGAGCTCTCTCAACCGCACCGGGTCTGCCTCAGGCTCCAACTCCTGAATTGGGGGGAGCAACATGAGCAAACGACGAACAAGTACTCCCCCGGAAGTCCGCGAGCGCGCTGTTCGCTTGGTTCCGGACGATCAATGGCGGCACGAGAGGTTCTGGACGGCGACCGGGCCGATTTCAGCCAGACTGCTTCAAGCAGGAGAGGACCCGCCAGTCAGCCATTGCCGGCATGCAATGCGGGTTTCGGCGGCTCGCCACAGTGATCGCATTAAGCGCAAAACACGCCTACACTTAACCTGTTGATTTACAGAAGAAAAATGGCGCGCCCGAAAGGATTCGAACCTCTGACCCCCAGATTCGTAGTCTGGTGCTCTATCCAGCTGAGCTACGGGCGCGCGCTGCAGGTGTCGTTTGCCTGCGAGGCGTTCTCCTAAAACGGACTGCGGGGGATTGCAAGCGTATTTGGAGAAAAAAGCGACGGCTGCATATTTAGCCGGTGACAGAAGCCGGTTGCAGGACCCAGATGGCAACAAAAGACCACACTGCACGCCCCGATGGTGCTGGCCTGGCGCAGGCAGCCTGTCTGACAGCAAGGGCGGCCTTATCGACTGGCCTGGCCATGCCGCGATGATTTTTCCGGCTAACGGGCTCCGGTGAAGCACCGAGAAGCCAATCGGGTCCGCATCAACACTGCCGGCCATGAGAAGGCACACAAGGGGCGGCGTCAGGCCAATTGCTCGAAGGCGACGTCAATCGACGCGCGCCCTCGATCGGAGGCCGCACAACGGGTTTGTGCCGAAAAGGCCTGCACCCGCGAAAACCGTTGCACGCCATTTCGCGCACCACGCACCGGGTCTGCGGGGGCTTCATCGGCACTCAGGCGCGGGCGCGGAACTTGTCGAGGGGCAATGGCTGGTCCGGCAGCTCGATACGGAAGGCGGTGCCCTGGGTCACTGTTTCATCAAGCGAGATGGTGCCGCCATGGGCAAGGACCAGTTCGCGGGCAATTGCCAGACCCAGTCCGGTGCCGCCCGAGCGCGCCGAGCCACGGAATGGCTGGAACAGGTTCTCGCGGGCCTTGGCGGGCAGCCCCGGACCAGTGTCGGCAACACGGATCTCGACCACCAGGCCGCGGCGGCGGGCCGAAAAGGTGATGCGGCGAACAATGGCGTCATCGTCGCTCGCATCCGCCTCCAGAGCTTGCACCGCATTGCGCGCCAGATTGTAGATGGCCCTGAACAGCTGTTCGTTGTCGGCCTCGATCTCGATGCCCTCATCCATGTCGAGAACGAAACTGATGTCTGTGCTGGTCTCTTCGATGATGACGTCCCGGACCTCGCCGGCAAGGGCTGCGAGGCTGATAAACCGGCGGCGCGGCGCTGCCTCGCGCGCCTTGCCATAGGCGAGAACCTCACTGGAATAGGAGACGGCGCGGTCAATGGTGCGCAGGAGTTTCGGCGCAAACCGCTTGACCATCGGATCATCAATCGTCGCCAGCCGGTCCGACATCAGCTGAGCCGAGGTCAGGATGTTGCGCATATCGTGGTTGATCTTGGAGACCGCCAGGCCAAGATCGGCAAGGTGGCGCTGTTCCTTGAGCGTCTGCTGAAGCCGCGTCTGCATGGCCGCAAGGTGACCCTCGGCCGCCGTCAGCTCGTCAACTGCGGCAACGGGCACGATGATATTGCCGGGGTTCTCGGGGTCTTCGGAGAAGGCCTGCATGTTGTCGGTGACCCTCTGCACCGGCCGCAGCAGCAGGCGGTTGATGGAGAAGAACAGGAGCCCCGCCGTGATCATCGAGATCAGCACCGACAGAAAGAACACGTTGCGGGCATAGATCAGCATGTCATGGCGCAGCTGAGTGTCCTCGAACACCAGGTCGATCTGCATGTCCGGGTCGTCGCCGACCGGGCCGTAGACGCGGATTACCCTCTCGCCTCCAAACAGAATGGTATCAAAGGCATCACTGATGGCCCGGACAGGCGTCACATCAGCCAGATTATATTGATGTGTGACCAGCGGCGGCATATCGGCGCTGGCAATCAGCCGTGAGGTTCCATCCTTGCGCAGAACGATGGACTTGGTCCCGGTTGCCATCAGCGTGTCGTTCTGGATGGCTTGCGGCAGCTCCATGTCATTGACGCCATCGACCACGATCGCCGCGGCGGCAGCCATGTCGAGCCGGTGCTCAAGCAGGCGCAACCGTGTATTGGCGACGGAGGGCACAAAGATCAGCACTTCGGCGATCATCACGAAAAGGACCGTCAGCCACAACAGCTTGGAGGTGAGGCTCCTGGCTCTCGGCCTCCACCACGGCATTGCCGTTTCAGTATGTGTGTCCGTCATTGTCCACCCTTCCTCGCCTGTTCTTCATCCAAAGCGCCTGAGGAAGCGCACGATCCAGCGCACATATGGTTTGCGGGTCATGGGTGTATAATAGGAAACCGCGGCGCGTTTTCCAATCTCTGCCATTGTCGGATAGGG
>CAXBIE010000096.1:0-16326 GCA_963975635.1 uncultured Hoeflea sp. | reverse complement strand
AAAAAGGAGTTTGGTCATGACGCAGCCGCAGACAGGGCACGAAACCAAAGTGCTCACCATGACGTCGGAGCTTTGGAGCGCCCTGGGCGGGCCGCCGGATCTGGTGAACAGGGTAGAGGTTGCGGGCGAGGGGGCGCTGCCATCGATTTTTGCGGTGAGCGATTTTGCAACGGCGGCAATAGCGGCTGCCGGTTTGGCGATTGCCGAATGGGCGGAGGCGCGTTCAGAAACCTCGCCCGCGGTTCGGGTCGACCGGCGGCTGGCCTCGCTGTGGTTCGGGTTTTCAATCGCGCCGCAGGGCTGGGCGCTTCCGCCCGCCTGGGACCCGGTTGCCGGGGATTATCGGTGCGCGGATGGCTGGATCAGGCTTCATACCAATGCGCCGCATCACCTCAAAGCAGCACTTGGCGTGCTGGGAGCTGCGCCCGAGCGCGAGTCCGTGGCTGCCGTGGTGGCGACATGGTGCGGCGGCGAGCTGGAAGCGGCAATCGTCGCCAATGGCGGGTGCGCCGCTGTGATGCGAAGCCAGCAGGACTGGGCAGAGCATCCCCAGGGCCGGGCGGTTCTGGCCGAGCCGCTGATGCGGATGGACAAGGGGTCCGGCGCGGGCCCGTTCGCCAAAGACTTCGATGCCGCCCGACCGCTGAACGGTATTAAGGTGCTGGATCTGACGCGGGTGCTGGCGGGGCCGGTGGCGACGCGGTTTCTGGCGGGTTTTGGCGCTGATGTGCTGCGGATTGATCCGCCGTCCTGGGAGGAGCCAGGCGTCGTGCCGGAAGTGACCCTGGGAAAACGCTGCGCCCGTCTTGATCTGAAGACCCATGCCGGGCTTGAGCGTTTCAAGGCGCTGCTGGCGGAAGCCGATGTGCTGGTGCATGGCTATAGGTCCGACGCGATGGAGGCGCTGGGGCTGGGCGCCGATGTCCGTGCCGGAATTCGTCCCGGGCTGATTGATGTGTCGCATGACGCCTATGGCTGGACTGGCCCCTGGGACACGAGGCGGGGCTTTGACAGCCTGGTTCAGATGAGTTGCGGCATAGCCGCCGCCGGGATGGCGCATGCCGGCGCTGACAAGCCGGTGCCGTTGCCGGTTCAGGCGCTCGACCAGGGTGCGGGCTATTTGCTGGCCGCTGCCGCGGTGCGTGGTCTGGCCTTGCGGCATGTACGGGCAACGGGATCGCAGTGGCGGACCTCGCTGGCGCGGGTCGGCGGGTTTCTCGCCTCTCATCCGCAGGCTCCGATCACAAGCCAGATCGGCAAGCCGGACGTGTCCGACTATTCAGATGTTGTCGAGCAGACGGAATGGGGCCCTGCATTGCGGCTGCGGTCGCCTGTGACACTCGGTGATGCGGTTATGCGCTGGGGAAGGCCTGCTGGAGAATTGGGTGCGTCACCGGCAGTCTGGTAAGCGCGGTTTGCACGACCAAAAACGGGTGACAAAACGAACATGATTTTGCCGATATTCGAGGTAGGTGGATTTGATCGCTAACCCGTGGCCGGCGTCCGCACTTTATAAAGCTTCAAGAGCTTACTGATTGGAGGGCAGACGTGCGTCGTTGCGCCTGCTAATTTCCCGGAATGACGGCTAAAGATTCTACAAACGTTCTGTCTTCAGGGCTTCTCCACTCCAGGGTGTGGGCAGAGGCCTATGAGCTGATCGACCTTCAGTTGTCTCCTTTGGGCTTGCCTGCCATCGAAGCTTTGGGTCTAGGCCCGGGGGACGTTGTTCTTGATATCGGTTGTGGTGCCGGTCAGACACTTTTTCAGCTCGCTGAGCGCGTCGGAGCTCAAGGGCAGGTCATCGGCGTCGACGTGGCTCCGTTGCTTCTTGGCATATCCAGGCGCAGGACCCGGCAGCTCCCTCAGGTGAGCTTGATCCAGGCGGACGCGGCTTGCGTGGATCTGCCGACAGGGAGCGCGGACGCCGTCTTTTCCCGATTCGGCGTGATGAGTTTTGATGACGCCGGCGCAGCATTCGCCAATTTTCTCAGAATTCTAAAACCTTCAGGAAAGCTGGCATTTGTGTGCTGGCGTTCCCTTGAAGAGAACGAGCTGGATCATTTCCCGTTGTCGGCTGCAGGGGGCGGGACAGTTCTTGATCGGCGTCCTTTCAGCTTTGCCGATCCCGAACACATACGCCGCACGCTGGAGGCGTCCGGATTCAGTGCGATCACTATCCAGCCGCATGATCGGAATGTTTCAAGCGGCGGTGTTGACGCCATGACCTCGGTGCTTTTGAAAGTAGGGCCGCTTGGAAAACTCATTCGCGAAAACCCTGCCTTGAAGGCGAGGGCTGAACCTCGCCTGCGTGAAGCCTTGAGTGCTCTGGGCAACCCCAACATGGTGCAACTCCGGGCTTCGGTGTGGGTTGTCAGTGCCCGAGCCTGAGCCTCGGTGATGCGGTTATGTGCCGGGAAAGCCCCGCGGGAGAACTGGGTGCGTCACCGGCAGCCTGGTGAGGCGATCGGAGGTGTTCATCCACGCGCAAAAGCGACGGTGGGCAGCTCTTTGCCCATTGGCCCTTGCCTGTGGGCAATAAACTGCCACTATCCCTGTTCGGATTGGCCCAATGCTGCGGAATTCCTGTACAGCGGAATTTGGCACGCACATTGCAGGCGGAAACCCGTATTGAAGAGCTGCGAAGCCGCATGCTTCGCACCAAAATAACATGGAGGAGAAACCCGATGATCACTATCAATCGCAGAAGCCTGGTAACCCTGATGGCTGCAACGGCCATGGGCCTGTCGCTTGCGCCGGCCAAGGCCGATCAGTTCGTCAACATCCTGACCGGTGGCACATCGGGCGTTTATTACCCGCTCGGTGTCGGCCTGTCGAAGATCTATGCCGAGAAGATCGACGGCGTGCGCACCCAGGTTCAGTCAACCAAGGCATCGGTTGAAAACCTGAACCTGCTGCAGCAGGGCAAGGGCGAACTGGCTCTGGCGCTGGGCGATTCAGTCAAGCTCGCCTGGGAAGGCGACCCGGAGGCCGGTTTCAAGGCACCGCTCGACAAGCTGCGCGGTATTGCAGCGGTCTATCCGAACTATATCCAGATCGTGGCATCGAAAGAGTCGGGCATCAAGAATTTCGCTGACCTGAACGGCAAGAGCCTGTCGGTCGGTGCTGCAAAGTCCGGCACCGAACTCAACGCCCGCAAGATCTTTGAAGCTGCCGGCATGACCTATGACGACCTGTCGAAGACCGAGTATCTGCCGTTTGCGGAATCGGTCGAGCTGATCAAGAACCGTCAGCTCGATGCAACCTTGCAGTCAGCCGGTCTCGGCGTGTCGTCGATCAAGGACCTGTCGACATCGATCGACATCCAGATGGTGGCCGTGCCGTCCGACGTGGTGGATGCTCTTGGCGCACCTTACATCTCCGCCACCATTCCAGCCGGAACTTACAATGGTCAGGACAGCGATGTTCAGACCGTGGCCGTGGTCAACTTCCTGGTCACCCATTCAGATGTCAGCGATGATCTCGCCTATGAGATGACCAAGCAGCTGTTCGAAAACCTTCCTGAGCTGGAAGCCGCCCACAAGGCCGCAGCCCAGATCAAGCTGGAAAATGCCATCAAAGGCATGCCGCTGCCGCTGCATCCGGGCGCTGAGCGTTACTACAAGGAAAAAGGCATGATGTAAGATCGGGCTGAAACCGATCTGCATTGTCTGTTGACCGTGGCGGCCCCACACCGGTGAGCCGCCACGGTGTTTATGTTTTGGGGAGGACATTACATGCTTCATGATCAGGCGCCGCACCAGGTTCCGGAAGACCAGCCCGATCTTGGTCTTCATGATCCGCTGGCCGAGAGTTTTCCCT
Source organism: uncultured Hoeflea sp. (assembly GCA_963975635.1). Lineage (GTDB taxonomy): Bacteria > Pseudomonadota > Alphaproteobacteria > Rhizobiales > Rhizobiaceae > Hoeflea. The sequence continues at coordinate 12,507 of CAXBIE010000096.1, read as the reverse complement.
CCACGCCCGAAGGCCGGCTCTTGTTCTGGCTGGCACTGTGCTTCTCGGTTTTCCAGATCGCCACAGCTGCCCATATCGTCGATTTCGCCAGCCAGATCGTCCGGGCCATCCATGTCGGCTTCCTGATGCTGCTGACCTTTCCGCTGGTTGCACTGGCGCGGAAATCCGGCCCAGCGGTTAAAACCTTTGCCTGGATCATGGCCGGGCTCGGCGTGCTGGTCGCCTTCTATCAATGGTATGAATACACCGAACTGTTGCTGCGCGCGGGTGATCCGCTGACCCGCGACATCGTGCTGGGCGTGATCGCGCTGGGAACGGTATTTGCGGCGGCCTGGGTCATCATGGGGCCTGCATTGCCGATCATTTCCGGGGCATTCCTGGCCTACTGCCTGTTCGGGGAATACCTGCCGGCGCCGTTTGATCACCGTGGCTATGATTTCGCCCAGGTGATCGACCACATGGCCTATGGCACCGAGGGGATCTACGGCATCCCGATCTTCGTGTCCTCGAGCTTCATCTTCCTGTTCATCCTGTTCGGCTCGTTCCTCGAGAAGGCGGGCATGATCCAGCTGTTCACCGATGTGTCGCTGGGCCTCGTCGGCCACAAGCGTGGCGGTGCGGCCAAGGTGTCGGTGATCTCGTCGGGCCTGATGGGCACGATCTCCGGGTCGGGCGTCGCCAATGTGGTGACCACCGGGCAGTTCACCATTCCGCTGATGAAGAAGTTCGGCTACCGCGCAGCCTTTGCAGGTGGCGTTGAATCCACCTCGTCGATGGGCGGGCAGCTGATGCCGCCGGTGATGGGCGCGGTGGCCTTCATCATGGCCGAGACACTCGGGGTCGAATATTATGAAGTGGTGCAGGCGGCGATCATTCCCGCCGTGCTGTATTTTGCCTCCGCCTTCTGGATGGTGCATCTGGAAGCGGGCAAGCACAATCTCATCGGCCTGCCGAAAAGCGAGCTGCCTTCGCCGATGAAGGCGCTGAAAGAGCAGTGGTATCTGGTGCTGCCGCTGCTGATGCTGATCTATCTGCTGTTTTCCGGCTACACGCCGCTGTTTGCGGGAACGGTCGGTCTTGCGCTGACTGTGCTGCTCATTCTTGGCGGATCGGTGGCGCTGGGATTGCCGGCCGGCGTCATCCGCATCATCTTCTGGATCGGGCTTGGCCTGATTGCGGCTGCGTTCCTGCAGTTCGGCATCATGGTGATCCTGGCTGCGGTGCTGGCGCTGGTGGCCTGGAACGCGTTGTCCAAGGGCGGGCGGGAGACGCTTGCGATCTGCCGGGATTCGCTTGCCGAAGGCGCCAAGACGGCGCTGCCGGTGGGTGTGGCCTGCGCCGTGGTCGGCATCATCATCGGCACCATGACGCTGACGGGCGCGGCCAACACCTTTGGCCAGTTCATCGTCTCGGTCGGTGACAAGAGCCTGTTTCTCTCGCTGGTCTTGACGATGATCACCTGCATCGTTCTGGGGATGGGGATTCCGACCATCCCGAACTACATCATCACCTCGTCGATTGCCGGTCCGGCGCTGCTGGAACTGGGCGTTCCGCTGATCGTCAGCCACATGTTCGTGTTCTATTTCGGCATTCTGGCCGACCTGACGCCGCCGGTGGCTCTGGCCTGTTTCGCGGCGGCGCCGATTGCCAAGGAAAGCGGGCTGAAGATCTCGATGGAGGCGATCAAGGTGGCTGCCGCGGGCTTCGTGATCCCGTTCATGGCGGTCTACACGCCGGCGCTGATGCTGCAGGACGGTGGAGCCCTGGCAGCGGAGATCGGCTATGTGCCCGCGGTGATCTACATTGTCGGCAAGACAGCATTGGCGATCGGGTTGTGGGGCGCCGCAGTGATCGGCTTCCTCGGCAGCCGTCTCGGCTGGCCCTTGCGCGGGCTCGGCATGATCGCGGCGTTTACGCTGGTGGCGGCGCTGCCGCTGACGGACGAGATCGGCTTTGCGCTTGCGGCCCTCTTCGCATTTCTGGCCTGGCGGCAGATGCGCGGGCAAGCGGAAGCCGCCTGAGTGAGCCTTGCGCTCTGCATTATCGCCGGCGGAAAATCGGCGGCAATCGCCACGACGCTGTTCAGCCTGTCCTGGACCCATTCGGTGGAGAAGACCGAATGGGCGGAGAGCTGGCGGGTGACGCCCCAAGGGCTTGAACTGACCGAGGCGCGCGTCAAGGGATCCGGGGCCGGGATGGATCCGGGTGAGGGAGCGCGGCTCGAGGATAGCTGGTGGGTGTGGACGCCCGGCCTGCCGATTGTGCCGGAACTGGTTCTGGCCGCATCCGGCGCCACGGTCTCGGCCTGGAAGCTCTGCCATGCGGGCGGATGCATGGATCTTGGTGCCAAGGCGGGCGAGCCGTTGCGGATCGCGCCGTGTCCGCAGTGAGTGCCGGGTGGTGACGTTGGCTCTGTTTCTTTGAGATTGGCAGGTCGCCGCCTGGAACGCCAAACACAATGCTTATGCTAGCGTATTATGCTTGCATTTCTGGCTGGCTTGGATCACAGTGCTAGCATGAACAGCAAGCATCGAAAGACGCTCACTGCGATTTTCAAACACCCGGCTTCCGGGATGATCGCGTGGTCGGACATTGAAGCCTTGCTGTTGGCTGCCGGCGCTCAGCTTGTCGAGGGCAGAGGCTCGCGGGTTCGGTTTGTGAAGGACGGCATCGTCGCTTCATTTCACCGTCCGCACCCTGAAAAGGAAGCCAAGCGGTATCAGGTCAAGGATGCACGCGCATTTCTGGAGCAAATTGGAGTTAAGCCATGAACACGATGACCCATAAAGGCTATCATGCACGTATTGACTATGACGGCGACGATGAACTGTTCTTCGGACGAATTGCCGGAATACAGGATGTCGTCGGCTTTCACGGTGAAACCGTGTCCGAGCTCAAGGCCGCCTTTCATGAGGCTTTGGACGATTATATCGAAGCTTGCGCCAAGATCGGAAAGGACCCGCAAAAACCCTATTCCGGAAAAATGATGTTCCGGGTCAATCCGGAAGTCCACCGTGCTGCAGCCATAGCCGCTGACCTTTCCGGGAAGAGCCTCAATCAATGGGCGGAAGAGGTTCTTTCGCGCGCCGCTGGCCAAGCCGGCAATTACGTTGAGGCAGATTTAGCCGCGTGACGGGACAGTTCCTCATGTTTCTGGGTAACGTAGAGATGGTGCGCTGACGACCGAATCTTGAATCGGCAAATGCTGTCACAGCTGCGGCATCGGATCCCACCTGCCAGATACGTAGGGACTTGCGGCATTTGAGCCTTTACCTTGGTGTTGTGGAAGCCCTACAACTGATTGGGGCTGTCATGCACCCGTGCCATCGTTGGCGTAGGCGTGCAGCTGGCATAGTGACAGGGGATTTGCGACACGATGGGCAGATTTTCATTTCCGATGGCTCCGGGCCGTGCCGAGGCGCTGGGCGAGATCCATGCACGGCCTTTCGCTCTGGTGGGGAAATCACGGGTCATCTTTCAGCTGGCGTTTCTGACCGATGGCGGGGCGGTGGTCGACCATGCGGTGCTGGCCGAACTGGCGCGTGCGCGCGGTGTGGCTGTGCCTGGCCGCGATGCGGCGCATTTCGCCATGGGCTGGGGGCAGGGCACGCTGCGTTGGGAGCGGCATTCGGAATTTTCGACCTATTTCTGGGATGCGCCTGCGCCGTCACAGTTTGGCGACAACGTGGAAACACACCCGTTCGGCGACCAGTTCTCGCCGCCCGGCAGCATGATAGCCGGGATCCGGCTTGAGGTGCGGGCGGATTCGCCCGAGACCAAAGCGGCGCTGGAGAGCTTTGATCCGACAAGTCTCTGCCTGAGCGAAGTCAAGGGCGGGCAGGCGATGATTGCCACCGATTTCCGCCAGGACGGCGACGGGCTGACGCGCATTCTGGTGATCGACAAGGGCATGACCGACGCCGGGCGGGGTGCTGTGGTGCAGCGGCTTCTTGATATCGAGACCTACCGCACACTGGCGGCACTGGGATTGTCGCTGGCGCGGAGCCTGTCGCCGGAAATGCGGCGGATCGAGGATAGCCTGACCAAGATCACGCAGGCCATGAAGAACGGCGCGCGCGAAAATTCCGACGGTCTCCTGGCCGAGATTACCGTGCTTGCGGCAGAGCTTGAAGCCAATGCGGCGCTGAGCCTTTACCGTTTCGGGGCAAGCCGGGCCTATTACACCATCGTGCGCGAGCGCATAGCCTCACTGGATGAATCGCAGCAGCCGGGTTTCGAAACCGTCGGGGCGTTTCTGGAAAAACGTCTCGCTCCGGCGATGCGGACCTGTCAGTCGATCGAAGAACGTCAGGCAAACCTGTCGCGCAAGCTTTCGCGCGCCACAGCGCTGCTGCGCAGCTGGATCGATGTCGAGCTCGAGCGCCAGAACAGTGCGTTGCTGAGCTCGATGAACCGCCGGGTGAAGCTGCAACTGCGCATGCAGCAGACGGTGGAAGGGCTCTCTGTTGCAGCCATTTCCTACTACATCGTCGGCTTGTTCGGCTATCTGGCGAAGGCGGTCGTGGACGGTTTTCATCTGCCGGTGAAAGCCGCACTGCTGAGCGGATTGTTCGTTCCGGTTGCCATCGGTTTTACCTGGATGGTGGTGCGATCTATCCGCAGGCATCATGATGTGGATGGTCCATCCGGCGATTAGCCGCAAGGTCTGCACCTCGGCGGCGGCATGCTGACCGCAAACGCAGAGATCCCGGCTTGGGGGGAGTGGTTCCCCAGGCCGGGATCTGTCGTTCGCGGTTCAACCTGGAGCTCCGAATCTGCAGCCGGAACTGAAAGTGCAGTTGCTGCTATTTGGCGGACCGAAACCGGTTTGCGCCAGAACGAACCATGTTCTCGACGCCAACCACAGCCCGGTAAGTTGCCCGGGACAACATCAGAGAGAGTGTAGCCGACTGGTTTGGGAACTGGGTGTTCATTGGTTTGTCTCCGAAGTTGGATGTGACATCAGGCCTATGCTCTCACATAGCTTGCATTTGACAGGCTGGGCAAACGGTGATTTCTATCTCGACGAGTAAGAAAAACTTATTCATGCGTGATTGGAAGATCTCTATGCGCCGGTTGCCGCCGCTCAAATCACTGCAGGCCTTCGAAGCATCAGCCAGATGGTTGAGTTTTACTAAGGCTGCCGAGGAGCTGTTCGTCACCCCCGCGGCGATCAGCCAGCAAATCAGGCAGCTGGAGGCCTATCTCGGCATTCCGCTGTTTCACCGCATGACGAGAGCAGTTCAGCTCACCGACGAAGCCAAGACCGTGCTTCCGCTGGTCACCGAAGGTTTTGACAGGCTGGCGGAGGCGGTGGAACGGCTGGCTGTCGAGGAGGAGACCGGCCTGCTGACGGTGAGCAGCGCGCCGACTTTTGCGGTCAAATGGCTGGTCCACCAGCTCACGGATTTTTCCAACCGCTATCCCGACATCGATGTGCGGCTCGACGCCTCGCTGGAAACCCGCGACTTTCAGCGTGACAGTATCGATGTCAGCATCCGCCTGGGGATGGGAGATTATCCGGGGCTTCATGTCTCCCGGATTTTTGGCGAGGAAGTCAGCCCGGTGTGCAGTCCGAAGCTGATGAACGGAACAAAGCCGTTGGCCACGCTCGAAGATCTGAGGAACCACCGGCTGCTGCATGTCGAGTGGGGAGCCTTGACGCTGCAATCACCGGACTGGCGGATGTGGGCCAAGGCGGCGGGACTTGAAGATATCGACGTCAAGCGGGGTCCAAGGTTCACGGTGGAAAGCATGGCGATCGAAGCCGCGATCAACGGCGATGGCGTGGCTCTGGTCAGCCACTCCGCGGTGGTCGAGGATTTGAAGGCGGGCCGGCTGGTCAGGCCGTTCAATTTCGCCGTGCAGAGCGACATTGGATATTGGCTTGTCTGCCCGCACAGTCATATGCGGCGCGCAAAGGTCAGGGTTTTCTGCGAATGGTTGCTGGCCGAGGCGGCTAAAGACGCGGCGGGAGTGGCTCCGGCTCTGCCGTGAGCAAAATCCCCGCGGTTTCATCCATTGATTGCGGCGCGCATGCCGGCTTCGCAGAAGCGGACCAGCTCATCGCTCAATTGCTGCATGGACGCCTGTTTGTCAGACGCCGCCGCCAGCGCCTCGATGCGCCATCTCGAGGTCGACAGCGAGAGCATGGCGGACACCGAGAACACGAAGGCCACGGCAATGGTGGTCTTGTCCGTATCGGGGAACAGTTGCGCGATTTCCGCGATGAAAATGCCGGCGGTGGGGTCGAAGCAGCGCTCGGAGATCTCGTGCCAGCGGATGTCGGCTGACACCATGGCGACCAGCCGCGCATAGGCTAGCCATTGCGGATCACCGGCGCCGGCCTTGTCGAGATAGGGCCGCAGGAAAGCCGACAGTACCGTTTTCAGCGTTAGCGTATCGTTGTGAGCTTTTGCCGCCGCAAGTGCATCCAGCCGCAGTTGCGACAATTCCGCGGCCCGGCGCTCGACGACGCGTTCAAACAGCGCTTCCTTGCCTCCATGGTGAAAGCTGATTGAAGCGATCTGCGCGCCGGCTGCGCCGGCAATGTCGCGCACCGAAGCGCCGTCATAGCCGCGCTCGGCAAACAGCCGTTCGGCTGCATCAAGAATGCTGAGACTGGTGGCCAGTGACCGTTTAGAAGCGGCGCGGTGGCGTGGCTGGCCGGGCGAGCCGGAGGGTGATTTCGGGTTCATAATTCATCTTGCCTTAAATTGAACGATCGTTCAATATTGTTTTGAGAGCAAGATTCCATTGAAACCAGGGAGGGGGAAATGGACATGCAGGTGAGAACGGCCGGAGAGAAATCGTCCGGCAACGAGGATTTGCGCAGCCAGTATGCGTTGATCGGCGCCGGGCCGATGGGGCTGGCGATGGCGAAGACGCTGATCGAGCAAGGCATCGGCTTTACCGGCTTCGAGCTGAATTCCGATGTCGGCGGACTGTGGGATATCGATGGCCCGAAATCGACGATGTACGAAACCGCGCATCTGATTTCTTCAAAGAAGATGACCGAGTTTGCCGACTTTCCAATGGACAGCCACGTGGCGGAATATCCGTCGCACCGGGAGCTCAAGACCTACTTCCGCAAATTTGCAGAGCATTTTGGAATTTATCAGCATTTCCGGTTTGAGACGGAGGTGGTCTCGGCTGAGCCATTGGGCAAGTCGGGCGATGGCTGGCGGGTCACATGGCGGGAGGCCGGCGGCCAGGAGCACAGCGCCGATTTTGCCGGGCTGCTGATTGCCAATGGCACCTTGTCAGAGCCGAACATGCCCGAGTTCAAGGGCACTTTTTCCGGCGAATTGATGCATTCGAGCGCCTACCGTGATCCCGAAGTGTTCAGGGGCAAGCGGGTGTTGATCATCGGGGCGGGCAATTCAGGCTGTGATATCGCGGTTGATGCGATCCACCACGGCGAGAGCTGCGATATCTCGATGCGGCGGGGCTATTACTTCGTCCCGAAATACGTCTTTGGAAAGCCCGCAGACACGATGGGCGGCGCGATCAAGCTGCCGATGTGGCTCAAGCGGCGGATCGACGGCATGATCCTGAAATGGTTCACCGGCGATCCAGCCAGATACGGATTTCCGAAGCCCGATTACGCGCTTTATGAATCCCATCCGGTGGTCAATTCGCTGATCCTGTTTCACGCCGGGCATGGCGATATCAAAGTACGGCCTGACATTGACCGGTTTGACGGCCACACGGTTCATTTCAAGGATGGCACGCAAGCCGATTATGACCTGGTTCTGGCGGCGACCGGCTACAAGCTGCATTACCCTTTTGTCGAGAAAACGCTTCTCAACTGGCAGGGCGATGCGCCGCATCTGTTCCTCAACTGTCTGCACCCGGAACGGGATGATCTGTTCCTGCTTGGCATGGTGGAAGCCTCCGGGCTTGGCTGGCAGGGGCGGCATGAACAGGCGGAAATGGTGGCGCGCTATATTGCCGGGCTCAAGAAGAACTCCATGGCGGTCAAGGCCTTGCGGGAAGAGAAAGCCGCAGGCTTCAAGCGCGCAACCGGCGGCATGAACTACATCGATCTGCCGCGGATGGCTTACTACGTGGACAAGGCCACCTACCGAAACGCTGTGACAAGCTGGATCGCAGCCTTAAAGGGCGGTGAAAAGTGACCGGTATCGATGCAATCCGGCTGAATTTCAGCCCCGAAAGCCTGATGCTGCTCAACGCCATTCTGGCCATCGTGATGTTCTCGATAGCTCTGGATCTGAAGCCTTCGGATTTCAGGGCGCTTGCGCGAACCCCGAAGGCGTTGCTGACCGGCATGGCATCGCAGTTCGTGGTCTTGCCGGTGCTGACCTATCTGCTGCTGCTGCTCAGCAATCCGCAGCCCTCGATCGCGCTCGGGCTGATCCTCGTGGCGGCCTGTCCGGGCGGCAATATTTCCAATTTCATCACCCATCGCGCTGGCGGCAATGCGGCGTTGTCGGTTTCCATGACCGGAATTGCCACCGTGGCAGCGATCGTCATGACACCGTTCAATGTGGCCTTCTGGGGCAATCTTTACGAGCCGACCCGGGCAATCCTCAAGCAGACGGCGCTCGATCCAGTGTCTATCGCCATTACCGTGTTCTTCATGCTGATCCTGCCGCTGATTCTGGGTATTGTGGTCAATGTCAGACGACCGGATCTTGCTGCCCGGATCCGCCGGACGATGCAGCGGATCTCGATGGCGATCTTCATCGGATTTATCGTTCTGGCACTGGCTGCAAACTGGAGCTTCTTCCTGTCCTATGCAGGTGCGGTGGCCGGGCTTGTGGTCGTGCACAACGCGCTGGCGCTGTCGGGCGGTTACCTGACGGCCACGGTGATGAAGCTCTCCGACTATGATCGCCGCGCGATTACCATCGAAACCGGTATTCAGAACTCCGGTCTTGGTCTGGTGCTGATCTTCGCCTTTTTCGGCGGGCTTGGCGGTATGGCCGTGGCGGCGGCGTTCTGGGGTGTCTGGCACGCTGTTTCCGGGCTTGCGCTGGCTTCCATCTGGTCGCGCCGGGAGGCGTTGCGATGAGCCGTGTGCTGGTGACCGGTGCTGCGGGGGCGGTTGGTCAAGTGTTGCTCGGGGAGCTGGCGGCAGCCGGTGTCGATACCCTGGCGACCGACATCCGCAAACCGGACGACATGCCCGATGGTGTCCGGTTCGAGAGGCTCGATGTGCGGGGTGGCGATCCCGACCGGGTTATCGGCGATTTCGCCCCCGGCGTGATCGTGCATCTGGCGTCGATCGTGTCGCCCTCACGCGGCATGACCCGCGAATTTGCCTATGATGTCGATGTGACGGGCACGCGCAACGTGCTGGATGCTGCGATCAAGCATGGTGTCAGGCGGCTGGTGGTCACGTCGTCGGGGGCGGCCTACGGCTATCACGCGGACAACCCCGTGCCGCTGCGTGAGAGTGATCCGGTGCGGGGAAACCCTGAATTTGCCTATTCCGATCACAAGCGGCAGGTCGAGGAGATGCTGGCCGAGGCGCGGGTCTCGCATCCGGAGCTTGAACAGGTGTTACTGCGGGTTGGCACGGTGCTCGGGGCCGGGCTGGAGAACCAGATCACTGAACTGTTTCACCGGCGGCGGCTGATTGCTGTCCGGGGATCAGACAGCCCGTTCGTTTTCATATGGACGGTGGATCTGGCGCGGATTCTGCTGCGTGCCGCGGGCGAGGGGCCGGCAGGTATTTTCAACGTCTGCGGCGACGGTGCGCTGCCGGTTCATGATCTTGCCGGAGCGCTTGGAAAGCCGGTTATGGCCTTGCCTGCCTGGGTGCTGAAGGCAGCACTCGGAATTGCGCGGCCGCTTGGCCTGTCGCGCTATGGGCCGGAGCAGGTGCGGTTTCTGCAATATCGCCCGGTTCTCGACAATACGGCCCTGAAAACAGTGTTTGGTTACACGCCGGAACGCAGCAGTGCCGAAACCTTCGATCTGTGGCGCAAGGCGGCTGGATTATGAGCCGTGTTGCGGTCATCACCGGCGGTGCCGGCGGGCTTGGGCAGGCTTTTGCCAAGCAGCTTCTCACGGACGAATGGCGGATTGTGCTGGTCGATTTGCCGGCAGCGCTGGAGGCGTTGCGGCCCGGCGATCAACGGGTTGAGCGGATTGCCTGCGATCTGACCGATGAAGCGGCGGTGACAGAAGTCTGCAGGGAGATTTCAGCGCGATATCCGGCGCTGGATCTTGTCATCCACAATGCCGGCGTGACCCAGATCGGGCTGTTTGAGGACACCTCACTGGCCTCGCAGCAGCGGGTTATGGAGATCAATTATTTCGGCTCGGTGCGTGTGGCGGCAGGCCTGCTTGGTGCGGTGCGGGCAGGCCGGGGGACCCATCTGGCAATTTCATCGGTGGCGGGCTTCGCGCCGCTCTACAAGCGCACGGCCTATGCTGCCAGCAAGCATGCGCTCAACGGGTTCTTCATGTCGCTGGCCTCGGAAGAGGCACAGCATGGGGTGAATGTGGTGATCGCCGCTCCGTCCTTCGTGGCAACCAATCCGGGACGGCTGGATGCAAGCGAGGATGGCATCGGCCGTCCGGGGGCGGCAACGGACGGCTTTGACGAAATGAGCCCCGAACATGCCGCCGGTATCATTCTCGGGGGCTGGCGGCGCGGCAGGCGGTTTATTCCCGTGGGGCGGGTGGCGAGTCTTGTCTGGCGTATCAACCGGCTTTCGCCACGCCTCTACAGCTGGCTGATGATGCGCAAAATTCGTCCTTGAGACACGGCGCTGGCGGACTGGTGCATTGCCATTTGCCGTTGCTGACGCGATGGTTCCCATGTTGGGATTTCTGGGAGAGAATCATGAATGTCGCGGAATGGCTGGCGCGCAGCGGCAGGAAATATCCGGACCACCCGGCGCTGTTTGACGGTGACCGGCTGCTTGCGGATTATTACGAATTCACCCGTCGTGCCGCGGCCATCGGTGCCGGATTGTGTGGACGTTACAGGATCAAGCCGGGCGACCGGGTGGCGATCTTTGCCAAGAATACGCCGGCTTATCTGGAGGCGATGTTCGGGGCCTGGTTTGCCGGCGCGTCAATCGTTCCGGTCAACGCCAAGCTTCACCCCAAGGAGGCCGCCTATATCGTCGAAAACTCCGGCGCGGCGGTGGTGTTTTGCAGCGGGCAGCTGGGCGAGGATCTGGCCCGGGCGCTGGCCAAGCCGGAGCTTGAGCTGATCGATCTGGGTGGCGCGACGTTCGAGGCGTTGCGGAACAGCGAGCCGCTTGCCACTCCTGTATCACGGGATACCACGGACATGGCTTGGTTGTTCTATACCTCGGGCACCACGGGCCGGCCGAAGGGCGTGATGATCAGCCACGGCAATATGCAGGCGATGGTGTTTTCCTATTTCGCCGATGTGGATGCGGTCTATTGCACCGATGCGGCGCTGTATGCGGCACCGTTGAGCCATGGCGCCGGGCTTTACTGCCTGCAGCATGTGCTCAAGGCCGCGCGACACGTTGTGCCGGTGTCGGGCGGCTTCGATCCGGATGAAATTTTCACCCTGGCCCGAAGTCTGGGTGACATTCACATGTTCGCGGCACCGACAATGGTCAAGCGGCTGGTCGCTGCCGCCCAGGCGCAGGGCGAGACCGGGGAGGGGATCCGCACCATCGTTTATGGCGGCGGGCCGATGTATCTCGCCGATATTGTCGAGGCGGTCGAGGTGCTGGGGCAGCGGTTCTGCCAGATCTATGGCCAGGGCGAAAGCCCGATGACGATTACCGCCCTTGACCGCGCTTCGGTGGCCGAGCGCGCGCATCCGCGCTGGCGCGAGCGGCTGGCATCGGTGGGCACAGCGCAATCCAGTGTCGAAGTGGAGATTGTCGATGAAGCGGGCCACCCAATGCCCACAGGCGAAACCGGGGAAATCGTGGTGCGCGGCTCACCGGTCATGCAAGGCTACTGGCGCGATCCGGATGCCACGGCTGCAGCCTTGCGCGACGGCTGGCTCTGGACCGGCGACATGGGCGCGCTCGATGCGGATGGGTTCCTGACGCTGAAAGACCGGTCCAAGGATGTCATCATCTCCGGCGGCACCAATATCTATCCGCGGGAAGTGGAAGAAGTGTTGCTGACCCACCCGTGTGTGCGCGAGGTCAGTGTCATTGGTGTACCCGATGCGGAGTGGGGAGAGAGCATTCTCGCCTATGTGGTCACCGGCCCGGATGGAGCACCTGATGCGGCAGAGCTTGACCGGCATTGCCTTGATCTGATTGCCCGGTTCAAGCGTCCCAAGGCCTACCGTTTCGTCTCCAAATTGCCGAAAAACAATTATGGCAAGGTGCTCAAGACCGAGTTGCGGGACGCGTTCGCCGCCGAGACAGCAGCCGACTGATCAGACGGGACGGCGGTCAGCTGTGCCGATGTGGCCGCCCACCAATTTCAATCAATCGATTGATTAATTCCCGAGGCGCGGGTAGTGTTGCTGTACGAATTGTCTCAGCGAGGAAAGCCGTGCCATCCAAAAAACCAGTCGAGGCCGAG
>CAXBIE010000095.1:0-16543 GCA_963975635.1 uncultured Hoeflea sp. | reverse complement strand
TATAGGGGCCACCCTCCCAATGAGTCAACTCCCTTTTTTACAAAAATGTCATTTTTCTCGCTTTTCTGCACGCACCGTCGGCAACGCCGCGTTTTAAAACCGCCTATATATATAAAGTGCTGTTTTCAGCCGTTTTCGCCATACAGCCGCCGGATTTCAAACTACAAGCTTTTCCCCATGAGGACAGTGAGCTGCGGTCTCTCCGGCAAGCGGATGGAGCGGCAGTGTTTTTCAGTGTCTGATTTGACTCGCGGCCAACTGCAGGGCACATCTGCATTGCGCCCTGCCCGCATGAATGACACGACAACCTGCACCCGGAGGAACAATGCCAAGCGACGAATTTCTTGCAAGGCAGATGGGCGATCAACCGCCCCTGCTGGCCGGGGGCCGCAAGCCACCGGACAAGCGCGAGATCTCGCTGCGCTGGCTATCGGGTACATTCATGACAGGCATCACATCCAGCCTGCTTATGGGCGTCGCGCTGTTCGGTGCCATGGAAGGGCGCGAACAGCTGGCAATACCGGCCGAAGCACTGGCCTCGACCGATTTGGGCGACGGCGGTCTGACCGCTGTGGAAAAGGGCTCCCGCCTTGTCCAGTCCGTGATCACGGCCAAGCCGGCGGACAGAAGCATCATGGAAGTCTCCACCATGGTCCGTGATGGCGACCGGGACGTTGTCCGGCGCCAGCCCTTCGCGCATGTCAAGATCGCCCTGGCGGCCAACCACCCCAATGCCAGTGCAAAGAGCTATCCCAAGTTCAATCCGCTCAAGATCTTCTCGGCCGGCGATGCCGAGGCGGTCTCCAGCGTCCGCACCGGCGTCATTTACGGCGCCGAGGTGGATTCCGAGATCAGCCTCCGGTCAATGGATTTCCCGCTTGAAGCACCCGGGCACCCTTTTGCTGCATCCATGACACTGGACGAGGCGGAAGAAACCGTGCGGACCAACGGATCGGTGCTGACCGATGGCTCGGTCCAGTTCGCCTCGCTCAACTATGTCGATCCGCGCCGTTTCGGCTCCAATCGGCTTGAGCTGGATTTCAGTGCCAGTCTGAATGCCCGCGTCATTGCCGAAAACGTCTCGGTGGCGTCCTACTCGGCCCAGACTCAGCAACGCGTCGATTACATTGATGACATCATTCCGGTGCGCAAGGCCGCCCCACTTTCCGATATTCTGGATGATGCCGGTTATGCAGCCGAGCAATATGAAGCGGTCCTGGGCACCCTGGCGGAGCAGATAAAGATTGAAAAGATCCCTGCGCAGGCCGTGATTCGGGTCGGGGTCGAGCAGACCGGCGAAAGTGCGCGGATCATCCGCATGAGTGTTTACCAGAACTCGAGCCACATGATCACCGTGGCGCTGTCCGATCACAACGGCTTCGTTGTCGGCAACGAGCCGCCGCCCACGCCCGCCGTCCGCTCCGCCTTCGATGAAACCGCCATCCCGGTGGCAACAGCCCGCGACCTGCCCAATATCTATGATGGCATCTACCGCTCGGCGCTGCTTTACGGAATGTCTGCCGATATGGTCGGACAGATCATCCGGATGCTGGCCAGCAATGTCGATTTCCAGTCGCAGCTGCGCCCCACCGACACGCTCGAGGCCTTTTTCTCCGTGACCGACGACAGCGGCACCGCGACCGAAGAGTCCGAGCTGCTGTTCGTCAACGCCAAATTCGGCGGCAACACCATCCGGCTCTACCGCTTCCAGCACCCCGAAGACAATTCCATTGACTATTATGACGAGGAAGGCCGCAGCGCCCGGCAATTCCTGTTGCGCAATCCGGTCCCCAACGGCAAGTTCCGCTCCGGCTTCGGCATGCGCCGCCACCCCATCTTGAAATATTCGCGCATGCACACCGGCGTCGACTGGTCCGCTCCCAGGGGCACACCGATCATTGCCTCAGGCAACGGCATCGTCGAAAAGGCCGGCTGGGATTCGGGCGGATACGGCCGGCAAACCATCATCCGCCACGCCAACGGTTACAAATCGAGCTATTCACACCAGAACAGCATTGCTAAGGGCGTCAGCTCGGGTGCCCGGGTTCGTCAGGGCCAGGTGATCGGAACGGTCGGATCGACCGGGCTGTCGACCGGGCCGCATTTGCACTACGAATTGATCGTCAATGGCAACAAGGTCGACCCGATGCGCATCCGCCTCCCCGACGGCAAATCCCTTGAGGGTGATGCCTATGCCATGTTTGCCCGCGAGCGCGATCGCATCAACGCCCTGCTTGACATCGAGATGGCGAACAAGGAACTCGCCAGCCGTTAATTGGCCGCCGCGCCTGATACAGGCCAAAGCGGTAAGGCGCCTCGCACCCACTCCGATGCGCGGCGCTTTGGGCTTGCGCTTTTATCTCTCTGATCCCGGGTTTTGCAGCGCCAGCCGCTTCTTCTTGCTCAACCCCTCCAGCACCATGGCGTGGGACTGGCGGATATAATCGCGCAAAGCCTGATCATCCAGCGTCCTTTCATCAAACCGTTGCAGCCATTTGAAGCCACGAGACGCAAGATAGGGAGCCGGCCGCATTCCAGGTTCGCTCTTCAGCATCTCGAAACTCATCTCCGACGCTTTGAAAGTAACCCGCGGCTGATTGTCCGGGTCCGTACTGATGATGGCAAATACCTTGCCACCAACCTTGTAGACGTCAGAGCCGCCCCATTGCACGACATGCGTCACCCCCAACAGGGAAAGGCAAAATTCGTTTATCTCCATAGAGAATGTCTCCAAGCGGTTCTGCCGCTGATGCTTCATCCGGTCGCGGTTACAGGAAAAAAGCGCCCGCGACAGGATGAACTTGGCCATCTTGAAGCTGTCCGGCCTGACATTTTTCGGCATCGCAACGCCTGGCTTGAACACACCATCGCGTCAATCCGCTGAGTGAAGCCGTTCTGGCAGCTCGGACAAAGCCGACCCGTCTGAAACGAAAAAAGGCGGATCCGAGGACCCGCCTTTTGTCTTTACGCTGTTCAGGCAGCTTCGCCCTGTTCATCGCCGGTATTTGCGGCCCCATCGCTCGAGACCGAGAACACCAGCCGGTCGGAGCCTGCCCCGACGATGACATGGGAGCCTTCTCCAACCTCGCCAAGCAGGATCTTTTCAGCCAGCGGGTCCTGTACGTATTTCTGCACGACACGCTTGAGCGGACGCGCACCATAGGCCGGATCATAACCCTTGTCGGCAAGCCAGATGCGGGCTTCCTCGTCAAGCGTGACATCGATTTTCCGGTCAACCAGCAACTTGCCCAGACGGCTGAGCTGGATGTCGACGATCGCCCCCATTTCCGACCGCCGCAAACGGTGGAAAAGGATGATCTCGTCAATCCGGTTGAGAAATTCCGGACGGAAGGATGACCGGACCACATTCATCACGTCATCACGCGCGGTATCCACATCCTGATCATCAGTCAGTGCTGCCAGGTACTCGGACCCCAGATTCGAGGTCATGACGATCAGCGTGTTGCGGAAGTCGACCGTGCGGCCCTGACCGTCAGTCAGGCGACCATCATCAAGCACCTGCAAAAGCACATTGAAGACATCAGGATGCGCCTTTTCGATTTCGTCGAACAGGATCACCTGGTAAGGCCTGCGCCGCACCGCTTCCGTCAGTGCACCGCCTTCGTCATAGCCGACATAGCCCGGAGGTGCTCCGATCAGACGGGAAACCGAGTGTTTCTCCATATATTCGGACATATCCATCCGGATCAGCGCGGTTTCGTCGTCGAACAGGAATTCTGCAAGAGCCTTGGTCAGTTCGGTCTTGCCGACACCGGTGGGTCCGAGAAAGATGAACGACCCCATCGGACGATTCGGATCCTGCAGGCCCGCACGTGCCCGCCGGACAGCCTTGGATACGGCCTGAACGGCTTCGCCCTGGCCGACAACGCGCTTGCCGATCTCGTCTTCCATCCGAAGAAGCTTGTCACGCTCGCCTTCCAGCATCCGGTCGACCGGAATACCGGTCCAGCGTGAAACGATATGGGCGATATGATCAGGCGTGACGGTCTCCTCGACCATGCCGCCCGCCTCACTATCTCCGTGAGCTTCCGCTTCCTCGAGCTGACGCTCGAGCGCCGGAATTTCGGCATAGGCCAATTCCCCGGCTCGCTGATACTCGCCACTGCGTTGGGCAATGGCCAGATCGTTGCGTGCTTCTTCCAGCTTCAGCTTGAGATCCGCTGCCATGCCAAGCTTCTGCTTTTCAGACTGCCACCGGGCCGTCATCGCACTGGACTTTTCCTCGATGTCCGAAAGCTCCTTGTCGAGACGCTCAAGCCGGTCTTTCGACGCCTGGTCCGTTTCCTTCTTCAGAGCCTCGCGCTCGATCTTGAGCTGCATGATGCGCCGGTCGAGCTCATCAAGCTCTTCGGGCTTGGAATCAACCTGCATCCTCAGGCGTGCTGCCGATTCATCCACCAGATCGATTGCCTTGTCAGGCATGAACCGGTCGGTGATGTAGCGGTTGGACAGCACGGCGGCCGAAACCAGCGCCGAATCGCTGATCCGCACCTTGTGATGCTGCTCGTATTTTTCCTTCAGCCCGCGAAGAATCGACACCGTGTCCTCGACACTCGGCTCTTCCACCATGACCGGCTGGAACCGCCGGGCCAGAGCTGCATCCTTTTCCACATGCTTGCGGTATTCGTCGAGCGTGGTTGCACCAACACAGTGCAGCTCACCACGCGCAAGCGCCGGTTTGAGCAGATTGGAGGCATCCATCGCGCCGTCGGACTTGCCGGCGCCGACCAGCGTGTGCATCTCGTCGATGAACAGAATGATCTCGCCATTGTTGGCCTGGATTTCCGAAAGCAGAGCCTTGAGCCGCTCTTCGAACTCGCCGCGATATTTCGCCCCCGCAATCAATGCGCCCATATCGAGCGACATCAGTTGCTTGTCCTTGAGTGATTCCGGCACATCGCCATTGACGATCCTGAGCGCCAGGCCTTCCGCGATCGCGGTCTTGCCGACGCCCGGTTCACCGATCAGCACCGGATTGTTCTTTGTCCGGCGCGACAGCACTTGAATGGTGCGGCGGATTTCGTCATCGCGGCCAATCACCGGATCAAGCTTGCCTTCACGCGCAGCCTCGGTCAGATCGCGAGCATATTTCTTCAAGGCATCAAAACCCTGCTCTGCGCCGGCACTGTCAGCGGTCCGGCCCTTGCGGATATCATTGATTGTCTGGTTCAGAGCCTGGGCTGCAACACCGGCATTCTTCAGGATCTTCGACGTCTCGGCCGAGGCTTCGATCACCAGAGCCAACAGCAACCGTTCAACCGTGACAAAGCTGTCGCCAGCCTTCTTGGAGGCGTCTTCGGCAGATTGAAACACTTTCGCGACGGGCTGTGAAAGGTAGAGCTGGCCATTGCCACCCGAGACCTTTGGCAATTTCGCAATCGCCGCCTCATTGGCAAGCTTCACATCAGCAGGCCTGCCGCCGGCGCGTTCGATCAAGGATGACGCCATACCCTGTTCGTCATCCATAAGCACTTTCAGCAAATGCTCCGGCATGAACTGCTGGTGGCCTTCGGCCAGCGCATAGGATTGCGCCGACTGGATAAAGCCGCGAACGCGTTCCGAGTATTTTTCAATATTCATGGTCTTCTCCTTTACATGCCCCACCCTTGGCGGCGTGGAACAGCGGGTCCGGACGAGCTCCCGTTAGCGGCAAGCCCGATTGATAAACCAGATATGGGTATTCACAGCTTCGTGATAAAGACCACGCAGCGCAATAAAAAACCCCGGTTGCGAACAACCGGGGTTTTGCACTCACTCAAAATCTTGCTCTTACTCTGCCGCGGCAGGTTCAGCAGCAGCCGGCTTGTCGTCGGCCGAACCGGCAGCATCCGCGCGGTCTTCAGTGGGAACCCTCTTCGGGCGTCCGCGACGCCGTGGCGCAGGCTTTGCCGCCACCGTCTCTTCAGGGCCATCCTGACCGATAGCCACTTCGGCCGGAACCCCTTCAATCACTGGCTGAGGTGCATCAGCATCATAGGCAGGCCTTGGCTTCGGCTCCGGACGCGGCTTGCGTTCAGGCCGCTCAGACCGTTCGCCGCGATCCTGACGTTCATTTCGTTCGCCGCGATCCTGGCGCTCTGAACGCTCCTGACGCGGCTGCCGCTCGGAGCGGGTCTGCTGCTCGTTACGGTCGCTGCGCTGATCCTGGGCGTTGTTGTCTGTCTCATCATCGGAATCGCGATCATCATCGTCCTGATCTTGCGATTCGCGAGCTTGTGACTGGTTGTCGTCGCGCTGAAACCGCTCTTGCATCTGGGCCTGGGCGGTCAGGATAATCCGGTTGTAGTGCTCGGCATGCTGCAAATAGTTCTCGGCCATCACGCGGTCGCCGGAACTTTGCGCATCGCGGGCAAGGTTCATGTATTTTTCCGCCACATGCTGGGCGGTTCCGCGAATCTTCACGTCGGGACCGGAGCTGTCGTAGGAGCGCGAAAGCGGGTTCTGGCCTTTGCGATTGCCCCCACCGTTATTGTTGTTGTTTCCGCTGCGTCCGCGACCGCGCTTGTTTTGCTGTCCTGGCCTCATTCGATAGTCACCTGGTTGTTTTCCTGAAAAAATCTGTTGGGCGCTTTGGCCAAAATAGATGGCTCGCAGGTTGCGCCGCGACAAAGGACCATTCACGGATCCCGTCACCATTATGGGTTCAAATTCAGATACCCGCGCCAGAGGCTTTCCTGTGAACCAACGTCTAAATTTAGCGGGTTCCTAGAGCCGAGCCGTTTGGATCGAATCTGTTTCAAGACTTCATATCCGGCGCTGACCGGGAAACTAGCCATATTTGCCTGCAATTCCAAGCCTTTTCTTTGAGGGTACGATTAAAAGGCCTGCTGGGCCGCTATCGGCCTGCTTGGCATCTTGAAAAGGAGGACCCGATCAACGCCTCCGAGGTCAGAAAAAATGTCCACCCGTTGAAATCCGCGGGCCGCAAAAAGCGCTGTCACCGACTGACTTTGTCCAATCCCGATCTCCAGCGCCAGATGTCCTTTGTCTTCAAGCCGTTCACCCGATTGGGCGGCAATCACCCGGTAGGCATCAAGCCCGTCGGCCCCGCCATCCAGCGCCAGCATCGGATCATGATCAATCACTTCCCTCGAAAGCAAAGCCAGATCGGAAGTCGGGATGTAGGGTGGATTGGAAACGATCAGATCGAAGCGTGTTTCAATGCCCGCAAGCCAATCACCCGTCATCGCATTGTAGCGCCCGGCCAGCCCCAGGGCTTTTGCATTCTCAAGCGCAGTGGCTACGGCTTCAGCCGAGACATCAATCCCGAGACAACGCGCATCCGGACACTCGGCCACCAGCGCCAGGCCGATGGCTCCTGTTCCGATTCCCAGATCGGCAATCGAACACGTGCCTTTTACCGTTATGGTTTCACGAACCAGTGGCAACACGGCTTCAATCAGCGTCTCCGTATCGGGCCGCGGCTCCAGCGTTGCCGGGGACAGAGCAAGATTCAGTCCGTAGAACTCTCGCGCGCCCAATATGCGGTGAACCGGCTTGCCATTCAGCCTGTCCTGCACCGCCGAGTTCAACCGGTCGCGGACAGACTGTTCCAATGGCATCTCGCCAGCCGTTACCAGCTGATGCGGTTCAACCCCTGCAAGACTTGCCACCAGTAGGCGGGCATCAAGATCGGCAGTGTCAAAACCCGCAGACCGCAATGCATTGCGCGTCGCAAGCCAGGCCGCACCCAAAGTCGCGGCTCTCGCCTGATCAGGCTTGGTCATGACCGCCAAGGGTCGCAAGCTGGCCAGCCTGATGATCGGAGATCAGTGCATCAACGATCTCGTCAATCTCACCCATCATCATTCGATCGAGCTTGTAGAGCGTGAGGTTGATACGGTGATCAGTCACCCTGCCCTGCGGAAAATTGTAGGTGCGGATACGTTCCGACCGGTCGCCCGACCCCACCTGGCTGCGGCGCGATTGCGAGCGTTCGTCATCCGCCTTCTGGCGTTCCATGTCGTAAAGCCGGGCTCTGAGAACCTGCATCGCCCGGGCTCTGTTCTGATGCTGGGATTTTTCCGAAGAGGTCACAACCAGGCCGGTCGGAAGATGGGTGATGCGCACCGCCGAGTCCGTGGTGTTGACGTGCTGCCCACCGGCACCCGATGCCCGCATCGTATCGATCCGGATATCTTCCTGCCGGACCTCGATATCGATGTCCTCGGCTTCCGGCAGCACAGCCACGGTCGCTGCCGATGTGTGGATGCGTCCACCTGATTCGGTTTCCGGCACGCGCTGAACCCGGTGGACGCCGGATTCGAATTTCAGACGCGCAAACACGCCTTTTCCGGAGACGGTGGCGATGATTTCCTTGTAGCCGCCAGCCTCGCCCTCGCTTGCCGACAGCACCTCGACGCGCCACCCTTGCGCCGATGCGTAGCGCTCATACATGCGAAAAAGGTCGCCGGCGAACAGCGCGGCCTCGGAGCCTCCGGTGCCGGCGCGAATTTCGACAATGGCGCTGCGTTCGTCGGCGGCGTCCTTGGGCAGAAGCATGATCTCGATTTGCTGTTCAAGCTTTTCGATTTTGCTCTTGAGCGCCTTCAGCTCGTCGTCAGCCATCTCCCGCATCTCGCGGTCGGTCGAGCTGTCGGTCAACATTGCTGTCAGATCTGCGCGCTCGGCTTCAGCTTTGGACAGCTCGCGGATCTCTCCGACGAGAGGCTGCAGTTCGGAGTATTCGGACGCCAGCTTCACATAGGTTTCAGCATCCGGCCCCGCCGACATGCGGGCCTCGACTTCACCAAAACGGCGTTCAAGTTCACGGATTTTCTGGGTCGGCAATCGCGCCATGTTTGATCCTAGAGGCTCACGCCATTGGCGTCGGCAAAGTCCATCAGGAATTCGCGAACGGTTTTTTCGCTGCTCGTATCGGCAATCACCGGCAGCAGAGCTTCCTCAAGTTTGCCCAGATCAAGCGACAGCAGCATCGATTTGACCGGACCGATAGCCGCCGGCGACATTGAAATATTGCGGAAACCGATACCGAGCAAAGCCATTGCAGAGAGCGGTTTGCCGGCGATTTCGCCGCATAGGGTCAATGAGGTGTTGGTCCGGTTCGCCGCCTCGACAATCTGCCTGAGCACACGCAGGAACGGCCGTCCCAAGGTGTCGAACCTGTCGGCGACGCGGGAATTGCCGCGATCGACCGCCATCAGGAACTGAAACAAGTCGTTGGATCCGACGGAGACGAAATCCACCTCTTCCATCAATTCTTCAAGCTGCCAGAGCAGGCTCGGCACTTCCAGCATGGCACCAAACTGCAAACTGCGCGGCAGCTGATAGCCGAAGCGGGAGAGGTGCCTGACCTCCTTGTTCAACAGTTCACGCGCCAGGCGGAGCTCGTTGACCTCGGTGATCATCGGCAGCATCAGCTTGAGCTCGGCTCCGGCCGCAGCCTTCAGAAGCGCTCTCAACTGGGTCCGCAACAATCCCGGCCGGTCCAGTGACAGCCGGATGGCGCGCCATCCCAGCGCGGGATTTTCCTCTTCCGCAGACCGGAAATAAGGCACCACCTTGTCGCCACCGATATCCAGGGTCCGGAATGTCACAGGGCTGCCGGCGGCCTGCCGCAGCACGTTGCGATACAGGTTTTCCTGTTCATCAGCCTTAGGCATCGTCGAGGCAATCATGAACTGCAGCTCTGTCCGGAACAGCCCGATGCCGCTGGCGCCCGATTCGCTCAGTTGCGGCAGATCGACCAGCAGCCCAGCATTCATCTGCAGCGTTATATACTGCCCGTCCCGCGTGCGCGGTTCAACCGTACGCAACGCTCTGAACTGTTCCTGCCGCTTGGCCCGGAATCGGACCTTGTCTGCATAGGCATCCTGAACGTCGGAGATCGGACGCAGGTGCACAACACCGTCCTCGCCATCAACAATGATGGAATCGCGATTTTCCGCAAGCGAGGCGATACCGATCACCTGGCCGACAACCGGAATTCCCATCGCCCGGGCGACGATCACCACATGGCTTGTCACCGCGCCGTCCTCAAGCACAAGGCCACGGATTGCCTCTCGCGGATAATCAAGCAGTTCCGCAGCGCCCATGGCACGCGCCACGATGATCGCATCCTGCGGCAAGCCTTTGCCACCCGGCACAAACCCGGTCAGCTGCCTGAGCAAACGGTTTGCCAGATCGTCGAAATCGTGCAGCCGCTCGCGCAAATAGGAGTCGGTCATGTGGATCATGCGGGCGCGGGTATCGCTCTGCACTTTCTCCACTGCCGCTTCGCAGGTCAGCCCGTTACGGATGGCTTCTTCGAGTTTTCTGACCCAGCCGCGGTCATGGGCAAACATGCGGTAGGCTTCAAGCACCGCCCGGTGCTCCCCCTCCATCGAGACATCACGCCGCGACAGCATGTTGTCGATGGAAATGCGCAGCGACCCCAAGGCCTCTTCGAGCCGCTGAAGTTCAGCATCGATGTCATCATTGAGAAGCTCGGTGACCACGATCCGCGGCTCATGCAGAATGACATGGCCAAGACCAATGCCATCGCCATAAGCGTCGCCTTCAATCGTCACCGGGCGGGTGAGGTCAAGCTCAAGTCCCGGCCTGGTGATCTGCTTGAGTTCACCCGCGGCGATCATCTCGGCAAGAATCATCGAGGTGGTTTCAAGAGCCTCGACTTCATCCTCGCGGTATTTGCGATGCGCCTTGTTCTGCACCACCAGAACACCCAAGGACCGGCCGGCGCGAAGAACCGGAACCCCCATGAAGGAGTTGTAGATCTCTTCCCCGGTCTCCGGCAGGTAGGTAAAGGCCGGATGCGACTGGGCGTCTGACAGGTTGAGCGACCGGGCGCTGGCCGCAATGGTGCCAACCAGACCTTGGCCCATCTTCAGCTGTGCCAGGTGCACCGAATCCTTGTTCAGGCCCTCGGTGGCAAAAAGCTCCAGCGCGCCATCCGCGCGCAGGACGTAAAAAGAGCACACTTCGGCAACCATATTGGCCGCGATCTGGCGGACGATCTGGTCAAGGCGCTCCTGCGGCTCAAGGGGCTCCGCCATCAATTCGCGCAACCGCCTGAGAAGGACGCGCGGACCTGCGGAAAGGTCTCTCATCGCGCTTCATTCTCCCAATTCGTGTGTCCCGCCCGGAAATACTCCCGGCCGGCTGGCAATGTTCGGCTTTTGCCGATTTATTTGGATCCCGATGGCTAAGTCTTATCCAGACCGTAGACGGAATGCAAAGTCCTTACCGCCAGCTCAGCATAAGCGCCGTCAATCAAAATAGAAATCTTGATTTCTGAAGTTGTTATTGCTTTGATATTGATGGATTTTTCTGCAAGCGCCTTAAATGCGCTGGCGGCCACGCCGGCATGGCTGCGCATACCGATGCCAATGACGGAAACCTTCGCCAGGCCTGATTCGCTCTGCACCACATCATAGCCGACCACTTGCTTCTGGCCCTCAAGCACCGCCAATGCCTTTTCGGCATCGCTTGACGGCACAGTGAAGGTCATGTCGGTCCGCGATCCATCTTCAGAGATGTTCTGGACGATCATGTCGACATTGATATGGGCATCCGCGAGCGGACCGAAGATCGCCGCAGAAACGCCTGGCCGGTCGGCAAGCCGTCTCAGAGAAATCTGCGCTTCGTCCTTGGCGTAGGCAATGCCGGTAACGACTTCCTGTTCCACGATTTCTTCCTCGTCGCAAATAAGAGTTCCGGGCGGATTGAGCAGATCCCCCATTCCAGGCGCATCCGGATCGTCAAAGCTCGAGCGCACAAAGGTTCGCACCTTGTGAACCATGGCCAGCTCGACCGAGCGCACCTGCAGCACCTTGGCGCCGAGAGATGCCATTTCCAGCATTTCCTCGAACGCAATTCTCTTCATCCGCCGCGCCTTCGGCTCGATCCGCGGGTCCGTCGTATAAACACCATCGACATCGGTGTAGATGTCACAGCGATCCGCCTTGACCGCCGCCGCAATCGCCACCGCGCTGGTATCCGACCCACCGCGGCCAAGCGTTGCCAACCGGTTGTCGGGACCAACGCCCTGGAATCCGGCGACAACCGCAACCTGCCCCATTTCAAACCGGCGGATCAATTCCGATCCGTCAATATCGACAATACGCGCTGCTGCATGGGCATTGTCGGTCTTGATCGGGATTTGCCAACCCTGCCAGGATCGGGCATCCACACCCATGGACTGCAGCGCGATAGCCAGCAATCCGCTGGAAACCTGTTCGCCCGATGCAACGATGGCGTCATACTCGCGCGCATCGTAAAACGAAGCGCTGGCGCCTGCGACCTTCGGCATCTGCTGAACCCAGTTCACCAGCTCGTTGGTTTTGCCGGCCATCGCCGACACCACCACGGCAACCTGGTGTCCCGCATCGACCTCACGCTTGACGTGCCGGGCGACATTGTGGATCCGGTCAAGGTCGGCAACCGAAGTGCCGCCAAATTTCATCACTATGCGGGCCATGCTGTATCATCCGCTGACAAGCCCGAAACCGGGCAAGAAAAACCGCCCCGGAGACCGGAGCGGAAGGTGGCGATCTCTTAGCCAAAAATCAGCCCGGCTGCAACCGGATCGCTGATGCGACATCGCCAACTCTTGACAACCGGGGCCTCACGCCCGAGTTGAATGTCGGAAACACAACGCCGGAGAGCCCCATGACCGAAGCCGCCCAGACAACGATCGATCAGGACGAAGTCGCGCGGTTTTCGGCCATGGCGGCGGAATGGTGGAGCCCGAATGGCAAATTCCGCCCCCTGCACAAATTCAATCCGGTACGCCTGACCTACATTCGCGATCATGTCGCCGCGCATTTTGGCCGCGACCCTAGAAGTGACAAGCCTCTGACGGGTTTGCGGTTACTCGACATCGGCTGTGGCGGTGGCCTTCTTTCCGAACCGATGGCGCGCATGGGCGCGGAGGTTCTGGGTGCCGATGCGTCACGCACCAATATCGAAGTCGCGACCATCCATGCCGAACAAAGTGGTGTGGATGTCAGTTACGAGGCGGTGACCTCCGAGGATCTGGCCGCTCGCGGCGAACGCTTTGACATCGTGCTCAATATGGAGGTGGTCGAGCACGTCTCCGATGTCGATTTGTTTCTCACCTCCTGTGCCGAGATGGTCAAACCGGGCGGCCTGATGTTCGTAGCCACCATCAACCGGACCATGAAAGCCCGCGCGCTGGCCATCATCGGGGCGGAGTACGTCTTGCGCTGGCTGCCGCGCGGTACCCATCAGTATGAGAAACTGGTCCGCCCGGAAGAAATCGAAACTCCGTTGAATGCATCGGGGATGAATGTCATCGACCGCACTGGCGTGTTCTACAATCCCCTGCAGGACCAGTGGAACCTGTCGCGCGATATGGACGTCAATTACATGATGCTCCTGGAACGGCCCAAGACTGCCTGACACATCCCGCTCTGGCAGAATCGCCGGGACACTGTTGCCGGAACAGCACGTCAGCCACGCAGCCCTCAGACCGGAATATCCTTGAGCTGCTCAAGCAGTTCGCTCTGACCGGCCACGTTCGCCTGCATCAGCGCCTTGACCCGCGCCCGATCAATCTCCAAAGGCTTGCCATCCCGACCATAGGGTTGCTTGAAGGTGAAAGCCTGCGGGCCCGGCCCGTGGTCATGCAACCACTCAAGCTTCTTCGCAGCGCGCTCCCAATCCGGGCGCCGCCCCGCTTCAACCCACCACAGCACCAATGGCGGCCAGTCGTTCTTGGTGTTCCAGTTTCGCGCATTTTTCAGCGCCTCGGCGTGGACACCCGCATAGCTGAATGCCATCAGGCTTTCGATGTCTTCCCAGAGCGACAGTGAGGAAGGTCCACTGTCAAACCCGCTGCCCTTAAGAAACCGCGGGAACGCCATCACACCCCAGCTTCTCGGCCCCGGCTCGCCGCGATATCCCGAGCGCCCGACAAATCCCGATGCCTTTTCGGCGGCAGCAAAATTCAACGGCTCGCGCCGGACAAAACCCTGCACTTCCGGTGCAACATGAAGGCCAAAATTGTACATGGCCAGATGAGACTCCGACGTGCTCATATCAACTCAAGTCATCCGGAAATTCCGGCAGCGGGGCGATTTCGATACCCTCCTCGATCAACGACTTCGCGTCATCGTTCGAAGCTTTGCCGATGATGCCGCGCGCTTCGGTTTCACCGTGGTGGATCTTGCGCGCCTCATCGGCAAACCGGTCACCAACATCTTCGGAATTCTGCTTGACCGCCTGTACGATGTCACGGAGTTTGCGCATCATTTCGCGCTTTTCCGGGTCCATCGCCAGCTTTGGCGCCGGGGCGTTCCTGGAAACAGCCACCGCAGGCGCCATCAGCGACTTGCCGATCTGCCGCGAACCGCAAACGGGGCACTCGACCAGTCCACGCTCGGATTGGCCGTCAAAGTCGCTGCTCGAGGAAAACCATCCCTCAAATTCATGATCCTTGTCGCAATGCAAAGAAAAGCGGATCACGCCACTCTCTCTCCTGTCGCTGCCTGCACTGTAGCCTGCGTGCCGCTTTCAACGCGGTAGCCGCGGGCATTCTTCAGATTGGGAACCTTGCTCCGCGCCGCGTTAACGTCATCCAGCGCCAGGCTGGCAACAATGACACCGGGTTCATCGCCCACAGCCTCTGCAATCACGCGGCCCCACGGGTCAACGATCAGCGAGTGACCATAGGTTTCACGGCCATCCTCATGCACGCCGCCTTGCGCGGCCGAGACCACGAAAGCTCCGTTCTCGATCGCCCTGGCGCGTTGCAGCACATGCCAGTGCGCTTCACCTGTCTGTCTCGTGAAGGCTGCCGGCGCTGTCAGGATATCCGCGCCGGCCAATGCCAGGTCACGGAACAGGTGAGGAAACCGGATGTCGTAGCAGATGCCCATTCCCAACCGGGCAACACCAAGATCAATGGTGCGCGCAATCTCACCGGGCCGGTAGACGGCGCTTTCCCGCCAGCTCTCGCCATTGTCCAGGTCCACGTCGAACATGTGGATCTTGTCATAGCGGGCAAGAAGACTGCCATCCGGTCCGAACACAACGCCGCGATTGGCGGTCATGTCCTGGCCGACGTCGATCGCCGTCGAGCCTATATGAAGAAAAATGCCAAGTTCGCGGGCAAGCGATGCAGCTGCCCTGAGGACTGTGTCGTCTGCTTCCGTCTTGAGGATGGCGCGCAGACCCTTGCGGTTTTTCTGAACCGCACCGGTCATTTCCGGCGTCTGAACATAGCGGGCACCACGCGATGCCGCTTCGCGAACCAGCGCGTCCATTGATTCTATGTTCGCTTCAGGCTCGACACCCGATCGCATTTGAACAGCAGCGACAACCAGTTCACGCATGATTCAGGCTCCCGTTAGCATGGGATCAAGCTTGCCCGCACTGTCGAGAGCATGCAACTCGTCACAGCCGCCAACATGAACGCCATCAATGAAGATCTGCGGAAACGTAGCCCGGCCATTTGCCTTGCCGATCATTTCCTGTTTCAGATCCGGAGAAAAGGTTGCGTCGTGTTCGGTGTAGCTGACGCTCTTGCTGTCGA
Source organism: uncultured Hoeflea sp. (assembly GCA_963975635.1). GTDB lineage: Bacteria > Pseudomonadota > Alphaproteobacteria > Rhizobiales > Rhizobiaceae > Hoeflea. The sequence continues at coordinate 1,005 of CAXBIE010000095.1, read as the reverse complement.
GCAACCGTTTGGCTGCGGTGCAAAATCCGCAAAACTGTCGTGTGTAGAGGATTACGTCTGCCATACGGGTCTCCGATTGTCTCCAGGCCTTCTTGACCTCTCAAGCATATAGGGTTTCCTCGCCCGGGCTTGCAACCCTGGCAAAGGTCAGCACATTGACCTGCCCTGCGCCGGCGCGCAGTAAAGCCCGGGTTGCGGCTTCCACGGTTGATCCGGTTGTCAGCACATCATCGACCAGGAGCACTTTGAGCCCGAGAATTCTCTGCACCTGTTCCGGCTTGATGGAAAAGGCCCCGCGAACATTGTCCTGCCTGGCCCTCAAACCCAGACCAACCTGCTGGCGTGTGGCGCGAATCCGCCGCATCACGCCCGGCAAGAACGGTTTCCCCGAGAGCCGCGCAAGAGACCGCGCAAGCTCGGCTGATTGATTGTAACGCCGCGCAAACAACCTGCTTCGATGCAGCGGCACAGCAATAACGACATCGCTGTCGTCAACCACGTCCCGCCCCGCCCGGATCATCCAGGCTGCCATCATCGCAGCGAGATCCGCCCGATCCGAATATTTCAGGCCATGGACGATCTTGCGCGCGACACCGTCATGAAAAACCGCTGCCCGCGCCTTCGCATAGGCCGGCGGATGGGCAATCGCCTCAGGCGACACAAGTCCCTCACCGCGATCATGATCGAAAGGCACTCCGGTAATCTCGCAATAGGGCCGTTCGATGAACCGCACCGTCGCCCAGCACTGTGGACACAAGCCCGCCGGCTGGCCCACCATCTTGCCGCATCCCGAGCAGACAGGCGGATAAACCAGCCGCATCAGTCCTGCCCCGGTGGTCCGGAGACTAGCCTTCAATCGACCCTTGAAATACGATCCTTCAACCTGGTCCATCGGTTGACTTTACAGCCGTTCCATCCAACAAGCGAGCCGCAGCTGGGCTATGAACCTCCGCTGCCCCTGCAACCGACCGAAGGGCTCTGGATCATGGATCGTATCTTCGATCA
>CAXBIE010000094.1:0-17255 GCA_963975635.1 uncultured Hoeflea sp. | reverse complement strand
GGCAATGTTTCCGGAAAAGATCCGGCCGATCGTCACGCATTTTCTGGCAGGGGACAAACAGGCGGCACTGGATCAGTGGCAGAAATGCCTGCCATTGATCAATCACGAGAACCGGCAATGCGGCTTGCGGGCCGCCAAGGCGGTGTTCAAGGAAGGCGGCGTGATCAGGAGCGAGCATGTTCGCCATCCCTTGAAGCCGATGTCGGAGCGCACCAGAACCCGCCTGATCGAGCTGGCGACAGATCTCGATGTGATGGCCCTGAACTGGGGTAAATAGTTGACCGGCTGAATTGGTATCGGCGGAGCTGACTGCAGAGCCCGATTTGAAAACCTGGCTGAGTTTGCTAGAGCACGGGCATGACAAATCCGGTTCTCTATTCTTTCCGCCGATGCCCCTATGCCATGCGCGCACGTCTTGCCATTGCATCAGCAGGGCTTACCGTCGAGCTGCGGGAAATCGTGCTGCGCGACAAGCCCGCGGCTTTCCTCGACGCCTCGCCGAGCGCAACAGTGCCATGTCTGGTCACGACTGACTGCGTCATCGACGAAAGCCTTGATGTGATGATCTGGGCCTTGCAACAGAGAGACCCGGAGGACTGGCTGAAGATGCCGAAGGCGGGATTTGAGTGGATTGCCCGTGCCGACGGTCCATTCAAAGACGCGCTGGACCGGACCAAATACGCCAACCGCTATCCAGGCGTCGATCCGGCAAGCCAGCGCGATATCGCAGCCAGCTTCCTCACCGATCTTGATCAGGCAATCGGCGACTGGATGCTTGACCGGCCGACGCTGGCCGACTTCGCAATTGTGCCGTTCGTGAGGCAGTTTGCCTTCATTGACAAGGACTGGTTCGACGCCCAGCCGTGGCCCGGATTGCAGAATTGGCTCGCGCGATTTCTGGAGTCAGATCGCTTTGCCCGCATCATGGAAAAATATCCGCAATGGCAGCCTGGCGATCCGCCGGTTGCTTTTCCCTGAAACGCTCCAGCCTTGCGATCCTGGCGCATACAAGGCTTCGCATCAGGTGATTTTTTAGGCCCGCTTGCGCTGACCATTTTTTACATTGGCCTGTTGCTCGGCGGCGTCGTCAAAAGACCGCAGCAATGTGGCGATGGTCTCACCATCGACCGGCCGGAAATAATGGTATCCCTGGCCCAGAGGGCAGCCGATTTCAAGAAGGCGGGTCGCCTGTTCCGCGGACTCGATCCCTTCGGCGACAATGCCGATCTGCATCTTCTGCGCCACGGAAATCAACGCCTCGACAATTGCCCCGCAGGCGATGTCGGAAAGAAGGTTGTCGATAAAGGACTTGTCGATCTTGATATAGTCGAGCGGAAAATCCTTCAAATGGCTGAGTGAAGCGAATCCCGTTCCGAAATCGTCAAGCGCCACCTGCATGCCCTGTTCCCGCAGCCGGGCAACCTGGCTGGCAACCTCCTGGTTCATCAGGACATTTTCGGTAACTTCGATCTGCAGGTAGTGCAGCGGCACTGCATATGCCTCAAATGCCGCCCGAAGGCGTTCGTCGAGGTTGCCGCGCTGAAAATCGACAGTGGAGAGGTTCAGGGCCACGTGACGCAGCTCCAGCCCCTCATCCATCCAGGCGCGCATGTTGCTGGCAATCTGATCCAGCATGCGACTTGTCAGGCGAAAGGCATTTTTGGAATCGCTCAACCCCAGGGAAAACGCCCCGGCACTGATGATGTCTCCCTCATCGGTTCTAATGCGGGCCAAAGCCTCGACCCCGATGATTTTTGCCCTGCGAATACAAATAACCGGCTGGAAGTGGGCGAAGACCCGGCCCTCGTCGAGCGCCTTGTCCAGCAGCGCAATCTGTTCGGTACGGCACTGGATTGACGTGCGCAAACCAGGTTCGAAATGGATGTAATCGCCACGTGCGGACTGCTTGGCGTGATAAAGCGCCAGATCGGCATTCTGCAGCAAGACATCTGCACTGGTGCCATCCATTTTGCTCAGCACGCCACCAATGGTGATCTGCAACATGATGAAGTTGCCATCACATTCGAAGGGCTGCCCCATCTCGTCAAGCAACCGCCGGGCGAGCGCCGCCAGCTTTTCGGAATCGCTGCATCTGGCACAAATGACGGCAAACTCGTCACCGCCCAGGCGGTAGACAGTGATCTCTTTGCCGGCAGAGGCAAGACGGTTCCCGACTTCGCGGATCATGGCATCGCCAACGGAATGTCCCATGCTGTCATTGACCAGCTTCATGTTGTCGATGTCCAGCATCAACAATCCGAAGCTCTGCTGCGGCGAGGCCATGCTGTCCGCAACCCGTTCGTTAAAGGCATAGCGGTTGGAAAGCCCGGTCAGCTGATCATGATAGGCCAGATGCTTCAGACGGCGGCTGTCTTCATCGCGCTCGATTGCGATGGAGCACAGGTGAACACAGGTATCAACCAGTTGCCGCTCCAGGTCGCTGGGCCCGCGGGTTTCTCTGTAATAGAATGCAAAGGTCCCCACCACTCGACCTTCAGCCGATTTGATCGGACTGGACCAGCAGGCCTTCAGCCCAAGGGGAAGAACAAGCTCCGTAAAACCCTCCCACAGAGGATCTGTGGCGATATCGGTGACCTCTACGGGTGTGCCGAGATAGGCAGCTGTGCCGCACGACCCCACCTTGGGCCCGATCGGAAGTCCCTCGATCGCCTCGCCATAGGTCTGCGGCAGACTGGGACCGGCAACCGGATGGATCAGCCCCGCGGAATCGATTGAAGCAATTGTGCAGCATGCTCCGGGGGCAAGCGCCTCGGCACGGCGACACAGGGTGTCGGCGACCGTGGCAAAGGGAACGCCTTTTGCAACGGATTCGAGTATCTCGTTCTGCAGTGCCGACAATTCCGATACACGTCTGGCTTGCATGGTCTATCCTTTGTGTCCAACATGCACATAGCAGCACGAGCTAATGTGTATTCTGTTTAGAAATGGATTATTTTCGTGTTTTAAATCTGTTTTTTGACAAGAACATGCTGCGGTGGTTAACAGTTGTTTGCTTCTGCTCCCGCCGAATGGTCTGGATATGGGACAGGGAATACCGCCTCGCAAAGTACAACCAAGACTGCCTTTGCCTGATTGTCTCCCAGGCGATCACGGCCGCTCCCTGTTCTGAAGCTTGACTTCTCTCGCAGGCCAGTACGCCGGGCCGCGCAAACCAATACTTCTTAAGGACATTCAGAATTTGGCTGAAGTGCAGGGGGCAGGTCACGTTCTGCTACCTCGATACAATTGCAGCTTACGTTGAGAACGCCGGGAATGCGCGCAGAACGAGGGCGGCGCGTCAACCAATTTGGTTATCTATTCAATGAGTTGTGGCGGTGCAAATTTTCTTAGGCGAACCGGTCTCTTGCCACTTGGAGTGAAAATGGCGCAAATACGCGTGCAGCGCCCCCCGCGAAGGCTGATAATGTCTCTTGATTTCAGATGTTTATAGAAAATGCATCTGAACGCAGCCACACGGTTGAAGCGACCAAAGGTCGAAATCGGCCGGATCCTGGCGCGGCGTTTTGGGCGAATTCATTGTCGTGCGGCGGAATGCGATTGCAGTTACGTGGGACCCGATTGTCGTTTCATGGGAACGGATTGCAGTTATGCGGGATCGCAATGCCGATAAACGGGATTGAAGTGGTCTTTGGTGGAGCCGCGCCTGCAGTAACCGATAGCCGATTTGCTTCTCGCCGGGATGGTTTTGCGTTGGATCGGGATGAGGTCGAGGGGTATCGTCACATTAAACGCTGACGTCTTCGGCATCGGCTGCTAAGCACGACATCGTTGTCGAGAACGTGGTTCTTGTGGAAACTCGGGCCGAAGGACAGTTGGCCGACTTCGATAACCTGCTCGGCGATGGCGACGCCGTTGCTGTCGACACAGGCCTTCTGGGTTTCCACAAGATAGCTTGCCGACAATTGCGGCGCGACGGTCCAGCCGGCATAGTCGAAATCGCCTGTAATCTGACCGCGCGCCAGAAAGCGGTTGGTGTCGAAGCTGTCGGTATAGATGCCGAACGGGCTGACCTTGTTGTCGGATTGGCCGTAAGCAACGTATCCGTCGAGGATCACGTTCTGGTGCAGTCGGTAAACCGCATAGGGACCGGCAAGCCATCCCGTTCCCGACGCCGATGTCGCCGAGGCTTCATTGTTTTCATCCGCCCAGTCGAATTGCACCAGTGTGCCGAGCATCAGGTCCGGCGTAACCCGGTAATCGGCCCCGACGTGGAAAGCTCCGAAACCCTGCTCATTTCCATCGAGCTTGGACTTGGACAGGATGCCCTTGACCCAGAGGTTGAACCGTGTGGTGCGTCTTTCCTCGTCTCCTTCGACGGCCGCCTCGCCAGTCCCGGGGCCGTCGTAGCCTTAGGTTTTCTCGTCCGCCATGTCGGAAATTGCCTGGCCGGACATCAACCGTGTCAGGCTGCCTGCGAAATTCACCTGCAATGACCCGGACTCGTAATTGGTGGAGACCGCGACTTTCTCGGTCGCGCTGAGTCCGCCCTGATCCATCAGGCGTCCGCTCAGATCGGGCTGGTTGGAGAGGATGTTGTCGGCCCTCTGGGAGAGGAAATTGCGGATTACGGCACCGGTGCGGGCCTGAACATAATTTTCAGCAGCCCACGAACCTCGTTGGCCAGATCCATTGTCTTCTTGAGCAAAGCTTTATGCGTGCTCAAAAGCGCCCTCAGTCCGTGGGCTTCTCGGCTCTTCATATGAACGGGACTGACTCACCCGGTTCGCAAGATATGGGCAATGCCCTTTGCGTCCGTCTTGTTGGTTTGTTGCGCATCGCGGAAATCCGACAATCCGGCGCACAAATACATCTATGACGAAAGCGACGTAGACAAATCCCTGCCACCTAGCGACATAGGTGGGACCGGGATCTGCTTGCGATCGAAATGCATGGCTTGAAAAATCTCGATTTCGATGTCGAGGGATTACCCGAGTGTCCGTTTGCGCTTCGACCGAGTGTTTTTGCGCCTGCGCAGGAGCGATCGCCTCAAGCTTCTCTTCGCAGTCTGGTTGATGTCTTGCATTGGAGGTGAATTGCCGAAATTGTTTTATCATTTATATGATACAACAAATACATGTTTAAGGAGGAGGGGTGCCATGGAAGTCTCGGCAAATTCAAGCGCTGGCCGGCGTCGCGAGAGCAAGATAAAGGGGACACGTCTGGAAGCGCAACCACTCTACAAGCGCGCGGAACTGGAGATGGTGAACCGTATCGCCAACAAAACATGGATGCCGGGCCAGCAATTGCCTAATGAGTTCGTGCTGGCAGAGGAATTCAACGTCAGTCAGGGAACCATCCGGAAAGCCCTGAGTTCGATGGAAAAGAGAGGCCTGCTCGTTCGCCACCCCGGACGAGGGACCTCCGTATCCCGGACAACGCCGGAAGAGGCTCTTTTCGCATTCTTCAGGCTCAGGGACGGGGAGGGCAGCATTGTCATTCCTGACACTCTCAAGGAAGATATCCTGCGCAGGCAAGCCACCGAGCTTGAACGGAAGATCCTGTCTCCCTCCGCGACGGAAGTCTACGAACTCAGGCGGGTCAGGCACAATGGCGGGCGGCCATTCGCGGTGGAGGCCATGAGTTTCTCGGCCTCCCTTTGCAAAGGCATGGAAAACGATCTGCCCTTGCCAAGTTCTCTTTACCCTTATCTGAGTGAACGTTTTGGAATCACGATCATGTCCGCTAGCGAGTCTGTGGCTGCAGCGGTTGCGGACGAGAAAATCGCGCGCCTGTTCTCGATCGAGGTCGGCGCGCCTTTGTTGAAGGTCAATCGGAAAGCCCACGATCTTGCCGATCGCGTGGTAGAATTGCGCGAGAGCTACTATCTCACCGAATTTGCGACCTACCAGGTTGAACTGAACAGAGGGGATGGCTTGTAGAATTAGCCACCCCCTCCAAGGAGATCCACATAGTAGATGTCTGAGCTAGATACCGCCGATGCAGACGTATTTGGTGTCCTGATATTCGCCAAGCCCCTGGGTGCCGCCTTCTTTGCCCGATCCGCTTTCCTTGAGCCCGCCAAAAGGCGCTTCAACGGTCGTAATCAAGCCTTCATTGATGCCGATCAGCCCGTATTGCAGGCTGTCGCTTATCCTGAAGCAGCGCCCCAGATCGCGTGTGTAGACATAAGCGGCCAAGCCGAATTCGGTGTCATTGGCAGCTGTTACGGCATCCTCTTCGACATCGAACTTGAAAACGGCTGCGACAGGGCCGAATATTTCCTCACGCGCCACGCGCATTTCGGCGTTCACTCCGGTGATGACGGTGGGTTGAAACCAGGTGCCTCCAAGTTCGTGCGCGCCGCCACCGGTGACGACTTCAGCACCCTTGGAGCTGGCGTCGGCGACGAGTTCGCTGACCTTGTCATAGGTCCCCTTGTCGATCAACGGACCCTGCTCGATACCGGGCTTGGCGCCGTTGCCGACCTTGAGCGCCTCGGTGGCTGCGGTCAGCTTGCTCACAAAGGCGTCATGGATGCCCGACTGCACATAGATCCGGTTGGCACATACACAGGTTTGTCCTGAGTTGCGATATTTGGCGATCATCGCCCCCTCGACCGCCCGATCAAGATCGGCATCGTCGAAGACGATGAACGGCGCATTCCCGCCCAGTTCCATCGAGAGCTTCTTCACAGTGTCGGCTGATCGGCGAATCAGGGTCTTGCCGACCTCCGTGGAGCCGGTAAATGTCACCTTGCGGATTCGGGGGTCGGCCATCATCGCGGCCCCGATTTCCCGCGCCGATCCGGTCACGATGTTGATGACGCCGGCGGGAAACCCTGCTTCCTCAGCAAGTTTCCCCCAGGCCAGCGCCGAATAGGGCGTGAGCGATGCGGGTTTGACGACTGTCGTGCAGCCAACGGCGAGAGCAGGGCCGAGTTTGCGCGCCAGCATCGAGGACGGGAAGTTCCAGGGTGTGATTGCGCCAACGACACCTACGGGATGATGGCTGACCAGCATGCGGCGGCCATTCACAGGTGAGGGGATTATTTCTCCCTTGTTGCGCCGGACCTCTTCCGCAAACCAGCGGATATAGGCCGCACCGATGGCAATCTCGCCCTTGGCTTCGGCAAACGGCTTGCCCTGTTCGGCAGTCAGAAGGCCCGCGAGAGAGTCCTGATTGTCCATAAGAGCTTCATAAAGCTTCTGCAGCAGCGCGACCCGCTCGGCGAGCGCCATGGCGGAATAGGCTGGAAACGCCTCATGCGCTGCGGCGATTGCCAGTTCGGTTTCCGCCTTGCCAAAAGAAGGCACATGTCCCAGCAGCTCTCCTGTCGCGGGATTGGTGACGGCAATCGAATTGCCGTTCACAGGCTTCCACGCGCCTCCGATCAGGTTCGCATCCATCTTGTAACGGGTATAATCGACCATGATGATTTTCCTCTCTCGGATGCTCTTATATTTCTGCGTATGTGTCGCGGAAAGTTGCATCAGCCGGGGCGAAAGCGAGGCCGTCACCGTCAAAGAGCGGGTGGCGGTGCCATGGCATGGCCTTGGCTTCGGTCAGTTCGTTCAGGTCATCCATATAGGAGCACGCTTCTCCCGAAAGGTCGGCGCGCATCCTGTCCCAGTCAGGAAAGTGAGAGAATGCATCGAGCCAGATTGCACGTCCGGCAAGATAGCCTGACGCTCCCGCCTGGTAGGCGTGGGTCAGAATATTTCGAAACTGGGTCTTTCCCGCACCGGCGGAAAGCATGACCCAGGGTCTGCCAGCCAGACGGCCCATTTCATCGAAAAGCTTCTGGGTCGTTTCCCAGCCATCATTGCCGACTCCGGGCACCTGATCAGCGCCCACCGGACTCTCAAGCTTGAAGACGTCAACGCCGTAATCAGGCTTGGCAAATTCCTCGACCGAGGCCAGAACGTGGTCGGCCTTCTTGCCGGTCATCTCTACGTAGTCTTTTGTCTGGTGTGTGTCCGAATCCAGCGGAAACACCAACAGCTCAAACAGGAACGGGATGTCGAAACGGTCGCAGGCCTCTCCGATCTGCTTTACGAAATCCTGCTGAAACCTGTTGATTTCCGGATCGGAGTCAGGCCGGTACCAGGCGAGAACCTTCACGGCGTCTCCGCCCATTCTCTTGATCTTGTTAACTGACCAGTTGTCGATCTGGGTGGAGCGGCGCCCGCTGCCGGTATCCTCGAAGATCGAATCCTCAAGCGTGACGATCAGGCCCTTGTCCGGCGAAAGATATTTCAGACCGCGCGGGATTGCGAAATGCGGATCAAGCAGAAGCGCACTGGATTTTGGTTGGAGTGTCTCGACGAGCAGGGCCTTGAACCTGGCAACATCATCATACGGCGCGGAATCAGTGCCGTAGTGTTTGGCAATGGCCGATTTGATCGGCGGCCTCTGGTCGACTGCGGTCATCTTGAACAGGCCGTTTTCGTCAGCCATCCGGCGCATGCCCCAGAGTTTTCCAGCGTTCAGTTTCATTGCTCATTCTCCTTCAGAAATATTTTGACTTCATCCATTGTGGGCAAGTTTCCGGTGTTTGACGTCTTCAACGCGGCGACGGCATTGGCAAAACGCAATGCGCTGGCGACAGGGGGTTGCGAAGCGAGGGCGAGTGCGAAAGCACCGTGCCAGACATCGCCTGCACCCAGTGTGTCGACCGCTTTAACGCGAAATGCGGGCGTTTCTTCCATCCGGTGTCCGTCGTGCGACAATACAGACTGGGGCCCTCGCGTGACGCAGACCCACGTCTTGAGGCGACGGGAAGCTGCGTCGAGTCCGGCGGCATCCGCAGTGCCGATAAAGTCCGCAAGGCCTTGCTCGGAGAACGCAATGTGACTGGCCAGCTCAAGCGTGTCATCAAGCCCGACCAGAGGCGCTTCTGCGTCGACCAAAGCCGGTTTGCCTGCCGTGCGCGCCGCGTGAAGAAGGACCTGAGCGCCCGCTTGCCAACGCGTGTCGGCCAGAACCGAATCAAAGTCGAGATCTCCGGGCATCTGCAGTGGCTGTGCAAAAAGCCTGTCATCGCGAGAATTGACGATTGTCCGCTCGCCGTCGGGCGTGACGAAGACAGCTGACTGCGCGGTCGGAATATCATTCAGGGTTGCGAGCAACCGATCACCTATGCCGAGCCTTTGCAGCTCCTGGCGAACAAATGCGCCAAGCATGTCGTCGCCGACAGCACCGGCCAGGCTGACCTTGCCACCAAGACGGGCTATCGCTGCAGCTGCATTCAAGGCGCATCCGCCGACCACCATTTTCGTGGCTTTGGCACGGTGCTTCTGGCCCCGTTGGGGGTGTTCAGACACGTGAAAGACATGGTCGACGGTTATGACTCCTGCGCAAACGACATGCGGCATGCACTGAATTCCTCGCGGTTTGAATTACACGCACATTTATATAACTTATATAAGATTGGCAACGCCGAAAAAGGCTCCTTGCGCGCCCTGATAATCTTATATAAGTTACATTATACAGGCTCGGTTTGTGCGGAGTAATCCGTTGCGTCAACCGGCCGGTCATTCAGGGAGATCGCTGCAGCGCAGCAAGGGGCAGCAAGGGGAGGTTCATGCTGGATTCGATGTTTGGAGGCTTGGTCCGACTGAATACGGCCATTGTCCGCATTTGCGAGGTTTTAATCTCGGTTCTTCTGGGCGCTATTGTGGTGGCTCTCGCCTGCTCGGTTTTCTGGCGTTATTTCCTGAATTCGCCTATCGTATGGAGTGAGGATTTCAGTCTGCTCTGCCTGGTCTGGATGACGCTGCTTGGCGCTCCGATCGGTATGCGGGGTGGCCATATTGCCGCGGATTTTCTCCTGCAGTTGCTGCCCAGGCTTGTCGCCCGATGGGTGTCGCTTCTCACCAGCCTCGGCGTTCTCTTCGTGGCGCTGACAATCGTCATATACGGCATCCCTTTCGTGAAGCAGGGAATGGCGCGCATCGTGCCCAGCATCGACTGGCTGAGTTTCGGCTACGTATATCTATCGCTACCTGTCGGTTTTGCGCTGCTCTTGCCGCTGTGCGTCGAGGGTCTTTTGCGTCCGTTTGTCGCCCCGCAAACCGCAGAAGAAAGTGCCTGACCAAGATGCCTCCCTTTATCATATTCACGATTGCGGTAGCTCTCATCGGCATGCCGATTGTCTTTGCACTGGCATTTGGACCGCTGCTTGGGTTCGTGCTTGAGGGCAAGGAGTCGCTTCTCCAGATCAGCTTGCAGCGCATGTTTGCCGGAATCAATCAGTTCCCGCTGATGGCTGTGCCGCTGTTCATCCTTGCGGGTGAAATCATGAATGCCGGTGACATCACCCGCCGGCTCGTGCGCTTCGCGCAGGTCTTCGTGGGGCATCTTCGCGGCGGTTTGGCGCATGTGAATATCCTCAGCTCCATTCTGTTTGCCGGCCTCAGCGGATCTGCTGTTGCCGACACCTCGGCGCTCGGATCCATGCTGATCCCGGCAATGGAGAAAGACGGGTACACGCGCCGCTTTGCCACTGCAGTGACTGCGGCTTCCTCAATTATCGGGCCGATTATTCCGCCCAGCATTATCATGATCGTCTACGCCTATATCATGAATGTATCGGTGGGCGCCCTTTTCGCGGCGGGCTTTGTCCCGGGCCTCCTGCTAGGTGCCGGATTGATGGTTGTGACCGCGATTCTGGCCCGTAAGCACAATCTTCCAAAGCAGGAAAGGCGGGCCAGCTTGCCGGAAGTTGCCCGTGCCTCGGCAGAGGGGTTCTTCCCGCTTCTCACTCCGGTGATTATCCTGGGCGGAATTCTTGGCGGTATCGTCTCGCCGACAGAAGCCGCAGTTGTGGCTGTTATCTATGCGCTGGGCCTGAGTCTGGTGACGAAGTCGCTCGGATTTCGCAGCATCCCCGGCCTTCTGCGCCGTTCTGCCACCGCCTCGACGGTCATTTTGCTGATGATTGGATCTGCATCCCTGTTCGGCTGGGTGCTGAATATTGCCGGTGTGCCTCAGTCCTTGGCGCGGTTGGTCTTGGGCATCACCGAGAATCCGGTTCTGTTCCTTCTGCTGGTGAACCTCCTGCTTCTAGGGGTCGGCATGTTCCTGGATGCTGGTCCGGCCATTCTCATTCTCGGCCCAATCCTTGGGCCAACATTGCTTGGCTTCGATATCAGTCCGGTTCATTTCGCGGTTGTCATGTGTCTGAACCTCACTGTTGGCCTGGCAACGCCGCCCTTCGGGCTGGTTCTTTTCACTGCATCCGCAGTCTCGGGCGTCAAGGTCGAGAAAATCGTCCGTTCGATGCTGCCGTTCTACCTGGTGCACGCTGTGGTGATCCTGCTGATCACCTATGTGCCCGCAATTTCACTGACCCTGCCAAGGTGGCTTGGGTTTCCAGTCTGAATATTGATCTCACAAAGGAGGAAATCATGAGAATCAATCTATCCCTTGCTGCGCTGACCATGGCGTTTGGAGTTGTTGCCGGCCCCGCGCTGGCTCAGGACTTCACGATGAAGATCGCCCATGCCGGTCCCGCGACCATGGAGAACGACGACTATGTCGGCTCGACGTCGCTGAAGGAATACATCGAGGAGCACTCGGACGGCAAAATCGGCGTTGAGATCTTCCCGGGAAACCAGCTCGGCAATTATCAGGAGGTCATGGAGCAGGTGAATGCCGGCGCTCTCGAGGTTGCCCATGTTTCGATCGGCGGCGTGACGCCCTTTATTCCGGAACTGGCAGTTGTCGATCTGCAGTATATCCTGCCTAACGACCAAGTCGCTTATGCCTTCATGGAAGGGTCCTTCACCGACAAAATGCGTGATGCCGTGATGGAGAAACTGCCTAACGTTCGTCTTGCAGCGGTGAGTGACGGCGGGCGCTGGCGCTCCTTTTTCACGACAAAGCCGGTGCACACTGCTGCCGACCTCAAGGGGATGAAGATCCGCACGATCAGCTCGCCCCTGCAGCAGGAATTCGTTCGCAGTCTGGGCGCTTCGGCCACCCCGATCGCGTGGGGCGAACTCTACACCGCGCTCGCAACCGGTGTTGTTGATGGCACCAAGAACGGTACTCCGGACATCATGTCGAACAAGTTCAATGAGAGCGTGAAGAACGTCATCCTTGACCGGCATACCTTCCTCTTCGGCTACTACTTTGTCAGCGAAAGCTGGCTGAACGAATTGCCCGAAGACCTTCAGAAGGTCGTTCTCGACGGCTTTACCCAATCGGCTGCCAAGCAGACCAAATTCAATGCTGACGTCGAAGCCAGCGCGAATGAGGCTTTTGCGGCAGCCGGCGGCGAAGTTTATGAACCGACGGAAGAAGATCGGGCAACGTTCATGGGTGCACGTCAGGCCATGCAGGACTGGTACGTTGAGAAGTATGGCGATGCCTGGCTCAACATCATGCTGGAATCCGTTGCTGAAGCAGAAGCCGCGGTTGCAAAACAGTAATCCGTCTTTCTGACGATTATTGACTTCCACAAGGCGGGGCGCTCCCGGGCGTCCCGCACCTCAATCACTAAAGGCGCGACATGATCATCATGGGTTTCCCTCAGTTCTATCAGCAGGGTGAGGGGCTTTTGAACAACATCGGCGAGCTCGTCACCGTTCATGGCCGCAAGCCATTGATCGTCGCGGACGCGTTCGTCCGCACTACCTACGGCGAAGCGCTGGCGGACTCCCTGAAAAGCGCTGACATTGAGCCGGTGTTCTTCCCTTTCGCAGGAGAGTGCTCACCCGGGGCGATCGGCAGCGCTGTGAAGCATGCGCGGGATACCGGTTGCGACTTCGTCATCGGCTTCGGCGGTGGCAAGGCGATCGATACTGCCAAGGCGGTCAAGATCGAGATCGGTTTCCCGGTTGTCGTCGTGCCGACAATCGCGTCGAATGATTCCCCCACAAGCAGGTTGGCCATAACCTACGAAGATGATGGGCGTTTCATAGGACCTCGCTTCATGACGGCCAATCCAGAGGCCATCCTGGTCGACACCGGGATCATCGTACAGGCACCGGTCCGTTTCTTTGTGGCCGGCATAGCCGATGCACTGGTGACCAAATTCGAGGCGGAACAGTGTGCCGCTTCCGGCCGGGACAACTTTTTCTCCGGCAGGCCCACCGAGGCGGCCATCTGTCTTGCCGGTCATTGTTACGATGTGGTTCGAAAATTTGGTGTGCAGGCCGTCACGGATGTCCAGCAAAAGACCGTCACCGAGGCAGTGGAGAAAGTCGTTGAGGCGAACACGCTGCTGAGTGGGCTGGGTTTTGAAGGGTGCGGAGTGGCTGCGGCACACGCGATCGGTCTTGCCCTGGGAGATCTGGAGAGCCTTCGCGGCATATTGCATGGCGAAGAGGTCGCCATTGGCCTGATCGCGCAACTGGTCATGGAAGGTCGTGACACCGCCTTTGTCCATGATATCCTCGACTTTTATACGGCAATCGGCCTGCCGGCGTCCCTCGTGGAAGCCGGTGCGGAGAACATTGGTGAGAGTGAACTCAGACCTTTGGCCGAATTTATCGCCCGCCCTCAAAGCCGCATACACAATATGGCGATGCCGGTGAGCGCCGATCTCGTTGTGTCATCAATCATGCGCGCTTCCGAGATTGTGGCGGAGTACCGGGTTGCAAAATTCTAGCCCAACGCCTGCACCGAGGTTTTGGGGGATTCCGCATACCCCGAAACGCTCTGGCGGCTGCCACTCCAGTGCGAGCACCTGCACATCATTATAAATGAATGCTTATATAATAATCCAGATCAGGTCGCTCCACCGACTGAGGAGAGACGTGTGATGAACAACTCTGTGGAAGTGGCTGAACGATGAAGATCATCATATCGGAATTCATGGACGAAGCTGCACTGTCAGGCTTCGCAGAAAAGGACCAAGTGCTCTACGCGCCCAACCTCGTCGATGACCGGGCTGCCTTGCTGGCTGAGGTTTCCGACGCTGATGCGCTCATCGTGCGCAACCGAACCAGGGTCGACGCCGAAGTGCTGGCGGCGGCGCCTTTGCTCAAGGTTGTCGGCCGTCTCGGAGTGGGCCTCGACAATATCGACCTTGATGCCTGCGAGGAACGCGGCATCAAGGTGTGTCCCGCAACAGGTGCCAATACGCTATCGGTTGCAGAATATGTGATCGCCATGACTCTTGTGCTGCTGCGAGGGGCCTATGGAGCGAATGAACCCATGATTGCCGGCAATTGGCCGCGGCAATCGCTCATCGGATGTGAAGCGAGTGGCAGGACTCTCGGCCTTGTGGGATTCGGCGAGATCGCCGGCGCCGTTGCCGTTCGTGCAAAAGCGCTCGGGATGGAGATCGCCGCTTACGATCCGTTTCTTCCCGCCTCCGACGCAGGCTGGCAGGGCATTCGCAGGTATGAGGCTATCGGGAGTCTGCTGAAGGATTCTGATGTGGTTTCGCTGCATGTGCCATTGACTGACGATACCCGAAATCTCATCGACGCCAAGGCGATCGCAGGGATGCGGACGAGGGCGGTTCTCGTCAACACAGCGCGCGGCGGCATTGTCGATGAGGCGGCTGTTGCCGAAGCCTTGCGGGCCGGCACACTCGGCGGTGCTGCTCTCGATGTCTTCCACAGTGAACCATTGGCGGCAGCGCAGGCGTCCTGCTTCGAGGGCGTACCCAATCTTGTGCTTACCCCGCACATCGCCGGCGTGACCGAGGAAGGCAATGTCCGTGTCTCTATAGTCACGGTCGAAAATGTCGCGAGGGAATTGGCCAAGGCAGGGTGTCGACGCGCCCCTCTAGGGAAGTGTCCCGGATAGGATCTGTCCGAGAAAGGCTCGTTGCTAGTTATTTTACGCGAAGAAATGCAGCAAGCCGCATCTGGCATGGTAAACGGCAAGGCAACTCCCACAGCGTAGAAAAGCTGGTGCTTCCGGTAGGGGCGTGCGAGTTGATCCATGCTTTGACAGTGTTGGCGAATTCCTCGTTTGAAACTTTTGTGTCCTTGCGATAGCTGGTCAGCACGTCTGCGGCCACTCTCTCACCTGTCGCCTCTGAAAAAGCGATCGAGGACATAAAGGTGCCGCGCAAGCAGCGCCACACGGCCAAGCGGGTGTTTGTGCCGCTGTCGCATACCTGCCGCTGATCGTGCAGAAGATCAATGCGCTGGATCAGGCAGCACCTCTCCAGGGCTGGGAACTGCCCGAGGAGTTCGCCACGCTGCGCCGCCTGATGGAAGGCCGCATGGCGAAGCATGCCCGGCGTGAGTACGTGCAGGTGCTGCGTCTCATGGAAACCTTTGAGCTTTCTGACCTGCATGCAGCGGTGAAGCAGGCTCTACAACTCGGAGCAATTGGCTTCGACGCCGTCAAACATCTGATTCTGTGCCGGGTGGAGCGTCGGCCGCCGAAATCGGCCTGCCCATGCCCCGGAGCATGCGACAGAGGCATGAACACCTCCTGGCGACGTTGCTCGCGCTCGCGCATGTAATCCTTGATGATCGTATAGCCGCCGGTGAAACCGCGCTCGTCCCGAAGACGGCCAAACACCCGCTTGGCCGTATGGCGCTGCTTGCGTGGCACCTTCACGTCCTCATCAAGCCAGTGGTCGATCGTCGACACGTACGCATCCAGCTTCGGCCGCCTGATCGGTGATTGCCGCTGATAGCCAGGCGGCGTCGAATACGCCATCATCTTGGCAACGCTGTCGCGCGATATGTTGAAATGCTTTGCAGCCTGACGCCGGCTCATTCCTCCAGAACAAGCCAGACGGACCTTCAGATAAAGTTCCACGGTATAGATCCCTCAGCCCTCCTGCATACGTTGCAGAAGGGAAATAGGTGGCCGGATTTGACTCCGCCCGCGGCCGGACTATTCCGCCGCTACCGTGGCCGACTTTTGCACCGCCGCTCTAACATTGGGCGGGTGAAATAATTGGGTCATACTCGACGACCGCAATGCGGACGCGTCAGAGCTTCGCGTGATGACCATACGCCGTCGGTGTGGGCGGAGATGTATGTACCGGCTGCTGTTCGCAAGAGAGAATTTCGCGTGGCTTCAGACTTCGCTGATATGTATCCGGTCTATTGATCGGCGCGCGGGCCGTGACCTTGTTGGAAGTACGCACACACGTTGATCTCATTAGCGGACAGGCTGACAAAGAGCCCATTCCGCCCTCAGATTCCCGGTGCGTAGTTTATCCGTCCCATGCTTTTTCTCATCGCGAACTCCTGAACAATCGCTTCGGCTAGCTGTGAGCTCTCAACAGGTTGTCCATTCGGACCTGACCGAGGAGACTGGAGTTACCAGGCTTCAGCACTCACGGGAGGGTCCGAATGAACATCCACAAGAATGCCCGTCTGACGCCGCTGCGTCGAGCGGAGATGGCTCAGGCAGTGATCGAGGGTGGTCTTTGCAAAGCCCGGGTGGCGCGGATCTACGGCGTTTCGGCCAAGATCGTTGCCCGGTGGGTCGAACGCTACAAGGTGGAAGGTCCCGCCGGTATGGCCGACCGCTCCTCGCGGCCAGACCGGATGCCCGCAGCAACCGATCCGCTCATCTGTGAGCGCATCATCGCCCTGCGCCGCCAACGCTGGACAGGCAAGCACATCGCTCGAGATGTCGGCGTGTCACCGGCCACCGTCAGCCGGGTGCTGCGGCGGGCAGGCCTCTCGCGGCTGAAGGACCTCGACCCGGCCGAACCGGTGCGCCGTTATGAACGCCAGTATCCGGGCGAACTGATCCACATCGACATCAAGAAACTCGGCCGGTTCGAGCGCGTTGGCCACCGCATCACCGGCGATCGCACCGGCCAGTCCAACAGCCGCGGCGTGGGGTGGGAGTTCGTCCATGTCTGCATCGACGATGCTTCGCGCATCGCCTTCAGCCAGATCCTGCCCGACGAGAAAAAAGAGAGTGCCGTCGCCTTCCTGCGCGCCGCGCTCGCCTATTACAAGAGCCTGGGCGTCACCGTCACCTGCGTCATGACCGACAACGGCGCATGCTACAGATCGAAAGCCTTCGCAAAAGCCTGCCGCGATCTCGGCCTCAAGCACATCCGCACCCGACCCTACACGCCCAGGACAAACGGCAAGGCCGAACGCTTCATACAGACGGCCCTGCGCGAATGGGCCTATGCCGTCTCCTATCCAAACTCAAACGACAGGGCAGAGCAGTTGCCCGTCTGGCTGCACCGCTACAATTGGCACCGACCGCACGGCAGTCTAAAATCGAAAACGCCGATCAGTCGACTCGACATGACCACGGACAACCTGTTGAGGCTCCACACCTAGAGCGGCTCGGCAACTGTATTTCTGTGAGCATCGAATGCCCGTTCATATCGCAGCACGCTC
>CAXBIE010000093.1:0-17294 GCA_963975635.1 uncultured Hoeflea sp. | reverse complement strand
TGGGACGAAGGCTGCGTGTGGCGCGAAAGCGCGCTGTCGGCATTGGAGCGGATTGGAAGATCCTACCGGGTGGCGTTCATGACGTCACATATGGCCGGTCAGCGGGCTGCGATCCTTGCAGATCTGGCGATTGCCCCGATGGGCCGGAGTTTCGTCGGACCGGATGTCCAGATCCTCGAAGAGGAGTGCGGTTTGCCGGCACCGGGGCAGTACCAGTTGCTGCTCAAGGTTGCTGCAGATCCATCGCCACAGGTTTGCGCGCTCAGCGATCATTTCCGCGCCTGTTTCGAGCGCTTTGGACAGACCGGTAAATTCGACGTCTAGAAGCTGCTTTTGCAGCAGCGTGAGTGCATGAATATCAGGTGAATGCAGTGTTCAGGGTAAGGCTAGGAAGGTGCGGGTAGTTTGCAAATACCAGCGCATTCAACGCGCGCTCAAAGGGGAGATACGATTATGAAAGCATCCATCCAGATCATCCTGGCGCTTGCAGCAGCCTCCATCGCGGCCACTGCGGTCCCGGCACAGTCCTCGGCGTTTACCGCAGGCACGATCACGGCAATTGCACCTGACGACGCTCTCAACATCCGCAAATGGCCATCCGCGCAGTCCAAGATCATCGACGCCTATGTGCTGGATGAAAGCATCAGCATGACCGGACGCTGCAAGAATATTGTCACCAATGTTTCCTTCCGGATCGATGGCTATGGCAGTGCCGGCTGGAAATACGCCCAGATGAAAAAGGCTCATGTCTGGTGCCAGGTGATGACAAATGACGCTGAGCTTGGCTGGGCGCGCGGCAAATATATCTGGCCGCAATAAGCCTGGACCCAAATCAGGCTTGCACGCCAGGCGCATATTCCGCTTTGGCCCGGCTGCGGGCCATCGCCAGATGGACGAGAATTGCCGAGGCATAGCAGGCGATCAGCAGTGCCGGTAATCCGGCTGCTGCGTCCATGGAGGTAATTGCCAGCATTGCGGGTGTCCCCAGCGCGTTGCCGATGTTTCCGGTCTGGGCAATGCCGCCATTGGACAGCGCCCGGTCGGCCACCGAGGCATTCAGCTGCGGCACCGCCGCAAAGCTCGCGCCCTGAACCAGTCCCAATGCGGCGAACAGGGCGATGAACAGCCCGGTGCCGGGACCCGTCAGCAGAAAGACAGTCACGAGGCCGATGGCCAGGGCAAAACCGGCGATGATGACGGAGACGGCCTTGAGATGCGACAGCATGACATTGCCGATGGTCATCGAGCTGGCGATGCTTGCCAATGGCAGGGCGGCGGCGACGAAAGCCCGTTGCGCAGGATCCACCATGGTCGGCAGAATGGTGAGCATCGAGACGAAGGTCAGCGTGTAGAAAAGCCAGCCCAGCGCAGGTGCTGCGATAAAGGGCGATGTGTAGGCTGCAAGGTGACGCCGCATGATGTCCCGCGGCGAAGGCCAGGGCGGTGCGCCGCGGCGATCCTCCACAGGCAAGACGAAAGTCAGAAGAACCGCGAAAAACGCCATGTAGGCAGCATGGATGGCGGGCAATCCGGCCAAGCCGGCCGTTTTCAGGATAAATGGCGCAGACACTGCGATGACCGCAAAGGCGACACCGAAATAGGATCCCCAGAGAGTGAGAGCCTTGGCCTGGTGACGCTGTATGGTCAGCTGGGCGATCAGGGTTGGCGCCGTGACCACAATGGCCAGATGCGACCCGCCCTCAAGCAGCCGGCTTGCCAGCATCCATTCAAAGCCGGGCAGGGTGGTTTGCCAGGCTGAAACCGCTGCACCGAGATAAAGACCCGACAGCAGCAAGCGGCGGACACCGATCTGAATGGCAATGATGCCGGCAACAAGACCAAGCACCATGCCCATGACCGAAATCAGCGAGACAAGATAGCCCGACATCGCCCCGGTCTCGCCGTAGTGGGCTTGCAGCTCGGGGAAGATCACCACGATCTTGGCAAACTGCGCCGCAGCCCCAAGGCCGGCGCCCCAAAGGGCCAAAACCAAAAACAGCGGTGATCGAACGAAGGAGGGCACCGATCACGCCTAGCCACAAGTTCGATTCGGGTAAAGACGATTTGTCGGAGACAGCCGTCAAATCGGCTGTTCCGGGCAGCTGAACCACTTGATATGACAGGAGTACATTTGTCCAACCTAAGCTGGCGGCGGCAGTATGACCTTTTCATATTTCGCGATAGGCTCAATCAGAAGATAGCAATCCTCGTCGACCGAATAGACGACGTCATCGGGAAGCTCTTCCCAATAATCGTCGGTTATCGGTTCTGACGCTATTTCCACGGCGCGGTAATTGGCGCCCGCTTCGTGATGCACATGTGGCCGGCCGCAGATCTTGCACGTGAAAACCCGCTCCCGCCGCAGATGCCACAAGGTCCGGCCAAGGCGTGAGCCGACGAGTGCAGACCCGTCGGTCAGCACGATATTCAGCCCGATCCCCGCCTCCGGATCCACTTCTTGAGACCAGTGCCGCAGACGGTTGATCCCGATTGCAACGAGTTCGCGCAATCCCACGTCGGGATGGCGCAGATGCAGGCTTAGCAGGTAATAGAACACATGCTCGCTATCGGTCGTACCCTTGATGTCATTTCGGTACATGGGATCAATCTCGGGCATCATCCGGTCGCGGACATCAAGGAAATGCGGGATTGTGCCGTTATGTGCAAAGATCCATTTGCCGTTGTGAAAGGGATGGGTGTTCTCGATTGCCGTTCCACCCACGGTGGCACGGCGCACATGGGCAATGACCGTGTGGGCATAAACCCGAGCGGCGGCTTTCTTGAAATGCTCGCCGTGAAATGCGGCCCAAGTCTGCTTCTCGATCAGCGGCACACCGTCCCGATAGTCGGCAACGCCCCAGCCGTGGCCGTGCATCAGGCCCTCGGCATCCTGCTCGCTTTGCTGCATCAGCGCATTCTGGGCGTGCACCAAGCTGCATTCGACCCGTGTGGGTTCATTGGCGCTCATCGCATATAACCGACACATCGGGCGTCTCCCTGTCGTCTTGCCGGTATTAAACGTTGCAAGGGCAGGCTGCGCCTTGACCGATATCAAGGCGGGCAAGGAAGGCTGCTGCATGTTATGAATAGCGGGGCTGGCGTGGAAGACGTGATGAACGGGTGCAATAATTGAGATTGGCTTCAACCGAACCGGGCCCCGGCACCAACTCCCTGTCATTCAGGCCCAAACCGGTTCCTGAGCTTTCACCCGAAATACGGCAACGCATCGCTGATCTTGCGGACGGGATCAGGCTGTCTGATCCGAGGATTGGGGATCTGTCGCCGTTTGGAAACGGGGTGCACAAAGGCATCGGCGCAGGGCCATCCGTCTGGTTCGGAGACACCGCGGAAATTCCGCTGTTAGGACTGTCCACCGGAAAGCGGTTTGATTACCGCTTGGCCTGGCTGGCGCAGGATAACGATATCGTGGTGATTGGAGGGCAGAATTGCACGGCTTTTGAAGCCTATCAACGCAACTATCTGCATGCGCCCGGGATCCGCTATTTGAACGTCGATCCCGATGCGGTCTTGCCTCGCCGGGCGACCCCGCGGATTTGTCTGCGCGACCCGGCTGCCTTCAGCGATCTGTGTGATGCACTGGCGGGCGAGGGCAGTGTGACGTTGCATGCCCATATCACGACCGGAACGATATGGGCGCTGGCCGCCAGATTGACCCGGACGATAAAGGCCGATGTCTTTGTCGCCGGTCCACCACCACTTCTGTCACGACGGGCAAATGACAAATTATGGTTCGGTCACATGGCGCGCAGGCTGCTTGGCGCGGGCGCCATCCCTGAGAAGAGAACGGCCTATTCCAAATCCGCCCTGACACGGCACGTGGCAGAGCTGGCGCGGGAATGGGACCGGCTGGTTGTCAAAGTGCCCGACAGTGCCGGATCGGCAGGGAATTTTCCCGTCAGATCACAGGATGTCAGGGGTTTGCAGCCCGCTGCGCTCTATCGGCACCTTGTGCATGTCTTGTCTGACAATGGCCGCACACCGGTGTTTCCAATGCTCGTTGAGGTCTGGGATGCCAACGTCCTGACCAGTCCTTCGGTCCAGATGTGGATTCCCGATCCTGACGACGGGCCGCCGCTCGTCGAGGAAATCTTCGAACAATTGCTGCACGGCGAAGAGGCGACATTTTCCGGTGCCTTGCCTGCTGATCTGCCGCCTGCAGTCGAAAGCACATTGACCTCGGGCGCCCTTCAGCTTGCGACCCTGTTTCAGCGACTGGGATATTACGGGCGCTGCAGTTTCGATGCCATCGTCACCGGGCCGGACATTGAAGCGGGCACAGTTCACTGGATCGAATGCAATGCCCGCTGGGGCGGAGCCTCGATCCCGATGTCCCTGGTCCACAGATTGGCAAAACAGGGTGATCGGCCGCACTATGCTATTGTGCAGAGCGACAAGGACACATTCCGGGCACTGGATTTTGCGGATGCCGAGCGTGAATTCGCCGATGTGGCGCTACTACCGGATCTCTGCTCCGGTATTCTGTTTCTCAGCCCCAACATGATGGAACTGGGCAAAGGGTGTCACTTTCTGTCGCTCGGCGCCGACGTCCATGCCGCGAAGGAGCTCGCGCGTGCCACAGTGGATCGCCTGCGAGGATCATGAAAGCCGGTTGGCGAACGCGCCGGAGGTGCTTCAGCCGCGATTGCGCCGTCCACCGCGCCGCCGTCCCGCGCCGGGTTCGATGCCGTCTGCGGCATCGGTGTCCATCGAGCGTTCCGGCAGTTTGACCACTTCAGTGAGCTTCGGGAAGGCATCCACCTTGTTGGGGAACGCCATGGCATTGACGAAATGTTCCTGGAATTTGGATTCCAGAGCGGTTTCGATTTTCTCGATACGGGTGACGGTGAGTTCGATCTCGCGGCGGTAAAGGCGGTTGAGCAGCGCCATGCGGGCGCCGGTTCCCGCCGCGTTGCCAACAGCCTTGACCTTTTCCAGATCGCAATCGGGCACGAGGCCGAGCACCAGTGCATATTTGGGGTCGATGAAGGAGCCGAATGCGCCGGCCAGACCGATGCGGTCGACGTGATCTATGCCCTGCTTGTCCATCAGCAGCTTGACACCGGCATAGAGTGCCGCCTTGGCGAGCTGAATGGCGCGGACATCGGTCTGGGTGACCATCAGCTTCTGTTCGCCGTCGCGCAGCAGATAGGAGAAGGTGCGGCCATTGGTGGTGATGCGCGGGCTGCGGGCCGCGAGGTCGCCATTGATCACGCCGTCTTCGGTAATGATGCCGGCAAGATACATCTCGGCGATGATTTCGATGATGCCGGAGCCGCAGACGCCGGTGACGCCGATTTTCTTGGCCTGCGCGTCAAACCCGGGTTCGTCGGACCAGGGCTCGATGCCGATGACACGGTAGCGCGGCTCGAGCGTTTCGGGATCTATGCGGATGCGCTCGATGGCGCCGGGCGCTGCGCGCTGGCCGCAGGAGATTTCAGCACCCTCAAAGGCGGGCCCGGTGGGCGAGGAGGCCGCCACGGTGCGGGCCGAGTTGCCCAGCACGATCTCGGCATTGGTGCCGACATCGACCAGAAGCATCATCTCGTCCTGGCGGTGCGGGCCTTCGGTGAGTGTCGCTGCGGCCGCATCGGCGCCGACGTGACCGGCGATGCAGGGCAGCATATAGACCCGGGCGCCGGGGTTGAGCGGAATGTCGATCTCGGAAGACTTCACATTGACCGCACCCGAGACGGCAAGCGCGAAAGGCGCGCCGCCAAGTTCGGTCGGATCAATGCCGAGGAACAAATGATGCATGATCGGGTTGCCGACGAAGACTGCGTCGAGAATGTCGCTGCGCTCGATCTCGCCTTCCTTGCAGACCTTGTCGATCAACCCGTTGATCGCCTCGCGGACAGCGACGGTCATGCCTTCGCGGCCTTCGGGATTCATCATCACGTAGGAGACGCGGCTCATCAGATCCTCGCCGAAGCGGATCTGCGGGTTGGACGTACCGGAGGAGGCCAGCGTGCGGCCCGAGAGAAGCGACGACAGGTGCATGGCGATGGTTGTCGAGCCGATGTCACAAGCGATGCCGTAGGCCTCATTCTTGAGGCCGGGATAGAGCGCAACAAGCGTTGCCGGTCCGCCATCGACGGGTTCGTGAACGGCGGCGGTGACCTTCCAGTTGCCAGCACGCAGGACTTTTTGAACCGTCCCGAGCAAATAGGTGTCGATCGTCAGGTTCTTGAAGCCCCAATCCGTCTGAACTGCGGCCAGCAGCCGGTCGAGGTCGCCAAGCGGCTTGTGCATGTCAGGCTCTTCAACCTCGACGTAGCACATGTGAACCGCCGGATTGCGCTCGATCACGCGGCCATCGGAATCCTTGCGCACGACCTGCGCGTTGACCACGGCATCCTGCGGGATGTCGATGACCAGATCGCCCAGGATCCTGGCCGAGCAGGACAGCCTGCGGCCAGCCTTCAGATCGCGCTTTTCGGCATAGCGCACTTCATTGCCGCCAAACGGCGAGATGTGTTCATTGGATGAGGTGATGCCGTGTTTGGCAAAGACGCCTTCCTGCACATCGACCTGACAGCGGCCGCAGATGCCGCGGCCACCGCAGACGCTTTCCACATGCACGCCCAGTTGCCGTGCCGCATCGAGCACGGGAGTATCCGTGGGAAAGCGGCCGCGCTTTCCCGACGGCATGAACAGGACGAGGTGGTCGGTCATTGGGTCACCATTTCGCAATTGAAGCACTCTGCTTTATCCTGATCCTCATCCTGAGGTGCGAGCATGAGCAAAGCGAATGCGAGCCTCGAAGGGGGAGGGGCAGGATGGTCGAGGCAACTGTTTACATTCTGCGCTGCGCCGATGGCAGCTATTACACCGGATTGACCAAACAGGCAGTTGAGGCCCGTGTATGGGAGCATAACAACCTGCCGGGCAAAACCAGCTATACGGCCAAGCGGCGGCCGGTTGAACTGGTGTTTACCGAGACCTACGATCTGGTGACCGATGCGATTGCGCGTGAGCGGCAAATCAAAGGATGGTCGAGGCGAAAAAAACAGGCCCTGATCGCCTTGGCATATGAAAAATTGCCAGAGCTTTCGCGGCGTAGCCATCTCGTGCCAAGGCCATAGCGTGAAGAGGCCCGCACCCTCGCCCTTCGAGGCTCGCCCCTGCGGAGCTCGCACCTCAGGATGAGGTCGTGGGAGCGGCCTCGTCTCAAGAGCCCATCGAAAATTGGTGTTCGCCAGATTCATGGTCCAGTTGTTTGTCAGGCCCCGCCGCCTGAACGGGCAGCGCGTCCGCCACGACGGCGTCCGCCGCCATCGCCCGAGGGGGCAGCTGGTTGCGGAGCGGGAGCGGATCCGGCCACATGTGGCTGGTAATCCTTGTAGGTCTTGATCCAGTTGGTGCAGTTGGGGTCGGTGCCGTTGAGCACGTTGGCGGCGCGAACCGCTTCCATTTCCTGCGGACGGCAGGGATTCATGATCGCGGATGTCATGCCGGCGCCAATCACCATCGGGATGAAGCCTGCATTGATGCCGTGGCGATGCGGCAGCCCGAAGGAGACATTGGACAGGCCGCAGGTGGTGTTGACCTTGAGCTCATGGCGCAGACGGTGCAGCAGCGCGAAGACCTGGCGGCCGGCATCGCCGAGGGCGCCGATCGGCATCACCAGCGGGTCGACGACGATGTCATGCGGCTTGATGCCGAAATCCATGGCGCGTTCGACAATCTTCTTGGCAACGGCAAAACGGACATCGGGATCCATGGAGATGCCGCTCTCGTCGTTGGAGATTGCCACCACCGGAACGTCGTATTTCTTGATCAGCGGCAGGATGGCTTCGAGCTTCTCTTCCTCGCCGGTGACCGAATTGACCAGCGGGCGGCCCGTGGCGACCTTCAGGGCGGCTTCTATGGCAGCGGTTACCGAGCTGTCGATGGACAGCGGCACATCGACCAGTCCCTGAACGATTTCCATGGTCTGGACCAGCAGGCCGGGCTCGGTCTCGTTCGGGTTCACCGAGGTGACGCCCGCATTGACGTCGAGCATGGTTGCGCCTGCGGCAACCTGTGCCAGGGCGTCCTTGATCACGGTCTCGAAATTGCCTTCGATCATCTCGGCGGCGAGCTTCTTGCGGCCGGTCGGATTGATGCGTTCGCCGATCACGCAGAAGGGCTGATCAAAGCCGATGATCACTTCGCGAGTGGCAGATGCGACGATAGTACGGGTCATGTTCGGTCCTTGCAGTGAAGACATAAAGATTTGTTTATATCGTTATAATGGTTTGCCGATGAGTGCAAGCCTCGGGGTCAATCCGATGTGCCAACATCACCCGCCGCACCGGCCATTTCATGCAGCATGTGCTTTGGCTCTTCGAGGATTTCCTCCATGCGATCGGCCACCAACTGGTCCACAGCATTGGGTTCCTTGCGCCATGGCCTGCGGCCCTTGAGCACGCCGGAATCATGGACGATCTCCGCGACAAACTCCTCTTGACGATAAGCCATCACATGGATGCCGGAAACACCTTCGATTTCCTTGACCTCGTTGATGATGTCGATGCAGAGCTGCTTGCCTTCCTTCTTCTGATCTTCGGCGCCTTCCAGGCGCTTGATGATCTCGTCGGGAATATGGACGCCGGGAACATTGGAGCGCATCCACTTCGCGGTCCGTGCCGAGGCCAGCGGGCCGACGCCGCACATGATGAAGCACTCCTTGTCCAGCCCCATGTCACGCACCTGCTGCATGTATTTCCGGAACATCGGAACGTCGTAGCAATACTGGCTCTGAACGAACTGGGCGCCGGCGGCGATCTTCTTGGCCAGCCGGTGCGGGCGGAAATCATGTGGTGGCGCAAACGGGTTGATGGCGGCGCCAAGAAACACGGTTGGCGGACTGGTCAATTTGCGCCCGGACAGGAATTTGGAATTGTCGCGCATGATCCGGATGGTTTCGAGCAATGACATGCAGTCGAGATCGAATACCGGCTTTGCGCCGGGCTGGTCGCCGGCCTGAACGCCGTCGCCGGTCAGGCACATGATGTTTTGCACGCCCATGGCGGAGGCGCCAAGCACATCGCCCTGGATGGCAATGCGGTTCTTGTCGCGGCAGGAGATCTGAAGAATCGGGGCGTATCCCATACGGGTTAGCAAGGCGCAGATGCCAACCGACGACATATGCGCATTTGCGCCCGAGGCGTCGACCGCGTTGATGCCGTCAACCCAGCCGTCAAAGATCGCGGCGCGCTCATAGACATCATGCGGATTGGCGCTGTCGGGCGGATTGAGTTCCGCGGTGACGGCGAATTCGCCGCGGCGCAGAATACGCTCAAGGCGACCAAGTGAGACATGTCCCGGCAAGGGTTCCAGCAGGGCGCTGGGATCAAGCGGATTGGAATCTTGCTGGCTCATTGCGCTGGTCCCGGGTTTGCTGCTGCTTCACGATCGGCTGCGGCGGTGGCGGTGACCCGCAACCACGACGAGGTTTCGCGCAGCGACTGGTCCACGGGTTTCTGAACCGTGAGAATGTTATCGCGCCCGTTCATCTGCTGGGCACCGGACCAGGCCTGGACCCAGACGCAGGGCATGTCGGGTTCGACTTCGCAATTGCCATTGGCCCGGACCCCGCCACAGGGTCCGTTGCGCAACTGCTTGGGACAATTCATTGGACAGGACATGCCGGTTGAGGACAGCGCGCATTGTCCGCACATGCGGCAATCGAACAGGAAGCCCTTGGTGTGCTTCTCTATGAACTTGATCGGCCCCTCGGCGCGTTCATAGCCGATGGCCTTCCAGACCGGATGCAGCTTGAGAAAAAGATCGGCAAAATGGGCGTAGAACCATTCAAGCGTCCGCGCGTGACGCACCGACCATAATCTGACGGCGAAGCTTCGGGCGTTGCGGCCCGTCGCCGAGACACCCGACGGTTTGTAGGACGTCTTTTTGGCAGCCTTCTTGTTGAGGCTTGCCTGGGTCGGTTGCGTCGGTTCGTCAGCCATGGCTCTCCCTGCCTCCGCCCTTGACGAGGGCGACGAGACGCTCCTTGCCGTAGGCTGCTTCAAGTTCTGCCGCTGCCGTGTCGGCCTCGGCTTCCAGATCGTCTGAGACTTCCACCGGATCGGCCCGCCGCCATTCGGCGAGATAATCGTCGGTTTCGGCTGCACCGGTTCGCATGGCGCACATATCGATCGCTTCGGTGAATCTGAGCGACAGCTCCCGCTTGGCGGTGGCGCGTCCCTTCTTGATGATCACCTGGGCAGGAATGTCGCGCCAGTAGACGACGATGCGGTTGGCCATTTGAGGTCTCCTTGAGAGTTACAATGCGCATGGTAATTTTTCACGGCTTCGCTCACGACGACGCGCGGCGCGTCAAAAACGACTTGCGTGATGTGGGAGATATTTTGGATGGAGGGCCGGGTCAAACCGGGGCGGGGAAAACTACCAGACGCGCTTGAAAAAACCGGTCATCAGGTAAGTCCAGATCGGCGGGTGAAAGCGTTGTACCGATGGCAGATCGCTGGGTCTGGTCTGCAGATTGCCGTTCAGTGCATCCTCGACCGCACGCACTGCGATCTCACGGGAGCCTGCGGCCATCGCAAGCGAATCGGTGAGCAGTGTTTCGCGCGGATCGGGCGTCAGGAAGGCCTGATAGAGGGTGCCGCCGGTATCGACACCTGCATCGACCAGATGCACGGTGGTGCCGTAATTCTGGTGATCGCCGGTGGCGCGGGCCCACCAGCCACCAGCCAGTCCGCGGTATTTGGGGTTGATGCCCGAGTGATAATTGAGCACCGGGCAGTCGATTGCCGCCAGAGTGGCCTTTGACAGCATCCGGCAGCCGGCAAGAAAAACCACGTCCGGCTTGCGGGAAGAAATGAACTTGAGGCAATCGCTGCCGTTTGCAGAGGAGACGCGCGTGACCAGAGTTTGCGGCGATAGTTCGGCCTGGCTGCCGCTGGCGGCAAGGATTTCGTTGGCTCGGGCCTTGGTAAAGCGCTTGCCGAAACGGGAAATCACCATGGTGCCGAACTGGCCGGCGGTCTGAAGCCAGCCGATCTTTTTCGCCCTGCGCCTGAGGAAAACGCCTTTTGATTCGGGCTGCTCAAACGCCACTTCAAAATCACCGAACCGTTCCGCCAGAGCATTTATGATGATCCAGGCATAGGCCCCACCGGAGGTTATGACGATGATTTTGGTCTGACGTGTCATGACGGCCCCATCGAGATGAACACACAGGGTAGCGTGGCCGAGGTTAATATCCGGCTATGGCGCAATCAAGCTGTCGGCTATCGAGAGGAAACGGCCTGGGCTCAGAAAATGTGCATCAGAAACGCACCGGTTGCCGCAACGACAAAACCGGCGACGGCGACCGATACGAAGCCGGCCAACACGCCCAGCGCCAGGCAATTGCCGTCGCGTTCGGTGTGCGCGACACCGAGGATGGCGATTGCGAAAGCCGGCAACCAGTTGCCAAAGGGAATCGGCAAGACACAGGTGATGGCCAGCAGCAGGGAAAAAATACCGAACAGCCGTTCGCGGAGCGGGCCACCCAGAGGCCAGTTGCGCGGGCGAATCCAGTTTTCTGCGCTGCGCAGCCAGGGCGAAACCCGCGTAACCATCCGCTGGAACGTGGCCCGGTCTATCGTATAGTTGGCCAGCGCACGCGGCAGCCAGACTTTCTGGTAGCCGATCACCATCTGCCAGGCGACAAAAACCATCGGCAGCCCAAGCACCATGGTGGCGCCAGGTGGAAGTGGAATGAGATTTGGCAGCGCAAACACCAGCAGAAAAGCGCCGAACGAGCGGTCATTGAGCGCATTGGCGATTTCGCGCATGCTGATGCGTTCGCCCGCATCCCGCGCCAGACGTTCAAGCAGCTCCGACAGCTTTTCGGGATGCCTGTGTGTGCCGGCGGCTATGCCGGGAACGGTGACTGCGGCGGAATGGTGACTCACTGCGGATACCCTGAATGACAACTGCCTTCCATCTAAGCATGGATTGCTTAAAAATTGTGGCAATAATGGCCTTGTTGTCGAACAGGAAAAAAATAACAGCGTTAACGAATTTCCTGGGACCTAAAGGCCCGCCAAGGCATCGGTCAGGTCTCCGTAGCCGGTGTATTGCCGTTCGTAACGCAGGCCGAGACGCTCGGCTGCAATGCGGGCCTTTTGCTCAAGTTCGGGGTCATCGGTCTGGGCGAGATACAGCGCCCGCTCGTAATGGCCGAAATAGGTGTCACGCAACTCCGGAAAACGGTCGAGGCCAAGGGGGCGGATCAGAAAAGCCTCGAAGTGGCGGGCGAGAAAATCGGTGATGAAAAAGGTGGTCATCATGTCGTCGCCGGCGGCCTCAAATGCCTGATTGCCGACATAGAAGGAAAAACAGTGCGGACCTTCAATGCGCTCCACGCCGTGAACGGCGCAGACCTTGTCGAGCTCCCCTCCGGTGCCGCAATCTGCATAGCCGATAAAAATATGTTCGAATCCCTCATCGCGGGCCTTGCGGATGGCGCGATCGACAGCCGGCGCGATGCGGTCGGGATAATGATGGAAATTGGCGTCGATGCATTTGAGGTCGACGTGGTCATGACCAAGCTGACGATTAACCGCCAGGACCTCGCGGCCGATCATGCCGCAGGCAATGACGCGGACCTTTTTCGCGGTCGAATTGACCGGCTTTGACGTCGTTTTGGCTGGTTGGGGTCGTCCTGACATCATGCCGCCTTTCAGCTGAGCCACATTCCGGAATTGCCAGGACAACTCGTGAGGCAGCCGCAAACATGTTGCCTCATTCCGGCAACTGCCTTCGTGCCTGTCCGGAAACCGGCATCTTCTGCCGGCACGATAAGAGCTGCCGAACGGGACGTAAAGCAACCGGGCCAACAGCCGGCGACGATGTCACCAGCTGGAAAGTTCGGAACGGCGCTGATTGCGCCGGATTGTGATCAGGCGCTGAGACTGTTGTGACGGCGTTTGATCAGTTCCTTGGCGGTTTCCACGGCGACAGCCGCGTCGCGGCAATAGGCGTCAGCGCCGACAGCCTTGCCGAATTCCTCGTTGAGCGGCGCGCCGCCGACAAGAACGATGAAGTCGTCGCGGATGCCCTTTTCCTTCATCGTGTCGATGACGACCTTCATGTAGGGCATGGTGGTGGTCAGGAGGGCCGACATGCCGAGAATGTCGGGCTGTTCGCGCTCGATGGCTTCAATGTATTTTTCGACCGGGTTGTTGATGCCAAGGTCGATGACGTCGAAGCCAGCGCCTTCCATCATCATGCCGACAAGGTTCTTGCCGATGTCGTGAATGTCGCCCTTGACGGTGCCGATGACCATCTTGCCGAGTTTCGGAGCGCCGGTCTCGATCAGGAGCGGGCGCAGGATGAACATGCCGGCTTTCATCGCGTTGGCGCTCATCAGAACTTCGGGGACGAAGAGGATGCCATCGCGGAAATCCTCACCGACGATGCGCATGCCTTCGACAAGTGCCTGGGTGAGCAGATCATATGGAGTCCAGCCGCGGCTGAGGAGGATGTTGGTGCCTTCCTCGATCTCTTCCTTGAGCCCGTCATACAGATCATCATGCATCTGCTGGACAAGTTCATCATCAGAGAGTTCGGACAGGATGATTTCTTCGTCAGACATCGGCTTCTCCCTTGAATTCACTTGTCCGGTGGTTCGATACACCAGACCCATCGTGCATAGCGATATAGCTGATCGTTTGCAAAAAGTTCCTTGAAAACGACGCCCATGCCGGAAAATGCGACGGGGTGCTTTTTCTGCAATATTCCTGATGCGCCAAGGCTTGGCGCTGAGAGGATTGTGCCCCGGCGGGTTTTGGCTAGCATGGTGCTATCGGCGTGATGGTGCGCCAATTCAGATTGTGCAGGCTTTTGATGGCTCAACCAGATTCGCTTTCCACCACCGACACGACTCAAGATGCAGCGCCGGAAGCCGGCGCCGGGCGGCGCGGCAGAGGCGCTGCGGCGCGGCGGGCTCAACGTTCCGGCGGCGGCCCCGGCGTGTCGCTGCCTTACATCACCCGAAAACTCGGTGTTTACGAGGTGCTGGACGAGGAAGGCCTGAGCCTGATCGAGCGCAATGCCGACAAGATTCTCGAGGAAATCGGCATCGAGTTCCGCGACGACGCAGAAGCGCTTGAACTCTGGCGCCAGGCCGGCGCGGATGTGAAGGGCGAGCGGGTCCGGTTTCCAAAAGGGCTTTGCCGCGAACTGCTGAAGACAGCGCCCGAGGTGTTCACTCAGCATGCGCGCAATCCTGCACGTTCCGTGCAGATTGGTGGCAAGGCGACCGTGTTCGCGCCGGTTTACGGACCGCCCTTCGTGCGTGACCTTGATGGCGAGCGCCGTTATGCGACGATCGAGGACTTCCGCAATTTCGTGAAACTTGCCTATATGGCGCCGTCGCTGCACCATTCCGGCGGAACCGTTTGCGAGCCGGTCGACGTGCCGGTCAACAAGCGCCATTTCGACATGGTCTACAGCCACATGAAATACAGCGACAAGCCGTTCATGGGGTCGGTCACCGCACCCGAACGGGCGGAAGACACCATCGAGATGTGCAAGATCCTGTTCGGCGCCGAGTTCGTCGACCAGAACTGCGTGACGCTCAACCTGATCAACGCCAATTCACCGATGGTGTTTGATGAAACCATGCTTGGCGCGCTGAAAGTCTATGCGCGCAACAATCAGGCCTGTGTGGTGTCGCCGTTTATTCTCGCCGGCGCCATGAGCCCGGTCACCGTCGTAGGCACTCTGACGCAGATCCTGGCCGAAGTGCTGGCCGGTGCGGCGTTCACGCAGTTGATCCGTCCGGGCGCGCCAGTTCTTTTCGGGACATTCGCGGCCTCCATCTCGATGCAGTCGGGTGCGCCGACATTCGGAACGCCGGAGCCGGCGCTGGTGTCCTATGGCGCTGCGCAGCTGGCGCGGCGGCTGAAAATCCCGTTCCGGACCGGCGGATCGCTGTGCGGCTCCAAGGTTCCTGATGCGCAGGCCGCCCACGAGAGTGCTTCGACAATCAACATGACCCTGCTGGCGGGCACCAATTTCGCGCTTCATTCGGCAGGATGGCTCGAGGGCGGGCTGGTCAGCTCCTATGAAAAGTTCATGATCGACATCGATCAGCTTGGCATGCAGCAGCGCTTTGCCGAAGGCATTGATCTGTCAGAAACCGGCCAGGCACTGGACGCGATTGCCGAAGTCGGGCCGGGCAACCACTATCTCGGTTGCGCGCACACACAGGCCAATTTCCAGCAGGCGTTCTATCGTTCGGCGCTTGCGGACAACAATTCCTATGAGCAGTGGCTGGCGGAAGGCGAGAAGCGCATCGAGGAACGGGCCCGCGGTCTCTGCCGCTCCTGGCTCGACAGCTATGTCGCGCCGGAGCTTGATCCGGCGATTGACGAGGCGTTGCTTGCCTATATCGCCGAGCGCAAGGAATCGATGCCCGACGCATTCACCTGAACACAGCCCGATAAAGCCAGGGAGACAGGCGGACAGGACCAGGTCGCAGGCCTCATCCACAAGGAGGTCTGGCGATCTGCGTTCAACAGCCGGGCAAATGCTCCGGGCAATGATCGGGGGCAGGGTGGATAGCCTGCCCCTGAACGCTGCTGTTGCGGCGGCGCTGGAACCCTTCGGTCTGCAGCCGCGGGGATGGCTGGTGCCCGACGGGAGTTCCGCGCCGCGGCTGAAAAACGGAACAGTTTCAGAAGCGATTTGCCTGGTCGGGCATGGCGGTGGTGGATTCTGGCCTGTGTTCCGGACCTGGCATGAGATGCATCCCGGTATCACCGATCCTCTGGACGCATGGTCGAAAGCTATCATTGAGCCAGTTGCGGCTTTGCTTGGTGGCGAGGCGGTGTTTCCCTCCGACCGGCCCTGGCATCCGTTTCAGCAATGGGCCATGGCGGCGGAAGGGTTGCAACCGTCACCGCTTGGGCTGCTGATACATCCTGAATATGGCCTCTGGCACGGTTATCGCGGGGCAATCCTGTTCGATGATGCCGGCGGGCTTGCAGGAGAGGGCGTGACTGCGAAGTCAGCCATCAAGGCAGCCGTGATTCATCCTTGCGACACATGCACCGGCAGGCCGTGTCTGTCTGCATGCCCGGTCGAGGCCTTCTCACCGGCGGGTTTTGCTGTCTCCTCCTGCCGCGACCACCTGAAATCGGACATGGGGCAACAGGGTTGCATGAAATCCGGATGCCTTGCACGCGACGCCTGTCCGGTGGGGCGCACTTACCGGTATGGTGTGGAACAAATTCGATTCCATATGGCGGCTTATTCATAAATTGGTGTCATAGAACCCAAGGATTGCCGGATTGGTGTCGTCAAAGCTTCAATCATGGAGAAGCGTGCCTGCATGGAATCGAAGAGCCGCATTGAAGGGCCAGCGGATCAGGAATTGGCTGAACGGGCGTCCATAGGCGATCGTGGCGCCTTTTCCATGCTTGTCGAACGTCACTATGCTTTCATTCACCGTGTGGCATGGAAATGGTGCCGCGACCGCTCTGCAGCCGAGGATATCGCGCAGAATGTCTGCCTCAGGCTTGGATTTGCGATCCGCAACTGGCGCAACGAGAGTGCGTTCAAGACGTGGTTGTACCGTATCACCATCAATGCAGCCCATGACCATGCCCGGTTCGTTGCCCGCGAGATGCGCAAGGCACAGGCGATGGCGGTTCATGCCGCGGCTCTCGGAGAAGAAATCGACACCTACAAGCCAAGCCATAGCGACTACGTGTGGGATGCAGTTCGAACCCTGCCCGAAAAACAGCGCGATGCCATGCTTCTGGTTTACGGCGAGGAAATGAACCACGCCGATGCCGCTGCCGTGTTGGGCTGCGCGGAATCGACGGTATCCTATCATCTGCACACTGCGCGGAAGCAGTTGAAAAGCCTTCTGGGCAAGTCCGGAGAAGAGCAATGATCGAGGATGATTTCAAAAGACTGGCGCGCAGCGCGCCGCCGCCGTTGGAGGATGCAAAGCGCAAGGCGCTCGAGGCGGCACTGCAGGCCTTCGACAAGTCGGGGCCGGAAAAAGCACGAGCCACCCAAGGATCGCCCGAAGAGGGACGTCTTACCCATATCGCAACCTCGATATGGAGTGGATTGATGAGACAGCGCTATATGGCGGGCACGGCCCTTGCCACCTTGATGATCCTGCCTGCAGCGGCCTACATGACCTGGCAGATTGCCCAGAACCAAAGCGGCTGGGAGCCGAAATTGCTGTCGCCGCTGGAGTTTGGCAGGTCCGCGGACGGTGAAACGGCATTGGAAAGCCCATTGTCGCGTTTTCGGCA
>CAXBIE010000092.1:0-17355 GCA_963975635.1 uncultured Hoeflea sp. | reverse complement strand
ATACCTGCTTGCCCAGATGGAACGAGATAATTTCAAGATAGCCGCTGTTGGCGACATTGTTGTTCGCGGTTTCCTGCATCAGAATTCCTCCCAGTCGTCCTGCTTGGACGCTGCGGTTGGGTTGTTGGATTTGCCAGCACCGAAGGCGCGGGCAACAGTGTTGAGCATGTTCCGAGCCGGCGACTGGACCGGACGGGAATCGGGTGTGGAAGCTTTGACGACGCCCGCCGCCGGCTTGACCCGGGCAGCCGGACCCGGGGCAGCGGTGGATGTTGCCGAGCGGGGCATTGCCGCCCTGGTCGATACGGATACAGGCCGGCTTGCACCGGTGAGAGTGAACTGGCGAACCAGCTCCTCAAGCGAGGCAGCCCCGCTGGTAAGGCGGTGCGTGACAGCCGTCGTCTCTTCAACCATGGCCGCGTTCTGCTGCGTCACCTGGTCCATCTGGTTAACCGCCGAGTTGATTTCAGTCAGTCCGTTGGACTGCTCACGAGCGGCCGTTGCGATCGAGTTGATCTGATCATTGATGGCGGTGACGTGTTCGGCGATCGTGCCAAGCGCAACACCGGTCTCGCGCACCAGTGTCACGCCGGACTTGACCTCTTCACCGGACTTGTTGATCAGACCCTTGATGTCCTTGGCAGCGGTTGCAGAGCGTTGCGCCAGCTCCCGCACTTCCTGGGCAACAACGGCAAAGCCCTTTCCGGCCTCTCCCGCGCGCGCCGCCTCGACACCGGCATTGAGCGCCAGGAGGTTGGTCTGGAAGGCGATTTCATCAATCACATTGATGATCTTCGAGATCTCGATGGAAGCCTCTTCAATCCGGCCCATGGCGCTGATTGCCTGGCTGACCACCTTGCTTGACGTGTCCGTCGACTGTTTGGCTTCAGCCACCTTGCTGGTGGCTTCATCGGCGCGCTGGGACGAGTTCTTGACCGTGGCCGTGATTTCCTCAAGCGCTGCGGAGGTTTCTTCCAGCGAAGCGGCCTGCTGCTCAGTGCGCCGTGACAGGTCATCTGCGGCAGCGCGCAACTCACCGGTGTCGCCGTTGATTCCCAGAACGTTTTCGCTGACATCACTGAGCGTATCATTGAGCTTCTCGACCGAGGCGTTGAAATCGATTCTCAGCCGGTCAAGGCTTTCGATGAACGGCGTATCAAGCCTGATGGTGAGATCCCCTTCGGAGAGTCTCTGCAGACCATTGGCCAATGAATCAACGGCCTGCTGCATCTGCGCGGATTCCTCGGCCTTGGCCACTTCCCGATCCTTGCGTCTGCGCTCGGTCTCAGACCGGGTCTCGTCAGCCTCGCGCTCCAGATCGACTTTCTCGATCGCAGCATTGCGGAAGACCGCAACGGAACGAACCATCTCGCCGATCTCGTCCTTGCGCTGTTCACCGGCCAGCTCGATCGAGGTGTCGCCCTCGGCAAGACGGCGCATGTTTTCCACCAGCGCCTCAATTGGCTTTGTCATCGAGCGGGAGAACCAGGTGCTGACGGCAATTGCGCCAAGCAGCAGCAAGAGCGCCACACCAAGGATGGCGTTGCGCATCATCACCATGCTGGCACCGGCTTCGCTCTTGTCGATGAGTGCCGCGACGGTCCAGTCCGCACCATCGAATTTGACGCCGGTCATGGCAACGTCTGATTCCATGTTGCGGTAACCATCGAGAGTGCCGACAACGACCGTGCTGCCCTGGGCAATTTTCTGGACTTCGCTGTCAACCCTGACGGCGAGCATATCGTTTTCCGGCGTGCGGATCGAATCGCTGATCAGGTAACCATCGGCATTGAGCAGAACGGTTTCGCCTGTTTCGCCAAGGCCGGCGGTGTTTGACATGATGTCGGCGATCTTGCCGCTGGGAACGCGGATGATGATGACACCGACCATGCCCATCTGCGAGTTCAGGGCGTGCCCCATGAACGCCGCCGGCTGCCCGTTGATGGGCGAATAGGCCGCGTAATCGGCAAACACCGTGCGGTCAGTCACATCGTCTCCGACGATGCCCTTGAACACCTGTCCAAGCCCGGTGTCTTTCATCGCGTCGGAGCGGAGATTGCTGGCGTAATCGTCGTACTTGTTGACCGAGTACATGACGTTGCCGTTCATATCGACGAGGTAGAAATCCTCCCAGCCGCGACTGTTCGCCATTTCACGCAGTTGTGCGTTGTAGCGTTCGTGCGTCTGATCGTAGGAGCTGATCTTGGCCGCGTCAGGCTTCTGTGCCGTATCGTATTTCTGGCGCTCACCTTCGGGAAACGGATTTTCCGTGATGTAGCGCCGCTTCAGCTCCTGGCTGACATCGGCGCCGAGAAAGCCCCAGTCGTATTTGAAGCCTTCCAGCGCAATGCGCATCAGATTGTTTTGCGAAGTCGCCGTCAGATCCTGCTGCAGGTTGGCGAGAAAGGTCTCGAGCTGATTGCGCCGGCCGTCGACGACCGCTTCAAGCTTCTCGACGATCTTCTCATTGACCGCGCTGGATCCGATCTGCAGACTGACAATGCTCGAAACGCCGATCGACATGATCGTCAAAAAGGCTGCCGCCAGGGGCAATTTGCGTGAGATGAGCATCTGGAATCCCGAATATGAATCTGATTCATTGACATGTCTCGTGAGGACCGAGACCTCCAGAACGGCATCATGCTGCCCGCGAGAACGCGGATACTGGCCACTGCAGCATTCCGTGGTTTGCGTTACCTTTCTGTTAAAAAGAGATAGCTGATAAGTAATAAATTCAGAGAAACTGGGCTCCGGCGCTGGTTTTTCGGCTTGGAAAGACCCGGAAAGTCAATTCCGAGTGCCGTCATGGCGCTTACTTGCGCAAAAGTTGTGGTTTTTGGTTATGAAAGCCGAGACCGAAGCCCTGACCCATTTCCATAAACTTCGTCACAACCTCATGGCCGCCCACATACTCGGCAACGGTCTGTATCCCGAAAGCACTTGCCTCTTCGACAAAGCAACACCCACAGCCATGTTAATGGCGCATCCGTCTTTCGACTTCACGATCAGGAAGTCTTGTCGAGAACATGCGGGACCAGGTGGCGCCCTATGCTGGATACCGGTTCTTCAAGCCTGAACGACAGGATATTCCACCGCCCGAAAATACAGCCCCTCAGGGGCAGCAACCGGACCGCAGGCCTTGCGGTCACGGGCAACCAGTGCGGCTTCGACATCCGATGCCGTCCACTTCCCTTCCCCGACCAGCCGCAATGTGCCTGCAAAAGAGCGGATTTGGTTGTGCAGGAAACTGCGCGCCGAGGCGTGAATCTCGATCAGCCCCTCCTGAGCACCGGCCATGACGTCGAGACGGTCAAGGCTGCGCACCGGCGAATTGGCCTGACACTGCACCGAGCGGAAGGTGGTGAAATCATGCCGTCCGACCAGAACCTGCGCCGCCTCATGCATGGCAGCGATGTCGAGCGGCTTGGCTGACCACAGCGCCCGGTTCTTCTCGATCACCAGCGGCGCCCGGCGGCAGATGATCCGGTAGACATAGTGCCGCTTGAGCGCCGAGAAGCGCGCGTCGAACCCATCATCGACCTGGCTGGCCGCGATAATCGCCACCCGTTCCCGGGCCATCTGCAAATGGGCGTTGATGGCATCGCGCACCGTGTCGTCCGGCCAGATCTTTTCGAGGTCGACATGGGCGACCTGCCCCAGAGCATGGACGCCCGCATCGGTTCGCCCGGCGCCGCGGATGCTGACTGTCTCTCCACTAAATCCCAGAATTGCGGTCTCGATGGCTTGCTGGATCGAGGGATGGTCGTCCTGGCGCTGCCAGCCGACGTAACCGGTGCCGTCATATTCGATATCAAGGCGATAGCGCGGCATCAGCCGATCACCGTGCCTTCGGGCACCGCGTTGCCACGGATAAAATCGCGCGCAGCGAGCGGTTTGCCGCCGGCTTTCTGCAAGCTTAAGAGCCGCACTGCACCCTCCCCGCAGGCAATGGTCAACTCCCCGTCAAGCACGGTCCCGGGTGCTGCAGCCGGGGTGCCTATATCAGCCACTTCAGTGGCCAGCAGCTTGACCCGCTCGGCACGATCGCCGGTGGTGAGCTCAAACCATGCCCCCGGCGACGGCGCCAGACCGCGGACATGATCATGCACCTGTTGCGCCGGCCGGGAAAAGTCGACCCTGGTCTCGGTCTTGGCGATCTTGGCCGCGTAGGTAACGCCCTCACCGGATTGCGCTGCAACCGGCAACTCACCGCTTTCAAGCCGCGCCATGGCTTCAACCATCAGCCTGGCAGTCACCTCGGCCAGCCTGTCGTGCAGCTCGCCGGTGGTCATGGATGGAGTGATCTCGACGGTCTCGGTCAGCGCTACCGCCCCGGTATCAAGGCCCTCATCCATTTTCATGATCATCACGCCGGTCTCGGTGTCACCGGCCATGATGGCACGCTGGATCGGCGCAGCCCCGCGCCAGCGCGGCAATAGCGAGGCGTGGCCGTTCCAGGCCCCCAGCCGCGGAGCCTCAAGTATGGCTTTGGGCAGGATCAAACCATAGGCGACGACAACGGCAGCATCGGCATCAAGTGACCGGAACGCGGCCTGTTCTTCATCGCTCTTGAGGCTCTTGGGCGTGAACACCGGAATGCCCAGGCTCTCGGCCATGCGGTGAACCGGCGACGGCAGCACTTCCAGTCCGCGGCGGCCCGCCGGGCGCGGTGGCTGCGAATAGACGGCAACGATCTCATGCCCCGCCGCATGCAGCGCTTTCAGCGTCGGCGCCGCGTAGTCCGGCGTTCCCATGAAGATAATGCGCATGGTCGATCCTCATATGGGTGGACAATGGCGGAAGGGCCGCTGGCGGCTACTGCAATGCTTCAGCTCAGGCCGTGACGCGCGACTTTGCCAGCTTGGTGAACTTGCGCACAACCATGTCGCGCTTGAGTTTGGAGATGTGGTCGATGAACAGAACACCGTTAAGGTGATCCATCTCGTGCTGCAAGCAGGTGGCGAGCAGACCGTCGGCCTCGGTGACCTTTTCCTTGCCGTCGCGGTCGAGATGCCTGACGGTGATCGTCGCCGGGCGTTCGACTTCGGCGTAATAATCCGGGATCGAAAGACAGCCCTCTTCATAAACGCTGGTCTCGTCACCGGTTGCCACCAGTTCCGGGTTGATGAACACCTGCGGAGCGGGCTCTTCGTCCTTGCCGGCGATGTCGATCACCAGCAGACGGCGCGGCACACCGACCTGTATCGCGGCAAGGCCGATGCCCGGTGCGTCATACATGGTTTCGAGCATATCATCGATAAAGCTCTTCATTTCCGAATCGACGCGCTCCACCGCAGCGCTTTGCTGGCGGAGGACTGGGTCGGGCAAATAGATGATCGGCTTGATGGTCATAGCGGTGAAATAGTCATTGATCCGCGCCCCGTCAATCAGCGTGGTCCGGACTCCGCTAAGGATGTTCTTGTTTTGATCTGACAAAAGCCACAGAATCAGCTAGTCCGTGAGAATGCAAACCGGCGCTTCCCTGTTTTCGACCCCGCTTTTTGAGCTCAGTGGCCATATGGTCACGCTGGGCCAGAGCCTGCTGGCTGCCCTTCTGGTACTGTTGCTGATTGCTGTCTGGACAGCAATGAGCTTGACGCGCGCCAGCCGCAGGCGCGCTCAGGCGGAAGCCGAAGCGTCGGCGCGCGCGGCCCAGGCCGAGGAACGGCTTGCTGACATCCTCAAGGCGCAATCGGAAATGCAGGGGCGCATGGGGGCGATGGCGGAACTGTTTGGCGCGCGACAGGCCGAGCTCAATCAGTCAATCGGCCAGCGCATTGACGGCATGACCCAGCGGTTGGGCTCCTCCATCACCGAGCAAACCAAATCGACCCATGAAAACCTGTCAAAGCTGCAGGAGCGGCTGGCGGTGATCGACACCGCAC
This sequence comes from uncultured Hoeflea sp., assembly GCA_963975635.1. Taxonomy (GTDB): domain Bacteria; phylum Pseudomonadota; class Alphaproteobacteria; order Rhizobiales; family Rhizobiaceae; genus Hoeflea. The sequence goes on along the minus strand of CAXBIE010000092.1, from coordinate 11,470 downwards.
AAAACAACATCCAGTCACTGGCGCGCGATGTCGTCGGCCTCCAGGCGATCCTGTCGAACAAGCAGACCCGCGGCGCATTCGGGCAATCGCGCATGGAAACCATCATTCAGGACGGGCTGCCGTTTGGCGCATTCAGTTTTCAGCCGACACTGTCGAACGGCATGCGGCCCGATTGCACCATCGCCATGCCCAACGGCGCGCCGGATCTGGTAATCGATGCCAAGTTTCCGCTGGAAGCCTGGAATGCGATGCGCGAGGCCGAGGCCGAAGGCAGCAGCGAACACGCCGCCCAGCAGGCGCAGCAACGCTTCCGCCGGGATATCGAAGTTCATATCCGTGACATCTCGGACAAATACCTGATCGCCGGAGAAACCCAGGACACAGCCTTTCTGTTCGTTCCTTCGGAATCGATCTTCGCCGAAATCCACGAAAATTTCGAAGCGATCGTGCACAAGGCGCAGCGCTCCCGGGTGGTCATTGTCTCGCCGTCGCTGCTGATGCTGTCGATTCAGGTGATCCAGGCATTGCTCAAGGATGCGCGGATGCGCGAACAGGCGCATCTGATCCAAGGCGAGGTGTTGCGGCTGATGGAGGATCTGTCGCGGCTGGATGACCGCACCCGCAAACTGCAGGCGCATTTTTCCATGGCGCAGAAGGATGTCGATCTTATCCTGACCTCGTCGGACAAGCTGACCAAACGCGGCGCAAAGATCGAGGCACTGGAATTCGCACAACTGGCGGATGAGGCTCAACAGGCCGCCCCCGGAAAGCAGGCGCCGGCGCACCCGGCCGCCACCGATCAGCCGCCGAAATTCGAACCCCGTTCCTCGACACTGAAGCTGCGGGTTGTCGATGAGGATGATTGAGGCCTGACGCCGGCGAGATTCCCTTCTATGTCGAGGAAGGCCTGTCGCAGGCCGGCTATGAGAGCATCCGAGCCGCGGATACCCCGATGGTCTGCTACATCCAGGGTGGCGAAAGCACCTTGTGTCTTGTCCAGCAACCCGGCGTCAGCGCGCTGATCAGCGTCGACGCGCAGTCATTTCCCGGATAGACGCCGTCACGATCGCGTGGATCGTCGCCCAAAGCTCTTTTCCCTGCGGCGCGAACCTGACACAAAGGCGTCGGAAGAGGATCCCGAAACGGGAGACCCGCAGCAAGGGAGAGAGCCGTGATCACCGTCATCGGATCAGTCAACATGGACCTGATCGCCACAACACCGCGGCTGCCCGAACCGGGCGAGACCGTCAGCGGAACCGATTTCACCACCGCGCAAGGCGGCAAGGGCGCAAACCAGGCGCTGGCAGCACAGCGCGCGGGTGCGTCGGTGACAATGGCTGGCGCGGTTGGCGATGACGCCTTTGCCAGCGAAGCCCTGGCCTTGCTTGCGGCAGCCGGTGCAGACCTGACATCGGTCCGCCTGCTGGAAGGCCCGACCGGCATTGCAATGATCCTGGTGGGCGGCGATGGCGAGAACATGATCGTGGTCATTCCCGGTGCCAATGGTGAGGTGACGGCTGCGGATGCAGACCAGGCCGTCGCGGCCATGTCAGCAGGCGACACGCTGCTGTTGCAGATGGAGATCCCGGAAGCTGCGATAGAGGCGGCGCTGAAGGCCGCGCGCGCCAAGGGTGTGAGAAGCGTGCTGAACATCGCACCGCTGACCGAGGCCGTTGAGCGGCTTGCGCCACTCGCTGATATCGTCATCGCCAACGAGACCGAATTCGCCCGGCTCTCCGGCCGCCCGGCGGAAACGCTGGAGGCGGCGAGAGCGGAACTTGAGACGCTGCATGCAAAGACAGGTCAATGCCTGATCGTGACGCTGGGCGGCGACGGAGTCCTCTGGGCCAGGGACGGTCAGATCGCCCATGTGGATTCCCTCAAGATCACACCTGTCGACACCGTCGGTGCGGGCGATACCTTCTGCGGCTATCTCGCCCAGGGTCTCGACACCGGCATGGAATTTGCTGCCGCTGTCCGCCGGGCCGCGGCAGCGGGCGCACTGGCCTGCCTGAAGCCCGGGGCCCAGCCGTCAATACCGGTGTCAGCCGATGTGGAAGACCGTCTCTGAGATGATCACAGACGGCCAAGCCGCTCGATCAGCAGATCGAAGAAGCGGTCGGCGTCAACGTCCCTTACGACGAAGGCATTCTCAGCCCGGCCGGTGACTTTCCACCAGTCCACAACGGTCGCACCAAGGGTAAGATCCGAACCGGTCTCGATCTCGACATTGCAGTGGCGTCCGGCAAACATGCCGGGATCGAGCAACCAGGCGATGACCGTCGGATCATGCAGCGGGCCGCCATCGGTGCCGTATTTTTCTTCGTCGAAGCGTTCAAAGAATTCCAGCATGTCGGCCATCACCACGGATGCCCTGTTGCCGTTGGCGCGCAGCCGCTCAACCCGCACCCTGGTGGTCAGCACCTTGTGGGTGACATCCAGCGGCATCATGGTGATCGGCACGCCCGCACCGAAGACGATCTTTGCGGCTTCGGGATCGACATAGATGTTGAATTCGGCCGAGGGGGTGATGTTGCCGCCCTCGAAGAAGCCGCCGCCCATCAGCACGATCTGCTTGATGCGTCCGATGACATCAGGCGCACGCTCGATCGCCATGGCAATATTGGTCAACGGCCCGAGCGGGCACAGCGTCACGGTTCCGGCCGGCTCGCTGCGCAGCGTTTCGATGATGAAGTCGACCGCGTGCAGTTCCTCGATCGCGCGTGCGGGCTCAAACAGGTCGACACCGTCCAGGCCGGTCTTGCCGTGCACGTGTTCCGCGGTGACAAGTTTGCGGGAGAGCGGTTTATCGGCGCCGGCGTAAACCGCGATATCGGCACGACCGCAGATTTCGGTGACGATGCGGGCATTGCGCTCGGTCAGCGCAAGCGGAACATTGCCTGCCACAGCCGTGATCCCGAGCACGTCAAGCTCCGGGCTGGCAAGCGCCAGCATGATGGCCGCAGCATCGTCCTGGCCCGGGTCTGTGTCGATGATGATCTTGGTCGGAGTCATGGCCGTCCTTTGTAAAGTGCGATTCGGTTGGCGGGACATTAAGAGCGGCACCCCCGATGGAGCAAGGTGCTTGCGAAGCCGCAATCAAGTTCCCATATTACTTCCATGCCGGATGCCGAATGTGGGTCCGGCGCCTGTCGCTTGAAACGAGGACAAGCCATGACGCGCATGACGCCTTTTTCAAGCCCGCTGATGCTGGGCTTTGATACGATGGAAAAGACCCTGGAGCGGATCGCCAAGGGGTCGGAAGGCTATCCACCCTACAATATCGAACGCATTCGCGCCTCCGCCGACGGAAACAATTGCGAGCGATTGCGGATCACCCTGGCCGTGGCCGGTTTCTGTGATGAAGATCTCGAGGTGACCACGGAAGAAAATCAGCTGGTCATCCGGGGACGGCAATCCGACAATGACGGGCGCGAATATCTGCATCGCGGCATCGCCGCACGGCAGTTCCAGCGGATGTTCGTTCTGGCCGACGGTATGGAGGTCACCAACGCCGAATTGAAGAACGGATTGCTTTCCGTTGATCTAATTCGTCCGGAACCGGAGCGTATGGTGCGAAAAATTAACATTTCGGTTCGAGACTAAAGACAACAGTTCGCGCCAACAGGATGTTTCCTGCCACCTCCAGGAGGAAATCGACATGATTGCCAAATCGGGAAAAACCCAATTGTCCGCCAATGACCTGGCCCTTCTGGGCGCCGGCAAGGTCGGCTATATCCGCAAGATGCGCTCGGAAGATGTCAGCGCCCGCTTTCCGGAAGCGCCGGTGCTTGACCCCGGGCTCGAGCTTTGGGCGTTGTTTGGCGCCGATGGAACGCCGATCCTGCTGACCGACAACCGGTCAAGCACGTTCTACCGCGCCGCAGAAGACGAACTCAAAACAGTTGCTCTGCACTGATCCGCACTTGCGGTCAGCGCCGTCGCATTGACTGAACGAAGAAGGCCCGGCAATCGCGATCGATTGTCGGGCCTTGTGATTCTGGCAATCAGGTATTTGTCAGGCTGCGTTGGACGCAGGCTCCTGCGTGAGGAATGCGTGCAGCGATGCCGCATTGTCCGTGGCGCGCAGTTTGGCGACCATCTCGCTGTCACGCAGAACCCGGGCAATGCGCGAGAGCGCCTTGAGGTGATCGGCGCCTGCACCTTCCGGCGCCAGCAGCAGAAACACCAGGTCGACCGGCTGGTCGTCCAGCGCCTCAAAATCAACAGGCTGGTCAAGACGCGCGAACACGCCGACGATCTTGTCCAGCACGGCAAGCTTGCCGTGCGGAATCGCGATACCATTGCCTACGCCGGTCGAGCCAAGCCGCTCGCGCTGCAGGATGACATCAAAGATCTCGCGCTCCGCCAGCCCCGTGACTTCCGAGGCCTTGGCCGCCAGTTCCTGCAACAGCTGCTTCTTGGAGTTTGCCTTGAGCGAAGGCAGAACGGAGTCCTGCGCAATCAGATCAGCAAGCGCCATGTTTAATTCCTTGTTTTGGGCCCGCTTTCCGGACCTCATTGTTCGCTTCATGTGAAAGGCAGCAAGCCTCCGGCGAAATATGTCCGCCGGGGCCTGCCCGCCTATTTCATTTCAGCCAACGCCGTCAGGATTTAATCCCGCCGGCGTCAATCCATCCGATGTTTCCGTCATCGCGGCGATACACAACATTGAGCGCATCATTGCCGGCATTGCGGAACATCAAGATCCGTTCATCAGTCATATCAAGCGCCATAACCGCATTGGCGACACTCATGGTCACCAGCTGCTTGGTGCTTTCGGCGATAATCGCCGGTGCATAATCTTCAGGTACTTCCACCGCATCATCGGCGGATGAATCCACCACCGCGTAAGCCAGTTCGGACTGAGCCTGCTGGCTGTTGGCGTGGTGATCCTTGAGGCGGCGCTTGTAACGGCGCAGACGCTTTTCAACACGTTCGGCCGCAGCATCAAACGCAGGCTGCGGATCCTGGGATTCCCCGGTGGCATGCAGCACGACGCCGGTATCGAGATGGATCTTGCAATCAGCCTTAAAACGCGACCCGGACTTCTCCACGATCACGTGGCTTGAAAAACCACCATCATAATACTTGCGGACCGCTCCTGTGACATGGTCTTCGATACGGGTCATGAAAGACTCGCCGATTTCCATATGCTTACCAGACACTCGCACGCTCATGGGTCATCCCTTCTTGTTATGGTTTGGGAATTTAGTCTAGGCCATGCGTCGCGCTCATCCAAGCGCCTGACGTCGGTCAAATGGCCCGGTCCATGCAATTTTTTGCTTGACAAAACCGGGTCAAGGCAAGCGATCCTTACGCGTTGCCCATTGCGGGGCGGCTTCTACGCCGATGCGCCCAAACTGTCAAGTTTGACATGTGTCTTGTTTAATTCAGAAGCGATTTCAACCAATTGATCTCCGGGCTTCAAACCGCTGCGGCGCGGGCCCGGGCGCGTTTTTCGCGTCGTCGCTGAACCGACGAGGGAATGGCCATCGCTTCGCGGTATTTGGCGACCGTCCTACGGGCAATTTCCACCCCTGATTTCTTGAGCAGATCCACCAGATCATCGTCGGAAAGTACGGCTTCGGGCGCTTCCTGGTCGACCAGAACCCGAATGCGGTGACGTACTGATTCGGCGGAATGGGCATCGCCTCCGGCTTGCGCTGAGGCAATGGACACGGTGAAAAAATATTTCAGCTCGAACACACCGCGCGGGGTGATCATGTATTTGTTCGACGTCACACGGCTTACGGTGGATTCATGCATGCCGATGGCCTCGGCCACCGCCTTGAGATTGAGCGGCCGCAAATGGTCAACGCCATGCAGCAGGAAAGCATCCTGCTGACGGACAATTTCCGTCGCCACCTTCATGATTGTCCGGGCACGCTGGTCGAGCGAGCGCGCCAGCCAGTTGGCCGTCTGCAGACATTCACTGAGAAATTCCTGGCCCGCGTCCTTTTTTGGCATCTTGCCGGTTACGGTGGCAAAATAGGTCTGGTTGACCAGCACCCGGGGCAAGGTCTCCGAATTGAGCTCGATGGCCCAGCCGCCATCGGACGCCGGACGCACGGACACATCGGGAACGATCAGCTCGCTGGAGCCGGTTTCAAACCGGGTCCCCGGCTTCGGGTCGAGCGCGCGGATCTCGGCCATCATGTCGAGCAGGTCTTCTTCGTCGACACCACAGATCCGCGTCAGCGCACTGAAGTCACGCCGGGCGAGAAGTTCGAGATTGCCGACCAGGGCCGCCATCGCCGGGTCGAAGCGGTTCTTGCGGATCAACTGCAGTCCAAGACATTCGGACAACGACCGCGCAAAAATGCCGGCGGGTTCAAACTCCTGAAGACGGGCAAGTACCGCATCGACCTGTTCTGGATCAGCACCCAGCCTTTCGACAGTCTCGGCCAGATCGCCAACCATGTAACCTGCCGAATCGAGCAGATCAGCAAGCTCGGTCGCGATCAGTCTCTCGGCGGGTTGCGAAAAGGCAAAGGCGATCTGCTCGGACACGTGATCGCGCAAGGTTGGCGCACGGGCCGCAAAATCGTCGAGATCATAGCCCTCGCCGGCGTGACCGCCCTCGCTGCCAGGCATTGATTTCCAGTTGTCGATGAATTCGGGCTGTTCGACGCGCTCCGTACCGTGGTCATCGGGAAACACGTTCTCGTAGCGCGCATCAATCTCGGAACTCATGCGGTCGGACTGATTTTCCGATGTTTCCGCCCAAGTGGCATCTTCTCCGATATCACCTGCCGCGGCTTGTACCACCGGTGCCTCGGGCTGAATATCCGGGCCCGCCTCGGCGTGCTCGCTCTCGGCATTGACCAGCTCGAGCAGTGGATTGCGCTCCACCTCCTGCTCGATGAACCGGGTCAATTCGACGTGACTGAATTGCAGCAGACGGATCGACTGCATCAGTTGGGGCGTCATGACCAGTGACTGGCTTTGACGCAATTGAAGACCCGCTGATAAGGCCATGGCGACGCACTACTCCCCGCGTGGGCTGCCCTGAGCATGGCTGACAGGCCCCCCTGCATCCATGCTGTCCGGATTCGATACGTCTCCAGCGACGCCCGATCAACCCATCTGGCCCGAAAATTGCTTTTTTCTTCCTTCGGGTCAAGTACGACCTATGGACAGGGTAAAGATGCCTTGGTTGCACCCCGAACGCCGCTTGAACAGGCAATGCGGACGCCGCTTTGTCCAGCGGCATTGCTAAAGCGAAAACTGCTCACCGAGATAAAGCCGGCGCACATCGGGATTTGCGACGATATCCGCCGGCCGTCCATGGGTCAGCAGCACGCCGGCATTCATGATGTAGGCACGGTCGATCAGCCCCAGTGTTTCACGCACATTGTGATCGGTGATCAGTACGCCGATGCCACGGCGGGTGAGATGGCGGACAAGATCCTGAATGTCGGAGACCGCGATCGGGTCGACGCCTGCGAATGGCTCGTCAAGCAGCATGAAGGTGGGGTCTGATGCAAGAGCACGGGCGATCTCCAGCCTGCGCCGCTCGCCGCCCGACAGGGCGATGGAGGCCGACTTGCGCAGATGCGAGATGTGGAATTCCTCAAGCAGGCTGTCGAGTTTTTCCTCGCGCTTGGCGCGGTCTTTTTCAACCACCTCCAACACGGCACGAATATTGGCCTCGACACTCAAGCCCCGGAAAATCGAGGCTTCCTGCGGCAGGTAGCCGACGCCAAGCCTGGCGCGGCGATACATCGGCAGGGTGGAGACATCATGCCCGTCGATCTCGATCGATCCGGCATCAACGGGCACCAGCCCGGTAATCATGTAAAAGCAGGTGGTCTTGCCGGCACCATTCGGACCCAACAGCCCCACGGCTTCGCCACGGCGAACGCCGAGCGAGACCCCATCAACCACGCGGCGGGACTTGTAGGATTTGGTGAGGTTGCGGGCAATCAGGGTGCCATCATAACGAGCCGGTCCACCGGACTCGGATTTCGCATCGAAATCCCCGTTCCCGTTGTTGCTCCCCAGTGATGAGAAGAGGGCGCGGATCACTGTTTGGGTCGCGATTTCGGGTCGAGCTGGATCCGCACACGGCGGCCACAGCTATCGAGCTTGGCCTGTCCGCTCTTCATCTGCACGGTCAGTTTGCAGCCGATGAAGACATTGTCGGAATCGCTGAGCACGACCTTTTCACCCGTGAGCACCAGCACCTCGTTGGCCATGTTGAAATTTCCGGCTTCCGCTGTTGCAGTCTGGGTGCCCGACTGGATCAGCACATTCTTGTACAGCTCAATCTCGCTGATATCGGCCGTGCCCGACGACACCGAGCCGCCACCCTTGTTGTATTTGACAATCATCTCGCCGGCCTGAAGCAGGGTGTCGCCCTGCAATACCTTGACGTTGCCGGTAAAGGTTGCCTGGCTTGCCTCATCGTTGATCTTGAGCAGATCGCTCTCGATCTGGATCGGCTCATCAGCCGACAGGGCCAGACCGGACATCCGGCTCTGGGTATCCTGCGCCCAGGCACCGGAAACCGGTGCGAACAGTCCGGCTGCGATCACCACCGCAGCAGCTTTCATGAAATGCAAAGGCGTTCTTGCCATGTCAGTTCGTCACTCCATCCTTCGACTTGAGCGCCGAAGGGTTGATGGTCATGCGGACCTTGTCCTTAAAGGTAATCACGCCGCCCTTATCAGTTATCTGCATGGATTGCGCAACAACAGAGGCGCCGCCATTGCTTATTGCAACCGGTGCGTCAGATACCAGCCCGCCATTGGCCATGTCCACATCGGCGGATTGCAGGGTGGCAGTCATTCCCTCGACGGTGGTCAGGGAGAGCGGCTGGTCGAACTTCATCGTCTGGGCAGTCCGGTTGTAGGTGCCACTGACAGCGTTGAGTGTGGCGGTGTCGCCGTTGGGGGCCGGCAGGTCGGCGACGATGTCCTCGAGCACGATGACATCCGGGACGGAGAGATCCTGGACCGCGCGGGCGGCGCGCATCTTGTAGGGCCTGGCGTCGGAACTCTGGCCGCTCATCACCGGGTTCTGCATGACCAGCTTTCCGTCGCGGATCACCACCGATTCGATGCCGACGCCTTCCGGCACCATATTGTCGAGCCAGGACACCACGATGAAGGCCACGACGACCAGAACCGCGGCGAGCGGCAACAGCACCTTGAGCACCCTGACCAGACGGGAATGCGACTGGGCGCGCAGGTATTCGGCATGCGAACGTCCGGCATAGTTGCCGCTGTCTGGCATTCCTGAGACTGTCGAAGTGGTCATTCGTTCCTGCGGTCCTGATGATCGTCAGCGCCGTGACGACCCCGGCTCCAGCGCCGTTGGGGCGCCTGGCCGCGTTTTGGTTGCGGTTGGCTTCGCATGCCAATAAGGTAATTTTACGAAGCAGTTGATGCAGATTGCCACGCCGCGGTGTCAATGGCAAAAGCAAAGCGGATACGGGTGATACCGGAAGCCGCGAAACCTGCAAACACGCAATTTAATTACGAGCCATTCCACCTTCGGAGGACAACCCGTGACCGACCCGGACATTCTAGCCGATCGCCGCCGCATCAGGCGCAAGCTCAGTTTCTGGCGGATCATGACCATTGTCGTCGCCTTGGTCCTTGTCGCAGGCCTGTTCATGCGGTTTCAGGGGACAGGCCGCAGCGGCAGCCACATCGCCCGCATCGACATCAGCGGCGTGATCACCGACGACCAGCCGCTGCTCGACCTGATTGCCGATGCCACGGAGAACGACGCAGCCAAGGCGCTTGTGGTCTCGATCTCCTCACCCGGAGGCACCACCTATGGCGGCGAACGCCTGCACAAGGCGCTGGTCGAAGCAGGAAAGTCCAAGCCGGTGGTGGCCGACATTCACACGCTGGCGGCATCGGCCGGCTACATGATCGCCGCATCAACAGATCATATCGTCGCGGGTGAAAGCTCGATTGTCGGCTCGATCGGAGTGATTTTCCAATATGCGCAGGCCCAGGACCTGCTCGACAAGATCGGCATACGGCTTGAGGAGATCAAGTCCTCGCCGCTGAAGGCGGAACCCTCTCCCTTCCATGAGGCAAGTGAAGAAGCCAAGGCGATGATCCGCTCGATGGTGCTCGACAGCTATGACTGGTTTGTCGATCTGGTGGCCGAGAGCCGCGAGATGGACCGCGCGGATGTGCTGGCGCTGGCGGATGGCTCGATCTTCACCGGCCGCCAGGCCCTGAAGAACGGCCTTGTCGATGCGCTTGGCGGCGAAGCCGAGATCCGTGCATATCTGAAGAGCCGTGATGTCGACGACACCCTCGAATTTGTCGACTGGAAACCGGAGGACGAAACCGCGAACCTGCTGTTTGGCGCGGGCGCGGCAAGCCTGATACAGCAGTTCCTGGGCATGCCCGCGACGCTTGCAACCGAGATTGACCGGCTGTCGGGCGGCAAGTTGTTCCTTGACGGCCTTGTGTCTGTTTGGCAGGTTGGCGGGCAGTCGGAGAGTTTCGAGTTGGGGCGAGGAAAATGATCAAATCGGAATTGGTTCAAGCGGTTGCGGCGCGCAACCCGCATCTCTATCACCGGGATGTCGAGAATATCGTCAATGCCGTGCTGGATGAGATCACCGACGCGCTGTCGGACGGCAACCGTGTCGAGTTGCGCGGATTTGGTGCATTTTCGGGCAAGACCCGCCCGCCGCGATCCGGCCGCAATCCACGCACCGGCGAGCCGGTGTTTGTGGAAGAGAAATGGGTGCCGTTCTTCAAGACCGGCAAGGAGCTTCGCGAGCGGCTCAATCCCGACGACAAGGCCTGAGGCTCCGGCCCAGGATCTGAAGCCGGACAGCCCGGACCGAGGTTGCACCGACTGCCGCGCGGCCCTATCTGGTGCGGACAAGCCTTACGGTTCCAAGGGATTCCGGGCTTTCAAAGGAAGTGGATCGAAACATGATCATGCGCATCATCGCACTGGCAATCCTCGTGCCCCTGGGCATCGTTCTCATCATGCTGTCGGTTGCCAACCGCACTGCGGTGACACTGGCTCTCAATCCGTTTGATCCCTCCGACACGGTGCTTTCCGTGACGCTTCCGTTCTTCGTGTTTCTGTTTGCCACGCTGATCCTCGGCATGATCATCGGGTCGCTTGCGACCTGGTTCAAGCAGGGCAAACACCGCAAGCGGGCGCGCGTCAATGCCAATGAGGCGGTCAAATGGCACACTGAAGCCGACCGCGAAAAGGCCAAGGCACAGCAGATCGCCGCCTCCCTGCCGGCCCCGGACAAGCGCAGCGCGGCCTGAGCCTCGAGCCAGGCGGGAAGGTCTCAGCACATCTCCAGTGCCGGCACACCCAGGTAAATTTGTGTGTCGCAAGCGTAATCAACACATTGGCTTGCGGGCGGAGCCGTGAGGAAAATCCGCGATCTAGAGCCGATCATCTTTAGATGGAATCGTTTGAACGCCGGGATTTCGTGATCTGGCTAGAAGCGTGCGGCGACGCGGCG
>CAXBIE010000091.1:0-17887 GCA_963975635.1 uncultured Hoeflea sp. | reverse complement strand
GGTAACTCCAGTCTCCTCGCAAAGCCCCGAATGGACAACCTATTGAAACCTCACAACTAGACCCCGGTTTGTGACGCCGTTCTTGGAAAGACCCGATCAGTCGTCGCCTTGGTATCTTTTGGCCAGATCCTCGAAATCGTTCTCTTCGACATAGCGGAGTTCACGGATGATCCGCAGTGTCGGCTTGAGCGCAAAACAGAAGGAGCCAATCAGAAAACACCAGGTGCCGGCCGTCTGCCATGCGTCTGAAAAAAACATCACCGATCCGATGATAAACAGGACGGCTGCACTGACATCCACTGTGGTATAAGCGAGTTCAAACGCCGCATAATATCTCGCGTCGCGGGTGTATCTGCGATGTCGCGAAAGCTTGAAAAGTGGCATCGTGTTCCCCGTTGTTTCCTGGACCGGCACCCTAATTCCTGACGCGGATTTGGGTCCCGAATGGATAGGCGCCATAAAAACCGCGCCAATGGGCGACTGCGAAGCCCAGCACGATAATGGCCCATCCCTGATGCAGCAGTGCCCAGCCGATCGGCACCTGCCCCACGATCACGACAATACCGATCAGCGCCTGAACAGTGACGAGGGCAAACAGTACAATGGAGCGGCGGCAATGAGTGCTGCCTGCGCCGTGCTTGATCGACGCCAGCATGTGCCATAGCGCCAGCGCGAACAGCGTATAACCGCCGATGCGATGGACGAATTGCACAGTCAGTTCATTTTCAAAGAAATTGCGCCAGGCCGGTGAGATCTCCAGCAGACCCGCGGGCACAATTGCGCCATTCATCAGCGGCCAGGTGCTGGACGCCAGGCCGGCGTCAAGACCGGCAACGAGACCGCCAAGATAGATCTGCACCAGAACGAGACCGACCAGCGCACCTGCCCCGCGCTTCAGACCATCGCTGGGAACCGGATCGGCGGAATGCGGCGCCAGTCCGCGCATGACCCAGACGATCGCAGCAAAAATCAGACAGGCAAGTGTCAGATGCGTGGCCAGCCGGTACTGGCTGACATCGACGCGGTCCACCAGACCAGACGCCACCATCCACCATCCGACGGCTCCCTGGAGCCCGCCCAGAACCAGAAGGCCGAACAGCGGCCAGCGAAGGCGCTTTTCGACGCGGCCGGTGGCCAGGAAAAACAGAAACGGCACACCGAACAGAATGCCGACGCCACGGGCAAGCAGACGATGCGCCCACTCCCACCAGTAAATTGTCTTGAACTCGTCAAGGCTCATGCCCTTGTTGATCAGCTGGTATTCAGGGATCTGCCGGTAAAGCTCCAGCTCTTCCTGCCATTCGGCCTCGCTCATTGGCGGAATGACACCGTGAACCGGCTTCCATTCGGTGATCGAAAGGCCGGAATCGGTCAGCCGTGTCGCGCCGCCCACCAGCACAAGTGCAAAAATTGCCACAAGCACAATGGCGAGCCAGATGCGCTGGACCGCACGATTGCGGCGGATCCGCTGTTGCTGGGCGATCACCATGCCGGCATCCGGCGATTGGGCCGTCTGAACTTCAACAAGCGGAGCGGTGGTAGTGGCAGTCATCTACGGTTTCTTCCTTTGAACAACTGCCGGACATGTGCACCACAGCATGAAGCAAGGCAAGACCAATGGCTTTGCGGCATGCCGTCGCGGTCATCTGGAAGATCCCGCTTGCCCTTGCGTTCGGTGTCAAAGCCGTTATGTCGGTCGGTATATCCAGTTCTGTCCGGCACAGTTATAAGGCTTGTCCATGCCCGTCCGCCTCAAGAAACTCATCGGAACCGTTATCATCGTCGCGCTGGTGGTGGTTTACGCGCTGGTTGCCACGACCGTCGCCACGTACAGGCTGGCGGAATCGGCCTGGTATGTGCATCTGCTCTATTTCCTGTTTACGGGCGTTCTCTGGGTGGTGCCGGCAATGTTCGTGATCCGCTGGATGGAAGGGCCTGAAAAGAAGAAGCAGGTCTGATCCAAAGCCCGGCCAAGGCATCCCAGATCCAGGCGTTAACGCCGCATTAGCCTTCACAGCTGCTTTTTGCCTCGTTTCCGTTGGAATTTACCCGAATTTCGGCACTCCGGCCCCATGCTCACACCCATAAGCATGATTTTGCGAGAGCGTCGACACAATGGCAAATGCACAGGACCTATCCGCACCGCTGGCGACATCGGCCAAGCGCACCTCCCCCCTGGCGCACCGTCTTTCGGCAACAATTGCATCAGACCCGGACAAAATTCGCGCATTCTGGCAGGCGCTCGAAACCGATCCGGCAATGACGTTCCATCAAAGCCAAGCCTGGGTCGACGCCTGGAGCAAAGGCACGGACACGAAGATCTTCCTGGTCACGCTGGAACAGGATGGCAGCCCGTTCGCCCTCCTGCCGCTCGAGATTGAACCGGTTGGCGGATTGAAAGTTGCCCGGTTTGCCGGCACCGCCTATTCCAACGAAAACACAGGCTTGATCGGCACAAAGCGGCGCTGTCCCAGCGAACCGGTTTCGGCCAGCCAGCTCGCATCGGCATTGTCGCGGGCCGGCCTGTCAGCCGACATCGTGATGTTTGACAAGATGACGCCTGAGGCAGCCGATCGGGTACCGTTTTCGGCGTTGCCACGGGTATTTCATCAGAACCCGAGCTTCCAGTTGCCGCTGTTTGCGGATTTCAATGCGGTACTGGCGCAGATCAACGGCAAGCGCCGCCGCAAGAAATACCGGGTCTCGGAACGTCGGCTTGAAGCGATGGGCGGCTACAATCACGTTAGCGGCAACACCGATGCCGAAGCATTGCGGCTGCTCAATGCGTTCTTCGCGCAAAAAACCGCGCGGCTTGCAGCGCAAGGATTGCCGGACGTTTTTGCCGATCCCGGCGTGCGCGGCTTTCTTCGCAATCTGGCAACAACGCGGGATGCAAGCGGCAAGCCGGGGCTCGAGCTTCATGGCATCGAGTTGTCTGGCGGAGAGCATGCCGGTGAAATCATCTCGGTCGCCGGATTGACCATCAAGAACCGCCACGTCACCTGCCAATTCGGCTCGATCAACGAACAGATCGCCGCTGACGTCAGTGCGGGAGAGTTCTTGTTTTACCGGATGATCGAGCAGGCTTCGGCGGCCGGTCACGAGGTTTTCGATTTCGGGGTCGGAGATCAGCTCTACAAGCGCTCATGGTGCCCGCAACGCACGGAACTGCTGGATTGCTACCTTGCGCTCAATGCCAAGGGGCGTCTCGCTGCTCCGTTGATCACCGGCATGATCCGCCTGAAGCGGCTGATCAAGACCTCACCGGTGCTGCATCGTGTTGCAGCGCGGGTGCGCGGATTGATGGTGCACAGGTCACGACCGGCGGCAGAAACGGATTGACCGTGACAGCGCGTTTCACGGCTGCCACGGCGACACTCATGCTGCGCTGCTGCGGCTTCCCAAGGGACTGACGGGCTGACCAGGCGTCATCAACAACACATCTTCAAAGCCTTCGGCATTGAATTCGATCAACAGTTCAGCAATTTCAGCTTCATCAGAGCGCAGGATCGAGAGAATGATCTCGCCCCGTTCAGCCCTGGCAATGCGGGCGATCGATGCTGCATCCGCAGCCCCGCATTCGACGACGACCAGATCATAGGCTTCCGTCAACGCATCAATGATCATCGGCAAGCGGTCGATGGCGCGCATGGCACGGCGCGCATTGGCATTGCCGCGCGGGATTATGTGCGCTGATGACAGCCGGTCGGGATGGATGGAATCGGAGATGCTGATTTCACCGCACATCAAATCCGTCAGCCCGGGAAGCCGTACCGATTCCGCCATCAGTTCCGTCGGGCATGCGGACCCCGTAAGGTCAATCAGCACGGTCTTGAGGCCGTCGCCGGTGATCGTCCGGACCAGCATGACAGCCGCAGCCGATCCCTCGTCACCTTCGGGCGAGACGCAGACGGCCACCGATGTCATATCCGTCACCAGCTGCTCGGCCACGGATTCGACACTGAAATCGTCGGCATCATTGGAAATGAGGCCGAGGGCCTGGCTGCTTTGCTCGACAGGCACTGCGACACCACCGGAGGGAACGGCGGCGGCGGTCATGGAAGCCTCGGACACGCCCTCCCCGCTTGCAGCTTCACGAGTCAGACTGGATGAGGGACGCAGCGCACGCCCCGAGAACAATTCACCCAGCATCACGCCAATTGACGACAACAGAAACGCTGCCAGCGCCGATACAATGATGATCGGGCCGGTTTTCGGGAAATAGGCTTCGGAGGCCGGCACCGCACGCGAAATCACCCGGGCATCGGCCGGCAGCGCCTTGGGCTGGGTGCGCGAGGCCGCTTCGCGGTAGCGGCCGAGATAGGTTTCCAGCAGGTCGCGCTGGGCCGCTGCTTCTCGCTCAAGCGAACGCAACTCGACCGCTTCCTCACCTTCGCGGGCCGAACCGGCCTTCAGTTCATTGAGTTGCGCCGTCAGTTCCTGTTCGCGAATGCGGGCCACCCTGGCGTTGCTCTCGAGGCTTGAAAGCACCTTGCGGATTTCATTGGTGATCTGTCGTTCGACATCTGCGAGCTGTGCGCGCAAGCCCTTCATGCGAGGATGCGCGTCAAGAAGCGTGGTCGAGACATCGGCAAGCTGCGCCCGGATGTTGCCTTCGCTCTCGCGCAGGCGCTGAATTACTGGTGAATCAAGCACATTGGAAACCGCGTCGACGGCCTGGCCGTTGTCGAGCGCGTTGCGCACCGACTGTGCGCGGGCTTCGGAATCTGCCCGCTCCGCCCTGACGCGGCTCAATTCTGTCGAAATATCAGAGAGTTGCTTGGCAGCAATTGTGTCCTGCTGATTGACCAGCAGCAGCCCGGTCTGCGCACGATATTCGGCAACCTTGCTTTCGGATTCGCGCACCTTGTCACGCAACTTGGCAATTTCCGGCTCCAGCCAGGCACTGGCATCGGTGTTGTTTTCGAGCTTGGCTCCGGATTGGGACGCCAGATAGACATCGACAAGCGCATTCGGAACTGCGGCCGCCAACGCCTCGTCCTCGGACGAGAACTCGATACCGATAACGCGCGATTCAGGCACGGCGTAAACATCAAGCTTCTTGTAGAATTCCTTGAGTACGCGCTCTTCGGCAGGCACATCCAGCGGATTCTTCTTGAGCCCCAGCATGATCAAGACATTGCCGATCGCAGATGGATTGGCGGCAGGATCGAATTCCACACGCGAGGAGAGGTCGAGGTTTCGCGCCACCTGCTTGATCAGGTCAGTCGAGCGGAGTATTTCCACCTGGCTGGTGACCGCGCGATCGTCGAATGTCGTATCCGGGGCGGACTGATTTTGATCGCTCGAATAGACCGGTTCGCGGGTTTCAATCAGAAGCCGGGTTTCGGACTTGTAGAGCGGGTTGAGCATTCCGGTGACAAGGAAAGCCAGGCCGGCGGCAGCGGCGGTCAAACCTGCCACGAGCGCTTTCTTCTCCCATATCGCCTTTACCAGGCGACCGAGGTCAATATCCACATCAGGTTGTGTCATTGGCGAGACAGACATGCGCAGCTACTCCGTACTTGTACTGGTCCGCAAGCGTAAATGAACATGGTAACGCAAGAGTTAAGGCGGAAGTCAGAGTTCCTTTACTTTTCCGTCTCCCTCCCCGTCCGGGCTCTCTTGTTCGGCCGGTTTGCACAAAGCTGGCCGAAACAAGTTTAAAAATCCTCCGAGTTTTACCAGCCGTTAACCCTAATGGATCGATAACAGATTTCGAAATGAGCACGGTTCGCGTGGAGCACGGAAACAGTATGACACCCGCCAAGTCCAAAGCGACACATCTTCTGGCGGCCGCCATGGCCGCGGTCCTGCTGGCGGGGTGTTCCGGCTATCAACCCGCACCCAGGGCATTCCATGAAGCTGTCATGCAGCCCTACCGGCTCGATGCAGGCGACCGCCTGCGGGTGACCGTGTTTGAGCAAACCGGATTGACCGGGACTTACGCGATCGACCAGTCAGGTTATATCGCCTTCCCGCTGATCGGCGCCGTGCCTGCGCGGGGCCGCACCTTGCAGGAGCTTGAGGCCAGCATTGCCGCGAGCCTGAGGCAGGGCTATCTGCGCGATCCCGACGTGTCGATCGAGATCGACCGCTACCGCTCCTTCTTCATCATGGGAGAGGTCGGGCAGTCCGGACAGTATTCCTATGTTGCAGGCATGACCGTGCAGAACGCCATCGCCATCGCCGGCGGCTACTCCCCCAGAGCGTATCAGCGAAATGTCGACATCACCCGCAACATAAACGGGAAAATAATGACCGGCCGGGTGCGGATTTCGGATCCGATCCTGGCAGGCGACACCATCTACGTGCGTGAGCGGCTTTTCTAACCTCATGACAGCACACCGCCCTTTAAGGATCCTCCATTGCTTCAGGTCGCCTGTAGGCGGCATTTTCCGCCATGTGCGGGATCTGGCGGAGGAGCACGCGAAGGCAGGGCATCAGGTTGGAATTCTGTGCGATTCGACAACCGGCGGCGATTATGAGGATGCCTTGTTTGAAAGCGTCATGCCGCATCTGGCGCTTGGGCTGACACGGTTGCCCATTCGCCGCTCACTTGGACTTTCCGATGTCACCTCCGCGGTCAAATCGTTTGGTGAAGTCAAAAATTTGCAGCCTGATGTGTTGCACGGACACGGCGCCAAAGGCGGCGCTTTCGTGCGACTGATCGGCTCACGGTTACGGGTATCAAGGTCTTGCGTTGCCCGTTTTTATTCCCCGCACGGCGGAAGCCTGCACTATGACGAGAAAACACTGCGTGGTCAGGCCTATTTCGCCATAGAACGGTTTCTGGAGCGCTGGACCGACTCGCTGGTGTTCGTCTCGGATTACGAGCGGCGCACTTACGAAGCCAAGATCGGAACACCACGCACAGCCTGGCGCTTGATCCACAACGGTCTGCGCTCGCACGAATTCGATCCGGTCACCACCCTTCCTGACGCGGTGGATTTTCTCTACATCGGCATGATGCGCGATCTCAAGGGGCCGGATGTGTTCATCGAGGCTTTGCGGCGCGCCGAGCAATTAACAGGCAGGCCGCTGCGCGCGGTCATGGTCGGCGATGGTGACGACAAGCCTCGCTACAAGGCGCGGATCGAGGCCATCGGCATGGGTGGCCGGGTGACATTGCGCGACGCCATGCCCGCACTTGAGGCTTTTGCGCTGGCCAGGGCGGTGGTTATTCCCTCAAGGGCTGAATCAATGCCCTATATTGTTCTCGAAGCGGTCGCGGCAGGCAAACCAGTCATCTCGACCCGTGTTGGCGGTATCCCGGAAATACTCGGGCCTGACTTTGCAGGCTTCGTACCGCCCGGTGACAGCGAGGCGCTTGCAGGCGCGATGGCAAAGGCCACGAATGAGCCCGAATGGCTATCCGGCGCCATGCCCGACATGGAAGGTTTCAGGGACAAATTCTCAGCACAAACAATGGCCGACAGAATGTCTGCGCTCTACCGGGAGCACCTGAGCGGGTCAACGCAGGACAGCGCAGAGCCGAGAGCGTCAAGCCTTTCTTAGGGAGGACCGTGGTACTCCTGAGGAACAAGTTTCCGAGGAGAGTTCGACGGTGAACAAGTTCGACCGCGATGAAGCATTCAATTCAGAAGCCATCCGCAAGGCCATGGCCGACATCAAGGTGAAGCCGAGCCTCAAGGGCGCGGACGGGAAACCCGTTGTTGAAATGAGCCGTCTGGCACGCCAGACAGCAACCCGGCTTTCACAGGAAAACTATTCACCGACGATGATCATCGGCTCGCTGCGGCTGGCTGAACTGACATTGCTGGCCTTAACAGGCTTTCTTGTCCATGCGCTTTATGTCGGCCTTTCCGGTGAACTCACGATCTACATCTATACCCCGGCCATTCTAGTTGGTTCTGCACTTGCCGTGCTGCTGATCCAGATCGTTGACGGCTACCAGGTGCCCGCGCTCAGAAGCGCCTTGCGAACCCTGCCAAAGGTGCTGACCGCCTGGTCCATCGCCTTCGCAATCATCGCCCTGCTTGTGTTCTTCCTGCAATTCGGCCTGGCGTTTTCGCGGGTCTGGTTTGCTGCCTGGTTCATCAGCGGCGCAGTCTGTCTTGTGGTGCTGAGAAACATTGTTGCCTATGGCATTCGGCGATGGGCCCGAAACGGTGTGATGGAACGCCGTGCCGTGATTGTCGGTGGCGGCGATATCGCCAAGGCGCTGATCCGCTCGATCGAGCAGGACGAAGACAACGACATCCGGATCTGCGGGTTTTTCGATGACCGCGACGACCGGCGCTCTCCTCCGATCATCGCCGGTTATCCGAAACTCGGCAATATCGATGCGCTGGTGGAGTTCGCCCGCATAGCCCGGATCGACATGCTGATCATCGCCATGCCGCTGAATGCGGAATCACGCGTGCTGGAGCTGTTGAAAAAACTCTGGATCCTGCCGCTCGACATCCGGCTTGCGGCACACGCCAACAAGTTGAGGTTCCGGCCACGCTCTTATTCCTATCTTGGCGCCGTGCCGATGCTCGACATTTTCGACCGGCCGATTACCGATTGGGATTCGGTCGCAAAACGGATCTTCGACATCTTCTTCTCCCTGCTGGCAATCGCTGTTTTGTGGCCTGTGATGCTGGGCACAGCCATCGCGATCAAGCTCAATTCCAAGGGGCCTGTCCTGTTCCGGCAGAAACGCCATGGCTTCAACAATGAAGTCGTCTCAGTGCTCAAGTTCCGATCGATGTACACCGAACAGTGCGACCCCACGGCGCGTGCGGCGGTGACCAAGGGCGACCCGCGCGTGACCAGGGTCGGACGCTTCATCCGCAAGACGTCCATTGATGAGCTGCCGCAGTTCTTCAATGTGTTGCGCGGCGACCTCTCCCTTGTCGGCCCACGTCCGCACGCAGTGGTGGCTGCCGCACACGACCGTCTGTTTGCAGAGGTTGTCGACGGCTATTTCGCCCGGCACAGGGTCAAGCCCGGGGTCACCGGCTGGGCGCAAATCAATGGCTGGCGTGGCGAGATCGACAATGACGAAAAAATCAAGCAGCGCACGGCGTGTGATCTCTATTACATCGAGAACTGGTCACTGCTGTTTGACCTGAAGATCCTGTTCATGACCCCGCTGAAACTGCTCAACACGGACAACGCGTATTGACCAGCGCCACCCTGCCCGCACCTGCCGTTTTTCAGCCGCAGCGCGCGGCGGTCTCGATGCTGGCTTCGCTGCTGGTGGCGTTTGGTGTGTTCCTCTCCGGCTTCGTGATCAACGAGCCTGCGCCCTATGAGCTCTTTCTTGTTGTTCTGATCGGCGTCTGGGCGGTGTTCGGGCTGAGATTGTCAAAACACATTGCGCCACTCATTGCGCTGTATGTGGTGTTCAACATTGGCGGGATGTTTTCGATCCTGACCATGGATGACGTCAAAGACACCCCAATGTACATGGCCGTGTCACTGTTTCTGGCTTTCACCTCGATGTTTTTCGCCGCCATCATCGAGGCAGACCAGCGGCGCTTGAGCCTGATTTTTCGCGCCTATCTGGCCGCAGCCATCATCACGGCGCTTCTGGGCATCCTGGGCTATCTGGGCGCCATACCGGGCGGAGAGCTTTTCACCCGCTATGGCCGCGCGATGGGCGCTTTTCAGGATCCCAACGTGTTCGGCCCCTATCTGGTGCTGCCTGCTCTCTATCTGATGCACGGACTGCTGACCGGAACGCTGAAAGCTGCACCTTTGCGGGTGGCCGGGCTGATGATCCTTGTGCTCGGCGTGTTCTTCTCGTTCTCCCGTGCCGCCTGGGGCCTCCTGGCCATCACCATGGTTCTGCTGGTCATGACCATGCTGATCAAGGAACGCACCGGGGCGTTCAGGCTGAAGATCCTGGTGATGACGCTGGTTGGCGCGGTGTTGCTGGTCGGCGCAATCATCGTAGCCCTGCAATTCGATCAAATCGCCGACCTGTTCTCCGACCGCGCCAAACTTGTGCAGTCCTATGACGGCGCCCGTCACGGCCGTTTCGAGCGTCATGCCATCGGTTTTCTCATGGCGATGGAGCATCCGCTGGGCATCGGCCCACTGGAGTTCGGCCTGATGTGGGGCGAAGACACCCACAATATCTGGCTCAAGGCACTGATGGATTATGGCTGGCTCGGCTTTGTAAGCTACGTGACCCTAATTGTCTGGACGCTGGTGCTGGGCTTCCGCTTCCTGCTGCGCGACCGGCCCTGGCAAGTGTATCTGATGCTCGCCTACATCACGCTTGTCGGACACACGATCATCGGCGCCGTCATCGACACCGATCACTGGCGGCACTTCTATCTGCTGATGGGAATCGTCTGGGGCTGCATCGCGCTGGAAATGCGCTGGCAAGCCGGTTTGCGCGAAAACGTACGACGGAAGCAAAGCCACCTGCCCGCCTGAACATGCGGCCTGCAACCACTTCAGCCCAATTCAAAGCTCGTCACGCCAAAGATGTTTGAGCAGGGAAGATCCGGCGCTGTCCCACGATACATGCGAGCGGTTTCGAACACCGGCTCCAGGCCAGCCCCTTCGGCAACCTTCACCGCCTGCTGATTAGCCTCCGGAACGTCCAGCGTGATTGTTGACCCGGGCTCTGCCTCATCGCAGCATGCCTGAAACAGTGCTTCCGCGGCTTGCTGCGTTTTGGCAAACAATGGCCCGATCTTGTAACCCTGAATGCATTTGCGGATCGTTGCAAAGCCGCTCACATCATCGTTCTCGAGAACCACAAACGTCTTGCGCCCTGCCGCAGGCGCAGCAAACACCCATGACTGCAGGAAGTCTGGCCTTGGCGCGCCAAAACACAGCCGGTCCAGTTTCTCGATCCGGTCCGAATGATCGGCCCGTGCAACCTCGGCCGTCACACCGGATCTGGCCGGCCTGGCCAATTTCGGAACGCCGGTGAAGCGGATATTTCGACCAACCAGCTCGAAGCCGCTTTTTGTGTAATTGTCTTGCTGCGCAACGACGCCATCAAGTCCAACCGTGCGCTGACCGAGATGGGCCATGCCGGCTTTCCAGGTTGCCATGCCGAAACCTTTTCCCCGGCCATCGGGGTGGACAATGTAGAACCCGAGGAACCCGTGGTTGTCGCCATAGCGCACCACGGAGATGGATGAGACCGGCTTGCCGTCAACATATCCGATCAGGAAACCGGATGGGTCGGCTGCCAAAAAGGCTTCGAGATCCGCGATGCCGGGATTCCAGCCTTCATCGCGGGCCCAACCGACAGCAACTGCGAACTCATCCGGCGTTGCCCTGCGCACTGCGAACTCGCCCTGTGGCTTCAAACTCATGATCAGGCCGTATCCGTGTTTGTCAGCCGGGCATCGGCCTCGCGCTCACACCAGGCAACCGCAGCACTCACCCCTTCGATAACCGGGATAGAATAGGTGTTTTCCAGGACAAGCGCCATATCCGCCATGCCTGCGCATCCCAACACGATCGAGCCGCATTGATCATTCGTGATTGCATCCGCAATTTCGGCGCCGATACGCGCAAGGGCTTGTTCCGGATCCTGTTCAAGATCGAGAACCGGAATCTCGCTGGCGCGAACGCGTGCACACTCGGCGGCAAGGCCATAGGACTTGATGTTGTACTCAAGCACAGGAATGGAAACAGCAAGCGTTGTGACAACGGAAAAAGGGGCGGCCGTCTCAGCCGCCAGCCGGTAGGCCGCTTCGCCAATTCCGGTGATTGGCACTTGCGACCGGGCGCGCAATTCGTCCAATCCGGTGTCATCAAAACAGGCGACGATCACCGCGTCGAACGGATCATCGCCCTTCATATAATGGTCGAAGACCGCGTAGAGACCCGGAAGCGCCGCTTCGCCATCCTCTGCCCCCTGGATCGACGCCGGACCTGTTTCCGGATTGACGGCAAGGACAGTCGTCCCGGTTGACGCAGCCTTAGCCGCCGCAATCCCGATGGCTCCGGTCATGGAGGCCGTCGTGTTGGGGTTGATGATCAGGATCCGCATGGCCGGTTACACAAGACCATTGCCGGCATCATTGCCGGCGTGGGCGCGCTTCCGGTTCAACCACAAGGCGCTGAGGATGAAGATGGCGATGATGACCAGCGAGAACACCGTGGTCAGCGTGCCGAGGGCATAAAGCACTGGCGAGGTGACATTGGTGGTCATGCCGAAAATCTCGAGCGGCAAGGTATTGTAGGATCCAGCTGTCAGCAATGTCCGCGCAAACTCGTCATAGGACAGGGTGAAGCCGAACAGCGCCACTCCGATCAGACTCGGCGCGATGATCGGCAGCACCACGTGGCGTACTGTCTGCCAGGACGTCGCCCCAAGGTCGCGTGCCGCTTCCTCGTAGGTCTTGTCGAAGCGGTTGAACACCGCAAACATGATCAGCAGGCCGAAGGGCAAGGTCCAGGTCAGTTGCGAGCCAAATCCAGAGGTCGTCCAATGCACATCCAGATCAAGCTGGTTGAAGATCAGGCCGACGCCGAGCGAGATCAGGATGGAGGGAATGATCAGGCTGGTGATGACCAGATAGAAGAGCACGCCTGAACCGACAAAGCGTTTGCGAAAGGCCAGGCCGCCCATCACCGAGACAATGACTGTGGTGACCATCACCATCAGGCCAAGAGCTAGAGATCGCCGGAACGAGCCCCAGATGTCGCCCACAGCCTGCTGCTCGAACAGATCGTAGAACCAGTGCAGCGACACACCGTTCATCGGGAAGGTCAGCCCGCCCTTGGGGCCCTGGAAAGAGAGAATGGCGATGGTGATCGTCGGTCCGTAGAGAAACAGGATGAAGAGGACGAAAAAGGCCCCCAGCACATAAAACGAGCGTCCGCGCTGTTCCGACATCTTACAGCTCCTTCCGGATATTGACGAAGCGCAGCATGATGCCGATCACAATCAGCACGGTGATCAGCAGCACCACCGACGTCGCCGCCGCGGACGGATACCTGAGCAGTGCCACGTCGTTGGATATTAGCCGGCCGACATTGGCGGATTGCGACCCGCTCATGAAGCGCACGGTAATGAAATCCCCCATCACCAGCGTAACGACAAAAATCGAGCCAATCATGATGCCGGGCTTGGTCAGCGGCAGGATGACATTGGTCAGAATCTGAAACCCGGTGGCGCCCCCGTCACGGGCGGCTTCCAGCAGGGATTTGTCGATCCGCATCATGGTGTTGAAGATCGGCACCACCATGAACAGCGTGTAGAGATGCACAAAGGCCAGCACCACGGCAAAATCCGAAAACAAGAGCCATTCAAGCGGCTCGTCGATCATGCCCATTGAGATGAGCGCCTGGTTGGCGATGCCGTTGCGGCCCAGAAACGGCACCCAGGAAATCATCCGGATGATGTTGGATGTCAAGAATGGCACCGTACACACCAGAAACAACACGATCTGCCAGGTCTGGGTGCGGATATGGAAGGCGAGAAAATAGGCAACCGCGAAACCGATCGCCAGACACAGCGCCCAGGAGATGATGGTGAACATGAAGGTCTTGAGAAAGACCGAATAGGTCACTGACGAGCGAAACAGGAATTCGTAGTTGTCGAATATGAACGCCGGATAGATCGAAAACTCCGTCGCCCCCCAGAAACTCACCACACCAATCATGGCGATCGGCAGCACCAGAAAAAGCGCAAGCACAAGCACCAGCGGCGAGGCCATCAGCCAACCGGAAAGGGTATCTGAAAAGGATCGTTTCGAAGCCATCGATCACCTGAAAATCTGGTTTGAAACCCGCGCCCGGAATGGGCGCGGGGAATTGTGATATCGACTGATGTCAGGCGGCGATGAACTCGTTCCATTTGCCGACCATGTACTGGTTTTCGTCCATGACGGCGTTCCAGCAGGCAACGGCACCCATGCGGTCCACGTAGGAGCCGCCATCACGAAGGTCGCCGGCAGTGGCCAGCTTGTCGCCGGTCGGGCTGGTGATGTCGCCGGTCGCAGCCTTGCCTTCGTACCAGTAACCCCACTCGTTTTCGGACATGAACTCCTTCGATGTTTCCGGAACAGCAGAATAGTAGCCCTGGCGCATGAGGTAGCCACCGACCCAGCCGGAGAGGTACCAGTTGATGTACTCGTAGGCAGCTTCGAGCTCGAGGCCCGAGAGGTTGGCCGACAGGCCGATGCCGCCGCCCCAGGAGCGGTAGCCTTCCTTGAGAGGCTGATAGACACATTCAATGCCCTTGGACTTCACGGCAGTGATTGCAGGCGACCACATCGACTGGATGACAACTTCGCCAGACGCCATCAGATTGACGCTCTCGTCGAAGCTCTTCCAGAAGGCCCGGAACTGGCCGTTCTTCTTGGCCTCGGTGAAGATGCCGATGGTCTTGTCGATCTCTTCCCTGGTCATGTTGCCCTTGTCGGCATATTTGATCTCGCCCATGGCTTCGCAAACCATGGCCATATCCATGATGCCGATAGACGAGATGTCGAGGATCGAGGCCTTGCCCTTGAATTCGGGGTTCAGCAGTTCGGCCCAGGTGTCGATCGGGCGGCCGATGAGGTCAGGACGAATGCCCAGCGTATCCGCGTTGTAGATGGTCGGAATCAGCGTCATCCAGCCGGAGACATCCTTTGAAAAGGTGGTGCTGCCCTGGCCATCAACGAAACCGACCGTGCTCGGTGCAGTTCCCTGTGCGACTGTGCTTTCAGGGGTGAGCTTGCCGGTGGTGAAGATCGGCGAAATCTTGTCGAAATTCTTGATCTTGGATGTGTCCATCGCCTGCAGGTTGCCGGTGGGCCACACCTTCTTGCAGATCCAGTACTCGATGTCGGCGATATCGAAGCTCTTGGGTTGGGTGGCGGCACGCTGGGTGACGCTGTCGGAGTCCAGTGCCGTCATTTCCAGCGTGAAACCGAGATCTTCCTTCACCTTGATGGCAACATCATTGAGGTTGGACACGCCGGTGCCGAACTGACGCAGGGTTACGTCCTTGATGTTCTGGGCCCAGATCGTCGGAAACCCGGTTATTGCACCGGAACCGATGGCAGCGCCCGCGACAGCAGCGGTGCCCTTGAGCAGCGACCGGCGGCTGACGGAATTGGTTTTTGGCGTCTCAGTCATGTTCATTCTCCTTCGTGGTGATTGGCATGTTGGTGATGGTTGGTAAGGATCAGCCCACCAGACGGTGTGCATCGTCCGGCTTCCAGTCGAGAAAGACCGTCTGGCCAATCTCCAAAGGTTCCTGGGAAAAGAGGGCGTCTGGAATGGTGACGCTGATCGGATTTGGATTTGCCGCCTCTCCGGCTGAATTCAGCGCGACAGAGAATGTGGTTCCAAGATATTCAATTTCCCGCACAACGGCCTGAACTCCGGCGCTGCCCTGTGGCTTGGTCCTGGCGACTGTAATCTTGTCCGAACGGATGGCCAGTTGGGATTGTCCATCGCTCATGACATTGTGCCCGCCCATGAACTGGGCGACGAATTGCGTCTGAGGACGGTTGAAGACATCCTGGGCGCTGCCGACCTGTTCGATGAGTCCATTGTTCATGACGATGATCTGGTCAGCTAGAGACAGCGCTTCATCCTGCGAGTGGGTGACATGAATGAAGGAAATCCCCAGTTCACGCTGCAACCGCTTGAGTTCCGAGCGCATGCGAAGGCGCAGAAAGGGATCAAGCGCGGACAAAGGCTCATCAAGCAACAGGATCGAGGGGTTGGTGATGAGGGCGCGGGCAAGCGCGACGCGCTGCTGCTGGCCGCCTGACAATTGCGCGGGCAGCCGCGGGGCAAAACTCGCCATGTCCACGAGCTCAAGCAATTTCATCGCCTGGGAAAGGCGCGCCGGTTTCTCAACACCCTTCATTTTCAAACTGAAAGCCACATTTTCGGCGACGCTGAGATGCGGGAACAGCGCATAGTTCTGAAACATCATTGCAGTACCGCGTTCAGCCGGCGGCAAATCGGTGATGTTCTTCGAGCCGAGCAGAATGTCTCCTTTGGAGACGGTTTCATGCCCGGCGATCATGCGTAACGTGGATGATTTTCCGCATCCAGACGGACCAAGCAGGCAGGTGTAAGAGTTACCGGGAATTTTCAGCGAGATGCCGTTTACGGCTATCGACTGCCCGTAGGACTTTGTAACTGCAATCAGTTCTGCCGCGGATATGTCCGTCATGCTCTGGCTCCTTGTCTCTCCGATCAGGAGAGCAAGCGCCGTGCCAGAATCTGAAATTGACTATCCTATTGATTTATTTGATACTATTTTTCGAAATTGATCTCGGCCTCAACGGTTGCCTAAATTGTAGCCGTTATTTTATACGATATGCACAAATATCGTATACAATTTCCCATTGCAAAAACAGTATGCAAATTCTAAGAGAGTTTATCAGAAATTTGTGTTTTCCAGGCATGCAACAGTGAACAAGACGCTTCGCGCTTCCCAAGACGCGCCGCTGGTAACGCCAGGGCCGGCAAGCCGGTCGGATCTGGTCGTTGCCGGGCTTCAGCGTGCGATTTTCGAACACAAGATCGCGCCGGGGACAAAACTGTCAGAGGATGAAGTCGGCGATATCTTCGGCGTCAGCCGCACCATCGTGCGCGCCGCACTGCAGTCACTCGCCCATTCCCAGCTCGTCACCATCGAGAAAAACCGCGGTGCGTTCATCGCCAGCCCCACTCCCAGGGAAGCGCACGAGGTGTTTGAAGCGCGCGGGTTGATCGAACCGCGGGTCGCAGCCATGGCAGCCAGGCGGATGACCGATCCATCGCTTGAGGCATTGCGCGCTCACATCGAAGACGAGCACTCGGCCATGCATGCGGGCGACAAGGGCCAGGCGCTGTCGCTCTCGGGCGGGTTCCACCTCAAGATTGCCGACATTGCCGGACATGACGTTTTCACCGGTTTCATTCACGCGCTGATTTCACGATCCTCGCTGATCATCGCACTTTACTGGCGCAGGGCGGACACGACCTGTGAAAGCCATTCCCACCACGCATTGATGCAGGCCTTTGAGGCCCGGGACCCGGCGGCCGCCGAGGAAATCATGCGCAGCCATATTGTCGACCTGCATTCCGGGCTCGACTTGAGCAGCCCGAAAAATGCGCCGCTGTCATTGTGGGATGCCCTGAAACCGTAGGCACTGACACCGGCCGGGCTGATTTCGCTCAATGCGCCTCCATTCGCCTAAAATAAGGGCAGACATCCAGCCAAGCAGGTTCTTCATCGAATACGCAGGCTGCCGTCGGATCTTTCTCCTCCTTAGCCCTTTTCGGCATTTGCCTCATCCCGCACAAATACTGCGCCAAAAGCCGCAGTTATTCCCCGTCCATATTGCAATTTCGGCAGCGCTTGGTCGGTCGTGACATTCAGGCATCCGATAGGCCACAAGTTCCGCATCCATGCCGGAAACGTTCCGGTGGAAACCGGGTCATGTGGCGCATGTCTTGCTTGGTGTTTGTTGGCCGTTGCCGGAATTGCCGGCACCATGCATCAATGACACAGAACAGAAGGCAGACACAGCATGCACAGTCGGAAAACCGCGAAGAGCTTCGAATTCTGGCAAGCCATGTCGCCGCGCGAAGCAATCACTCATGCTTTTGAGACCCACAAGGTCTATGACGATCCGGCCATGTTCATCACATTGCGCGACGAGGCCGACTGCCTGGCCGAAGCTGAGCGGCTCGAGGCCGAAGGCCCGGAGGGAAAGCCCCTCTACGGTCTGCCTTTTGCGGTCAAGGACAACATTGACGTTGCGGGCCTGCCAACCACCGCTGCCTGTGCGGAAGCTGAATATGTTGCAGAAGTCTCGGCCTACGCCGTTACCAGGCTCGAACAAGCCGGCGCCATTTGCATCGGCAAGACCAATCTTGATCAGTTCGCCACCGGTCTTGTCGGGGTGCGATCGCCCTATGGCATTCCGCGCAACAGCATCAGGGCGGATCTGATCCCCGGCGG
>CAXBIE010000090.1:0-18709 GCA_963975635.1 uncultured Hoeflea sp. | reverse complement strand
GGCCACCAAGCACGTAGGAGGGGCGCACCACCAGCGGGAAGCCGATGTCGGTTGCCACCAGCCGGGCCTGCTCGACCGAATAGGCGATGCCGTTGTTGGGCTGGATCAGATCGAGCTTGTGAAGCAGCTTCTGGAAGCGGTCGCGGTCCTCGGCCAGGTCGATCATGTCGGGAGCGGTGCCCAGGATGGGGATGCCTGCCTTTTCCAGCGCGTCGGCGAGCTTGAGCGGGGTCTGGCCGCCAAACTGCACGATGACACCGAGAAGTGTGCCGGCTTCCTGTTCCTTGGTCAGGATCTCGAGTACGTCCTCGTCGGTCAGCGGGTCGAAATAGAGCCGGTCGGAGGTGTCGTAGTCGGTCGACACTGTTTCCGGGTTGCAGTTGACCATGATCGCTTCATAGCCGGCATCCTTCAGCGCGAAGGCGGCGTGGCAGCAGCAATAATCAAACTCGATACCCTGGCCGATGCGGTTGGGGCCGCCGCCGAGGATGACCACCTTGGTGCGGTCTGATACGCGGGCCTCGCAGGCAGGGGCTCCGGCAAAACCGGTTTCATAGGTCGAGTACATATAGGCCGTCGGCGAGGCGAACTCGGCGGCACAGGTGTCGATGCGCTTGTAGACCGGGCGCACGCCCAGATCGCGGCGCGCCTTGGCGACTTCGCGGGCGCGGCTGCCGGTGAGCGACGCCAGCCGCGCATCGGAAAAGCCCATCGACTTGATCAGCCGCAGGTTTTCGGCATCGGTGGGTAGACCATGTTCGCGGATCCGGGCTTCCATGGCCAGAATGGCCTCGATCTGCTCGAGGAACCACGGATCGATCTTGCAGATCGCGTGCACTTCGGTGGCGCTCATGCCAAGCCGCAGGGCCTGCGCCACCATGCGCAGCCGGTCCGGTGTCGGGGTGCCGATGGCGGCGCGAATGGCGTTGTCATCGTCGCCTTCGCCGAGGCCGGGGATCTCGATCTCGTCGAGACCGGTGAGGCCGGTTTCCAGGCCGCGCAAGGCTTTCTGCAGGCTTTCGGCAAAGGTCCGGCCAATGGCCATGACTTCGCCGACCGATTTCATCGCGGTGGTCAGCAGTGGTTCGGCACCTGGGAATTTCTCAAAGGCAAAGCGCGGGATCTTGGTGACCACATAATCGATCGACGGCTCGAAGGAGGCCGGCGTAGCGCCCTGGGTGATATCGTTGTCGAGCTCGTCGAGCGTGTAGCCGACGGCAAGCTTAGCGGCGACCTTGGCGATCGGGAAGCCGGTGGCCTTCGAGGCCAGGGCAGAGGAGCGCGAGACGCGCGGGTTCATCTCGATGACGACGAGACGGCCGTCCGCCGGGTTGACGGCGAACTGCACATTCGATCCGCCGGTCTCCACACCGATCTCGCGCAGCACCGCCAGCGAGGCGTTGCGCATGATCTGGTATTCCTTGTCGGTGAGCGTCAGCGCCGGGGCCACGGTGATGGAATCACCGGTGTGCACGCCCATCGGGTCGATGTTCTCGATCGAGCAGATGATGATGCAGTTGTCGGCGGTGTCGCGCACCACCTCCATCTCGTATTCCTTCCAGCCCAGCACCGATTCCTCGATCAGCACTTCGGTGGTCGGCGAGGCATCAAGCCCGCTTTCGATGATGTCGAAGAATTCCGAGCGGTTGTAGGCAATGCCGCCGCCGGTGCCGCCCATGGTGAAGGAGGGACGGATGATGGCAGGCAGGCCGATCAGGTCAAGCGCCTGCACGGCCTGCGCCATGGCATGGCTCATATAGCGCTGCTTGCGGTCGGATTCGCCGAGATTCCATGTGTTTTCCAGCGCATCGAGTGCGGCGTCGAGTTCGTCGCCCGAGAGCTTGTCACGCAATGTCTTGCGTTCTGCCTCGTGCAGCTTGCGGTCGGTGTCCTTGATCTCGGTGGCGTTGGCCAGGAACGAACGCGGTGTCTCAAGCCCGATCCGCGACATCGCCTCGCGGAACAGCGCCCGGTCCTCGGCCATGTCGATGGCAGCCGGCTTGGCGCCGATCATTTCGACATTGTAGCGCTCGAGTACGCCCATGCGCTTGAGTGAAAGGGCCGTGTTGAGCGCGGTCTGGCCGCCCATGGTCGGCAGCAGCGCGTCGGGGCGTTCCCGTGCAATGATCTTGGCCACAACTTCCGGCGTGATCGGCTCGATATAGGTGGCGTCGGCCAGCCCCGGATCGGTCATGATGGTCGCCGGATTGGAGTTGACCAGGATGACCCGGTAGCCCTCTTCCTTCAGCGCCTTGACGGCCTGGGTGCCGGAATAGTCGAATTCGCAGGCCTGCCCGATAACAATCGGTCCCGCACCGATGATGAGGATCGACTTGATATCGTTACGTTTTGGCATGGTCCGGGTCCCTGTTGCACGGGCTTCGCGCAAAAATCCCCCGTTGGAGATCGACCATCCGGGAGACGCCATGCGCAAAATCTAAGGCTAGACGCGGCTTATAGGGAAATGTTGGCTGAGGCGAAACCCCAAAAGCGGCATTGTTCAGGGGAAAGTGGGGGAGTGTCGGTGCGAAGCCGGACCGTTTTGGTCTGGCCTTCGGCGGCGGCTGTCGCAGCCAACGGAATTTTAAGACGCATCCGGCATTTTTATGAGCTGTTGCAAAAGCATGGTGTGAAAAACGCATGACCCGAGAGCTGAAGATTCTGCGCGCATTGATGTTGTGGTCGGTGCTGGTATCGGGCGCCATCATCATGGTCTTGCTGGGTGCCTCCAAGGTTGTGCTTGATGTGCAGTCCTTCTCTCCGGTCTTGGGAACGCTTGCCTTGCTCGCCGGCACCGCATTGGTATGCCGCCTGCGCGGCTTTATCACTTGGTCGCTGATCATGGAAACGCTGGCCGGTGGTGTCGCCTTCTCGGTGCTGGTGCTGATATCAAGCTATCTGGCGATCTCGCTCAATGCACCGCTGGCAGATGACAGCCTTGTGGCGATGGATCGGGCTATGGGCTTCAATGGAGCGGCGTTCATCCGCCTAATCGACGGTATGCCACAGCTTTCATGGGCGCTGATGCGTGCTTATACGTCTTTTGCAATGCAATTGCTGCTGTTGCCGATGTTGTTGATCCTGTTTGGAAAGCCATCGCGCGCATTCGCTCTGGTGCTGGCCTACGCGGCGGTCGGTTATATCTCAAGTGTGATCTCGATCTGGTTTCCTGCGCTGGGATCGCATGTTGTCTATGGGATCGACCCCGCATCGTTGTCATCGATCAACCCGCATTTTGGATACGCATTTCTGGCTCAGTTCAATGCGGTGCGTGAGCAGTCCGTGTTCTTTCTGTCGCTCAACTCGACCGAAGGCATTCTCACATTTCCCTCGGTTCACGCAGCGGTCGCCTATTTGTGCGCGGCCTCCGCGTTCAGCATTCCTTTGCTGAGATATCCCTTTCTCGGGTTGAATGTGCTGATGGGAATGGCGACGGTCAGTCACAGCAACCATTACTTGATTGATGTGTTGGCCGGGGTTGGGTTTGCGGCATTGTCACTCTATTGCATCAGTGCTTTGGCCCGGAGACCGCTGGCAATTCGTGAGCAGGGTTTCCAACTCGGCAATTCGCAAAGTGCCGGGTAGATTGGTTCAGCCTACTTCTCCTGCCGCTTCTGCAGATCCAGCAGCCACTCCACCACGTCGGCCTTTTCGTGATCGAACAGCCGGAAGGTGGTCATCGGGAAATGGTCGGCCTTGAGGAAAGCCTCGAACCAGGCGCGGTCGCGGCCCTCGATGCCGACGATCATCGAGTAGGGCGGGGCCATGTCGGCGGTGAGTTTTTCGCCCTCGCGAACATGGCAGTCACGGCACCATTCATCGACCACAGCCTGGCCACGTTTCACCGCAGCGGGATCGGCGGCAGCCGCTGAGAGGGACGCCATCAGCATCATTGCGGCAATCAGCAGTCTGAGCATCGTGACCTCTTGAAATTTGGGCATCAATAAACCGCAGCAGTACAGTGATCAGGTTTCTTATCGCAGCAAGGATCAAGTTGCGCTGATCAGGATCAAGCATTGCCCGGCGCGCTTGCAATGACCGTTCACAACGGCGTGGCGGAACTTTTGTCACCGTAGCGGGTTTCTGTCCGGGCGTCACGGCGGCCCCTGCGCAGGCGCTGGCCGGATTAAATCCCTTGCGGCAGAAGTCCCGCCGGTTGAAGCTTGAAGCAGAGAG
This sequence comes from uncultured Hoeflea sp., assembly GCA_963975635.1. Classification (GTDB taxonomy): domain Bacteria; phylum Pseudomonadota; class Alphaproteobacteria; order Rhizobiales; family Rhizobiaceae; genus Hoeflea. Next base: position 14,533 of record CAXBIE010000090.1, on the reverse strand, counting down.
TTGAAACTGGCGGCAGCGGGCCGTACAAACGCTTTATTGAAGCAACGGCTAATGCCACCGGGAGAGTTTGAGACATGGATTGGAAAGGCCGCCGCCAGAGCGACAACATCGAGGACCGGCGCGGTAGTTCGCCACGTGGTCGCAACCCCTTCGGCCGCAGCGGGGGTATCCGGCTGCCGACGGGCGGCATGCGCCGTGCTTCGGGCGGCGGGCTCAAAACCATCCTGATTCTGGTGGTGCTGTTTGTGGTGCTTAAGTCCTGCGGTATCGATCCGTTGCAGATCCTCGCCGGTGGAGATCCCGGCGGCATGCTGGGCGGGCAAAGCCAGACTGAGCGGCAGGTCACGCCGGCGCGCCAGGACGAGATGACGCAATTTGTCGCCACCGTTCTGGCCGAGACCGAGGATGTCTGGAACGGCATCATGAAGTCACAGGGCCGGGACTATCCCGAGCCCAAGCTGGTGCTGTTTTCAGGTGCAGTGCGTTCCGCCTGCGGCAATGCCAGCGCCGCCTCGGGTCCGTTCTACTGCCCGGGCGACCAGAAGCTCTATATCGACCTGTCCTTCTATGACGAGCTGGCGCAGCGCTTCAAGGCGTCGGGTGATTTCGCCCAGGCCTATGTTCTGGCCCACGAGGTCGGTCATCACGTGCAGAATCTGATCGGGGTGCTGCCCGAGTTCAACCGGCGCCGCGCGTCGATGAGTCAATCCGAAGAAAACCAGATGTCGATCCGGGTCGAATTGCAGGCAGATTGCTTCGCCGGGATATGGGGGCATTACACCGCGCAGAAGGGGCTGCTCGAGCGGGGCGACCTGGAAGAGGCGCTCAATGCCGCCGAGCAGATCGGCGATGATACGCTGCAGCGGCGGACGCAGGGCTATGTGGTGCCCGAAAGCTTCAACCACGGCACATCGGCGCAGCGCAAGGAATGGTTCGCGCGCGGCTTCGAAAGCGGCCGGCTGGAAGCCTGCGACACGTTCAATAATCCGGTCTGAACGCGCCGACCGTCTCTCATGCCATCGGGGCGGTGCCAGAGAGGTGCTGCCCCGTTTTGAGAACTGTCAGATACTGTGAATACCCGTCAGAATTCGAGTGCTGGATTAACTTTTCCTAAGTGACGTTATTGGTAATCGAGAGTGGCATGGGCCTTGCTTGTTCTCGGTCTTTCCAATCACGGCATGATGCCTGTATCCCGGACGTGCAGCCGCTCGTCCTCCTCACAGCTATTACCGCAGGCGCACCAGATGACACTCAAGGCACGTATTTTCCTTCTCGCACCATTGGCCATTCTGGGAATGCTGGTGGTCGGGTCGATTTTCTATTTCGGCCAGACCGTCGAACAGGGCTACCGAGCCGATCTCGGGGAAATCCAGGATCTGTATACGCTTGATCAGGACCTTGAGATGTCGATGCTGCAGGCGCGGCGAGCGGAGAAGGACTTCCTGCTCCGCAGACGTGAAAAGGATGTCAGCCGGCATGCGGAAGTTGCTTCGGCAGCCGAAGCGCAGATCCAGCGGTTGAACACTCTGGCCACTGAGGCTTTCCCCGGCGAGCTTGAGAGTCAGGTCGCAACGCTTGATTCGGGTTTCAAACGCTATGTTGCCACCTTTGATCAACTGGCCGGGAAGGTTCGGTTGCTCGGCCTCGATGAAGAATCCGGCCTGCAGGGATCGCTGCGTGACGCGGTGAAGCAAGCCGAGTCCGTGCTGGAGACGCTGGACCAGCCGGAACTCAACGTGAAAATGCTGATGATGCGGCGTCATGAAAAAGATTTCATCATGCGCGTCGACGAGAAATATGTCGGCCGTCTGAATGACCGGGTGGCCGAGTTCAAACAGTTTCCGGCAACACTGTTCGGCTCCACCGGCAAACGCGACGATGTGTCGTCGCTGATCGATACCTACCAATCCGATTTCCAGAAATTTGCGACCGCGACGATGGAAGAACGCGAACTGCGGTCACAGCTGTCAAATGCGTATGCAGAAGTCGAGCCGGTACTGGCTGAAATCCGCTCCTTCCTGACCGAGCGCCGAGATGCCACGACCAAGGAACTTGCCACTGCCACGGCCAGCATCAGCAAGCTGGTGGTTCTGGTGACCGGTCTCGCCATTGTGATCATCGGCCTGGTTGCCATTCTGGTGGCGCGGTCGGTCGGCAAGCCGCTGGCGGCGACTGTTGCGGCCCTGCAGGCACTGGCGCGCGGTGAAACCGGCGTTGTGATTGAAGGGCGGGATCGCAAGGATGAGATTGGCGAAATTGCCGTTGCTTTTGACGCCTGTCAGGCACTTGCGGTTGAGAAGGCCATGCAGGAGCAGCAGGCAGCGCGCGCCCGCGATGCAGAAGAGCGGCAGCGCCGCGAAGAGGAGGCAAAACGTGATGCACAGCGCAAACAGGATCTGGAAACGGCAATCGGTTCTCTGGACAACGCGCTTGGCAAACTTGCCGACGGTGATCTGACGGTCCATATTTCGCAAGCCTTCGTCGGGGAGCTGGACAATCTGCGGATGTCGTTCAACGCATCGGTCGCCAAGCTCAGCGAAACGATGATCGAAGTCAGAAACAACACCGACAGCATCTCTGCCAATGCAGACGAAATGCGCAGTGCCGTCAACGAGCTGTCGCAACGCACAGAACGACAGGCTGCCTCGCTTGAGGAAAGCTCTGCGGCGCTCGAGGAGATCAATTCCACGGTCGCCAGCTCCTCCAGCCGAGCGCAGGACGCCAATGCGAAGGTGTCCGAGGCTAAGGCTGCCAGCGACACCTCCACCCGGGTCGTTGCCGATGCCGTTAAGGCCATGGGCAACATCAAGGGAGCCTCAGAAGAGATCTCCAAGATCATCGGCGTCATCGATGAGATCGCTTTCCAGACAAACCTGCTGGCGCTCAATGCCGGTGTGGAAGCGGCGCGCGCAGGAGAAGCGGGCAAGGGATTTGCAGTCGTCGCCCAGGAAGTGCGCGAACTGGCACAGCGCTCGGCAACAGCCGCCAAGGAAATCAAGGTCCTGATCAGCAAGTCATCGGAGGCGGTGGACAGTGGTGTTGACCTGGTCAAGGCGACCGGCTCCGCGCTTGCAACCATCGCCGGGTATGTCGTTGATATCAATGACCACATTCATTCGATCGCGACAGCTGCAAAGGAACAGTCCTCCGGCTTGCAGGAAGTAAGTTCCGCGGTCAGCCAGATGGATCAGGTGACCCAGCAGAATGCGGCCATGGTTGAGGAAACCACTGCTGTCACGCATCGTCTTTCCGATGAATCAGCCAAACTGGCGACCCTGGTCAAGAGTTTCTGTCTTGACAGCGCCGTCGCAAAGACTTCGCGGCGGGCTGCTGCCGTGGCGCAGCCTTCTCCCGCCCGTACGATGGTCAACAAGGTGCGGCAGGCTTTTTCCAGCAATGGATCTGCCGCTGTCGAACAGGAATGGGCCGAGTTCTGAACCCATCCGCATCCAAGTGTTTTCATCAACTTGCCGGGAGCCCAACAGGCTCCCGGCTTTCTTTTATGGAAGCGCAGTGTTCGGGCTCGAGGAGTCTATTGTGCCAGCCCGCCCCTTCAGACAGACCGCAACCGTTGCAGCCTACTCGGCATCGGGGGCATCGCGGGACACCACCTCGACCGGGGTGCGCATGATGATCTCGCGATGCGGAAAGGGAATGTTGACGCCGTTTTCCTTGAAGATGTCCCACATGGCGAGCAGCACCTTGCCGCGCACATTGGTAAGGCCGGCCTGCGGGTCGGCGATCCAGAACCGGAGTTTGAAGTCCAGCGATGACGATCCGAATTCGGTCATCCAGCACACCGGAGACGGTGCCGTGAGAACGCGGTCGATTGTGCCCGCGGCGCTGATTGCCAGTTTGCTGACCTGGTGCGGATCGCTGTCATAGGACACGCCGAAATCGACATCGAGACGCACCAGCTTGTCGGAGAACGACCAGTTGACCACTTTCTGGGTGATGAAGTCCTCGTTGGGGATCAGATATTCGCGGCCGTCGCGGGTGATCACCGACACAAAACGGGCGCGCAATTCGCGGATCCAGCCGAAGGTGTCTCCCAGCGCGATGGTGTCGCCGGGCTTGATCGAGCGGTCCATGAGGATGATGACGCCGGAGATGAAGTTGGACACCACCTTCTGCAGTCCGAACCCGAGACCGACGCCGACGGCGCCCGAAAATACCGTCAGGGCAGTGAGGTCGATGCCGGTCGATGACAGCGCCATCATGCCGGCAATGATCATGACGCTGATCTTGACCACCTTGCCGGCAAGAACCTTGAAGGACGGGGAAAGGTCCTGGATGGCGTTGATGCGGCTGTCGAAGAAGTTTCCCAGCAGATTGGCGATCCAGAAGAAGCCAGTGGTGATGACCACGGTGCGCAGAACGAACAGCGCCGATATGCGCAGATCGCCAAGCTGGATTGCCGTCTGTTCCAGCAAGGCCGTGGCTTCGGGGCGGAGTTCGAGAATGCCCAGCGCGACATAGCTGAACACCGCGAGCGCGATCAGGCGCGAGATGGTTCTGTTGTGAATGATCCGGCTGGAGACGGAGATCGCCAGCCAGGCCCAGCCGAGCGCCAGCGCAAGCGCCATCAGATAGGTGCGTGACGGCCAGGTCAGTTCAAGCGTTACCAGCCGGACTGCCGACAGCAGAATGAGAAACATGACCCAGTGGCTTCGGCGCATCACGGCGATGATGACACGCAACAGGCCCGGCTTGCCCTTGATGGTGCGGGCCCGGTCTTCGAGCCAGGGTTCGACCTTGCGCGCGATAAGCCATCCGATGGCGTAGCACAGTGCCACAATCAGGATCTGGTAGAATGTCCAGGGCTGGGCGAAATAGGCCGCGGCTGTCTGCCAGAACTTGGAAACGGTTTGGGCAAAAGCGGGGATGTCGACTGTGTCCATCCTGCTACTATGAGATTTAATGTCCCGTTTGAGAAGCACCCAATAGGGATAAGTCGCAAGCAGCGCTGCTGCCAACAGGTACAGTGCGCCTGAGCTGTCACACACATTACCGGTGCCTTTGCTAGAAGGAAAAGACGGCGCGCTGCAAGCATGGCTGCACGGGTTGCCAAGCAATTTGCGCGGGCGCATAAGCGGTTTTCAATGACGGAGCATTTGATGGACGTGCAAGCCAAAGCAGCGAGGGACAGCCAGAGCTGGAGCGCCCATATCTGGGCCACGCTGGCGCTTGGCCTGCCGCTTGTCGGGACCCAGATTGCCCAGATTGCGATTGCCACCACCGATGTGGTGATGCTTGGCTGGTATGGCACCGAAGAACTTGCTGCCACGGTTCTCGGGTCGCAGGCCTTCTTCGTGATCTATATTTTCGGTGTCGGGTTTGCCAGCGCCATCCTGCCGCTGGCGGCCCAGGCCGAGGGTCGCAATGACCCGACCCATGTGCGCCGCTCGGTTCGGATGGGGATGTGGATCCTGCTGCTCTATGCACTCGTGGTGATGCCGTTCCTGTGGTATCTCGAACCGGCGCTGATCGCGCTCGGCCAGAAGCCGGAACTTGCAGCCCTTGCCAGTGACTATATCCGCATTGCGCAATGGGGCATGTTCCCGGCGCTGATGATGATGGCGCTCAGGTCGTTCTTCGCCGCCCGTTCGCGAGCCGGAATCGTGTTGTGGTCGGCGCTGATCGGCACGGTGATCAACGGCATCCTCAATTACGGACTGATCTTTGGCCATTTCGGTTTGCCGGAGATGGGCGTTCGCGGTGCGGCGGTGGCATCGGTGGTCAGTTCAACCGTGATCTTTCTGATCATGGCCGGCTGGGCGGTGCTGCATCCGCGGCATCTGGAATACCGGCTGTTCCAGCGGTTCTGGCGGCCGGAATGGCCGGCGTTCTTCGAGGTGTTCCGGCTCGGCCTGCCGATCGGGTTCACCATTCTGGCCGAAGTCGGGCTGTTCATGGCCGCATCGGTGATGATGGGCTGGCTCGGCACGGTGCAACTGGCGGCGCACGGTATCGCCATCCAGCTTGCCTCGATCAGCTTCATGGTGCCGCTGGGTCTTTCCCACGCTGCCACCGTGCGCATCGGCCAGGCCTATGGCCGCGCCGACATGGATGGGCTTGCGCGCGCATCGCATACGGTGATGGGGCTCGCAGTGCTGATTTCGCTCTTCGCCGCCGCGTTGTTCTGGCTTTTTCCGGAAGCGCTGGTCAGCCTGTTTCTCGATGAGAGCAATGTCGATTCTGCCGAACTGCTTGCCGTTGCGGTGCCGTTGTTGCTGGTGGCGGCCGCATTCCAGCTGGTTGACGCCATCCAGGCCATTGCGGCGGGACTGCTGCGCGGCATCAAGGACACCCGCACCCCGATGATCATCGCGATCATCAGCTACTGGCCGATCGGATTGTCGGCTGCCTACGGCCTGGGAATCGGCCTGGGCTATGGCGGGCCGGGGATCTGGGCCGGGCTGGCTATCGGCCTCGGGGTTGCGGCGGTGCTGCTCAACCTTCGCTTTATCAACCGGCACATGTTTCTCGATGTGGTGAAGGGCTGAGCCGCGTCATGCCGGCCGGCCATGCGGCACGGATGTCGAGATCTGCAAATATCCGGCCTGGATTTTGGTAACGGATTGCCTTTCTGCGTTCTTTTGACGGAAAGTGCAGTATACATTTTCGGGAAATTGAGTATAATTTCATCCCTTGGTTGATCGGGTGGATGCGACGTGGCTAACGATCAAGACAATAATCCGGTTCACACTGCGCCAGCCCCGGGCATGCGGACGCTGTTGGTGTTTTATCTGTGCGCTGCTCTTGGTGGGTTCATCGCGTCCATTGCGGATATTGTCCAAAAGGAAGAAGCGTCTGCCGTGGCCAAGCTGACGTCGGTGACCGCGCGGCAACTGTCGCTGACGATGGCGCCCTATTCCATCCTGATCGGGCTGGTGATTGTCGCCGCGGCCCTGTGTTTTGTCTTTCAGCCAACCAACCGGCGTCAGTCCTTTACGATCGGCGCGGGCGTCATTGCCCTGATCATGACGGTGACGCCCTATCATCAGCCGCCCACCGGCGTACCGGGTCCGGCGGACTCGTCTGGCGAGACCGGCCTTCTGGGCATCGGGCCCTTGCATTTCGTTTCGGCACGTCTCGTCTCGGAGTCCGGACGCGGCATTCTTTCATTTGTCGTGAGCAATTCGACAGACACAAGAAGCATTATCTCGATATCGGTCTACATCCCGTCGGACAAACAGGAGTTTCTTCAAAAAAACATCGTTGATGCCGGCACGTCCCGGACATTCGAATTCGACATGAAAGATGTCGCGCCGGGCCAGTCTGTCTTCTACTCGGTTGAATCCGAGGCCGAGAGATTTCCAGCACGTGAATTTGTCTACGCCGGGCTCGATGACAGGGTCCTGATCGTCATAGGGTCGGCGAATGCCCGTGTCACCGAGCAAAGCTCGGAAAGAACGCTCGATTCCTATCAGCTGGATAATTTCGGCCAATCGGGTTCGGCAATCGGCAACTTCAGCCGGAAACTGCTGTCGCCGTTCAAGTGGTGACACCGTTCCTGCTGCGCCATGACGCTTGGCGGCTGCGGGGAGATACGCCCCGTCCGCTGCGTGGCGGCTCAGCGTGGGAATGATTGCCTGTTGCCCTGCGGCAGAGTCAGTCCGGTCGTCCGGGCTCGTGCTTGTTTCTGCAATACAGTGCGATCTTGTTGCCTTGCGGATCGCGGAGATAACCCACATAGAAGTGGGCGCTGTAGTCGGCGCGAAAGCCAGGCGCGCCTTCGTTTCGACCGCCGGCAGCAAGTGCTGCGGCGTGAAGCTCACGCACCATGGCCTGAGTTGGTATCTGGAACGCCACCATGGCGCCGTTGCCGGCAGATGCCGCCTGCCCGTCATAGGGCGGCTTGACGTAGAAATCGGCGGGCTCGTGCGCCTGATCAGTCGTGGCGGGGATCGAGTAGCTCAATCCTTCCGGCGAGATATCCAGAGTGTAGCCGAGGCCGGGCAGGAATGCCGAGTAGAATTTTTCGGCAAGCGGAATGTCATCGGCACCGACTGTGACGTAGCCAATCATTGTGCCTCTCCCTCTGCCCGGATAGCCAATACCGGCTCAGCGCTCGGCCAGAGCCTCAAGCCCCTTGCGCTCTCCGACCATATTCATGAAACGGCGGAACAGATAATGGCTGTCCTGCGGGCCGGGCGAAGCTTCGGGGTGATGCTGGACCGAAAACACCGGCTTGCCGACCAGCCGCAGGCCGCAATTGGTGCCGTCAAACAGCGAGACATGGGTCTCTTCGACGCCTTCGGGAAAGCTCTTGGCGTCAACCGCAAAGCCGTGGTTCATGGACACGATCTCGACCTTGCCGGTGGTGTAGTCCTTGACCGGGTGGTTGGCACCGTGGTGGCCCTGATGCATCTTCACCGTGGTGCCGCCCAGCGCCAATGCCAGGATCTGGTGGCCAAGGCAGATGCCGAACACCGGAATGCCGGTGTCGATCAGCTTGCGGATGACGGGAACCGCATATTCGCCGGTCGCCGCCGGGTCGCCGGGGCCGTTGGAGAGAAACACGCCATCGGGCGCCATGGCGAGAATGTCTTCGGCGCTCATCGTGGCGGGAACCACGGTGACCTTGCAGCCAAGGCCCGAAAACAGCCGCAGGATGTTGCGCTTGACGCCGTAATCGATGGCGACGATGTGGGCCACCGGTTCGCCGCTTTCCGAGAAACCCTTGTCCCAGACCCAGGGGCCCTGGGTCCAGCTCGACGATTGGCCCGAGGAGGCGTCCTTGGCCAGATCAAGGCCTTCCAGCCCGCTCCATTCCGCCGCCTTGGCGGTCAGCGCCGGGATATCGAAATTGCCGGACGGATCATGCGCGATGATGGCATTCGGTGCGCCGTTCTCGCGGATCCAGGCGGTCAGCGCGCGTGTGTCGACGCCCGACAGGCCGATGATGCCGCGGGCCTTGAGCCAGGCATCGAAGTGTCCGGCGGAGCGGTAATTGGAAGGCTCGGTGATGTCGGCCTTGAACACGGCACCCACCGCGCCGATGCGGCCGGCGGGCGTGAGGTCCTCGATGTCCTCGTCATTGGCGCCGATATTGCCAATGTGCGGGAAGGTGAAGGTGACGATCTGGCCGAGATAGGAGGGATCGGTGAGGATTTCCTGATAGCCGGTCAAGGCAGTGTTGAAGCAGACCTCGGCGCGCGCCTCACCGGTGGCCCCGACGCCGTGGCCGTGGATAACGGTGCCATCCGCGAAAACCAGTACGGCGGTTGGTTTTGTCTGGGTCCAGGGGCTCGTGGTCATGTCAACTCCGTTCACAGCTGCAAAGCCGGTTCATCGCCGGGCTGAGACCCCTTGATGTTTGTTCGGGGCATCGCCATCTAAGCTGCCGGAAACCCAGTAGCGGTCAGCAGTTCCCGCACTGGATGGGTCTTTTCCGGTCTTTCAAAAGCCGGTAAATAGAGAAGGCGCAGGCTGCGGTCAATCAATACCGTGGCGTGGATCAGCCAATAAATAGCTTGAACATGGTGCGGGCGAAGGGGTAGTCCTCGGTTTCCGCCTGTGCGGACCCAGACGGGTAATGATGGAACTGCCGGAGAAAGTTTGATTATGCGTGAACGTTTTACCGAAACGCTCAAAGACGCGATTCGCGCCAAGGATACGCGCCGTATGTCCACTTTGCGGCTGATTCAGGCTGCGATCAAGGATCGTGACATCGCCAATCGCGGCGCTGGCAAGGATCCCGTCAGCGATGACGAAATTCTGCAGATTCTGACCAAGATGATCAAGCAGCGGGAAGAATCAGCCAGCATTTACGAGGAAAACGCGCGTCTTGAGCTTGCTCAGCAGGAGCGTGACGAAATCGCCATCATTCGTCAGTTTCTGCCGCAGCAGCTGCCGGAGGAAGAAGTGCGCGAATTGTGCAAGTCGGTGGTGTCGGAAACCGGTGCTTCGGGCCTGCGCGATATGGGCAAATGCATGAACGTGCTCAAGGAACGCTACCCTGGCCAGATGGATTTTTCCAAGGCCTGCGGTATGGTAAAGGGTATGTTGCAATAAGCTTTTGTCAAAACGACCACCAAATCTGTGTGTTGTTGGTGGGTTTTACTGGGGCGTGCTATGGTGCGCCTCATTCTCAGGTATTGGAAGCCCGTGCCTTGAGATCACATAAGAACTATAGCTGATGCTATTATTGGTTGATGTTTAATTCGTCGATGCCCGGCGACCTGAATCGCCCATAGGACATGTACAATGATGCTCCAGACTGTCTCGCAGTTGCATTTTGACCAGGTTGATCGCGACTTTCCCCTGCAGAGCCGGGATCATGTCGGGGTGTCCAGTGACGAAGTGGTGGACCTGCTTGGGTCGATCTGTCCGCTGGGTATCTGGAGACTGGAGATCGAAACCGGCCGTATGTTCTGGTCCGAAGATGCGGCGCGCATCCACGGCATGGAGAAATCGGAAGGCCCGGTCAGCCTGAATCAGATTCTGTCGATGTATCACCCCGACGATGCCTTGCTTGTTGAGGAGTTGGTGGGGGCAACGACCATTGAGCAAAACAGTTTCAGGTTTGTCTTGAGGGTCAAGGACAGCAAGAGCGGTCACCGTCTTGTCGCCATGGCCGGCCGGTTTCGTGCTGCCAATGGCGGGGAGCTGTATGGTTATTGCCATGAGTTCAATGACATGGTGCGCTCCATCGTTTTGACAGGCGAGTGAGACGTGGCTTTTACTCCCAACCCGGCCCTCCAGTCCCAGCCATTTGAGCTTATCGGAAAGGTTCGCACGATTTTCGATGCGATGCAGGTGCTTCGCAAGACCTGCCTGGCCCATGGCTTTCGCTATTTTTCGGTTATCACGCTGCCAATCGCCGAGTCGAATGAAGACAACACGATTGCCGGACTGGCGACGATTTCAAGCTGGCCACCAGAACTGATCTCGGAATACGACCGGTTGGGTCTCGCGCGAAACAGCCCGATTCTTGATCAGTTGCGCAAACAGATCACGCCCCTGGTGTTTACGATCGATGAGGTCAATGATGCCCGCCCCGGAAAGGAGCCGGAAAGTGCGATTGATCTGTTTCGCCGTTTCGGTCTGACAATGGGCGTCTACTTCCCGGTACATGACAGCCATAGCTTGCGGCATGCGGTATCATTCATGGGAGACCGCGGTCCCCTGTCGGTGGAGGAGCTGTCGACGCTGTCGATGTTCGCTACCATGCTGATCGAACAGATTTCGGTTATCAGCTCAGCGGATCACGCGGCCAAGTCTGTTCTCAATGATCGTGAAGTTGAAATTCTCAAATGGACTGCGGAGGGCAAGACCAGCCCGGAGATTGCCCGTCTCACAGGCCTTTCCGAGCATACGGTCAACCACTATGCCACGATTGCCACCAAGAAGCTGGGATGCTCCAACCGGACGCAGGCGGTGGTTTACGCGATACGTTTGGGATTGTTCAAATAGGTTTGCCGGGCTTGTGAGCATTCACGCTGTTTGAAGCACCGTCCCGTTGGCCGGACGACGCTCTGATGTGGATTTGCGCTGCGCGCCGGTGTGCATAACGGGGAGTGCGGCACCCAAGGCCTTTGCCAGCGCCGGATGCCATGCCTATATAGGCTCGATCTTCAACATGAGCCTTTGCTTGCGCCGGAGGCGCGCCGATATTGCGGTTTTCACCGTCCTTTCTTGATGACATACGCGAACGCGTCCCGATCTCGGACGTGATTGGCAGGCATGTGACGTGGGACCGGAAGAAAACCAACACCTCGCGCGGTGATTGGTGGGCCTGCTGTCCCTTTCATGGCGAAAAATCCCCGAGTTTTCACTGCGAAGACCGCAAGGGCCGCTACCATTGCTTCGGATGTGGCGTGTCGGGAGATCATTTCAAATTTCTCACCGAGCTCGAGAGCCTGAATTTTCCCGAAGCGGTGGAGCGTGTCGCCGACATGGCAGGGATTGCGTTGCCGGCGCCGGATCCGCAAGCCGCGCAACGCGAACGCCAGCGCGCGACGCTTGAAGATGTCATGGAAATGGCGGCGTCCTATTTCGAAGCCGAATTGCAGGGGCCGCAGGGCGCCAGGGCGCGGGCCTATTTGCGCGACCGCGGCCTGTCCGGCCGGACGATCGCCGCCTTCCGGCTTGGCTACAGCAATGACAACCGCAGCGCCTTGAAAGAGCACCTGGCGGCGCGCGGCGTCGACAAGGACCAGATCGAGGCCTGCGGGCTGGTTGTCCATGGCCCCGAAATTGCGGTCTCCTATGACCGCTTCCGTGACCGCATCATGTTTCCGATCCTGTCATCGCGGGAGCGGGTGATCGCCTTTGGCGGCCGGGCATTGCAACCGGGTGCGCCAGCCAAATATCTCAATTCCAACGAGACCGAGCTCTTTCACAAGGGCAATGTGCTTTACAATTTCGCCCGCGCCCGGCGCACCTGCGGACAGGACGGCACCCTGATTGTGGTTGAGGGCTACATGGACGTGATCGCGCTGGCGCAGGCGGGCATCGACAATGTGGTCGCACCGCTGGGCACGGCGCTGGGCGAAAATCAGCTCAAGCTGTTGTGGCGGGTGACGCCGCAGCCGGTGCTCTGCTTCGATGGTGACGAGGCCGGGCAACGCGCGGCAAACCGTACCGTCGATCTCGCGCTGCCGCATATCGGGCCCGGCCGGTCGCTCAGGATTGCGGTGCTGCCGGCGGGCAAGGATCCCGACGATCTGGTTCGCCATGACGGGCGCACGCCGTTTGATCAGGTGATCGCCTCGGCCCGGCCATTGGCTGATGTCGTGTGGTCGCGCGAGGCCGGCAGCGGCGTGTTCGAGACCCCGGAAAGCCGCGCCGAACTCGAGGTCAAGCTCAGGCAGACCACGTCGATGATCGCTGACGAAAGCCTGCGGCGGCATTATCAGCAGGACATGCGCGACCGCATGCAGTCGTTCTTCGGCGGGGCTCCGCGCTACGGCAACCGTGAACAGGGCAAGTCCGGAAACGGGTCTTTTGGCCGCGGCAGCTTTGACCGGGGCGGCGGCGGGCGTGGCAACCGGCCGGGCGAGGGGCGAGGCGGTGGCGGTGGCGCGCAGTCGGCGCGCAACATGGCGGTCTCCGAAAGATTGAGCCAGTCGGGGATGGTGCGTGGCCATGGCGCTATGCCGTCCTTGCGCGAAACGGTGCTGGTGATGACGGTCGCCAACCATCCGCAGATGCTGCATGACGACTTTGACGAGCTGGCGGCTCTCGAGTTTGACGACAAGGGCCTGATGCGGGTCTGGCAGGTGATGCTTGATGCGGCGTCGGTGGGGGGACGGTTTGACCGTGAGCGGCTGTTTGCGGCACTGGAAGCAGACGGGCAGGGGGACTTCATTGCCCGGCTTGAGGCGCAAATCCGCAATGCGCGGCTATGGATAGCCACCACCGAAGCTGCTCTGGAAGATGCGCGCGAAGGCTACAGCCAGGCGCTGGCGCTGCATCAGCGGACCCGCACACTTAAATGGCAGAAATCCGAAATCGAACGCGACCTGCTGGAATGCGACGATGAGGAAAAAAGCTACGCACTCATTGCTGCGCTGCAGGAGGTGCAGCTCGAAGTGGCGCGGCTGGAAAACCAGGAAGCGATCATCGACGGCTTCGGTGTTCTCTCCGGCCGGATCAAGGGCGGCCGCGGCAGCTAAGGCGTGGCCAATTCGAACCCGCCCACTTGTGGAATCAAACTGGCTTCCTAGATAGGGTAATCTAGCGATGAAACCAATAATGCAGGCAATTGCGCGCAAAATGCCGAATCAGAGCGCTTTTTGACCGTAAAGCCTTGACGGATAGGTTTTTTGTGGGAATCACCTGTTTGATGAAAAACGTGCCGGATCATGCAGCTCGACGGTATTGCGATGATGTCGCATTTTCCGGGGTTGAAATGACCGCACTGCAAACGAGCGCTGAGTTGAATGTTCGGCATGGTTAATCGGGAATTAAGCATGCATACGCCAAAACAAACCGGATGATTCGCGAAACCGTCCACCGTATCGGCGGACGGCAGGCGCCAACGAACTGGCGAGCTGATATCAACCGAATGAAATCCGGGGAAAGTGACTGCCCATGGCAAGCAAGGTAAAAGAAGCAGCAGACGACACCGAGACCGAGCGCGAAGGCACCACGCCTGACGGGCCGTTGCTCGACCTGTCGGATGATGCCGTCAAGAAAATGATCAAAACCTCGAAAAAACGAGGTTATGTGACCATGGACGAGCTCAATGCCGTGCTGCCGTCGGAGGAGGTGACCTCCGAGCAGATCGAGGACATCCTTTCGATGCTCTCCGATATGGGCATCAATGTGGTCGAGGAAGACGAGGCCAGCGAAGACAAGGAAGCCGAAGACGATACCGAGACCGAAAGCGAAGGCGGCGAAGTCGCCACCGCGTCGGGGTCCGCCGTTGCCGCGACCAAGAAGAAAGAACCGACGGACCGCACCGACGATCCGGTTCGCATGTATTTGCGCGAAATGGGCTCGGTGGAGCTGTTGTCGCGCGAAGGCGAAATTGCCATCGCCAAGCGCATCGAGGCCGGCCGCGAGACCATGATCGCGGGCC
>CAXBIE010000089.1:0-19351 GCA_963975635.1 uncultured Hoeflea sp. | reverse complement strand
TCCGGCCACGATAGCTGCGATCGTTGCCAATGGCCGAAACGGTCAGACCGGCCCGGGCGAAGATGGCTATGGCGTCGTCCTTCATGCGGCCTTTGGATGGCAGCGCAACAGTCAAGGTCATTGGCCTGCCCTCACGGTTTCGATCCGGTCGAGCCACAGCGAAAAGCCGACGGCGGGGATCGGATCCTGTGCGCCCAGAAGCGTCATCATCCGGTCGTAACGGCCGCCACCGGCCAGAACCAGATTGTCAGCGCCTGTGGAGATCTCGAAAACCAGACCGGTGTAATAATCCAGCGGACGGCCAAAGGCGGCGCGCCAACGGATGGCGCCGAGATCCTCGCCCCGCTCCGACAGAGCATCCAAACGGGCTTCAAAAGCCCGCTGTGCGACCTTGATATCAAGCCCCGCATCGCGGGCAAAACCCGACAGCGCCGAAGCCGCCTGATCGAGTGGCACGTCAAGCGCCAGAAACGCCTTCAGGGCATTGAGTGATCCGGCGGACAACCGTGTGGCGTCAAGCGTCTGCTTTGCGATCAGCCGGGCTGCGATTTCAGCTGGCGAGCGGCTGGCATTGGTGGAGTAGCCAGTCTGCTGCATGACCTCTTCAATATGTGCCTCAAGCCCCGCAACATCTCCATTGGCAAGGAAACTGGCCACTGACGCATCCGGCAGGGCTGCCCCTTCCGGATTGGCGAGCTTGGCAATCATCGCATCGAGCGCCTGTTCGTTGCCGAAGGCGTGGACAAGGCGTTTCTGCCAACCCGACGGCAGGCCGAGGCCCGCGACAACGGCCTCGAACACCGACTGGTCGCCTAGAATGATCGAGAGGTGCTGTGCAGGCGCAAATTGAGCGATCAGCGCCCGGGCTTCCGACAGGGCGCGGGCATCGGCGCGGGCTTCATCGGGTTCACCGAGATCCTCGACACCGGCCTGGAAAAACTCGTTACCGCCTTCCCGGCGCTGGCGGAACACCTGACCGAGATAGCAATAGCGGCGCGGGGTGGCGACGTTCTCTGCGATATGGGCGCTGCACACCGGAATGGTGAATTCCGGCCTCAGGCAGAGACTCTCTCCTGTCTCGCTTTCGGTCAGGAAAATGCGGCGGCGCAGATCCTCGCCGGCCATATCAAGAAACGGCTCGGCCGGCTGGATGACCGGGATGTCCACACGAATGGCATCAAGCGCGTCAAGCGCATGGGCAAGATCTGTGGCGAAGTCGGGAAGACCGGCTTGAGGCATGGTGTCTCAGCCCTGCCCTTCGGCGGCGTCGATGGCAGCATCGGATGCCTGTTCAGCCAGGATGCGCTTGACGGTGATGACCAGATCACCCTCGTCAACAAGGTGTTCACCGGCCTTGGCTTCACGCCATTCTGCATTGTCTGTGATGGTTTCGGCGATGCGCTTGCCCTCGATCAGGTCCTTGACGATGAGCTTGCCGGCTTCCTTCTCATTGCCACCCTGGATGATGGCGATGGGCGAACCGCGACGGTCGGCATAGCGCAGTTGCTTTGGGAAATCCTTGGGATTGCCCTGGAACAGCTCGACCGGAATGGTCGGGCCGAGCGGCTGGCCGTCGTTGCCCACCGGGTTGAGTTCGGTGCGAAGTTCCTGCGCCATTTTGGCGTAATCGCCAATGCGATCCCGGTCCATGATGGTGATCAGGATCGGGCCGCTGGCCGCTTCGCCGGAAAGCTTGCCGAGATTCTTCAGTGCCGTCATCAGCCGCGAGACGCCGATGGAGAAACCGGTGGCAGGCACCGGCTGGCCCATGAAGCGCGACACCAGCCCATCGTAGCGGCCGCCGCCACCGACAGAGCCGAATTGAACGATCTGGCCCTTCTCGTTGGGGATGCCGCCCAGCAGTTCGGCTTCATAGACAGGGCCGGTGTAATATTCGAGGCCGCGGACCACGGAAGGATCGATCTTGATACGGTCCGGACCGTAGCCGGCGATCAACGCCATCTCAGAAATCTTGCGCAGCTCGACAACCCCGGTGAGCACCGTCTGGCTGTCACAGAAACTGCTTTCTGCCGATGCAAGCGTTTCTTCAACATCGTTGCCTTCGGCGATGATCAGGAATCCCAGCAGTCGTTCAACCTGACCGTCATCCAGCCCAGCACCGGGAGCAAAATCGCCCTCACCTTCCTTGCCACCGTCCCAGCGGCCGGCACCGAGCAACAGCTTGACGCCTTCAATGCCGAACTTGTCGAGCTTGTCGATGGCGCGCAGCACCGTCAGCCGCTTTCCGGCATTCTCCTCACCGCCCAGCCCAATCGCCTCCATCACGCCATCCAACACCTTGCGGTTGTTGACGCGGATCACATAGTCGCCGCGCGGGATGCCGAGCGCTTCCATGGTGTCGGCCATCATCATGCACATTTCGGCGTCGGCCTGGACGCCGGGGGCGCCAACGATGTCGGCGTCGAACTGCATGAATTGGCGGAAGCGGCCGGGACCCGGCTTTTCATTGCGGAACACCCAGCCGGCCCGATAGGTGCGATAGGGCAGCTGAATGTCGTTGAAGTTCTCGGCCACGTGGCGGGCCAAAGGTGCGGTCAGATCATAGCGCAGCGAAAGCCACTGATCGTCGTCATCCTGAAAAGAGAACACGCCCTCATTGGGCCGGTCGGAATCGGGCAGAAACTTACCCAGCGCATCGGTGTATTCGACAAACGGCGTTTCCACCGGCTCAAAGCCGAAGCGCTCATAAACGGTTCTGATCTTGGCCATCATCTGATCGGTGGCGCGAATATCGGCCGAGGAGCGGTCGGGAAAACCACGGGCCAGACGGGCCTTGAGCTTCTGGGGCTTCTTCTGCTTCTTGTCGGACATGAAAAAGGGCCTGCGAAAGGAGAAACAACGTGTTGCGCTTCTCCTAACCGACAGGCCCTTTTGCTGCAAGGCTTGGCTGAGGTTCAGACATGCCCCTCAGCCGAACTTATGCGGGATTGTCCGCCTCAATAGTACGGCGAACGGCATTCGCGGCGCGGGCCGTGGTACGGCTGAAACGTATTGCTCCTCCGGTCATAGGAGCGGTACTTGCGGTGACACCAGCGCACATGCTGCGGATTGGTGTAGCCCGGGCGGATATAGCGGCCCCGGCGCGGCTGCTCGATGATGATCCCGAACGAGAAGGCTGAAGGAGGAAACCAGAAGCCGTTGTACTGGCGATAGCCAGGACGTCTGTGACGATGCCCGCGATGGCCATTGTAGTAGCCGCGGTTGTTGTGGCGGTAAAATCCGCGCTTGTTGTGCCTGACCGGAACAACATCGGCAACGCCGGACATCTGGATTGCCGGTTTTTGCATCATCACCGGCGCGGCGGCAGCTGGCGAGATGACTGCCAGGCAAAAGGATGCCGACACCAAAGTCTTCATGAGTGTTTTGAGCATGTGAAATTCCTCGCGTTGAACCAAGAATGTCCCTTCATTCTTAAAACGCGGTGCGCGGTCGATGGTTCCACGCCTGCGTGTATGGTCTGGAGCATCATACGGCGTCTTGCGCGATAATCCAACAGCCGCGGGCCCTCCCTCGACCGTACCGCGAAAGTTGCTGCGAGAGGGGAGGCGATAAGCATTTTTCTCTTTTCAGTCCCGGTTGTGGTCAATGAAAGCGTTTTATCGCGGCAAAGTCGAATGCCAGCCGACCCGCCAGTTCATGCGGCAGTCAGGAAAAGGGCCGGTGTCGCGCAAACGTGAGCAGCACTGATCCGCATTGTTGTCGACAAGGGGCGTCGAAACGGGAATAGATTCCCAGACCCTTCACGAAAGTTGACTGCCTCATGAAACTCGTCCTGCTCACCGCCCTGACCATGATCGCCTTCGCCGCCAATTCGGTGATCGGACGCATGGCAATCGGATCCGGCGACACTGCGCTGATTGATCCGGCAGGCTATTCGGCCATGCGGCTGATCAGCGGGGCGCTTGTGCTGGCTGTCCTGGTTGGACTGACCGGATCGAACGGCAAGCGCTCACCACGGTTTCAATCCGGCTCGTGGATTTCCGCGTTTGCACTGTTCGCTTATGCCGTGGCGTTTTCCTATGCCTATGTGGCGCTCGAGGCCGGCATCGGCGCGCTGATCCTGTTTGCCTGTGTGCAGGCGACGATGATCGGCTGGGCCCTGAAGGAAGGCGACAGGCCATCCGGACTTGAATGGGCCGGTCTTGTCACCGCCTTCGGCGCTTTCATCTGGCTGGTGTCGCCGGGCCTGTCAGCACCGGACCCGTGGGCGGCGGCCCTGATGGCGCTCTCTGGCGCTGCCTGGGGCGTCTATTCGCTGCGGGGCCGTGGCTTGCCAGATCCGCTCAAGGCGACGGCTGACAACTTCATGCGATCGCTCGCATTCCTGGTTCCGCTGGGCGTGATTGTTGTGCTGGCCGGCAACGGCCTTCAAGCCAGTGGCCGCGGAGCATTGCTGGCCATTGTGTCGGGTGCGGTAACTTCAGGTGTTGGCTATGCCTTGTGGTACCGGGTGCTCAGGCAGATCGGCGCCACCCAGGGAGCGATCGTGCAGCTGACGGTCCCGGTGATTGCCACCATTGGCGGCAGCCTGTTTCTCGGCGAAACCTGGTCTCGTCACTGCTGATCCTGGGCGGGGTTGCCGTGGCGATCATCGCCAAGCAACGCCGTACGCACAGCCCGAAGGCCTAGCTCCTCTTGCGAAGCTTGTAGGTGAGCGCCAGGGCGATGCAATGTGACAGCGCCTCGCGGTCAGCCTCGTTCTCGCCGCTCAGCACGATGGCGCGATTGCCTTCATAGGTCAGCGCATCGGGGTAGAGCCCACGGAACTCTTCGACGAGATTGGTGTGGCAAATGAACATCAATGCCGTATCGCCATTGGGGCGCGGCTGAATTCTCACAGAACTTCCGGTATTGCGTTTGACCGGAGTAAAGCTCTGCTCGCCCCATTTGAGGCTCTCTTCCAGCGGACCGATCTCCGGCTTGTCCGCCGCCGTTTGATATATCATGGCCTTGAGTTGATCAGGCGTCATTTCGGGCGGACCAATTGGTCACGCATGGTTTCGATCTCCTGCCGGCAACAACAGCCTTCAAGATGATCATTGACCAATCCCATCGCCTGCATGAACGCGTAGACCGTTGTCGGGCCGACAAAACTCCAGCCGCGCTTCTTGAGATCCTTGGAGATTCGGGTCGACACCGCCGTCGTCGGGTTGGCGGTCAAAGTGGCATAATCGACGATTGCCGGACGTTCATCCGGACCGGGCTCATGGCTCCAGAAATAGGCGGCGAGCGAACCGAACTCATCGACCATTTCGATCGCACGATTGGCGTTGTTGATGGTCGAGGCGATCTTGCCGCGATGGCGGATGATGCCCTTGTCGGCAACCAGCCTCTCAATATCGGCTTCACCGAAGAGTGCGACCTTGCGGAAGTCAAAACAGGCAAACCCGGCGCGGAAATTTTCGCGCTTGCGCAAGATCGTCAGCCAGGACAATCCCGCCTGAAAACCTTCCAGGCAGATCTTCTCGAACAGCCGGGTGTCATCAGTCACCGGCCGTCCCCACTCAGCATCATGATAGGCCAGATAGTCGGGTAAATTGCCCGGCCAGAAGCAGCGGGTGCGACCGTCCTCACCTGTGATCAGGCCGTTCTCATGCGCCATTGTGCTGCTCTTCGTCATGGTTAATCGGGAATCGGAGGCAATTAAGCGGTCGTTCACCGCGTTTGGCAAGGCGGCGATAACCCTAAGAAGAGGTTTCCGGCAAAACCGGCTTTTTACTGACGTGGATTCACCAATTGATTCCACCGGTACCGCAGCATGAAACCCGGAAGACAGATCCATCCGCGCATTTCGCAAGATGGCCGACTGTCGTGTTCAGACGAAAGGTATTTGGTGCGTCCGATGAAACAACTTGCTCTCCTTCTCATGTCCGGCGTGGCGATGAGCCTTGCCGCAATTTCCTCTCCGGCCAGTGCCGGTGACCGGTACGGGCAACGCCCGCCCGTTGTGTTGAGCCCTGATCTGACAGCTCCCTGGGTGTTGCAACTCAGCGGCCAGGCCGCGCCCCGCGGCGGCGTTGTGTACCGGAGCCAGCCGAGAGCCGTGCGTCCGGTCGCTGCAAAACCGCGCACGCTGCGTACCCAGCGACGCCAGGTGACCAATGTCTCACTCGCCGCACCGCGCGTGAAAGCGAAACCCACAAATCAGATCGAACAGCGGTTTCTGCCGCAGACTGTCTCATACAGCGGCAACCAGGCGCCAGGCACGATCATCATCAATACCAGCGAACGGTATCTTTATTACGTGATGGGCGACGGTCAGGCCCGCCGCTACGGCGTCGGAGTCGGCAAGGAAGGCCATGCCTGGAGCGGAACCGAGAAGATTTCCCGCAAGGCGGAATGGCCGGACTGGCGAGATGATCAAGCGGGTGCGCGAAAAGGAAGGCCGGATCCTGCCGGTGCACATGGCCGGCGGTCCGGCGAATCCACTGGGCGCGCGCGCGCTTTATCTGGGTTCGACGCTGTACCGGATCCACGGCACCAATCAGCCCTGGACCATCGGCAAGGCCGTCTCATCAGGCTGCATCCGGATGCGCAACGAAGATGTGACAGATCTTTACGAACGCGCAAAGGTCGGCGCCAAGGTCATTGTGATGTAACTGAAGGTTGATCTTTGACAAGCATAGCAAACCCGGCCGGGTGGTTCACCTGCGCCGGGTTTTTCGTCTGCGTATTTTCACGTCACCGGCCAGACATGCTGACACAACAGCTTAAGAGTCTGATTTGATTCACTCAGGTTGCTGACCGCATAGCTGTGTTGGAATACTGCAAGCAGTATCTGTAAAATCAGCCTTCATTTTATCCGTTGCTAAAGGTTGATCACTGCGCAATCGATGGTAACTTTGCGTTCAAGGGCCGAATTAAAACGAGGGGACACCATGACACTGCCACAGATTTCAACCCGATTGGCCGTCATCGCGGCTGGCGCACTGGCGCTGCTGATCGCACCAGCTTTGCCTGATGCATCCGCAATGCCGCGTTCGGGGATGCCGACAGTATCGGAAGCCGCATTGCCGGTTGTTCAGGTCGCGCAATCGAAAAAGCCAAAACCGGAATTCATGCGCAAGAAAGTGCGGCTCCTCACGGATGAGAAACCCGGAACCATCATCATCGATACCAGCAGCAAGTACCTCTATTACGTCGAGGGAAAAGACCGCGCCACACGCTATGGCGTTGGTGTGGGACGTGAAGGGTTCGGCTGGTCAGGCACCGTGAAAATCGGCCGCAAGGCCGAATGGCCGGACTGGCGCCCGCCCGCGACCATGATCGCGCGTGAACGCAGAAAGGGCCGCAATATTCCGTCTTATGTGAAAGGCGGGATCAACAACCCGCTCGGTGCACGGGCCATGTATCTCTACAAGGGCGGACGCGACACCATCTTCCGCATTCATGGCACCAATCAACCCTGGACAATCGGTCTGAACATGTCCTCCGGATGCATCCGGATGATGAACGAGGACGTCAAGCACCTCTACAAGCGCGCCGGGGTCGGCTCGAAAGTTATCGTCATCGGCCCCAACGGCAGGGGAGCGGAGAAGCTGTATACCGATCGCGGCATGGACTTCTTCGGTACGCTGTTCGGCGGAGGCTGAGCCGGCGGCTTATTTGTCCGAATTCGCAAAGACAACAAAAGGCAGCGTTTTCGGGCGCTGCCTTTTTGCTATCGGCAGATCAGCCTTTACTCGGCCGCTTCAAGCTTCACGGCTTTCGCTGCGGGAAGCCCCGCAGGTTTTTCCCCGCCATAGACCCAATCGAGCAGCTCCACCGTGTGGATGATCGGAATATCGGTGCCGCCGGCAATCTGGGTCATGCAGCCGATATTGCCGGTGGCAATCAGGTCAGGCCTGGTGCGCTCGATGTTCTTGACCTTGCGGTCGCGCAGTGTACGGGCGATCTCGGGCTGCATGATGTTATAAGTTCCGGCCGAACCACAGCACAGATGGCCCTCGGGCGGATCCTTGACGGTGAAGCCAGCCGCCTTGAGCAGTGCCTTGGGTTGCACGGTGATCTTCTGGCCATGCTGCATCGAACAGGCCGAATGATAGGCTACAACCAGATCAGCGCCATTCACCGGTGCCGGCATGTCGATGCTTGCCAGATACTCGGTGATGTCCTTGGCCAATTCCGAAACCCGCGCTGCTTTTTGCGCATAGACCGGGTCCTCGCGCAGCATGTAGCCATAGTCCTTGATGGTCGTGCCGCAGCCCGAGGCGGTGATGATGATGGCATCAAGGCCGCCATTGTCGATTGCCCGCGTCCAGGCGTCGACATTGTTGCGTGCGGCGTCGAGCGCATCGTGCTCGCGGCCCATGTGATGGACCAGCGCGCCACAACAGCCCTCGCCTTCAGGCACCACTACCTCGACGCCGATGCGGTTCAACAGCCGGATCGTCGCCTCGTTGATACCGGGCTTGAGCACCGGTTGAGCGCAGCCGGTCAGAATGGCGACACGGCCACGCTTTTCACCCGTGCCAGGATGAGATCCGGGCCTGGCGAATTTCGAGGGTTCAGGCACGGAAACCGGAGCAAGCTCCAGCATCGCCGCCATCGGTTTCAGCCCCGGCAGGGCGCGAAACAGCGGTGCAAAGGGCCGGCCAAGCCGTGCAGCATAAAGCGAGGCGCGGAAGCGTGCCGGATAAGGCAGCACCATTGCCAGCAGACCGCGGGTGACACGGTTCATCAGCGGACGCTTGTAGGTCTTTTCAATATGGGCGCGGGCATGATCGACCAGATGCATGTAATTGACGCCGGACGGGCATGTGGTCATGCAGGACAGGCACGACAGACAGCGGTCGATATGGGTGACCACCTTTTCATCGGCAGGACGGTTGTTCTCGAGCATGTCCTTGATCAGGTAGATCCGGCCACGCGGACTGTCGAGCTCGTTGCCAAGCGTGACATAGGTCGGACAGGTGGCAGTGCAAAAGCCGCAATGCACGCATTTCCTGAGAATCTTTTCGGATTCAGCGACACCGGGATCCTGAAGCTGCTCGGCGGTGAAATTGGTCTGCATGTCGCGGTGTCCTTGGAATTCTCAGGTAGGTGGTGAACCGGATAGATCTCCGGCACACTGGTAGGGAGGCTTTAGCCGGCAGCTCTCAGAGCAACCAGCTTTGCGGATCGGCGATGGGCTCGTTGCGGCCGAGTTTCTGCAATCCGACGATGGTACGGATGATGACCCACAGAGCCACAAGAGGCATCAGCAGCATGCCGATCAGGACGAACATCAACAATCCGCTCATCAACGCGCCGAGCAGGCCGAGCCAGAAGGTGCGGATCGCCCAGGTGTAGTGACTTTCGAGCCAGGCTTCCGACTTGCCACGATTGAGATGGGCCAGCACGATACCGACAATGCCGGTGATCCCGATGACGAAGCTCGCCAGATACGAGACATAGATCACCTGCAGATTGGTCTTCCCCGGTTCGAGCCAGCGGTCGGTCTGGCGGGGTTCAGGGGCTTGATCTGGATTAGTCATTGCCTGCTCCTTGTCGTGAAAGCGGTCTGCGGCAGGTTCACATTCCTGCCGTCATGCGGCCCGGGTTGAGCACGCCGGCCGGGTCGAACTGATCCTTGATGCGGCGCGCCAGAGCCTCAAGCGGTTTTGACTGCGGCTCGAACACAGGAACGGATGCGCGCGTTGCTGCATCTGCGCGCACAAGCGTAGCATGGCCACCACCAACCGCCTTGATATATTGACGGACCAGCTCGGCTTCCGGATCGGCCTCCATGCGGAGCCACACCAAGCCGCCTTGCCAGTCATAGAAGGCATCGACTCCGGTCTTGAGCCGCAAGGCAGCAACCAACTGATGCCCGGCGGAAGGCGCCACCGACACCCGCCAAACGGGTTTCATGGTTCCATCGGCAAAGGGCGCAACATCACGAACATCGCGCCAGAGGTCAGCTGAGGACTGACCGTCCAGAATCGACACGGTGCCGCGGCGGCTCATCTCCGCGACCAGACGTTCGGTTCGAACCGCGACGGACGGCTTGAGGCCCTCGAGCCTCAAAGCAGTGGCAGGGCCGCCCTTGAGACTGCCACCGGCAAATTTGTGAATGACGCTCTCGGGCAGATGCGCCGCGCCCGACACTTCCACCGACATGGCCAGCGCTGCCGCCATGGCCTCGGCGGCCTCGGCATCATTGAGCCCGGAGACAACAATGGTCACAGCCGTTTCCGGCCGTGGCAGCACCTTGAAAGTGACCTCGCACATGACACCAAGAGTGCCCCAGGACCCCGCCATCAGCTTGACCAGATCGAGACCGGTGACATTCTTCATCACCCGGCCGCCGCTCTTGATGATTTCACCGGAGCCGTTGACGAAGCGGACGCCGAGCAAATTGTCACGCGCAGCCCCGGCTGAGATGCGCCGCGGGCCCGAGGCGTTTGCGGCAAACACACCGCCGATGGTTGGCTCACCGACAGCCCCCAGAAGAGGCCGATGATCCATGGGTTCGAAGGTCAGCATCTGGTTGTTGGCGGCCAGAGCCGCTTCGATCTCGGCCAGCGGAGTGCCTGCCCGCGCAGCCATCACCAGTTCCGACGGGTCGTAATTGGTGATGCCGGAAAGCTTCGCCACCGACAGCGCGGATGCAGATTGCGAAGGCCGACCGAGAATGAGCTTGGTGCCGCCTCCCCTCACCTCGATCGGCCGGCTGGAAGCCTTTGCCTCGCTCACGAGGCGCGCAACTTCATCTTCGGTTTCGGGATAGTGTACATCCACCGCGCTCATGCTGCTGTCTTTCCTGCTTCCAGACCGCTCTGATTTCCGGGCTGGCTTCCGTTTCGGCCTTCCAGCGGGAACACCTTGGAGGGATTGAGGATCCATTGCGGATCGAAGGCAGCACGCACCCGCATCTGCTGAGCCAGATCGGCATCGGAATATTGATGCCGCATCAGATCGCGTTTTTCGATGCCGACACCATGCTCGCCGGTCAGGCAGCCGCCGGCGTCAACGCAAAGCTTGAGAATGTCGTTGCCGGCCATCTCGGCTTTCAGGCTTTCCTCGGGGTCATTGGCGTCAAACAGAATGAGCGGATGCATGTTGCCGTCTCCGGCATGAAACACATTGGCGACCCGCAAACCGTAGCGGTCGATGATCTCGCTGGTTTTCTCCAGAACATGGGAGAGCTGGCCCAGCGGCACGGTTCCGTCCATGCAGATATAATCCGCAATCCGCCCGGTGGCGCCGAAGGCTGACTTCCGGCCCTTCCAGATCAGGGCAGCTTCCGTTGCAGACTGGCTTTCCTTGATGGTCTTGACGCCGTGCTTGCGGGCTATCTCGATGATGCGCTCGAGCATGGCATCCATCTCGGCGTCAGATCCCTCGACCTCTACAATCAGAAGTGCCTCGACATCCATCGGGTAGCCGGCATGGGCGAAAGCCTCGCAGATTTCGATGGCCGGCTTGTCCATGAACTCGATGGCGACCGGGATGATGCCCGAGCCGATGATATCGGTGACACAAGCCCCTGCTGCGACCGAGCTTTCGAAACCGAAGAGCACCGGACGGGCGCCTTCCGGTTTTGCCAGCAGCCTGACTGTTGCCTCGGTGACGATCCCCAACTGGCCTTCGGAGCCGCAGATCAGGCCAAGCAGATCATAGCCCGCCGCATCAAGCGCCTTTCCACCAATATCGACGATGGAGCCGTCGAACATGACCATTCTGACGCCCATAAGATTGTTGGTGGTCACGCCATATTTGAGGCAGTGGGCACCGCCGGAATTCATGCCGATATTGCCGCCAATGGTACAGGCCAGCTGCGAGCTTGGGTCTGGCGCATAGAAAAATCCGTCCGCACCCACAGCATCGCTGATCGAGATGTTGGTCACACCGGCCTGGACGACCGCTGCCCGGTTGGGAAAATCGACCTCGAGGATGCGGTTCATTTTTGATACGCCGATGACGACGGCATCTTCCTGCGGGATTGCGCCGCCCGACAAAGAGGTGCCAGCGCCGCGCGGAATGACAGGAATGGCATTGTCGTTGCAGTATTTGAGAACGGCTGCGACCTGGGCGGTGGTTTCAGGCAGAACGACAGCCAGAGGCATACGCCTGTAGGAGACGAAGGCATCGGTGTCGAATGGAACCAGTTCCCGCTCCTCGGTGATCAGAGAGCTTTCGGGAAGCAACCCCGCCAGGTCGGCAATGATTGCAGGGCGGCGCTGAATGACTGCCTGGTCAGCCTCACGAAAAGCAATCAATTCAGACATGGCTTCCTCCCTGAAATTTCCACACACCTCTTCTCAAACAGCCAGCGGCGTGAAACTGGTACTTTTTATTTACCACTTAATTCAGCTCTGAGCAATGCAGATCTGATTTTATGGCAGGCATATGTTGAGCTTACTGCGCCCTGCCTTAGGCTCGGATCTGCTGTAAATGATCTACAGTCACACCACATGCGTATGACAATAATGACAGGCCTCAAAGGGAGCGACCACCCAGCATGAACAATTTGGGAGACCTTGAAATTTTCGCCCGCGTGGTTTCCGCCGGCTCGATGTCGGCGGCCGGACGCGAGCTTGGCTTGTCCCCTGCCGTGGTGTCCAAGCGGCTTCGGCGGCTTGAAGACAGACTTGGCACCCGACTGATGCAACGCACAACCCGTCAGATATCGCTGACAGAAGCGGGACAGGGCTTTTATGAACGCGTGGTGGCTATCCTCGCCGGTATCGAGGAGGCCGAAGCGTTCGTATCAAGGCGGTCCGCACTGGCCCATGGGGTCTTGAAGGTTTCCGCCCCAACCTCCTTCGGGCGGATGCACATCGCGCCACACATCAACACCTTCATGCAAGCCAATCCGGACCTGGGAGTCAATCTGATGCTCCGGGACGAGTTCGTCGATATCGTCGGGGACGGCTATGATCTGGCGATTCGCATTGCAGAATTGAGTGATTCCAGCCTTGTTGCGCGAAAGCTTGCACCGGTTCGCCGGGTTCTCGTGGCTTCCCCGGACTATATCAAGCGGCATGGAACACCGGAAATTCTCGCTGATCTTGACCGACATATCTGCCTGGCGCCTCACAACAACGACACCTGGAAACTCGAGGGCCCACCAGGCGAGGTGATCCACCGTCCGATCGGACCGCTGCAAACCAACTCAAGTGAAGTGGTGCGCGAAGCCGTGATCGGCGGCATGGGCATTGCCTTGCGGTCGACGTGGGACATCGGCGCAGAACTCTCCGATGGACGTCTGATACAGGTGCTGCCGGCTTACGAAGGATCGCGAAATGTGGCCATCCACGCCATCTATGCGAGCCGAAGGTTCCTGCCCGCCAAGGTTCGCCTGTTCATCGACTTTCTGGCTGAACTCTATGGCCCTGCACCCTACTGGGATACCGAGGATGGCGATCGATAACGCGACCAGCTCCACTTGAAACGCCCACCGCCCTCCATCAAGGCAGCGGGCTGAACATGCCCCTTCAGCCTGACCAATTTACGCAAAACATTCAGCCAGACGCGGCTTCAAGTCGCCAAATTGCGGGTGCAGCAGGTGCGCTCCTCTACAATTCCACAAGCCTCCCCAGTACGAAACTTGATCCAAAGTGGATAAAAATATTGACCACCTTTCCCGACCCTTGATACGCTCCTGTCGAGGACTTAGTGGGAAACGGCAATGGCCACGGACATTTTTGCACGTATCGAGCATAGCCGGACGGCTGATGAAGTTGTTCATCAGATCGAGGTATTGGTGCTCGAAGGCATCCTGCGCGTTGGCGACCGGCTTCCGGGCGAGCGCGAGCTGGCCAAGCAATTCGACGTTTCGCGCCCAATCCTGCGGGAGGCTCTCAAGGTTCTGGAGGGCCGCGGCCTGCTCAACACACAGCATGGCGGCGGAACCTTTGTCGCCGATGTGATCGGCCAGGTGTTCACCCGGCCGGTTATGGAGCTGATCGCACGGCATCAGAAGGCGACGCTGGATTACCTCGAATACCGGCGCGAAGTCGAAGGCGTTACCGCCGAGTTCGCCGCGCGGCGGGCCACAGAAGCCGACCGGGCGCTTCTGACACGGATCATCACCTCAATGAAGGCAGCTCATCAGAAAGATGACTTCGAGGAGGAAGCCGGAATTGATGTCGAGTTTCACAACGCCATCGGCGAGTGCGCGCACAACATCATCCTGCTGCACACGCTGAGGTCCTGTTACCGGCTGCTCGCCGAGGGCGTGTTTTACAATCGCGCCCTGGTCTACAATTTACCGGGCGCGCGCGATCAGTTGCTGGCGCAACATGTTGCCATTTACGATGCTGTCATGGCTGCCAATCCGGACGCGGCCCGGCGCGCGGCGCAGGCACATATCGATTTTGTTTCCAGAGCCATGACCGACGCGGAGCGGTCGGGCGACTGGGAGCGCGTGTCAAAACTGCGGCTGCAACAGCGCGCACCCGACCTGTCGGACAACACCAAGACATCCAATCAAACACAAACGGAGGCGGCAGAGTGACGTCGAGTGAACCGAAGCTTGCCAGGCAACCACGTGTCGGACTTTTCGCGACCTGCCTGGTCGATCTGTTCCGGCCATCAGTCGGATTTGCCAGCGCCAAGCTGTTGCAGGACGCCGGTTGCGAGGTGCATGTGCCGGTGGCACAGACCTGTTGCGGCCAGCCGGCCTACAACACCGGCGACCGGGCCGATACGCGGGAGATCGCCGAACAGGTGATTGAAGCCTTCGAGGAGTTTGACTTCATCGTCGCGCCTTCGGGATCCTGTGCCTCGATGCTGAAAAAACACTATCCGGGCCTGTTCGAAGGCGATGCGGCCTGGGAAGAGCGCGCCAAGACGTTTTCCGGCAAATGCCACGAGCTGATTTCGTTTCTGACCGATGTGATGATGGTGCGCGACACCGGTGCGCAACTCGACGCCAAGATCACCTACCATGATTCCTGTTCGGGCTTGCGGGAACTCAACATCAGCGAGCAACCGCGCAAGCTTTTAGGCAATGTCAGCGGCCTTGAAGTCAAAGAGATGACGGATTCGCATGTCTGCTGCGGCTTCGGTGGAACATTCTGCGTGAAATATTCCGATATTTCCAATGCCATCGTCACCAAAAAAGTTGGCAATATCGATGCCTCAGGTGCCGACATGCTGCTGGCCGGGGACCTCGGCTGCCTGATGAACATGGCCGGAAAACTCAAACGCCAGGGATCGGATGTCGAGGTTCGCCATGTCGCAGAAGTGCTTGCGGGCATGACCAGCCAGCCACCGATCGCCGGCTCCGGCAAATAGGCGGAACAGGAGACACCCGATGGAACTCACCGCCAACAAATTCAAGGCCAATGCCTCAAAGGCGCTCATTGACGCGCAGTTGCAAAAGGCGCTCGGCAATGTCGAGAAGGGCTTTATCGGCAAGCGCCAGAAGGCTGCCGACGCCCTGCCCGAATTCGATGCACTTCGCGACAATGCGCGCGACATCAAGAACCATACACTGGCACATCTCGATCTGTACCTCGAGGAATACGAGCGCAAGGTAACGGCATCGGGCGGGGTCGTGCACTGGGCGGAAACCGCTGAAGACGCGCGGCGTATCGTGCTCGACATCTGCAAAAAGGCCAATGCCCGCACGGTGACCAAGGGCAAATCGATGATCACCGAGGAAATCGCGCTCAACGATCACCTCGAGGCCAACGGGATCGAGCCGGTGGAAACCGACCTGGGCGAGTACATTATCCAGCTGCGCGGCGAGCACCCGAGCCATATCATTGCGCCAGCGGTGCATCTGAACAAGGAGCAGGTTGAAGGTGACTTCCGCCGGGTGCACACCCATCTGGACAAGGACCGCGATCTCTCCGAACCGGTGTCGCTGCTCAGCGAAGCCCGCGAAGTGCTGCGCCAGCGGTATTTTGCGGCCGATGTCGGCATCACCGGCGCCAACTTCCTGATCGCAGAGACCGGAACCTCGGTGATCGTTACCAATGAAGGCAATGGCGACCTTACCCAGACGCTCGGCAAGGTGCATGTGGTCGTTGCCTCAATCGAAAAGATCGTGCCCACGCTTGAGGACACCTCGCAAATCCTCAGGGTGCTGGCGCGCTCGGCCACCGGGCAGGACATGAGCGTCTACACGACGTTTTCCACCGGGCCGAAGCGTAAAGAAGATCCGGATGGGCCGGATGAATATCACGTGGTTCTGCTGGACAATGGTCGCACCGCCATGCTCGGCACCGAATACCAGGACATGTTGCGCTGCATCCGCTGCGGCGCCTGCATGAATCATTGTCCGGTCTATCATGCCGTCGGCGGCCATGCTTACGGCTCGGTCTATCCCGGCCCCATGGGTGCGGTGCTGACGCCATCGCTCAACGGCATCGACGAAACAGGACAATTGCCAAATGCCTCGACCTTCTGCGGTCGTTGCGAGGCTGTGTGCCCGATGCGGATACCCTTGCCGAAAATGATGCGGCATTGGCGTGAACGCGAATTCGAACGCAATCTGACGCCCGCTGTTGCCCGCTACGGGCTGAAAGCCTGGGCCTTCTTCGCCAAACGGCCAAGGCTGTATCGTTTTGCCGCCTCGTTCGGCATGCCATTGCTGGCACTGTTTGGAGGCACGTCCCGGCGTTTCCATTCGCTGCCATTTGCTGGCGGCTGGACGCGCTACCGCGACCTTCCGGCGCCGGAAGGCCGGACATTTCAGCAGGCATGGGCGCAGCGCGAAGCGCTGAAGCAGGAGACGGGACAATGAGCGCTCGCGACAGCGTACTGGGCAAGATCCGGGCTTCGATGGGAAGCCCGGCATCCAATGACGACCGGCGCAAAACGGTCACGGACCGGCTTCAAGCCGCGCCCAAGGGAATCATCCCGGGCAGAGCCCAACTCCCGGAAGCAGAACAAATCGACCTTTTCTGCACCATGGCCGAGAAATTCGGGGCAACGCTGGCGCGGGTCAGCGGCTATGCCGATGTGGCTGCCGAAGTTTCTGGCTATCTCAGGGCCCACAATCTGCCGGCAGCGATCCGGATGGGCGCCGACCAGCGGCTGCAGGAGGCCGGATGGGAGACGGAAAAGAACCTCGAGCTGCGCCATGGGCCATCGGATGGCGGCGATCTGGCCGGTGTCAGCCACGCCACCGGAGGCATTGCCGAAACCGGAACCGTGGCGATGATGTCGGGTCAGGACAATCCGACAACCATCAATTTCCTGCCCGAACATCATGTCATCGTCATCAAGGCCTCCGATATCAGGGGCGACATGGAAAGCGTCTGGACCATGGTGCGTGAAAAGCAGGGAAAAGGCGAAATGCCTCGTGCGCTTAACCTGATCACCGGTCCGTCACGCTCTGGCGACATCGAACAGACCATTCTGCTTGGCGCGCATGGTCCACGGGCACTGCATGTCATCGTGGTCGAGTAAGCCAGCCGATCAGGATTGAGACAAAGGCACTGACCAGCAGCCCGGCGACAAGCACCTGGATGGCAAATGCGGGGTGACCGCTGACGACCAGCCCAAGCGTTGCCAGACCGGTCAGCACGAATGACCAGCCAGCGAAGCGGTTGGAGGCCCCCCAGGCACCACGGTCTGCAAGCGTCGAAGCCGTCCGGATACCGACAAACGGGTTCGGCCTGGTCTTGGGCAGTGCGTTGCCTATCCAGATCGTGACCAGTGAAACCACTGCCAGCACCGCTGATAATCCGGCGGAATCACCCGGCAAGGAAACGGCATTCCACAAAATGACAAGGTGAGCAGAGAGCAGCACCACAAATCCGCCAGCCCATCCGGCCAGCCAGGCCGACGGATTCTCCTGCCGTGTACGGCGGCCCATGTTGCTGCGACTTATGGCCAGAAGCACAAGGGTGAGCAGCAACATCAGCGCCGGGAGCAGCCCCAGAGCTTCCAACCTGCCGGCATAGCGATCAGGCTCGCCGTGGATATTCCAATGCATGGCGATGCGCGCGGCAGGGTCGATACGGCCATATAGGAAAATGGAAGCCAGCCCTGCAGCCAGAGTACCGGCGACAGCAGAGGTTTCAGCTGGATGTTTCAATTTTGGTCTCCCCTGACTTTGCACCAATTCCGAACAGATCCATCGCCCCGCTCAGAGCCTCTTCGAGCACGGAAAGCTTCAGGTGATAGACAATGCTTGTGCCGTCTCGTTCAGCCTCGATCAGGTTGGCTTGCTTGAGGACGGTAAAATGTCCTGACAGTGTCGGCTTGGCCAGATCGAACCGGTCAGCCAACGCGCCTGCCGATAGCGGCCCATGACGCAAGCAGGCAAGAATCTCCCGCCGGACAGGGTTGCTCAGAGCTTTGTAGACATCATTCATTCGGTTTTTTCCTAATTAGGAATTTTCCTAATTAATGGCACCGCGTGACAATTGCAATCCCTGCCGTTTCGAAGGATGCCTGACTGCAGGATCAGATCAGGAGCCAGCGAAGCGTGCATCGGCGACATGATCAGACAGGGTGTTGACCGGGAGGCGACATTGCGGCTTTGTGGCGGGGTGCAAAGGACCAAGGATACCGAAAATGCCGATCTCACTTGAACATTTTGCCGCATTTGTTCTGGCCAGCGTCATCCTGCTGGTCATCCCCGGGCCGACCATCATCATGGTGATCACCCAGGCGCTGGCGCATGGGCGCAAGATTGCATTGGCGAGCGTGATCGGCGTTGGTCTTGGCGATCTTCTGGCAACATCGCTGTCGATCGCCGGTGCAGGCGCTTTGCTGGCGGCATCGGCCTCGCTGTTTCAGGCATTGAAGTTCGTCGGCGCTGCCTATCTGATCTGGATCGGCTACAAGATGTGGCGCACGCCGGCGACGCTGCCCGAGATTGGCGACGCCGACGTGGTGGAAGCTCCGGCAAAGACGTCTGCGATTTTCCGCGATTCCTTTCTGATCACCGCACTCAACCCGAAAGGCATCCTGTTTTTTGTGGCTTTCGTGCCGCAATTTATCGACCCCGCCCTGCCCTACACGCCGCAGGCAGCAACCTATGTGCTGACCTTCACGTTCCTGGGGATCATCAATGCGGCCGTGTTCGCATTCGCGGCAGCCGGCGCACGGCGGACCATCCGCCGCCCACAGGTCATGAGGATTGCCATGCGCTCGGGCGGATCATTGCTGATGATGGCTGGCGTGGCCGCCGCCCTCACCCGCCGCGCGTCCTGACATGGCTCTGCAGAACCGGGTCGATCCGGCGGGCAATATCTGCGCACATCCGGCGCGCGGTGAGTTCATGGGAAACAGTGGCGGCGCGTTGCATGATGGGGATCGACGGATCGTGCGGCGTCAGAAATCCCGTTCATGGCTTGTCTGTGTGACTGAATTCAAGGGACGCCGCAGGAAGCTGATGCAGCCAAACCGCTACACCGAGTTGTTCTTTCTGGACGAAGTC
>CAXBIE010000088.1:0-19874 GCA_963975635.1 uncultured Hoeflea sp. | reverse complement strand
CCGATCAGTCGCCTCAACTTGGCCCCGGACAACCTATTGAGGCTCCACATCTAGGTGTTGAGCCTCAGTTTTTCGGCGGTCGCAGCAGGTAGGTCACGAACCAGATCGGCACGATCACCATCGAGCCGAGCACGATGTTGGGTATTGCCCAGGCAGCACCCTCCTGCAGTGCTGCGAAAACCCGGTCCGGTGTCAGCCCGATTTCCGCCAGCAACTCGGCTGCCGACAGATTGAGTGCCGACAGCACGGCTCCGGTGATCAGCGAAGCCAGTCCGATTTTGACAAGGGCTGAAAGCAACCGCAGCATTACCTGAGCGTTCTCCATTCTGGCCGGGCGAAAGCTGCGGTATCCCGAAGCACTTCCCGGGGCGGATTGTCGCCAAATATGAGAGCTTTCGCAAGCATGCCCGGTTTCACGGCGTTACCGGAGAAATCACTGGCTGTGGCCAGGATCCGCCGATGAAAAACCGCAAGG
The DNA here is from genome assembly GCA_963975635.1 of uncultured Hoeflea sp. Lineage (GTDB taxonomy): Bacteria > Pseudomonadota > Alphaproteobacteria > Rhizobiales > Rhizobiaceae > Hoeflea. The sequence goes on along the minus strand of CAXBIE010000088.1, from coordinate 19,399 downwards.
TCTCGGGCGCGGCACTGTCGGGCTGCTGGGTCTCGCCTTCGGCAGGCGGCACTGGTCCCAGAACGCCCGCAATGGCAAGGCTCGAGCGCGAATAGGGTATCACGCCCGACAGCGAGATCATCTGTTGCGGGCCAGCCAGTTCGGCGGTTGTCAGATTGGCCTCGCCTTCCGCGATCGTCGCCTGGAAACGGGCCGACTTGAAGGCGAATCCGGTGCCTTCTCCCAGCTGCTCCAGATCGAAGAACCGTTCGGTCCTGGACAGCTCGCGGAATTTGGCGATGTTGAGACCCGGGACAATGCCGGCATCCACCGCAAGATCGATCTTGCCAGTGAGGTCCGAAAGCGCGGTCGCCCATGTCGGATAGGGTGAGGTGACCTCAATATCGAGCGAGCCGTTGCCGCGCGGCAATGGGCCGGTCATGCCGATGGCGTCGTAGAGGCCGCCGAAATTCATCTTGCGCGCGGAGAGTTGCACCTTCACGCCACCATCGACCCCCTGCTCGGACAGCGCGATGCGGCCGATCAGGCTGCCGCCATAGGCGGTGGCGTCTCCGACATCGAAATTGGCCCGGCCCTGCTCGACACGCGCCGCGGCAGCCAGGTTGGACAGCACCACCGGGCCGAAGCTCGCCGTTTGCGCCGACAGCCTCAGATCCAGGCCGAGTTCGCGCAGGAACCGTGTGTCGATGGTCGAGGCAATGTCCGAGCCGGTCTTCGGCAGTGGTGTGAAGGCCTGCAGGAACGATGCGATGTCCAGGGAACTGAAGGCCAGTGTTCCGGTAATCAGCGGCGGCGCATCTTCGCGCAAGGCCACATCCAGCACGCCGATGCCCCGGTTGCGGTCGACCATGAGGATCAGATCGTCGAGCTTGGCCTTGTTTTGCTCGGCGTTGATTTTCGCCGACAGCTCCAGCGCGCCCAGGGCTTCACCGGGCTTGATGTCCGTTCCCGACCATTCCAGTGCGCGCCGCACCGACACGCTGGACAGTTTGAGGGCGCCCGACAGGAACAGATCGGTTCCAAGGCTCGCCGATCCGGTAAAGTCGAGATTGAGCGGCACCGAGGTGATCTTGACATCCAGCGGCGCGGTGCGCCGGCCGATCAGCAACAGCGGCGCCGAGGTTGACCCCGCAAATGTCACCTGTTCGCCGCGGAAGATCGCCGTGATGTTGGCGCGCGCCACTGCCGTGGGCGCGGTCCAGGCCAGGGTGCCGTTGATGGCGGTGAGCTTTTCGGCTTCGGCGCCGGGGTCGCGGATCCATTTGACGGTGCCGTCCTCGATGGTGACGGCGCCAAGAGCCGCCGAATCCGGGATCACCGCCGATTGCGGCGGCGTTTCGCCGGCTTGCGCGGCCAGGTCCTGTTCGATGGCCGCGGCAATGCCTTGCGCCAGGTCTCCCGAGGCGGAAGACCAGTTGGAGGTGGAGTCGGGATAGAGTTCGACATTGAATGTCGGGCGGATCAGCCGGAATTCGGAGAAGCTCGGCGCGCCAAGCACAGCCGAAAACAGATTGAAATTCGCCACGATGCTGTCGGCACGCATGATCGGATCGCCACCGGCAAAGGTCGATGGCCGCATGACGACATTGTCGAGCTGGATCGTCGGTGTCGGCCAGTAGTCGATCGAGGGAGCATCGCCAAGCGAGACCGGGTGGCCTGCCCAGGCGCCGATATCGCGTTCCAGCCGGTCGCGCACCACACCGCTGGAGACCGCCAGCGGCAGGCTCGCCACCACCGCCAGAATCAGCACGAGCACGATCAAGGCGCCCGAAATCGCCGCACGTCGCAAGGACCACTGTGCGATGATGAATCCCAATTCGAACCTCCCCAACCATTGCCCCGCACGGGGCCGTATGTTCTGGTTAAAGCTTGGTGAACGCGAATGCAATTGGCGAGCCGCAGTTGCGCTCTCCGATCCCGGATTGTGACATGATGTTCTGTTTGCATCGGACACGGCCAATGCTACTACCGGACCATATCACATGTCAGGAGCAGGATATGAGCGACACCCCCCTTTGGCGTCCCGATGCGCAGGAATTGAAGACCAGCCCGTGGATGAGATTCTCCGAATTTGCCGGGAAACGGGCAGGGCGGTCGCTGACAGATCCTCAGGCCCTGCATGAATGGTCGATAACCGACCGCGAAGGCTTCTGGTCGGCGGTTTGGGATTTTTGCGCTGTGCGCGGCACCAAGGGCGAGCGCATCATTGAAAATGGCGATGCGATGCCCGGCGCGCGGTTTTTCCCCGATGCGCAACTGAATTTTGCTGAAAATCTCCTGTCCCGCACCGGCGCAGATCCTGCCATGCTGTTCCGGGCCGAGGACAAGGCGAGCCGCGCGATGAGCTGGCTTGAGCTGCACGCCCTGGTCTCGCGGCTGCAGCAGGCTTTTCGCGCCCACGGCGTTCAGAAGGGCGATCGCATCGCGGCGATGATGCCGAACATGCCTGAAACAGTGGCCTGCATGCTGGCTTGCGCCTCGATCGGCGCGATCTGGTCCTCCTGCTCGCCCGATTTCGGGGTCAAGGGCGTGCTCGACCGTTTCGGCCAGATCGAGCCAAAACTGTTCATCTCCTGCGACGGCTACTGGTACAATGGCAAGCGTCAGGATGTGACGGACAAGCTGGTCGAGATCGCAGCGTCGCTGAAGCCCAGGGCAACCATCATCGTGCCGCTGCTGGATGATGCCGAAGCCGTTGCCCGCGCGGTGTCCGGCGCGCACACGCTTGCGGCCTTCATCGCGGGGCATGCGGCCATGACAGTGGAATTCGAGCCGCTGCCGTTTTCGCATCCGCTCTATATCCTGTTTTCGTCGGGCACCACCGGCATTCCCAAATGCATCGTTCATTCCGCCGGCGGCACGCTGCTGCAGCACCTCAAGGAGCACCGTCTGCATTGCGGCCTCGAGCCCGGCGAACGGCTGTTCTACTTCACCACCTGCGGCTGGATGATGTGGAACTGGCTGGTCTCCGGCCTGGCGGTCGGCGCAACGCTGTGCCTTTACGACGGCTCGCCGTTCCATCCCGACGGCAATGTCATTTTCGACTATGCGGCGGATGAAAAATTCGCGGTGCTGGGCACTTCGGCGAAATTCATCGACGCGGTGCGCAAGGCCGGTCTGGAACCGGCCAGGACCCATGACCTGTCCTCGCTGCGGCTGTTGACCTCGACCGGCTCGCCGCTGTCACCGGAAGGCTTTTCCTTCGTCTATGACGGCATCAAACCGGATGTGCACCTGGCTTCGATCTCGGGCGGCACCGACATCGTCTCCTGCTTCGTGCTCGGCATTCCGGCGCTGCCGGTCTGGCGCGGCGAGATCCAGGGGCCGGGCCTCGGCCTGGCGGTCGATGTCTGGGACGACAACGGCAATTCCGTCACCGGCGAAAAGGGCGAGCTGGTCTGCACCAAACCGTTTCCGGCGATGCCGATCGGCTTCTGGAACGATCCCGGCGACGAAAAATATCACGCCGCCTATTTCTCCCGCTTCGACAACATCTGGACCCATGGCGATTTCGCCGAATGGACCCCGCACCACGGCATCATCATTCATGGCCGCTCGGATGCGACGCTCAACCCCGGCGGCGTGCGCATCGGCACCGCCGAGATCTACAACCAGGTCGAGCAGATGGACGAGGTGGTTGAAGCCATCTGCATCGGCCAGGACTGGGATGACGATGTCCGCGTCGTGCTCTTCGTCCGCCTTGCCGAAGGCGTGACGCTCGACGAGGCGCTTGAGAAAAAGATCCGCACAAAGATCCGCACCGGCGCCTCGCCCCGACACGTGCCGGCCCGGATCATCGCGGTGACCGATATCCCCCGCACCAAATCCGGCAAGATCGTCGAACTCGCCGTCCGCGACATCGTCCACGGCCGCCCGGTCAAGAACCAGGAAGCCTTGGCCAATCCGGAAGCGCTGGAACTGTTTAAGGACTTGGAGGAATTGAAGAGCTGAGGGGAGGCGATGCGTCTGCGGACTCGTTCCTGCGGCTGTCTTTGAAGGCATCTTTACGAGATCGAAGCCTTGGCCGTTGATCAATGGTCGCATTGCGCTCTGAACGAGCGTTTTCTCGCACGAAAGTTGCCCTTGCCAGACTGTCTCGGGCACATGCCACGGCATCACGCGGTCCAGCCGCCGTCCATGATGAAAGTCTGGCCGGTTGTGAAACCCGCTTCGTCCGATGCCAGATGAACGGCAAGCGCCGCAACCTGCTCAGGGCTGCCCAACGAGCCGAGAGGGTGGCGCGCCAGATATTTCTGACGCTCCTGTTCCGGTTGGTCCGCATCTGAAATCCGCTGTCTCAAGGATGGCGTTTCAATGGTCCCCGGACAGATTGCGTTACAGCGTACCCCACAGTGTGCGAAGTCGGTCGCAATGGATTTCGTCATGCCTATGACGGCACCTTTGCTGGTTGCATAACTAAACCGCTCGGGAGCGCCCCTCAGGGAGGAAATGATTGAGGCGATATTGATGATTGATCCGCCACCTGTCCGGACCATCGCCGGCAAGGCGGCTTTCGTCACATGATAAGCGCCAAAAAGGTTCAAAGACATCACATGGGTAAGCTCGGATGTTGAACAGGTTTCAACCGTGTCAGATTTCACAATGCCGGCACAGTTGATAAGAATGTCCAGTTCATCGACGGTGGACAATTTCGTTGCAATGGCGTGATCATCTGCAACGTCCATCCCGGCAACCTCTGCAATACCAAGGGATATCAGGGTTTTCAGTTTGTCCTCGCGGCGGCTGGTCGCAATGACATGTGCACCTTCTGCGGCAAGTGCAATCGCAATCGCACGGCCAATTCCGTCTCCGGCGGCGGTGACAAGGGCGTGTTGTCCGTCCAGCCTTCCCATGGTTGACCTCCTCAGAATGCCGAAATCGCCAGTGATGCGCTCGTTCCGATCAATGCCAGCCCGAGTAGAGCGCTGACCCATGGCGACGTATCTTCTCCGCTTCGCCTGCGTGGCAGCAATCGGCCAGCGCCGATCCAGATTGCAAGCGTTGACGTGCTGGCGATTGCAAAGATGGCTGCGAGGACGATCAACCCGTGAAGGTCTGAACGTCTGCCTTGGATTGCAGACACGGCGGCGACACACAAAACCCACGCCTTCGGGTTGACGAACTGGAAACACACCAATCCCCAGAACGACGATGGCAGCGACTGCCCCGGTCCGGAACTCCGACGCCAGGCGCTGAGAAAAAGATAGGCCCCGCCCCACAAAAGATAAGCACAACCCAGCCCGACGATGACAAGCTGAAGCCCGGGCAAGATTTCAAAGATGGAAGCCGCCCCAAACCAGCACAAGACAATCAGGCAGACCGTGCCCGCGATGATGCCGCTGCATGCTTTTGAGATTTTACCCGGATCGCCGCCAACCGAAACGGTCAGCGCAACAAGATTGTTGGGGCCCGGTGTTATCATCGCAACGAAGGCGAGGCTGAACAGGCCAACTATGGTCTCTGGCAACATCATGACAATGACCTGTCATGTATAGGGATTCGGACCCGTTGACCGAATGTTCCATTCGCTCCGACGTGCTCCCGGTCATGGGGCAACCTCCAATCTGCGTCGGGTATGACCGGTACAATACCGTGCGGATTATTGCAGCTATCATTGAGATAGCTGCCCCGCACAATTTCTCCAAAATCAACAGTGCCCGCGATGCCAGGCATCGCGTAGAGCGCGCGGGCATACGACCAAAGCGTCGGATAATCCACCAGTCGCTTGCGGCAACACCGATGCAGGATGAAATAGACAGGATCAAACCGGACCAATGTGGGAAACAGACGCCAATCGGCCAATGTGATCATGTCACCTAACAGGTATCGGTGTTGTGACAAGTGGCCTTCCAATACATCAAACATGCCAAAAACCGTGCCCACGGCGTCGTCATAGGCAGTCTGGTTTTGTGCAAATCCGGCGCGGTAGACAGCGTTGTTCAGGTTTGAAAACAGCCAGTCATTCGTTGCTTCGATGTCTTGCTTCAACTCGCACGGTGCAAGGTCGAGCGCGCTGTCCCCGCAAACCCGGCCCAGATCATTCAACGCACGCAAGATAGATCGCGAGTCATTGCTGAGGATTTTGCCGATCTTTGCATCCCAGAGAACGGGAAGTGTAGACCTGCCCGTGAAGTCCGGTTCAGCCAAGGTGTAGAGCTGGTGCAGATGCTCGATACAGGCAGTTGTCCCGGGAACATCCCAATGTGTGCCACCATTGATCGCGTAGCCCTCAATGCGCGGTCCGTGGGCGATCTGGAGCCCCACATGTGCCTCCAGTCCGTGTAAAGCCCGCACAATGGTCGCACCATGTGACCATGGGCAGCTTTTCGAAGCAATCAGCCAGTATCGCGGCGGAGTGCTAGTTGGCGCTGCCGGTTTCAGCGCAACTGGATCTGAAAAAGTGCTTGGTTCGCGTATAAACGAGCCGTTTTGGATGATATTTTCATCTTCGGTCCAAGTTCCATCGATGACCATACCCATAATGCACCTCCTGATTTCAGGTAAATCATAGCAGCTGGTGGCGCTTCGGGATGTTGTAATGTCTGTTCTAATTGGACTAGATATTGGACCATGAGAGATTTGCCACTAAACGCACTGCGCGCCTATGCGTTGATCTTTTCCGAGGGCGGTATTCGCCCGGCGGCGCGTGTGCTTGGAGTCAGCCATTCCTCCGTCAGCCGTCATCTGCGGGAACTTGAAGCCTGGGTTGAAACGGATCTGATAAATCGGGCGACTGGAAACCGCGAGCTGACCTTCACGGCGCAAGGCGTCCGTTTGGGTGAAACAGTCAACCGGTGCTTTTCCGAAGTGCATCAGCTGACCGAAAGCCTGCGCGAGAAACGGGCGAAGAATTCGGTTCTGGTGGACACGACCCCATCCTTTGCGGCGCGATGGCTTTTACCGCGGCTTGCGGATTTCGAGGCCGCCACGTCTTGGGTCAAAGTGTCGGTTCTCGTCGATCAACGACAGCGGCATCCCGATACGATTGGATGCGATGCGTCCATTCGGATGGGGACAGGTCCGTGGGACGACAAGCGCGCATCCCCCTTGATGTCCGACCAGTTGGTGCCGGTCGCAAGTCCGAGGTATTGGAGCCGCCATCCGAAACCGCAAACGCCTGATGATCTCCATGGCCACAGTCTGCTGCACGACCGTGACCCGAATACATCCTGGCAGCGATGGCGCGACCTGCATGGCCCCGCCGATCTGGATGTGCGCACCGGGCAGCGCTTTGGGTCATCGGATCTGGTAATCCGGGCTGCCGAATACGGCCTTGGCGTCGCGCTCGCGCATCGACGATTAATTGAAGACAGTCTGAAGAGCGGTATTCTGGAACCAGCCTTTGAGACACTGGCAATTCAACTTGAGAGAGCCTACTGGATCGTGGCGGCACAGCCGAAGCCGACTGTAGCCGTCGCTGTTTTTCTGGATTGGCTCAGAGCGAGCGCAGCAGAGTCTGAGTTGCACGATTTGGCGAGTGATGTGAGCTCTTGATCCAAAGAGTTGCCGTAATGGCAGCAATGGGTGCACCGCTTGCCGGTTTCATACAGAAAAGGTGCGGCGGCAAGATGCCTGAATATGGCGTTGCCACAGCTGCGGTTTTTTCCGCTCCCCACCCATGGCCGCCATTCACCACGTGCAGTCAATCTCCGGACCAAGCCGCCATCGCCCGGCAATCCCACCCCACATGGTTAATCAGACCTTGCCGCGAAATTTAACCACTTCCAGCGAAGCTGGCTAATTCAGTAAAATCTTAAACAAGCTGGCAAGGACCCGGCAAGGGTTTGTGCGCGACAGTCACATCAACCTCGGGTGGCCGAAAGCCGTTCCTGGTGTTGGTTAGCACTGATGCAATGCTTTTAAACGGGGACCTTCTCAGGTCCCCGTATTTTTTTGGAAATGAACGGCTCTGCTCAATCCGCCAGCACGCGCTGCGGCGGGAAGGCGATGGAGACAAGGGTGCCTTCGCCCGGCGTCGAGACGATGTCGAACTGCGCCCGGTTGGCCTCGACCATCGCCTTGGTCAGCGGCAGGCCCAGACCGGTGCCGTCGCCGCGCTGCCGTGGTCCTGGGCCGACCTGGCCGAAGGGCTTCATTGCCTGCTCCAGCTCCTTGCGGTTCATGCCGATGCCGGTGTCGCGGATGCGGACCACCACATTGCCCGAAGGCTCGTAGGAGGTCGACACCACGATCTGTCCACCGGACGGTGTGTAGCGGATGGCGTTGGACAGAAGGTTGAGAGCAATCTGCTTGATCGAGCGCTGGTCGGCGACAACTTCGGGCACGCTGGCCGACAGGCTGGTGCGGATGATCACCCGCTGGCTGTTGGCCATCGGCTGCAGCAGCGAGACGCTTTCCGCCAGATGATCATTCAGCGAGACGGAAACAAACTCCATGCTGACCTGGCCGGCCTCGATCTTCGAGATGTCGAGCAGGTCATTGACGATGTCGAGCACATGCTTGCCGGAATTGCCGATGTCATGGGCATATTCGAGATAGCGCGGGCTGCCGATCGGGCCGAAGCGCTGTTCCGCCATCATCTCGGAAAATCCGATGATGGCGTTGAGCGGGGTGCGGATTTCGTGGCTGACCCGTGCGAGGAAGTCCGACTTGTGCGAGTTGGCGGTTTCCGCCGCGCGCTTGGCGTTGCGCAGCTCTTCTTCCGTGCGCTTCCAGTTGGTGATGTCGCGCAGCACCGCGCAATAGCCGTTCGACCCCGTCAGCCGTCCGATGGTCATGAACAGCGGCAGGAAGCCGCCGGAGGCCTCGCGCCCGATCACCTCACGCCCGTCATTGAGCACGCTGGACACGCCGTGATCGGCAAGCCCGCTGACATAGTCCATCACTGCGCGCTGGCTCTCATGGGCAAACAGCATGGCAAACGGCTGGTCGTGGGTTTCGTTCTCATCATAGTTGAACAGGGCGCAGGCCGAACCGTTCATCGAGCGGATGGTGCCGTCATTGTTGAGGATCACCACGCCATCGGTGGCGGTCTCCAGAATAGAGCGCAGCTCCTGCGCCTCGATCTGCAGCGCGGTGTCGGGCATCGGCGTGACCACATCGGCCGCCTCGGCGTTTTCCGGCTCTTGCTCCAATTCCGGCGCGATGTCGGCGATCGCGGGCCGCGTGCTTTCCCGTGGCGACAGGGCCAGCAGCAAGGCCTGGCCGTCGCCCCAGTTGACCGAGCGCAGCCGGGCGGTAATTTCGCGTTTGCTGCCGTCGCCCCGCCGGACAAACAGCCCGCCATCGCTGGAAATGTCATCGTCGTCAGAGCGCTCAAGCAGGTGATCAAGACCGCCATATTCGCTCAGCTCCTCCAGCGACGCGTATCCGGTCAGCTCGAAAAACTCGGTATTGCCGTGGATCAGCCGGTCGCCCGAATGCACCAGTAGTGCCGCGGGAATGGCATTTATGATGTCTGCCGTCATGCCTGCGGCCATGGCCTGCCGCGTTGGCAGCGCAAATGCCGATGGCAATGCGCCATCCGTATCGGTGTCCGCTGGCGAAACCGCATCCACCCGCGTCTCCGCCACGAAGGTGTCGGCCGCATCGGTTTCAGTTCCGGTCTCGTGTGTTTCGTTGATGTCTTCTGCCTGGCCGTCGTCCGGGCTTGTGCCGTTGTCGCCGGTGTCAGGCTGGCCGTCATTTTCCGGCGCCTGACGCTTTCCGAATGTCTGTTGCTGCTGCGGCAGGTCCGGCGCCGCGGATTCGGCAGGTGCTTCTGATGTGCCGGCACCCTCTGCCGCGTCACTTGCCGTTGGCGCTGCTGGCGCTTCGGGGGTTTCTGTCCGCTGCCCGGGCTGAAGTTCCGGAGAGTTGGTCAGCCGGACACCGATCTCGCGAAAGGCTGCCTGTTCACCCGGTGACAGGCCATCCTTGGGAAGCCGGGCTCTGCGCGCTTCCAGATCGATGACCTTGTCGCTGTCGCGCCGCATCGGGGTCTCGACGAGGTGGATCGCCGGGCGCTCGCCACGGAACGGATCTTCATCGTCGATCTCTGCTTCGCCGGTCGCCTCCGACTCCGGGGTCCCCGCATCAGTTTCATCGCCGCTGGTCCCGGCATCAACGCCGTCCATCCGGGCAAGGTCTTCGATATCCGCTTCAAGCGCGCGGCTTTCGAGATCGGCATTGTCCTCGGTGAGCGGAACATCGTGGCCCGAAAGCTCCGGCGCCATCGGCTCCTGTGCTGTGTCTTCCGCCTGATGCGGCTGATTGTCAGTCTGGGGCGCTTGCGCAACCGGCCGCGCTATGCTGCCCGGCACCAGGGCCAGGCCCAGCGCTTCCGGGTCCTTGCGTGTTTCCCCGGTTCGCACAATGCCGAAGCCGCGGAAGCCGTCAAAGCGGCGGTCGCGCGTATAGGTCGGCAGGGCGGCGAGATCGACCGGGGTCACGAGGTCGGTTCCCTGGATCGGCCAGAACACGGTCTTGCCCGACCAGGTGTCGCGGCGGTTCAGCAAATCCGAGATGATGTGATCGGGGTCGAGATTGAACACCCGCGCCAGATCCGGGAATTTGCGGCCGATAATATCAGCAGATTGCGGACCGACAGCGGCAGCGAATTCGGGCGAGACTTCGCTGAATTCGCCATCCTTGTTGATTTTCCAGACAAACCGCGCCGGCTTGCCCTCCGGATCGAAACGGAATTCATCCTCGGCAGCGACGTGTTCTTCGGCGACGTCCTCATCGGCGCTATCACTTTCTGCGGACGGGATGTCGTCAGCGGCAGGCACATCGTCCTCGGCGGCCGGTGCCTGGTCGTCGCTGGTGGTGTCTGCGGCGTCTGCAGCTTCGATCCCGGAATGTTCGGGCTGGCCGCCATCCGCGTTTTCGGCAGCATCTCCGCAGTCGGCAGCCGTCTCCTGCTCAAAAGCCGCGGCGGAGTCGTCGCCGGTAATGTCCGCAGCTGCGGTATCTTCGATAGCCGTATCTTCGGTTTCGTCGCTCTCAACGTAACTGTCTTGCGTGAGGGCCGGCGCATCATCCTCGGCGGTCAGCGCCTGATCGTCGCCCGCGGTGTCCGCGGAGTCTGCATATTCGATCTCCGAACTTTCGGGCTGGCCGCCATCGGCCTCTTCGGCAGCATCTTCGCTGCCGGTTGCCGTCTCCCGCCCGGAATCGCGGGCAGAGCTGTCATCCGGGATGTCCGCAGCTGCGGTATCGTCGATTGCTGTGGTTTCGGGCTCGCTGCTGTCGGTGTCTTCGCTCGCATCGTTTGCAATGCCGGGCACGACGATGCCGCTGGCGTCCTCGAAGGGGGAGGGAAGAGCGTTCTCTTTTTCCGCCTTGGCCAGCCGCGCATTGAGCTCATCGCGGATCCGCCGCGTGTCGAAAAAGGCCAGACGCCGGCCGCCATTGGTGCTGGCCGGTGTCTCCGCCTTCTCTGTGGGCTCGGCTGCTGTTTCCTTTGCCTCGCTCCCGCCGGTGGGCGCATCCGGTTCCCCCGGGGAGGCCGGCGCATCGGCATCATTGTTTTCGGCATGCATCTCGGCCGCTGCAGATTCAGCTTGCGCCTCGCCGGGCATATCGCCGCCGGCCACGTCGCTTTCAGTATCGGCAGACACCGCTGCGGGCTCGGCCATCTGCTCTGTGGCGGCGTCCTCGACCGGTGCAGGCTCGACCGCAAACAGCAGATGCAGCGCGGGATCGTCGGCCAGCCGGCCGATGGCGGTCGGCATCGCGCCAACTGGCGAGGCTGTCATGCGCTTGACCAGCCGGTCGCTGGCGCCGGTCACGTCTGCGACCATCCGGTCGATATCGGCGCTGGCCAGCCCAAGATCGCCGAACGTGCTTGATGCAGCCAGCACATGGCCATCCTTGTCGAGGACGGCGACATGGGTGCCGGTCCCTTCAAATCCTGCAATGATCAGGCGGGCACGAGCGCCCGGCGCCAGAACCTGGCCGGCCTGACTGCTGGTGAGCAGGAACGCTGCTGCGCCATCGGGCAGGGTGAACTCTTCCAGTGTTGCCGAGGCCATCGAACGCGAGAAGCCGCTGCTCACACGCATCATGAAATTCTGCGGCTTGCCGGTGCGGCCAAGACCGCTGACAGCGCTTTCGATCTGCCGGCGTGTTGTTGTCTGGCCGCCAAATCCTTCGTCGAGAATGTCATAGATATTCGAGAAGCCGAACAACTGCGCGGCAGCGCCATTGGCCCACAGCACGTCACCCAGATCACGGCTGAGCACGGCAACAGCGTCGCCCTTTGCGAAATGGTCGCGGACAGCGGCGTGAACAGCAAGCTCAATGAACGGATAATGGTGTGCCGGCATAGATGGAATCCAGTTTTGGCCAGAATAGACCCTTTATCAGGGGAATTAAGGTTTTATTAATAGCTTTGCCGCCGCCGGGGGTCCAGCAAACCCCGCTTCGAACGGCTTCATTTGTCTCGAAACGGTTAACGGATGCGGCATCGCACCAAATATGTTGCGCTGCACCATAAGCTGTGTTATACAATCCTTGAAATCGAAACGGGGCCACGAACGGTCCCTCTGATGCTTCAAGGAGAAGTGACATGGCGACCAAGAAAACCACCACCACCGCAGACGTATTTGAATTTCCGGCATTTGATGTCTCCAAGATGACTGACGGCTACCGCGAAATGGCTGACAAGTCGGTCAACCAGACCAAGGAAGCCTATGCAAAGGTCAAGACCGTTGCCGAGGACACCACCAAGGCAATGGAAACCACGCTTGAAACCGCCCAGGCCGGTACCGTTGAACTCAGCCTCAAGGCAATCGACGCTGCACGCGGCAATGTTGAACATTCGCTGTCGCACATGGAAGCCCTGCTTGGCGTCAAGTCAGTTGCGGAAATGATTGAACTGCAGACCGGTTTCTTCCGCAAGCAGGCCGAAATGATGGCTGACCAGGCCAAGGTGATGCAGGAAGCAGCCAAGAAGGTTGCCGAAGATGTGTCCAAGCCGGCCAAGACTGTCGCCGAAAAGGCGATGAGCGAAATCAAGGTTGCCTGAATTCGTCATGCATTGAATTGAGAAAAGGCCGGACCCAGTGTCCGGCCTTTTTGCTGTGCGGCGCCCATACAGCTCTGCCGGTCCGCATCGCATCCGGTGCTTCAAACAGCAGTTGAAATTGCGAAAACTGGCCCGAAACCTCTTGCAAAAGCCACCTGCTGCCAGTATGTGAGCGGCAACAAAGCGACTTGGAGGCAATCCTTGTCTGCTGGCGTGCGGTTGTAGCTCAGTTGGTTAGAGCGCCGGATTGTGGATCCGGAGGTCGGTGGTTCGAGCCCACCCAATCGTACCATTTTCTTTTGATGTTTCTGCCATACCGACCGCCGCGTCATCGTGCAGCGCTATTGCCGCATCAAGGATGATGCGGGATGGCTCGTTCCGGCAATCCACGCGACGTCAAAGCCAGAAAAAGCGCACGGCTGTGCGCCCGCCGCCTCAGAATGCCTTGAAGGTCAGGATCGTGTGTGTCCGCTCGATACCGGGAACCGTATGGACTTGTTCGGCGATGAAGCGGCCGATATCGACATCATCCTCGACATAGAACTTTGCCATCAGGTCGAACTGGCCGCTGACCGAGTAGATTTCGGATGCGATTTCGCGATTGGCGACTTCATCGGCCACTGCGTAGGCCTGGCCGAGCTTGCATTGAAACTCCACGAAAAAACACTGCATCGCCGGTCTCCTTCTGCCGCTTGTCGATAACATCGGTAACCACCTTGGAACCATGACCAAGGCCCCGGCGCAAGGGGCAATCGCCGCTGTTTTATTTTAAGCTTAAAAAAAGCGCTGGAATTCTTCAGGCTGGCTGATAAGCTCCCGCTCAATGGCGAAGATCGGAGTGCACGGCGTTGACATTGCGGCGCGGCTTGCTCCAATGCTCGAAAACGATGCGTGCAGGCATGCCTCACGTGTTGAGCGCGGGCAGCCTGGATTGTTCGCCTGAAGGGGAAAAGATGCAGCGACCGGACCGCAAAAAAGCCGGCACTGCATGAAACACAGAGAGGAAAGTCCATGAAGAAGACATTTTTGAGCTTGGCGACCGCTGCGTCGCTGATGGCCGGTGTATCGGTATCGGCTGCCGATCCGGTCAAGGTCGGCATGATCACCACGCTGTCGGGTGGCGGAGCATCGCTTGGCATCGATTCCCGTGACGGTTTCATGCTGGCGGTCAAGCAGTCCGGCAACACGGACATGGAAGTCATCATCGAGGATGACGCACGCAAGCCTGATCTGGCCGTGCAGCTGGCCGACAAGCTGATTCAGTCAGACAAGGTCGACGTGCTCACCGGCATCGTCTGGTCCAACCTTGCCATGGCCGTTGTGCCGTCGGCGGTGGCCCAGAGCAAATTCTATCTCTCCACCAATGCCGCACCGTCGGCCCTGGCGGGTGCGGGCTGCAACCCGAACTATTTCTCGGTTTCCTACCAGAACGACAATCTGCATGAAGCGGCCGGCGAATACGCCAACACCGCGGGCATGAAAAAGGTCTTCATCATGGCGCCGAACTATCCGGCGGGCAAGGATTCGCTGGCCGGCTTCAAGCGCTTTTACAAGGGTGAGGTCACCAACGAGGTCTACACCGAATTGGGTGCCAAGGACTATGCCAACGAGATCGCACAGATCCGCGCTTCCGGCGCCGATGGCGTCTTCTTCTTCCTGCCCGGCGGCATGGGCATCTCCTTCATGAAGCAATATGCCGGCTCCGGTGTCGAAGTACCGCTGATCGGTCCCGCATTCTCGTTCGACCAGGGCATCCTGCAGGCCGTTGGCGACGCAGCACTCGGCGTCAAGAACACTTCGACCTGGTCGAAGGATCTCGACAACCAGGCCAACAAGGATTTTGTTGCCGCCTATCAGGCCGAATATGACCGCCTGCCGTCGATCTATGCCGCGCAGGGTTATGACACCGCCAACCTGCTGCTTTCCGCCATGGGGACTGCTGCCGTCACCGATCAGGATGCATTCCGCAAGGCGCTGGAATCAGCTGACTTCAAGTCGGTTCGTGGCAAGTTCAGCTTTGGCCCCAATCACCACCCGATCCAGGACATCTATGTCCGCGAAGTGATCAAGGAAGGTGACATCTACACCAACAAGATCGTGGACACCGCGCTCACCGACCGCGCCGACGCCTACGCAGCTGATTGCAAGATGTAATCAGCTCCCGATCCCGGGCGGAAACTCCGCCCGGGCCTTTTCCCCGCGCTGACGCGAGCCCGGCAAAAAATGACCCTCGCACTTTTCCTGGAACAAATTTTCAACGGTCTGCAGCTCGGCGTCATGCTGTTCCTGATGGCGGCCGGCCTGACGCTGATTTTCGGCGTCATGGGACTGATCAATCTCGCCCATGGCTCGCTGTTCATGGTCGGCGGTTTTGTCTGCGCCGCCGTTGCCGCCTGGACCGGATCCTTCTGGCTCGGGCTGATTGCAAGCCTGGCGGCAGCCGCAGCCCTCGGCGCCTTGGTCGAGATCGTGGTGATCCGCAGGCTCTATGACCGCGATCATCTCGATCAGGTGCTCGCAACCTTCGCCCTGGTGCTGATGTTTTCCGAAGGCGTCCGCTTCCTGTTCGGCTCCTTCCCGCTCTATCTCGATCCGCCCGCGTTCCTGTCCGGTCCGGTGATGCTGCCCGGCGGCTTGCCCTATCCGGCCTACCGGCTGGCGATCATCGTTGCAGGTCTGGTCGTTGCTGCCGGGCTTGGTCTGCTGATCAGCCGCACCCGGCTCGGCATGCAGATTCGCGCCGGCGAGGCCGACCGCGAAATGATCGCCGCACTGGGCGTCGATATCCGCTTTCTCTATACGGTTGTGTTTGCCCTCGGCGCGGCGCTCGCTGGTCTTGCCGGTGCGCTCATCGGCGCCATCCAGTCGGTCCAGGTCGGTATGGGCGAACCGGTTCTCATTCTTGCTTTCGTCGTCATCGTCATCGGCGGCATCGGTTCAATCAAGGGCGCCCTGGTCGCGGCCCTGATCGTCGGTCTGGTCGACACCATGGGCCGGTTCCTGCTGCCGGTGCTGCTGTCCTCGGTGATGGAAGCCTCCGACGCTGCCGGAGTCGGTTCGGCGATTGCCTCGATGCTGATCTATCTGTTGATGGCCGCAGTCCTGGTGTTCAAGCCAAAAGGGTTGTTTCCCGCCAATGCGTGACCTGATCACCGAACATCGTCTCAACATTCTGCTGGCGCTGATCCTGCTCGGCGGACCGCTGATCGCCCATTATGCCGATGAGCCGTTTCTCGTCACGCTAGCCACCCGTGCCACCATCCTGGCGCTGGCCGGCGTCGGCCTCAACATTGCGCTCGGGCTTGGCGGCCTGGTGTCCTTCGGCCACGCGGCCTTCTTCGGTCTCGGCGGCTATGCGGTCGGCATCCTTGCCAGCCATCACCAGAATTACGAGCCGTTGATGACGGCGCCGTTCCTGATCAACGGCACCAACCAGATGCTGGTGCTGTGGCTGGTGGCGATTGTCGTCAGCGGTCTTGCGGCGCTGGTGATCGGGGCGCTGAGCCTGCGCACCTCGGGCGTCTATTTCATCATGATCACGCTCGCCTTTGCCCAGATGATCTACTATTTCGCCATCTCCTGGCCCGCCTATGGCGGCGAGGACGGCTTGTCGATCTATGTGCGCAATTCGTTTCCCGGTCTCAATACGCTGCGCCCGCTGGACTATTTCCTGCTCTGCTACGCGGTGCTGATCGTGGTGCTGTTTGCGCAATGGAAGATGACCGGCGCTCGGTTCGGCATCGCACTGCAGGCCGTTCGCCAGAACGAGGGCAGGGTCGCAGCGCTGGGGCTTTCGCCCTACCGGATCAAGCTCGCGGCCTTCGTGCTGTCGGGCATGGTCACCGGGCTGGCCGGCGCGCTCTATGCCGACCTCAACCGTTTTGTCAGCCCGTCGATGATGTCCTGGCACCTGTCCGGCGAGATCATGGTGTTCATCATTCTGGGCGGCGTGGCGCGGCTGTTCGGCCCTGTGGTCGGCGCCTGTCTATTCGTGCTGTTCGAGCATGTGTTCGGCAGTTTCACCACCCACTGGCAGTTCTTCCTCGGCGCGGCCCTGCTTGCCGTGGTGCTGTTTGCGCGGGGTGGTTTCATAGGGCTTGTGGCCGGGAGGGCGCGTCATGACTGAACCGGTGCTGCAACTCTCCGGCCTGAGCAAATCCTTCGGCGCGCTGAAGGTCACCGATGGCGTTGACCTTGATCTGCGCCCGGGCGAAATCCATGCCCTGATCGGTCCCAACGGCGCCGGCAAATCCAGCCTGATCAAGCTGGTCGCAGGCGAGCTTGCAGCCGATGCAGGCTCGATCCGCTTTGATGGCCGCGAGATCAGCGGTCTCGACCAGATCGCCCGCGCCCGTCTCGGACTGACCCGCACCTTCCAGGTGTCGTCGCTGATTCCGGAATTCTCCGCACGCGGCAACGTCATGTTCGCAGCTCAGGCGCGGCGGCGTTCGGTGTTTGGATTTTTCCGTCAGGTTACCCGCGATCAGGACCTGATCGATGAAGCCATGCAGGCGCTCGACCGCGTCGGCTTGAGCGCGCGAGCGGGCGTCCGGGTGAGCGAACTCTCGCACGGCGAAAAGCGGCTTCTCGAAATCGCCATGGCGCTGGCCATGCGGCCGCGGATTTTCCTGATGGATGAGCCGATGGCCGGTCTCGGGCAGGAAGGCTCGAGCCGTCTGATCGGCTTTCTAGACAAGCTTCGCCAAGAGGCGCCGATCCTGTTGATCGAGCATGACATGGACGCCGTTTTCCAGCTGGCCGACCGCATCTCTGTGCTGGTCGCTGGCAAGATCATCGCCCGCGGCAAGGCCGATGAAATCCGCAGTCACCCGGAAGTCCGTACTGCCTATCTCGGGGAGGACGCGGCATGAGCCTGCTTGAGGTTGAAAAGCTCGAAGCTTTCTACGGGGCTTCGCAAGCGCTGTTCGGTGTCGATCTGCAGATCGCCGAGGGCGAACTCGTCGCCCTGATGGGCCGCAATGGTATGGGCAAGACCACCACTGTCCGCTCCATCACCCGCATGCTGCGCACCACGCGCGGCGAGATCCGTTTCGACGGCAAGGATCTTGTGGCGCTGCCATCGTTCCGTGCCGCCCGTCTGGGAATTGGCCTGGCGCCGGAAGGGCGACGCTGTTTTGCCAATCTCTCGGTCTCTGAAAACCTCATGGCCTCGGCCCGCTCGGGTCCATGGGACATCGAGAAGGCGACGGAGCTGTTTCCGCGGCTGGGCGAACGGATGACGCAAAATGCTTCGACGCTTTCAGGCGGCGAACAGCAGATGCTGGCGATTGCACGCGCCTTGCTGACCAATCCGCGTCTGCTGATCCTTGATGAGGCGACAGAAGGGCTGGCGCCGGTGGTGCGTCAGGAAATCTGGGCGGCCATCGCCAAGTTGAAGGCAGGCGGTCAGTCGATCCTGGTGATCGACAAGGGGTTTTCAGAACTCCGCGCTGTGGCCGACCGATGCGTCATTCTTGCCCGGGGCGAGACGGTCTGGACCGGCACGCCTGACGGCCTGACCCGTGAGGTCGAAACCGAATTCCTCGGCGTCTGAGATCCCGGTGACCTGAATGAGAAAGGCCGGGGTTGATTGCGCCCCGGCCTTTGTTCATTCGGCTGCCTGTTGCGTCACCACCAGCTTCGGCGGCGTTCGCCCGGCCTGACCTTCAAGCCGCGCCAGGCGGTCGCGCAATTGGGTTATTTCTTCCGCGTTCTCGCCGATGGCCACGGTCATCGCTTCGGGCTCCAGCACATCGATCTCGTCTTCCTTCGGACCGACAAAGCGGCTGAAGATCCAGCTCAGAAGCCGTGACAGATCGTCCATGATCAGGAAGAACGATGGCACCACCACAAGGCTGAGAACGGTCGAGACAATGATCCCGCCGATCACCGCGATGGCCATGGGCGCACGGAACGATCCGCCTTCGCCAACACCGAGCGCGCTTGGCAGCATGCCTGCCGACATGGCAATCGAGGTCATCACGATGGGCCGGGCGCGCTTCTGGCCGGCCTCGATCATCGCCTCCACCCGGTCGCGCCCGGTGCGGATCAGCTCGACGGCGAAGTCGACCAGCAGGATGGCGTTTTTGGTGACGATGCCCATCAGCATCAGGATGCCGATCAGCACCGGCATCGACAGCGCGTTGTTGGTCAGGA
Source organism: uncultured Hoeflea sp. (assembly GCA_963975635.1). Taxonomy (GTDB): domain Bacteria; phylum Pseudomonadota; class Alphaproteobacteria; order Rhizobiales; family Rhizobiaceae; genus Hoeflea. Next base: position 273 of record CAXBIE010000088.1, on the reverse strand, counting down.
TCAGGCCGGCCGCGACGCCGCCGATGGCCAGCGGCAGCGAGAACAGGATGGTGAAGGGCTGGATCACATCCTTGAACAGCAGGATGAGAACGGTCAGCACCAGCATCAGCCCCATCAACATGGCGTTGAGAAAGCTTTCCTGCATTTCGGCCTGGACTTCCGCATCGCCGGCTTCCAGCACCTGGACTCCGGCCGGCAGTTCCGTCTCCTGGACGATTTCGTTGAACCGGTTCTTGGCCGTGTCGAGCGCCACACCAATCGGCAGGCTGGCGC
>CAXBIE010000087.1:0-19889 GCA_963975635.1 uncultured Hoeflea sp. | reverse complement strand
CCAGCATTTTCCGGTTCTCGTTTTTCCCGACCGGCCAGACGCCATTCATTCCCAGCACGCGCATGCCGATCACTGCCTGCGCTTCCAGGGCAAGTATGCCAAGCCCGGCATAGGCTTGCCAGATCTGCACAGGATTGACGGGTTTGCGGGCCATGAAATATTTGCTCCTAGACCATCGCCATGACACGGGCCGGGCCGCCGGTGCCGTTGCGGTGCTTGGGCGCGCCGACAAACAGGGTGGCTCCGGCAGAAGGCAATGCATCGAGATTTGCGATGTTCTCGATGCCGAACCGCCCGCTTGGCAGCCAGGAGTAATGCACGGCGAAATCAGCCGAATTGCCCGGATCCAGCGACAGGGTGTCCACAGCGATGGAAGCCGCGCCCATTTCGGCCAGCATATCGGTCGCAGCCTTGGAGAATCCGGGGAATGCGAAGTTGCCTTCCGCATTGTTGCGGTAGCTTGCATCGCCCACCTTGTCCTGCCAGCCCGAATTCATCGCCACACAGGCACCTTGCGGGATGTCGCCGTGAGCACTGACGTAAGCTTCAACATCCTCCGGCTCGAGCATGGAATTGGGTTCGTCCGCAGCCTTGCTCTTGATGTCGATGATGCAGAGCGGACAGATCAGGCTCTGCGGATCGAGTTCGTCAACGGATGTACCGTCCTTGGAGAAATGCAGCGGCGCATCGATATGGGTGCCGGAATGCTCGAAAATAGTCAGTTCCCACAGCTGATAGCCCGAGGCGTCAAAATTGACGTTCTCGGTGTAGAGAATGCCCGGCTTGCCGTCGAAAGTCGGGAAATCCCCATCAAATGTATGGGTCAGGTCAACGACCTTGCCGGTTGCCTCAGCAAGTGCAGGACGCGCGGACATGGCGCCGGCAGCAGTAGCCGCGAAACCCGCAGCGGCCGACTTTCGGAAAAAATCACGTCGCGACAACATTGAGGATTTTACATTGTTGATCACACAGACATGGCACATGCGGATTCCCCTTCTCTTGGTTGACGTGATGCGAAACGTTCAGAGCTTTCCCATCACCTTCTGTTGAAAACCGTAGATCTCACGGCCACCGCATAGCGGCACCAGCGTTACGTCGCGTTCCTGGCCCGGCTCGAACCGGACGGCAGTCCCTGCCGCAATGTCCAGTCGCTGACCGCGCGCCTTGTCGCGGTCGAACCGCAGCGCGTCGTTGGTTTCGAAGAAATGGTAATGACTGCCGACCTGAACCGGACGGTCGCCGGTATTTGCGACCTTGATGGTCGTGGAGGGCGCACCGGCGTTGAGCTCGATGTCGCCGTTTGTCGTGAGAACTTCACCGGGAATCATGGGCACGCCCTCCTTGTTCGGTTTCAGATTAGCCGGCAAACGCCAGGAAAAGACCTGCAGCCGCAGTTCCTGCGCCTACGGCGCGGGTAAACCAGGACTTGCCATCGCCGCCCTGCAATTTAGCAAAGGCAATACCAAGGCCGATGCCGCACGCATGCAGCACCGCAGTGGCGATCATGAACCCGATTGCAAAGCCGGCAGCGCCCGCCTCACCCAGTTCGCCGCCATGGGCGTGGCCGTGGAAAAAGGCGAAGAATGCAACCGGCGCAGCCATTCCCGCAGTCGAAAACGGCAGCGCCAGCGCAACCATGATGCCAATGAAGATGATGGACGCCAGAATTACCGGCTCAACGAAAGGCAGCGGCAGGCCGGCGGTCGCGGCAAGGAAACCGAGGCCCATCGTGCCGACGAAGGCAGCCGGAACGGCCAGCAGCGCGCGGCCCCTTAGCGTCGCGGCCCAAAGACCGACCGCGACCATGACGAGGATGTGGTCGAGTCCGAAGAGTGGATGAGAGAAGCCCGCAGCGAATGAGCCATGCTCCGACGGGTCGAGATGGGCAAAGGCAGGCGCGGTGGCGAGGCCAAGGGCGGCGGCAGAAATCAATAGTCGTCTGATCATCGTGAAAGTCCTTCTTTGGTCAACACGGCGCCCTCAATTGGTCGCGCCGTCAGGATGAATGCACCAATGTGCCTTGTGAGTATTGCCTTTGCGAGAAGGCCGCGTCGAGGGACATGTTGCATCGTGACCATGATTTTTTACCGGATCGGTTCATGCACGGTGACAAGCTTGGTGCCGTCAGGGAACGTGGCCTCGACCTGGATGTCGTGAATCATCTCGGCGATACCGTCCATCACCTGGTCGCGGGTGATCACGTGAGCGCCAGCCTCCATCAGCTCGGCAACCGCCCGGCCGTCGCGGGCGCCTTCAACTACAAAGTCGGTGATCAGCGCGATGGCTTCGGGATGGTTGAGCTTGACGCCCCGCTCCAGCCGTTTTCGCGCCACGATGGCTGCCATGGCGACGAGCAGTTTGTCTTTTTCTCTCGGGGTCAGGTTCATGGCGTCTCTTTCATATCGACCAGACTTTCGGCATGCCGCCCAGCGGATTGAGCAGGCGGATCAATGGTACAAGCACTTTGCGCAATTCATAGCTGTCCCTGGCAACAATCCGAGCAAGAAGCTTGCCAGTTTCGTTCATCGCAGCGCCAGGGGAGCGCATCAAGACATGGCTGGCGCCGCCGGATTCTCCGATTACCTGGCGGGCAGCGTCCAGCCTGGCCTCGGCCTCCGGCGCGATCAGCAGCACCGTGGCCACGGCCAATCCACCACCGGCAACCGCGCTGCGCGTCAGGCTATCGGCAATATGCGGACCCAGCTTCATATTCTCGGCATGGAGGAGCTGCCCATCCTGCCGGATTCGCCAACAATCGCGGAAATGCCCCTCGACCACGGCCTCATCCATGGCAAGACGGCCAAAAACCAGCGGCTCGACCATCAACAGTCTGGAACCGGAAACCATGTCGACTTCGATGCTTCGTGCGAGACGCGCCCGGTCAAACAGAATGGTTTCCTGCGGCAGCCAGGCGAGCGAACTTTCCGCATTGAGTTTCAACTGCACCGAAACCCGGGCCTCGCTTGTGCCGTACGCCTTGTATGTTTTCTCGCACGCCTGGGTGGCCAGCGTCATGGAGGCACCGGCACCCGCCTCGAAACTCCAGTCCATGCAGTCGCCGCCGGTGAGGCCACCGGCCGTGTTGATCAACACGGCTTCAAGCGGATAGCCGCGCGGGACCCGCGGGATACGAATACGAGCCGAGCCTTCCTGAAACAATCGGTCGATGCGGCTTTCACCGGCTGACTGCTTGACCGAAAGACGGCCACCGCCACGGGTGCGCTGCATGGCAACGCTGCTCTCGGGAGCGGGAAGCGGAAACAAGGAAGTCATAGGCGTCCTTCAGACTGTCAGACCCGATCATCGGAAATGCGATGCAGACAAGCAAGAGATTTTGCATCGCGTCCGGCCCAATCCGACACATGGCGCACATGGTGATGAATGCGCAGGCAGTTTGCATATTTTTCGCGCATCAGCGGACGATTCGCCATTCAGGCGGACGCTGGCATCACTGCCGTAATCGGGCGTTCAGCCCCGCCGGGTTCAAAATTTTGAAACTATTTTTGAAACCCCAGGAAACCAAATCGCCAGCTGCGGCGTTGAACAGGCGAAACAACCGATTTTTGATGCGAAAGGACTGACCATGTTGATTTCAACGCTCGCACTTGCGATGAGCATTGCCATGATGGTGTCTGCCATCATTATCCTGTATAACGAAACAGTTGCGCGGAAGCACACATCCTCATTTGAGTGAGTTTGCCTCCGTTTATGATTAGCACCCCATGATGGAGCCTTTGATGACCAGACTCGTCCTTTCAACCCTCGCAGCGGTTTCCCTTCTTGCCGCCGCTGGCTGCACAACAACTGAAAAGCGGGCCGGTACCGGCGCTGCTGTTGGCGCAGGCACAGGCGCACTGATCGCCGCAGCTACCGGAAGCAGCGGACGTGGCGTCGCGACTGGTGCCCTGATTGGTGGCGCGGCTGGCGCTCTGATCGGCGCAGCGACAACTCCGGGCATGTGCCGCTACCGTGACGCTTATGGCCGCGTTTACGAAGCTGCCTGCTGACCCGCCGAATACGTGAAGTTATGATCAGTCCCCGGACATTATCCGGGGACTTTTTTGTTTTGCATAAGCTCACTCACATGATGAGCCCGTCCAAAACTCAACCCGGATTCTCTACCCGGCAAGAAAAGCCGGATCGTATTTCAGGGCTCTGATTCGCCCGTCCTGAAATTTCAAAGACAGGGCGCTGTCTTCTTCATAAAGATCTTTTAACGGCCCCTCACCCGGCTGCTGGTCACAGGCGCCGATAATCTGACGAAGAGTGATGCGCATTCCCTCGCCGAGCAGGAACGCGGTGGGAATTCCGCTGCAGGTCAGATCATTGTCTGCGCACGAGGCAGCGTGTCCGAGCGGAGACGCCCTGGCATCTTCAATCCCGAGCACGCCGGTATGGCTGCCGCTCCAGGGCGCGTAGTCCCGCCCCCCATTGCTCATCCACAGCATGGTCACAGGCAGCAGGTCGGGCCGCTTGAGGACAAGGATCCGGTCCTGTTCGGCAGTCCGGCTGACCGCACTCCAGCCAAGGGAACGAGCCGGCGCTTCCAGCAGTGTCAGAAAGTCTTCATGGCTTTCACCCACAGGGTAGCGGGTCAGATCCGCCATGCCGCCATCAGCGAGGGGAAATGCAGCCAGGTTTTCCGTGTGCGCTGGATAGGCGAGAACTGAACGTCCACGCTCTGGATCCGTTTCGAGAGCTTCGGGCGGGGTCTGCGCGGCTTGCTTCGGCGAAAAGGCCAGATCGCCGCCCTCCGCCATATGCACCATGACATGATGCGCGGCCGATATTGCGCCGGCGCCGCCAAAGAAGCTGTGCTCCTGATAGATGAATGGATGACCGGCAATCAGGGTGATGCGCTTTTCGACCGTGGCTCCCATCACGAGACGCTGAAGCCGGAAGCTGGCCGTGAGACGATCATCCTGCCTGTTGGTTTCAAGATGATCCCAGGCGCTGTTGGCGGGCCATCCGTGCGACGGCCCCTCCTCCACATCGTTGCGCCCGAATGGCGCGCAGAAGAAGTCTCCTGACAGCCGCTTCACATTTGGTGGAGTACCATCCGGAAAGACAGCATTCGGGTCATCCACCCACGATGCCCGGTGCAAAGGTGTCAGAGTCCGCTGACTTTCTCGGATTTTCAGTTCGGCGATATGACCAACGCTCAGGTCAATGCTCAGCGAGACGGGATCGAGGTCAAACGAATAGATGGTCATGGTCAATTCCGGTGAGCGCTGCATCTTTCCTACAGGCCCTCATGCGCTGCTGGCAATGGATGTCTGAACCTGCCGGCCGGGGTTTGTTGCAGGCGTTCATTCTGATAGAGCATCGTCCGATCCCAAACACGGCGGCCAGTGAACAGACTTGGCCTCTACCCGGAGACAGCATGCCAAGCATCACCAAAACAGATGTCGTCGTCCTGGGTGCAGGCGCAGCGGGCATGATGTGCGCCATCGAAGCGGGCCGGCGCGGCAGGTCCGTCGTCGTCATCGACCACGCCAAGGCGCCAGGCGAGAAGATCCGCATTTCCGGTGGCGGCCGCTGCAACTTCACCAACATGCACTGCACTCCGGCAAATTTCCTGTCCGAAAACAAGCATTTTGCAATATCGGCACTCAAATCTTTCACCCAACAGGATTTCATTGACAGGGTGAAAGCCCGCGGCATCGCCTTTCATGAAAAGACGCTGGGACAACTGTTCTGTGACGGATCGGCGCGCGAAATCATCGCCATGCTGACCGATGACATGCGTGACGCCGAGGCCAGGCTGGAACTGGCCACCGACATTCAGGAAGTTGGTCAGATCGAGGGCGGTTTCGAGACGCGGACCAGCGCGGGCACGTGGCATTCGCAATCTCTGGTGATCGCCACCGGCGGCAAGTCCATCCCCAAAATGGGCGCCACCGGGCTCGGCTATGACATTGCCCGCCAGTTCGGCCATTCGGTGACCGAAACCCGGGCCGGGTTGGTGCCGTTCACCTGGGCGTCAAACATGCATGAGAGCTGGGGGGGCCTGTCCGGGGCCTCTCTCGACGTTCGAGCATCGTGCAACGGCGCAGCGTTTGATGAGGCAATGCTGTTCACCCACCGCGGCCTGTCCGGTCCGGCCATGCTGCAGGTTTCGTCCTATTGGCGCGAGGGTGACAGCGTCACTATCGATCTCGCGCCAGGATCCGATCTGGCAGCGCTTATAAGAGCGGAGCGCGGCAAGCGCCCGAAAGTGTCGGTCTGGACGGTGATCGGTGAGGTACTACCGAAGCGGCTGGCACAGCAGCTCGGGCAAGCCGCCGGGGACAAGGTTTCGCGGCTGGCGGACTTGAGCAATGCGGCGATAGACGAGATAGTGGCCGGAATTCACAGCTTCAGCCTGGTGCCCGGCGGCACCGAGGGCTACCGCACAGCCGAGGTGACTCTGGGCGGCGTCGATACCGCCGGTATCAATCAGAAGACAATGGAAAGCCGTCTGGTTCCCGGACTGCATTTCATCGGCGAAGTGATGGATGTGACCGGCCATCTCGGCGGGCACAATTTTCAGTGGGCCTGGTCGTCAGGGGTTGCCGCAGGACGTAGCGCCTGAGGCCTGATGTTACGGCTCAAACAAGGAGGAAACAGAAATGCGGATATTGTTCACCGGAGGCTCCGGCAAAGCCGGACGTCATGTCATCCCCTATCTGGTCGATCAGGGCCATCACGTGGTCAATGTCGACCTGACGCCGCTCGATCACCCGGGCGTCGACAACCTGACCGCCGACATCACCGATTCAGGCCAGATGTTCAATGTCATGTCGAGCTATGCCAATTTCGATGAGCTGGAGCCGGGAACCGGCGTGCCGAAATTCGACGCGGTCGTGCATTTCGCGGCGGTGCCGCGCATTCTGATCCGGCCGGACAACGAGACCTTCCGGGTCAACACGATCGGCACCTACAATGTCATCGAAGCCGCGGTAAAGCTCGGCATTGGCAAAATCATCGTCGCCTCATCGGAGACCACCTACGGCGTCTGCTTCGCCGATGGCGAGGTCAGCCCGGCCTCGCTGCCGGTTGAAGAGGACATGGATGTCAATCCAATGGACTCCTACGGCATGTCGAAGGTCATCAACGAGCAGACCGCACGCGGCTTCCAGCGCCGTTCTGGTGCTGATATCTACGCGCTTCGGATCGGCAATGTCATGGAACCGGACGAGTATGACCGCTTCCCCGGTTTCTTCGCCGACCCCGGCGTGCGCCGCCGCAACATCTTCTGCTACATCGACGCGCGCGATCTCGGCCAGATAGTGGACCGGTGCCTGACCACTGACGGGCTCGGGTTTCAGGTCTTTAATGCCGGCAACGACACCAACTCGGTCGACATGCCGACCGCAAAAATCGCCGAGCAGTTCTTTCCCGGCGTGCCGTTCAGCCGCGACATGGGCGAACATGAAGCGCTTTACTCAAACCGGAAGATCCGCGAAATGCTGGGCTTCAAGGAAGAGCACAACTGGCGCAAATATGTGAAATAAAGCCCAAACCAGAGCGCATTGCGCTCAAGGCAAGGGCACGCCCAGTGCAAATCGGAACAGGGCGTAGAACCCGGCCATTATGAAGACACCGGAAGCCGCGAACACAATCGCGCTTCTGGCGTCCCATCCCTCATGCCGGGCGGCCACAAGGCCACCGGCAAACGCAATCACCGTTGCAGGGAGAAACCCGGCAAAGGGCATAACAAGACAAGCCCCCAGCATGGTGACAACCAGCAACAGGCGGCGCCACCACGTGCCATCACCGAAACCGCTGTCCGGGTTCGGGCGGAGCCAAGAATAGATGATCACCAGCACAGAACAGAAGATCAGCGCATAGGCGACAAAGGTCGGGAACACCACGGAATCGCTGTCGGAATAGGTCGTCACATCGTAAAGTGTGAGCAAGCCCAGGCCGATAAACAGGCTGGCGACCGCCAGGGTCCCCACGTCTTTTCTGCCGGATGTCGTTGCTGCATCAGTCATTGGAATTGGCCTGCAAATTGAGAAGTCGTCTGGTTCGCCTGCTCTGGATCACCGGATAGAGCAGCGACAGGATTGTGAAGGCGATGATCGCCAAGGAGATCGGCCGGCCGAAGAACATTCCCGCGAGATTGCCGGTTGCATCCCCGATGATCCAGGCCTGCACGAAGCCCTGCTCGGCAATCGGCCCGAGAATGAGCCCCAGCACAATCGGCGACGCCGCAAAACCAAAGCGAGACAAGACCCAGCCAACAGATCCGAGCGTAATCATGATGATGACATCGGAGATCGAGTTGCGGATCGCGAATGTGCCGATGATGGTCATGAAACCAACCGCGGGCACAAGAATGGTCTTGGGGATGGTGACGATGGTCTTGTAGGCATAGCGCCCGATCAGCAGACCTGTCGGCAGCATCAGGATGGTGGCGATGAACAGGCCGAAAATGAAGGTGTAGACAATGGAACCGCCACCCTCGAACAGGGTCGGCCCCGTTCTCACGCCCTGCACCAGCAAGGCACCGAGAATAACCGCGTCCGGTGGTGTTCCCGGAATGCCGAGCACCAGAGTTGGAATAAAACCGCCGCCGACAGTGGCGTTGTTGGCGGCTTCCGTCGCCATGATACCGTCGGGTTCCCCTTCCCCGAATTTCTGATCCGGTCTCGCCGTGCGCTTGGCCTCGGAATAGGCGACAAGGCCCGCGACGGAACCGCCGGCACCGGGAAGAATGCCGATCACCGTGCCGATGACCGAAGATCGCAACAGGTTGATGCGCGAGCGCCAGGCGATGGCGGCGGCTTCGCGGAAACGAACCTCACGGCCACCCTGCTCGACCTTGAGATGGCGCTCCGGCGTGGCGACCAGATCAATCAGCACGGGAATGCAATAGAGCCCGATCAGCGCACCCACCACTTCGATACCGCCGATCATGGTGGAGCTGCCAAAGGTCAGCCGGATGTCGGCTGATATTTCAGCGACGCCGACACAGGAAAGAAGCAAACCTAGAGCGCCGCCAGCGAGCCCCTTGAGAACATTGCCGGTCGACAGCGAGGCAATCAGAGACAGGCCGAAGATAGACAGCCAGAGATACTCGACCGGGCCGAAGGCAAGCGCCACGGATGACAGCGGCGGGGCCAGCAGCAACAGCGCCAAGGCCCCGACCATGCCGCCAAACACACTGGCATAACAGGCAATCGCCACGGCAAGATCACCATCGCCGCGCTTTGCCATCGGATAGCCGTCGAAAGTGGTCCCGATGGCCGAGGGCGTGCCGGGAGTGTTGAGAAGAATGGCAGAATAAGCGCCACCATAGATCGCGCCGGTATAGATCGCGCCTAGCAGGATCAGGGCTGATGCCGGGGCCATCGAAAAGGTGATCGGAACCAGCACGGCGACAGCCATGGTTGCCGACAATCCCGGGATCGAGCCGATGACCGTTCCTGCAACAACACCAAACAGCGCCAGCGCCAGATTGGTCAGCGTCAGCGCATTTGCCAGATGTTCGATATCCATGTCGGAAAGTCCGTTATGCTGGGGTGCAGATTGCCACAAGCGCCCTTCCGCAAGCGGTGCTTCGGGGCAAGGATCGCTCTACACTATCTCGGGGGAGCGCCCAGGCCGGATGGGGCCTGGGCGCGATAGCGTGGATCAGTTGAGCAGGCCGGCCTCGGTCGCCGCCTCGATATACTCGTCCTTGCGGGCCTTCATGAAATCGGCCATACCGTCGATGCCAACATCAAGAAGCGCAAATCCACCATCCAGCATCTGCTTGCGGAAGGCCTCGTCGGCGTTGATCTCCCCGAATGCATCGGACAGAGCCTTGGCGGTTTCAGCAGGCGTATCTTTGGGAACCGCCATGCCGCGATAGGCACCGCCAACCATGTCATAACCGAGTTCCTTGAAGGTCGGGACGTCGGGAAAAAGCGGATGGCGTTCTTCCATGGCCACAGCCAGAAGACGCACCGCATCGCCCTGGGCTGCCCCAACCGTGGTGTAGCCCCATTGGGCCTTGACCTGTTTGCCAAGCGCAGCAGTGGTTGACGCACCAGTCCCCTTGAACGGCACATAGGTGGTCTTGATGCCCGCCATCTTGTCGAAACGGATCTGGGCAAGATGATTGGCTGTGGCCTTACCCGAACCGGACATGGTCAGTGCGCCCGGATTGGCCTTGGCGTCCGCAATGAGATCATCCAGCGTCTTGTAGGGGCTGTCAGCGGTAACCACGATCGCGTCGGGCGTATAGTGGAACATATAAAACGCATGGATATCATCGGTGGTGTAGCCGACATCCTTCTGGGCAGGCTGAATCACAATATGCGGCAGGTTGATGCCCATGATTGTATAGCCATCACCGGCCATCGAATTGAGTTGCGCCCAACCGACCGCACCACCGCCGCCGGGCTTGTAGGACACCACGAGATCCTGGCCAAATTTCTCCTTGAAAAAGGGTTGCTGGAAGCGCGCAGAAATATCGGATTCGCCTCCGGGACCAAACGGAATGATGTATTCGACCGATTTGTCCGGAAACGCCAGAGCGCCGGTCGCCGCCGTTAACGAGATCGCCGACGCGATCACCAACGTTTTGACGGATTTCAATTTCAGCATGCTTTCCTCCCAGAAAATCACAATATGCAAGCGCTTTCATAAGCGCACGTAACGAGGCCGCGAGATCCCCTCTTCACTCCTTCTCCCGGAGAGGGGTGCACGTCAGCCCAATCATTTAATCACCTACCCGACGGTTTGTCATGTGGTTAGCAAAACAGATTGTGACCTGAAATCGGAAGGTTGCGTCTGGTTCTCGCCAAATCGGTCAGGATCAGACTCCCGGCAGCGATTCAAGACGCATGAGGATAGGTGTTTGTTGCTGAAACGGACAAAACAACGCGACGTCAATGATCAACGATCCGCTGGAAACTTGGCACAATGCCTTTTTTCCGGCTCTCCTTAGGTATTTATTACAGTTTTCTGAAATAGCATTGCTGCAAGTTGATGTCAGTTCCAGCACGAGCCGCCGGTGGTTCGTGGAGCTCACCATTGGTCTTGTGGGTCGCAATGTCGAAAAAATTCAGTCCTAACTCAAAAGCAGGCCATCTGCTCTCTCGGCCGAGCGTAATTGCAGGTGTCATTGCGCTTGCGGTCACGGTCGCGACGGGGGTTTTTGCCGAATATCAGAACCGGATTGTCCATCACCAGAGTGAAATGGCAAAGGTCAGCGAACAACTCGGTTTGGTGAGAGCCAAGCTGGAAGGCAACATCACAAGCAATATTCATCTTGTTCGCGGGCTGGTTTCGGTCATTGCCGCTCAACCGGACATGGATCAGGCGCATTTCAGCAGGATTGCCGCGGGGTTGCTGGGCAAACACTCACAGTTGCGCAACATCGCCGGAGCTCCCGATCTGGTGGTAAGCCTGATGTATCCGATTGAAGGCAACAAACAGGCCATCGGTCTCGATTACCGCAAGAATGAAGTTCAGCGTGACGCGGCAATGCGCGCAGTTGCCTCCGAGCAGATGATCCTGGCCGGTCCGGTCAACCTGCTTCAGGGCGGCCAGGGATTTATCGGTCGTTTTCCCGTATTCATCGACAATGATGGGGGCCGAGAACTGTGGGGTCTGGTTTCCGCCGTTATCGATACCGAAAGGCTCTACGCTGCCAGTGGCCTGACAGCCTCAGACCTGCCACTCACGGTTGCCATTCGCGGCCGCGACGCCACCGGGGAAAAGGGTGAGGTTTTCTTTGGCGAAGCGGGGATTTTCGCGGACGATCCGGTGATCTCGCAGGTGTCCCTGCCAAGCGGCAGCTGGCAGATTGCGGCAACCCCGGCAAACGGATGGACGAGCACGCCGGAAAACGCCTGGCAGCTGCGATTCCTGATTCTGCTGGCCGGGCTTCTGGTGATCCTGCCGATCTTCATCGCGGGGCATCTGAACGAGCTTCGCCAGACCCACATGCAGGAGATCAACCGCCGGCAGCGCCAGCTGCATCGGCTTTCGCAACGCCACAAGCTCGCCCTTGAAACATCAAGAATCGGCGTATGGGAAATTGATCTCGACACGTGGGAGATTAGCTGGGACACCCGCATGCGAGAACTCTACGGCATTGATGACGACACCATACCGATCACAGAGGATACATGGAGGCAACGGCTGCATCCTGAAGATCAGCAGCAGGCTTCCCAGGAATATGAAACGGCGATTGCAACAAACGGTAGCTATCATTCGGACTTCCGCATCTGCACCAGCGAGACCACGACTCGCTGGGTCCGCTCGATCGGCGCTGTGCACACCGGCAATGATGGCTCGCGGTTTCTGGTCGGCGTGATCTGGGATGTGTCGGCTGATGTCGAACTCAATGCAAACCTGCTCGCGGCGAAGCAGAGCGCCGAGCTGCGCAATCTCGAGCTTGAAGAAGCGCGTGCGCAGATGGAGCGCAACTCCCTGCATGACAGCCTCACAGGCCTTCCAAACCGGCGGTTTCTTGATGAGAAGCTCATAGACAGCCCAAGCGGACATCCAGTCAGCGCCTTGCTTCACATCGATCTGGACCGCTTCAAACAGATCAATGACACATTGGGGCATGCTGCGGGTGACGCCATGCTCATACATGCTGCTTCGGTGCTGACCGCAAGCACCCGGGCCGACGACTATGTCGCGCGTATCGGGGGGGATGAGTTCATCATCGCCACCACATCCCCGGTGAACGAACAACAACTGGCATCGCTTGCCGGCCGGATCATCGCGAAAATGCGCGAGCCGGTGCCTTACGAAGGGCACGAGTGCCGGTTTGGGGTGAGCATCGGCATTGCGATGGCCGACGCGGACAAGACATCCTGCGGCAAGCGTCTGTTGATTGATGCAGATATTGCGCTCTACCGGGCCAAGAGCAACGGCCGCAACAGATACGAGTTTTTTAACGCGTCGCTGAAAGCCGAAATCACCCGGACAAAGCGCATCGCCGATGACATTCTCAATGGTCTCGACCGGAACGAGTTCATTCCGTATTTCCAGCCCCAATTCGATGCGAAGACACTCGACATCGTCGGTGTTGAGGCACTGGCGCGATGGATCCATCCGAGCGAAGGCGTGCTCGCGCCGGACGCATTTCTCAAAACCGCAGGCGAGTTGAATGTTGTGCCGCAGATCGACCGCGCCATTCTTGAGCAAACCCTGTGGCACTCCACCCACTGGAAGGCTGCCGGGATCCTGATTCCGAAAATGTCCGTCAATGTGTCTGCCGGGCGACTGTACGATGATGACCTCATTGAAAGCCTCAATGGCCTTGCCTTCGATCATGGCTCGTTGTCATTCGAGCTGCTCGAATCGATCTTCCTGGACGACAACAACGAAACCATCGTCGCCAATATTGCGCGACTTAACGCGCTTGGCATCGACGTTGAAATCGACGATTTCGGCACCGGCTATGCTTCAATCGTCAGTCTCTTGCAGGTCAAGCCGGCACGTCTGAAAATTGACCGGCAACTGATTGCGCCGGTGGTCGAATCGCAAAGCCAGCGCAACCTCGTGGCTTCGATTATCGACATCGGCCAATCCCTGGGCATCAAGGTGGTTGCCGAGGGTATCGAAACGATGAAACACGCCGCCATCCTGCGCGATATCGGCTGCGACACACTTCAGGGCTATGCCTTGGCTCGTCCGATGACTTCACAAGATCTGATGACCTTCGTTCGCGACGAGCGGTGGCGCGAAGTGGCCTGACCCTTGGCCAGTTTGGCCGCCACACCATCAAGCAATATTTCCCAAAGGCACTGACAGGTTACGGCATGGTCTCTTCCGGCATCTGGATACTGATCGTATTGCGGATCTCGTCGGTGAGAAATCCCAATGCCATCGGCTGGCGCACGCCGGGAATGGCGCTGACGGCGAAGAGCTCGGTCACCGGCCCCTCCAGCCGGATCCACTCGACGATGTCACCGCTCTTGAGATTGATGATCTGCACGCCGCACCAGGGATCGGCGTCGCGTTTCTTGAGCTCGTCGTCAAGTTGCAGGCCGCTGAAACTGCCGTCACGCGGCAATGACAGGCCGACTATGGCGTGTCCGTCATGGAAGGCCAGCCCGCGCAGGAAGCCGGGGCAGAAGACGCGCGGATCGAACGTACCGGTCGCTATATCCACGGTGCCTAGATAGCCGGTTCCGGAATTGAGCACCCAGAGTTCATTTTGGTGCCAGCGCGGGGAATGCGGCATCGACAGCGTGCCGGTGATGATTTCATTGCTGCGGATGTCGATCACACAACCGCCCTCGGCCCGGCGCGCGCGCCAGCCATTGATAACGTCCGACCGGCTCACAGTCGTCACGAAAGCCGGTTCACCATCCTGTAATGCCAACCCGTTGAGATGGCACCGATCCTCCGCCGCCAACTTGGAGATGAAAGGTGGCTTCCAGAAGGGAGTAAAGGAATGGGTGGGGCTCAAAAACGCCAGGCAGGAATAGGCCGTGTTGACGAACACGATTCGCCCGTCCTTCAGCACCTCGATCTCGTGTACATCGATGTCGCCGGTGGTGTGGGCGACGCGCGGTATGTAGAAGCGATCGCAACCATCTTCTTTCGGCTGGCCCGGCGTGAGAATGTTTTCGAAGCGCCAAAGTTGGAATTCGGTCGACAACAGGATTCGTTGCTGATCGGCCCACATTCCCATCGCGCGAGCCAGAAAGCGTTCGTTGAACGACAGCTTGCCGTCCGGCCCTACGCCGACCAGATAGAGCCGCCCCGACTGATAGGACGTGAAAGCAAGACTGACATCGTGACGCGTCAGCCAGCTGGCAAAGCCGCGGCTGCAGGAAATACCCACCGGTTGCGGGGCCGTTTGCCCAAGCGCTGCAGTCTGATCTGCCTGAGGTAAGCTCTCGGTCATCATGTGCCTCCGGCCAATAATTGCCTCGGCGGCTGCCCTAGCCGAGTTTGCCAGGTATGTAAAACCGTCAGTGCCGATCCGACCGGTTGGGAGCGAGTTGCCGATACGTCACACAGAAACTCGAACCATGAGTTGCCGGGCGAGTTCGAAACAATTCCCTGTGGCGAGGTTGCAATCACCGAGCAATTGTTAAACAAGGAACGCTTGCTCGGCTGTAAATAGCTGAATTATGGAGTTTTTTGCCGTCATTGATTGACCACTAACCGTGCTTGCCGCGCGCCTTCGGGCGCATGTCTGGACAAGCGCGCATTATGACGCATGATTTTCTGCTGGGGGCAGCGCGTGACCGATATCGCGATCAATTCAAGCGCGGCTGGCGCCGTAGCCAATAAGCGCGAGCGGCAACAGGCTGATGCCGCCACAGTGCGCCCGACCGCGCAACTGGCTCAGTCAGACAGGTCCGGCGCACCTGCTCAGCGCTTAAGCCATATCCAGTGTCGCAATCTGCTGCTCGGTGGCGTGGCCATGGGTGCGGCCTTTATGGGCTATGGCCGGATAGCCCATGCCGCTTGCGCAACGGACGGCACCACCATCGCCTGCACCGGCGACCTTTCGGCGGGTGTAGCGGCCACCAATCCGGCCACGACACTCAACATCAATTCGCTGATTGCCGATATTGCCCCTGCCGCAGGCGTGGACGGCATAAGCTTCACCAGCACGAGTGACCTCGCCATTGTCAGCGACACCGGAGCGTTTGAGATTTCCGTTTCTGGTGCGGGGGGGGGGACGGAATCCTTGCCTCAAGCTCTGGCGCCGGAGCGGTCAGCGTCACCCATACAGGCGACATAACCTCGGACGCCAGCCGGGGCATTTTTGCCTCATCGAATGGAGGCGGCGTCACGATCCTGTCGAAGGGAACCGTCACGGCAAGGAATAACGGCATCCAGGCGCGGGACTATTCCACCGGCGCGGTGAGCCTCACCCATACAGGCGACATCATTTCCGACATCCGCTTCGGGATCTTTGCGACTTCAAATGGTGGCGGCGTCGCGATCCTGTCGAAGGGGAACATACAGGGATCCTATGCCGGCATCACGACGTCGGACAGTGCAGCCGGCGCGGTCAGCGTTACCCACACGGGCGACATCACCGCCAGCGCGGGCGAAGGCATTTCTGCCAGTTCAAATGGCGGCGGCGTCACGATCCTGTCGAGGGGAACCATCAAGGCGACCAGTGACGGCATCCGGGCGCGGGACAATGCCGCGGGCGCGGTCAGCGTTACCCACACGGGCGACATTTTTTCTGGAAACTCGGGCATCAATGCAAGCTCGGCGACTGGCAGCGTCACGATCACCCTTGCGGATGGCGTGGTCCGTGGAGCGCCCGGAGCCATCCAGGCCACCAGCGCCACGGGCACAACGCTCAATCTCAATGCGGGTTCGGTGCTGATTGGCGGCATCACCATAGGTGGCGCGGGAGCGGCGGTTCTCAACACCGGGCCGGGTCTCTCCATCTCCCACACGTTCACCGGCACCGTGCCGACGATTGGTAATGTCAGCGGCAATGTGTCTGCCGTCAGCGGCAACCACATCGCGGTGGCGGACATTTCCAGCCTTGCCGCAGCCGACAACCAGCTCTCGGACACACTCGATGGCCTGTCCGGCGTGCTCGACATGGCGCATGCCCATGGCAAGGGCCAGTGGTGGATTTCGGGCTTCGGTGGCGTCAGCGATGTTGACGGCAGCAGTTCCGCGCCGCAGGCTGATCATAGCTTTGGCGGTTTGGCCGCCGGTGGCCACACCGTATTCGGCAATGGCATGCTGATTGGGGTTTTCGGAGGCCTGTCGAAATCCGTCCATCAGGCCGACGTCAGCAATGGCGCGCGGACTGAAGGCACCAGCTTTTTCGGCGGTCTCTATGGTGGTTATTCCTCCGAGGCGTTCGCCCTCGATTTCACCCTGACAGCCGGCAACATACGCAATAACGGCACCCGCATTGTCGCCAACAACACGGTGGCAACAGGGTTCGAGACGGCAAAGTCCAGCCATGACAGCTTCTTCATCGCACCGGAACTGACCCTTTCCAGCATGCCGATGGCAATCGGGGGCGTCGGCTTCACCCCGAGCCTGCGGGTCCGCTATGAATTGCAGAAGTCCGGGGGTTTTGCGGAGACGGGCCTGACCAGCGGCGCGCTGACCATGGGCAGCGCCACCTCGCATGCGCTGAACCTGCGCCTGCAGGGCGCTTTCCCGGTCGCCCTCAATGACCCGGCCTCAACGCTCACCTTCCGTACCGGCATTGATGCGCGCTTTGCCACCGACAGCGGCCGCCAGGCCACTTTACTGGGAGTGGTCACCAATGGCGCAGGCGCGGGCAACGAATCGTCGGGCAGCGGCTTTGCCGGTTTCGACTTCAGCCATGCGCTCTCGAACACCGCCACGCTGCTCGCCAGTGGTGAATTGCAGGCAGGCAGGCACCACCGGCCTGTCCGCAGTTGCCAATTTCGGCATCCGGGTCCAGTTCTGACGATCGGGGGATCAACAAGGTTCCGCGTGGCCTGGTCATGACCTCAGTCCACGCGGCAAATGACACCACCTTGACGGATAAGGACAGCGGTGCACCGGTGCCGCCACAGCCGCTCCACTTCCCGCGCAATCGGCGAGGTTCAAGCATCTGAGCCGCAGCCGCCGAGACGGCCTTACACTCGATGAATTATCCATTGATGCGCTGGCCGTGATGGGCTATGAGACCACTCACCAGCCGCTTCGCAGCGTGGACGCGGTCGATGACCGGTGCAACGCGAAGTTCCGGATGCACCCGTAGCTCAGCTGGATAGAGTGCTGCCCTCCGAAGGCAGAGGTCACAGGTTCGAATCCTGTCGGGTGCGCCATATTTTTCAACAGCTTGTTTAATGGATGAAATGCCGGCAGTGCTGTGGGCAGCACCGTGCCATTGGTTTTTGCGCGCTCCAGCATTCCCGCTACCTTGCAATGATTTGCCAAATATCAACTGAACACGCCATCTATAGCGTAATCGCGATAGCCAAGACCCCAGCTCCAGTTACAAACCACCGCCCTGCCCACACGTGCCAGCCCTCCATTTTATGGAGATGGCAGGCGAGAGAGCGCTCCCGCTCTTTGAGGCGCATTTCTCTTGGGGCGTCCTTGTCCGCAGTTCGACCATGGCGCACCGAAACACTGTAACCGCCAATGATGCGAAAAGAACAATCACTGCGATCACGACCAGCAAATTGGTCCCTGATGAGAACAGAGGGAATGAGGCCGCTCCTTCCAAGGCGTCGATGAGGCGGAGCAATCCAATCCCGCCTTATCAAACTGGCCGGAAGGTCGACATGCGTTTGGAGCGGTTTGAAGCAAGACTGGCCCGGCGTCTGCCGGTCAGAGGATGAATGATGATGGGCCAAACCAGAAATTGGCAGGCGACATCAGGCATGTCTGGACGCGAAGGATGGCTCCATCCGGCTGGACTCTTGGGGTCTTATTTCCAACGTGAGATCGGCTGCCCCCCATCATCCGATACTGCGTATCGGTGACAGGGCAGCGGCATAGCAATGGCATGATCCGGGATCTGGCGATCATTGCGTAGAATCCGGTGGAAAGCAGACTTTTTCTGCATATCCGCGGATGGTCCCGCGGTCCGTTCATGTGTGCCGCGCCCGACCGGCTTGAAACAACTTCAGGTCCTCCAGAGTGTCGAGGTCAGTGAAATAGCCAGGATCCTGCGTTTCAAGCCGGTGAACTTTGTCCGGATTGTCCCGGGTGAATTTGCGGCAGCCGGGGTTTGTCTTGTCCGCCAGCAATGCAGGCTTCAAGACAAGGGGGATAACCAGAGGATTGCCGCGTTCCGCGCCATTTACCGGAATCGTGATCCGGGTCTGATCACCGGCCCGGTGCAGTTCGAGAAGCCGCTCCAGAGCGCTGCGATCCAGAAGCGGTTGATCGCCGAGAACGACAAGCGTTGTCCTTGCTTCGGGCACAGCGTTCAATCCGGCGACCACCGAACCAGCCTGCCCCGTCGCAAAATCGGGATTGTGGACAAATCTCGCGTTCAGTCCGGCAAGCGCCTGTTCGATGTCATCAGCCTGATGGCCGGTCACAACTGTTACCGGCGCATCGCAGAGAGCCGCGCAGGCAGACACAGTCGCGCGGATCATCGGGGTGCCGTTGATTTCGATCAGCAGCTTGTTGACGTCACCCATCCGCCGGGACAGGCCGGCCGCAAGAACGATTGCCGCGGTGTCATACATCGGATGCTTCCTAGCCTATCTGATCGAAACTGCGCGCCCGGTAAGCCAAACCAGATCGAACAATATCCGGCGCCGGTTTACAAGGAATCCCGTAACCGGCCGACCCAGCCCTTCTTGGCCGCGACCTCTTCGGCCTCTGCGTCTTCCGCAACCGGTTGCGGACCGACAATCTCGCTGAATCTGGCGAAGAAATCGCCGGCCAGCTTCTTTGCAGTTCCGTCGATCAGACGGCTGCCAAGCTGGGCGATCTTGCCGCCTATTTCCGCTTTGACGGTGTAGTTGAGTAGTGTCGCGTCGCCATCGGGCACCAGATCCACCTTGGCTCCGCCCTTGGCAAAGCCGGCCATGCCGCCGGATCCTTCTCCACTGATCGTGTATCCGTTCGGCGGATCGAGATCCGACAGCGTCACCTTGCCGGTGAAGCTCGCCTTGACCGGCCCGACCCGCAAGGTCACCTTGGCGTTCATCTCGGTATCGGAGGTTTTCTCGATCGATTCACAACCGGGAATGCACTGGCGCAGAATGTCGACGTCATTCAAAGCGGCGTAAACCTCTTCGCGAGACGCTTCGATGCGCTGTGATCCGTTCATTTCCATCTTTGTATGTCCTTGCCAGAGTGTAGGTCAGAGTGTGCGTTGGCCGCGGCGGCGGATCTCGATCATTTCGGCGACGATCGAGAACGCGATTTCGTCCGGCGTGATGGCGCCCAGATCAAGGCCTGCCGGAGCGTGAATGTTTTCGAGTTGCGCCGGCGACATGCCGGATTCGGCCAAG
>CAXBIE010000086.1:0-20509 GCA_963975635.1 uncultured Hoeflea sp. | reverse complement strand
CAGCCTGTCCGCTAATGAGATCAACGTGTGTGCGTACTTCCAACAAGGTCACGGCTCGCGCGCCGATC
Source organism: uncultured Hoeflea sp. (assembly GCA_963975635.1). Lineage (GTDB taxonomy): Bacteria > Pseudomonadota > Alphaproteobacteria > Rhizobiales > Rhizobiaceae > Hoeflea. The sequence goes on along the minus strand of CAXBIE010000086.1, from coordinate 20,441 downwards.
AATAGACCGGATACATATCAGCGAAGTCTGAAACCACGCGAAATTCTCTCTTGCGAACAGCAGCCGGTACATACATTCCCGCCTTCGTTCCGACAAGCTGCCTGACAGGCTACGCCCCCCATCTCGGTCGTTCACCGAAATCGGAGAAAGTGTCCGCAGTGCCCGATCGCATAACGAGCCCTATGGAACTTTCAGGCGCTTTATGACACTCGAAAGCTTTATGCCTTCATGGAACGCTCCTTCTGTACCCGCGCGGGCCAACAATGTAAGATTCCAATTTCAAATGTTTTATTTGGCAGGAGCACGTCAATAAAACCCAAGACTCTCCCGAAAACTGGAGGGGACTCGGGTCTCAGGTCACTTTCTCTAAAGTCTCGGCGTCCCACTGCCGTCCGAATGCCAAAGCTGACCTCAGGGCGCGTAACTCTATCCAGTAAGCGCCCCTTCACTCTTCAGCGAAAGCCCTCGACGCTGGCAATGCCTGCCTCGAACCTGTCCACCATCTCGTCCACATGCGCCTCTTCGAGGACAAAGGGAGGGGAGATGATGAACGTATCCGCCAGGTTTCGAAGGATGACGCCTTTTTCCTTGCAGTAATCGGAGACACGAGTGCCGGTTTCCAGCGACAGCGCGAAAGGCATGTTCGTTTCCGGGTCGGCAAGTTCCACGCCAATCATCAACCCCAGACCGCGAACATCTCCGATGATGCTGTGGCGGCTTTGAACGTCCTTCAGGCGCTCGATGAAATAGGCCCCAACCCGCCCGGCATTGCCGGCAAGGTTGTCGTCCTCGATGATCTTCAGATTGGCGATTGCCGCAGCACAAGCCAGCGGGTGACCGGAATAGGTATTGCCGTGATGGAAGGCCTTGGGGCTGAACTGGGCGGTATCGTCGGTCACGAAAGCGTCCGACACCTTTGCATTCATCATCGTTGCGCCCAGCGGCACGTAACCGCTGTTGATGCCCTTGGCAAAGTTCATGATGTCCGGCTTGACGCCCCAGTGACGGCAGCCTGTCATCGACCCCAGCCGGCCAAATCCGGTCACCACCTCGTCGGCGACGAAGAGAATATTGTGCTTGTCACAGATCTTGCGCACCAGAGGCCAGTAATTCTCCGGCGGCACGATCACCCCGCCCGCGCCCTGAACCGGTTCGGCGATGAATGCCGCGACGGTGTCCGGACCCTGATACTGAATCTCGCGTTCCAGCAGTTCGGCGCAGAGCTTGCCGAGAGCCTCGTGACTGTCGGTAAAGGGGTTCCGGTAAAGATGCGGCGTTTCCACCTGGATAAATCCGGGGAGGAGGGGTTCAAAATACTCGCGATTGGACGTGATGCCGTTTGCAGACAAGGCTCCGAGCGTCACCCCGTGATAGCCGCGCTTGAGTGAAATAATCTTTGTTTTTCTGGGCGCACCAACATGGCGCCAATACTGCCGCACGAGTTTGAAAGACGCCTCCACGGCCTCCGAGCCGCCTGACGAAAAGAAAGCGCGCACCATTCCCTCCGGCTCAGTCAGGCGGCACAGAAGCTCCGCCAGTTCCACCGAAGCCGTGTTCGTGGTGCCGCCGAAGATCGTGTAATAGCTGATGCGGTCCAGCTGGGCCTTGATGGCATCCTTGATCTCACGGCGTCCGTGCCCGACATTGACATTCCAGAGACCGGCCTGACCATCGATGTAACGCTTGCCGGTCGAGTCCGTGATATAGACCCCGTCGCCACCCTCGATGGAGATCGGCGGATTTTCCGCCAGGTGGCCGAGGTTCGCAAAGGGATAAAGGATACTGTCCGCCGGCCTGTTGTTGTGATGTGCCGCTGTTTCAACCATTTCAAACCTCCAAACGCGCCTGCATCTCAGGCCATTCAATTTGCGGGGGACATTGTTCCGCCCGGCGAGATATGCCGGGCGCGCCCATGTCGGTCAGGCGCGCCCGCAGTGTCACCGCCTATTTCAGCAGTTCGGTCCAGATCCTGGTGTAAAGGGCCTGAACCTCTGGCTGGCAGGCGAATATGAACTTGCCGGCCGAGGCATATTCATCCGGAATAACGATCTCCGGCGCACTCTTCATGTCGTCCGGCATAAAGGCCTCCGAGCCCGCGATGCCGTTGGCGTAGCGCGCAAAGGCGGAGATCAGCGCCGCATTTTCCGGATCCATGATGAAATTCTGGAAGAGCCTGGCGTTCTCGACATTCTTGGCGTCCTTGAGCACTGCGATGTTGTCCATCCACAGCGGATAGCCTTCCTTCGGATAGCCATAGACGATGTCGGAATTCTGCAGCCGCGCCCGCATGGAAGCGCCGCTCCATGCCGTCCCCCCTGCGACGTCGCCCTTCACCACTTGATCGATGGTGTCATATTCGATGGAGATCCATTTGGGCTTGGCGGACTGCAAGATGTCGCGCACCTTCTTCAGCACCTCCAGATCGCCGGTACAGGGTTCGCCGCCCGCATAGCGGACAGCCATATGCATGACGTCCGACAATTCAGGAATGACGGTGACCTTGCCAGCCAGTTCCGCCGGTGGATCGAGGAAGATAGCCGACGTGTTGGGATCGCCCGCATAGACAGACTTGTTCACAAAGACGCCGGTGGATCCCCATTGCCATGGCACCGAAAAGTGACGGCCAGGATCAAAAGGAACGTCGACCCAACGGGCATCGACATTCCTGAAGTTCTCCATCTGGTCAGGGCGGGTCTCAAGGAACAAATCCTCGTCGAGCCATACATTCATGACGCTCGATGACGTCACCACCATGTCGAAGCCATGTCCGCCCTGGCGCACCTTGGCAAGCGCGGTGTCGTAGGAATCATAGTCGGTCAGGTTGACCTTGACGTCGAATTTTTTCTCGAACTTGTCGATGAGTTCAGGGCTGGTGTAATTGCCCCAATTGTAAATGTTGAGCTCGCCCGCGGCATTTGCCGGCCCGCTTGACGCGAGCAGGATGAGGCCGAGGGCTGTTGCGCCGGTTTTCCAGTTCATAAGTCGCACTCCCCTTTGAGTTCCCTGTTAGTTCCGTTTCCTGCTGACGAAGAAGAAGACTGTCACGATACCGACCGACAGCAGCAGGAAGACCGTCGATATCGCATTCATTTCAGGCGTTACAGAGCGCCTGAGCTGGCCGAGCATGTAGGTCGGAAGGGTGTCCTGACCGGCCGATTTTACAAATTCCGTGATCACCACATCGTCGAGCGAAATGACGAAGGCCAGCATCAGGCCGGCGAGAATGCCGGGCCACAGCAGCGGCAACGTCACCCACCGGAACGTCTTCCAGGGCGTGGCGTAGAGATCGGCGGCCGCTGTCTCAAGCGACAGGTCGGTCATTTCCAGCCGCGCCCGGATCGGCAGATAGGCAAACGGGATGCAAAATGCCGAGTGGGCGGCGATCAGGTAACCGAGGCCGATATAGCCTGTTGCCAGCTTGATCCAAGAAAAGAAGATCAGCAGCGCGACGGCCACCACCACTTCCGGGACCATAAGAGGCATGCTGATGAACGCGTATTTGGCATTCAGGCCGCGATAGGGCCGGGTGCGAGTGGTGGCGAGTGCGGCCATTGTGGCGGCGGTGGTGGCAATGACAGCGGCGCAGACGGCAATGCGGACAGAACGCCATGAGGCCTCGATCACCTGCTCGTTGTTCCAGGCTGCCGCAAACCAGCGCAACGAGACCCCCTCCCAGACGGCAACAGAAGTGCCCGAGTTGAAAGCATAGACGACGAGGGCGGCGATCGGCAGGTAAAGCAGGAAGAAGCAGGTCATGGCTATTGCCGGGAAGCCGGACTGATGCCGGACGTCGAAGGCGGGTGCGTGTTTGTCAGCCATGGTGCGAGCCTCCATTGCGGCCGGCGAAGCGGACATAGACCATCAGCGCAAGCAACACGATCGCCAGCAGCGTCATCGAAAGCGATGCCCCAAGCGGCCAGTTGCGGCCCTGACCGAACTGCAGATCGATCAGATTGCCCAGCATCAGGTTGCGGCCGCCCCCGAGCACGCGCGGCGTCACATAGGCGCCCAGCGTCGGTATGAAGACAAGAATCGAACCGGCGACAATACCGGGCTTTGTCAGCGGCACGATGACCCGGCGCAGGACCTGCCAGCGATCGGCATAGAGGTCGTACCCGGCTTCAACGAGGCGGAAATCGATCTTCTCCATGCTGGCGTAAAGCGGCAGCACCATCAGGGGGAAGTAGACATAGGCCATGCCCAGCAGGATGGCGAAATCGGTGAACATCATCTGCAGCGGTTCGCCGATCAGCCCGGCCCTGATGAGCAGATTGTTGATGATGCCTTCGTTGCGGATCAGCTCCTGAATGGCGAAGGTGCGGATCAGCAGATTGGTCCAGAACGGAATGGTGATCAGGAACAGCCACACCTCCCGCGTGCGTGCCGGTCGGGTGGCGATGAAATAGGCCGTCGGAAAACCGAGGAACAGGGCCAGCAGCGTGGTTATCAGCGACAAACGCACCGAGCGCCAGAAGATCGACAGATGCGCGTCGGCAAGAGACAGGGTATTGTCGAAGATGTCGCGCTTGAGAACCACGGAAATCCAGGCGTCAGGCGAGAATTTCCAGATCACGTCGCCATAGGAGCCGGGCGTGAGGAAGGAGTAAACGAACACGATCACCAGCGGCCCAATGGACGCCAGGGCAATGATGGTGAGTGCCGGCAAGGACAGCAGCCATCGGCCGCGGATGTCTCGTGCTTCAGCCTGTCGAGCGATTTCGGCAGCGTTGGCCATGATGCCTCAATCCTTCAGTATCTGGGCCGCGCCATTGTCGAGCGTGATACCGACCGTGTCGCCCTCCGCCAGTACAGCGCCGGTTATGCGGCTGTTCTGGCGCCGCACGATGAAACGCTGGCCGGAGTCGAGCGAGACATGAAAATGCGTATCGGTGCCGAAATAGACGATGTTGTCGAGCTGGCCGGTGAGATGCGCCACAGCTTCGCGGTCAACGATTTCCGCATGCTCGGGACGCACCACGATGCTGACCTGGCCTGTGGGTTGGCCTCCCTCGGCCACGAAGGCCGAAATCCGCGCACCGCCCGGCAATGTCACCTCGGCCATACCGTCGGTGCTGGCTGCAACATCCGCCGTGAGGAAATTGGTCTCGCCGATGAAGGCTGCGACGAAGCGGTCGGCCGGCCGGTCATAAATCTCGTGCGGCGTGCCAACCTGCAGGATTCGGCCTGCCGACATGACCGCAATGCGGTCCGCCATGGTCAGCGCCTCCTCCTGGTCATGCGTGACGAAAATGAAGGTGACGCCGGTCTCATGCTGCAGCCGCTTCAGCTCGATCTGCATCTCCTTGCGCAGTTTGTAGTCGAGCGCCGATAGCGGCTCATCGAGCAGCAGCACCTTGGGCCTCGGAGCCAGCGCGCGGGCCAACGCCACGCGCTGCTGCTGGCCGCCGGAGAGCTGCCCGGTGCGACGGTTCTTCACCGCTTCCAGCTTGACGAGCTTCACCATCTCGTCGACGCTTTCGCGAATGTCCGCCTTGGGCCGTCCAAGCATCTGCAGGCCGAAGGCAATGTTCTCGCCCACCGTCATATGCGGGAACAACGCGTAATTCTGAAAGACGGTGTTGACCGGCCGCTTGAACGGCGGCAGTGCGGCGATGTTGCTGCCGTGCAGCCTGATCTCGCCTTCGGTGGGATAGGTGAAGCCGGCGATCAGCCGCAGGAGCGTGGTCTTGCCGCACCCCGAGGGGCCAAGCAGCGTGAAGAACTCGTTTTCCCTGATGTTCACGCTGACATCATCAAGGGCCTTGAAAGGGGCGGCGCCGGTTCCGAAAAGCTTGCTGACATTGCAAACCTCGATGGCAAATTCTTCTTCCGCTCGACTTGACACCTTCAACACCCCTATTCAGCCGCGCGTGGTTTTGCGGTCTTGTTTTTTGTCCGCGCTACCCGGTCTTCCGATTAATCGGATACCGGGCCTCCGCATGCATTTGTCTTCACTCCTCCAGGCCTTGGGAACCCGCGGGTCCCAAGGCGCACGGTTTTACGAAAAGCCGTAGATTTCCGCCGCGTCCTCAACACTCAGCAAGCCCTGAGCAATCTCGCGCTCAAGCACCGCGCGGTCACGCTTCCCGGGATCGCCATAACCGCCGCCGCCGGCCGTCTCGATGATCAGACGGTCGCCTTCGAGCAGTTCGGTATTGCCTTTCGATGGAAGGCTGAGAAATGCTCCGTTGCGCTCAACCATGAACCGTGAATGCTGACCGCTACCGCCACCGAACAGCCCCCAGGGCGCGACCTTGAAGCGATCGGAATAGGAGTTGAACGTGACGCCATCGGAGAGGATCCGGTAGACCCGCCGGGCGCCGAGGCCGCCGCGACGCTCGCCGGCACCGGCCGAGCCTCGTCGCAGCGCATATTCTTCGACCCGCATGAACGGATAGTCCGTTTCCAGCGATTCCACCGGCACATTCGAGCAATTGCCAACATAGCCATCCACGACATCAGCACCATCAGCACCCGCCGAAGCGCCCCATCCGCCACCGACAACTTCCATGTAGACCCGATAGGCATCAGGGGAGATGTGGCCCATGCCGATCGCGTTGGTTGTATCATGTCCGGAAGCCAGCACCTGGTTCGGGACAACCTCGGACATGGCCAGCATGATGACGTTGTAGACACGATGGCATGCATTGTTCCGGGCGCGCACGGCGCGCGGCTCGCTCGGGTTGAGGAAGCTGCCATAGGGCACTTCGATTGAGCGGATCGGCCGGTAAAGGCCATCATTGACCGGAATTTTCCCACCGCCCAGCAAAATTCCGATGGCGCCATAGGCGGCCGAAATCGTCGCGGCCAGCGGCGAGTTGATGATGCCCTTGGTCTGCGCGGCGCTTCCCGAAAAATCGAGTTCCAGGGAATCTCCATCCACCTTGATCCTGACGGCCACGCGCAAGGGGTCCTCGGTGAAACCATTGTCATCAACGAAATCTTCGGCTTCGTAGATGCCGTCGGGGATCGCCCGTATCGCCTCTCGCGCCAGACGCTCCGAATAGTCCTGCAGTTCCGACGCGCCTGCGAGAACCGTCTCTTCACCGAAGCGTTCGAGCATTTCGATAAAGCGCGCCTCGCCGGTGCGGTTGGCCGCGAACTGGGCATAGATATCGCCCATCACCTCATTGGGCGGGCGGACATTTATGCGGATAAACTGCTCGAGCAGCCCGTCGCCCAGATCCCGGTGGACGTTGAAACGGGTGAGCGGAATGCGCAGCCCTTCCGAATACACATCGGTCGCCCCCGCATTCGGACCGGCCGCACCGCCTCCGGTATCGATATGGTGACCCAGCGAAGCGCTGAAAGCGATCAGCTTGCCGCGATAAAACACCGGTGTGAAAAGGATGATGTCGTTGAGATGCTGCGCCCCGCTATAGGGGTCGTTGGTCATCAACCCTTCGTCGGGCTGGATTGTCGAGAGATCGAACTTCTTCGCGAACGCCTCGAAGACCTTGCCAAAGGAGTTCATGTGGATCGGGCAAAACTGCGCCTGCGCGATGATCCTGCCATTCCGGTCCAGAAATGATGTCGAGCAGTCCCGCGCCTCACGGATAATCGTCGAATAGGCGGAACGCACAAGCTTTTCACCCATTTCCTGGGCAATGCCGTGAAGCCCGTTGCTGATGATGTTGAATGTCGCCGGGGGAAGTTTGTCGGACATTGATTTATGCCTCGCTTGTCAGAATAAGGGCGCCGGTGGGGTCGACCATTGCGGACCAGCCGGGCGGAACCAGTGTCGTGGCTGTCGGTTCTTCGATAACCGCCGCGCCTGTGATCTCTGTTCCGGGCTTCAGATCGCCCCGCCAGAAATACTGGCAGGAGACCGGTTCACCCGCGAAGCTGATGTCGGCCGTGAACACCGGCTCCGGTTCTTCGGTCGCGGTGACCGGACGGGTGAGCGACGTCATGACGTCGCTGTCGGTCGCCACCGACGCAGTCAGCCGGAAGGTCACGATTTCGACATCACCCATGGACGCGACCGCGCCGTAGCGGGTTTCGTGAGTCGATTTGAATAGGTCGAGAACATAGGCCTTGCCTTCGCGCTCAAGCCGGTCGAGATCGACAGTCGAGAGCAATTCGTAGCCCTGACCGACGAAACGCATTTCGAGCTCGTGCTCGACGACGATATCGCCAGGCTTGCAGTCGAACTTGGCGAATTCGGCTTCGGCCTGCTGCCGGATGCGCCCAAAAGCAGCGCGCACATCTTCGGCGACATTGTCGGTGACCCGCATCAGGTTGGTTTCGCGATAGATCCGCTTCAGGTCGGCAACCAAAAGGCCGAGCGCGGAGAACAGCCCCGGATAGGGCGGCACCACGACGCGGTCGACCTTGAGTTCGGTGGCGGCGAGCGCCCCGATCATCGGGCCCATGCCGCCATAGGCATAGACCGCATAGCCTTTCGGGTCATGACCGCGCTGCACGGAAACCAGCCGGATACCCTGGCTGACATGGGCGACACCGATGTCGATCATCGCCTGCGCCATGGAGGCGGCAGATTCGCCCTTGCCGGCGCCAAGCGCGCCCAATGCCGCCGTCGAGCGTTCGGGATAGAGTTTCATGCGTCCGCCGAGAAACCGCTCGGGCCGGATCCAGCCCAGTTCCACCAGCGCATCCGTCAGCGCCGGAACCTCGCCGCCATGGCCATAGCAGGCCGGCCCCGGCCGGGCTCCCGCAGACCGCGGCCCAACCTGCAGCATGCCGCCGGAGTCGATCCAGCCAAGGCTGCCACCGCCGGCCCCGATATTGGCAATGTCAATGCTCGGCAGACCGACGGGAAGGCCTTCCACTTCCGTTTCCGAAGAGATGCCGGGCGCACCGCCTGCAATCAGGCAGATGTCAGCGCTGGTGCCGCCGACATCGAGCGTAATGACATCGCTGTCGCCGATCACCTCAGCCATCCGGACAGCGCCGATGACGCCGGCGGCCGGCCCGGAATTGAGCATCTCGACGCCACGCGCATGCGAGCCGGTGCTTGGGAGGACACCACCTGAAGATTGCATGACGAAGAGATTGCTTCCAGGCGACCCGGCTTCGAGATGTTGCTCGAGCCTCTGGAGATAGCGGCCGACCAACGGCACCAGATATGCGGCCATCGCCGTCGTGGAGGCCCGCTCATATTCCCGGAAAGTCGGCAGCACATCCGACGACAGAACGACAGGCAGGTCCGGCCTGCGCTCGCTTATGATTTCGCGGATGCGCAGCTCGTGCTGCGGATTACGATAGGAATGCATCAGGCAGACTGCCAATGCTTCCGGTTTCTCCTTTTCAAGCAGGAGATCCAGCGCGGAGATGAAAGCCGGCTCGTCGAGCGGGGTGACGATCTGGCCATGGGCGTCAATTCGCTCATCGACTTCAAAGCTCAGATTGAGCGGAACCAGAGGTTCTGGCTTGTGGCATGCGATGGCGTAGACGTTGGGGCGCAGCTGCCTTTGCAGAAGGAGCAGGTCCTTGAAGCCCGCGGTGGTCAGCAATGCGGTCCGGCACCCTTTCCGCTCGATGACGGCATTCGTCGCAACCGTCGACCCGTGAAACAGCCGCTCCAGTCCCGACAAGTCGCCTTCAAGCGCCGTGTTGAGGCCGTCAAGCACACCGATCGACGCGTCATGCGGTGTGGATGGGATCTTGTGGCTGTGCACCACTCCATCTTCGACCCAGATGAGGTCTGTGAACGTCCCTCCGACCTCAATTGCCATTTTCACCATGGTATCCGTCCTGTGCGCGTCAAAGCGATAAGAATTACAATGCTTCACCGCCTCGGTGGCGATGCTCTCCGAATGCGGCCAACCGGATGGGATTGGGCCCAAAACCGGGAAGTCGTGGCCCAAAGGGGGAACGCCCCCAAGCCCTGCAAACAATCCGGATAAACCGGAAGCTCGTCTCCCGAAACCTCCGCCCCTACCGGCAGAGGAAAGACTATTCGTGAAACCTATTGACGCAAGCGAATAATATTTCCTCATATTGTGAATTAAATTGCCGTTTTTCGTATGGACCGGATCGGCAATGCTGGAAGCCCCTGAACCAGCGGGCAAATCACTTGAGCGGTTGTCATCCTTTGCCGGCTTCTGAAGGTTTGTGGCGGCGCTCCAGAGAGCAAGTCACAGGCTCCGGCCTCGGACCGGATCTCTCCCGAGCGGCGGAGCAGCCACTGGCTTTTAATGAAACACGGGCAGGAGGGGCAAAGACGACCATGCGCGAAGGGACGGCAAGAGAATTGCTTTCATCTCTCTTCGGCCCGGTTTTCGTGAATTTCGCTAACGCAATCCGGGAAGTTTATTGATTTGCACGAATTCAATTGTTGAATGTACGTTTCGATTGAAGCCGGGACAGAGGGGCGGTGTCGTCACGGACCGTTTCCGCACGCGCAGGAGGCCACAGTTCCGCTTATGCAGCGGTCTGTGTGCATTCGTCGAGGGCAGGTTCATCCTGCCCCAAGCTCAGGGAACCGCCCGGCTTCCGCGTCAGGGCGGGAAACGGTGCCGCGGCGGTGAACAACAGCGTTCTCGCCGTCACAAGACCGGCTCCACAGACCGAAGACAAGGAGGATCGATGCAAAGGACCAGTCTTTATATCGACGGAAAGTTTGGTGCGCCTGAGAACCGGAATTACTTTCCGGCAGTCAACCCTGCCACTGAGGAGCCATTCGCCGAGGTTGCGGCAGGACAGGCGCCCGACATCGATCGGGCCGTGCGCGCGGCGCGGCGCGCCTTCGATTCCGGAGACTGGTCCGGCCTTGATGGCAGGCAGCGGGCCGACATGCTTCGCCGCGTTGCCCAGGGCATTCGCACACGGCAAAAGGAAATCGCGCTCCTCGAAACCCGCGACAATGGCAAGCCCATCCCCGAGGCGGAATGGGATGTCGGCGACGCCGCCTTCTGTTTCGACTACTACGCCGATCTTGCCGAAGAGCAAGCCGGGCGTTCCCCGGAGGAAGTCGATGTGGGGGATCCCCGCTTCCAGGCCAGGATCCTGCGTGAGCCGCTGGGCGTAGTCGGCGCCATCACGCCATGGAACTTTCCGCTGCTGATGGCGGTCTGGAAGGCCGCGCCGGCACTCGCCGCCGGCTGTACGATCGTGCTCAAGCCGTCCGAGCTTTGCTCACTCTCCTGCCACCTGCTTGCCGAGGTCATCGATGCGGCAGGAGTCCCGCCGGGCGTCTTCAACCTCATCACCGGCACCGGACCGGAGGCCGGGCAGGCGCTTGCCGATCATCCTCTCGTCGACAAGATGGCGTTCACCGGCTCGGTCACCACCGGCCGGAAGGTGATGCAGGCCGCCAGCGCCGGTATCCGCACGGTTTCGCTCGAACTGGGCGGCAAGTCGCCCTTCGTCATCTTCGAGGATTGCGACATCGACAAGGCCGTTGAATGGATCCTCTTCGGCATCTTCTGGAACAAGGGCGAGGTATGCTCGGCAACCTCGCGCGTCCTGGTGCAACGCGGGATTTTCGAGCGGCTTCTAGACCGCTTGCGCAGCGCCACCGAGGCGATCGAAATCGGCTCGGGAGAAGCGCCCGGCGTCAAGCTCGGGCCGCTGGTCTCGAAGGGCCAGTACGACAAGGTGCTCGGCACGATCGAGACAGGCAAGCTTACCGCTGCCCGGCTCGTCACCGGCGGCGGCCGCCCTGCAAACCTTGATCGCGGTTATTTCCTCAATCCGACAATCTTCGCAGACGTGCCTACCGATTCAGAGATCTGGCGGGAGGAAATCTTCGGCCCGGTCCTGTGCATCAATGCGTTCGACACGGAACAGCAAGCGCTCGATCTCGCCAACGACAGCAAATACGGCCTTGCCGCCGCGGTTATGTCCGACGATCTCGAGCGCTGCGAACGCGTCGCCGCGAAGCTGCGAGCCGGTATCATCTGGGTAAACTGCTCGCAGCCGACATTCACGCAAGTGCCCTGGGGCGGCTACAAGATGTCCGGCATTGGCCGCGAGCTCGGCCGAGCCGGTTTCGACGCCTATTTCGAAACCAAGCAGGTTACCCGCTTCGATCACAATGAATGCTGGGGCTGGTATCTCGATGCGCAGGAATGAACCACGGAAGCACAGGGATGGCTGAAGCAACTGACCCTCTCGGCACGGCCGCCCGAACGCCCTATTGGCACGATACGGCCGGACAGCAGCAGGAATGCACGCTGCTTCAAGGCAGCACCACTTGCGACCTGGCAATTGTCGGCGGCGGCTTCACCGGCCTGTGGACAGCGCTGGAAGCACGCCGGCGGCAACCCGGCGCCCGGATCGTCCTCGTCGAGGCGGGGCTGTGCGGCAATGCCGCGTCCGGACGCAATGGCGGATTTTGCGCGCCCTCGATTTCTCACGGTGTCGGCAATGCGTTGAAGCGCTGGCCAAGGGAGGCCGAGACGCTCGTGCGCCTCGGGCGTGCCAACCTGGATGACTTCGAAGCCGATCTTGCCGAATTCGGCATGGCAGTTGAATTCGAGCGCAAAGGCAAGGTAACCGTCGCGGAAAAGCCATGGCAGATCAAGGGACTAGAGGAACAGGCGAAAATTTACCACCGCTTCGGCATCGCCTGCGAGCTCCTCTCCGGGACCGCTCTGCGCGAGCGGTTTGACTCGCCGGTCTATTCCGCAGGGCTTTATGAACCGAACTACGCCTTGCTCAACCCTGGAAAGATGGTTGCCGAGCTTCGGCGCGTCGCGCTTTCCAACGAGATCAGGATTCACGAGAACACGCCTGTCACCCAGGTGCGGAACCACGCGGGCGGGGTCGAACTGGTAACGCGCGGCGGAGGCATCCGCGCCGCCAAAGTGGTTCTTGCAACCAATGCCGCGCCACCGCTGCTCAGACGCCTTCGCAGCGCGGCAATCCCCATCTTCGACTACACGATAGTCACACGGCCCCTCGATGCCGGGGAACTCGCGGCGATCGGCTGGACCGGCAGGCATTGCATCGCCGATTGTGGAAACCAGTTTCATTACATCCGCAAGACCGCGGACGATCGCATTCTGTGGGGCGGCTATGATGCGGTCTATCATTTCGGATCGCGGCGGGACGAACCATTCCTGAGGGAAAGCGAGAGCTTCGCCCGCCTTGCCAGGAATTTTGCCCGGGCGCTGCCGTCACTGGCGGACATCTCCTTTACACATGCCTGGGGCGGCATCATTGACACTTCGGCACGCACGACGTTCTTCGCCGGAACCGCCCATTCCGGCCGTGTGGCCTACGCCTTGGGGTTTACCGGGCAAGGGGTTTCGGCGACCCGGTTTGCAGCCCTGACAATGCTCGATCTTCTCGAGGGACGCGAGACGCAGCGCACGAAGCTCGCAATGCTTCGCCGGCCGCCTTTCCCGTTCCCTCCGGAACCGTTCCGCTGGCTCGGCATACGCATGGCCCAGCACGGTTTGGCGCGTGAAGACGAAACCGGACGGCGATCCGTTTTCAACAAGGTCCTCGACGCCTTTGGTATCGGCTTCGATTCCTGAAAGGATTTGACTTGCCCCACTCTCCCCAACACGTCATCGCCTTCGACAATGAAGCGGTCAAGGCCACAAAAACCATCACCTCGGATCCCGCCCTGGTCGATCGACCCTACCGGTCGCAGAGCTGGCGGCATTTCGAGCGGGCCGACAAGGGTGCGGTTGCAGGCATCTGGGAAGCCGAACCACATCTCGAGCGCGTCGATTGCGACTATGACGAACTCTGTCACCTCCTCGAAGGCAGCGTCCGTCTGACCGATGCGACCGGCCACTCCCAGATTTTCGAACCGGGAGACAGCTTTATCGTTGCCGCCGGTTTCAAGGGAACATGGGAAACCCTCAGCCATGTCCGCAAGGTGTTCTTCATCCTGAAATAATGTGACCGGGGAAAGTTCGACGCCTCTGCCACAGCTGCGCCCACAGTCGGGAGAATGGAACGCCCAGCACTGTGTTGTGCAAGCGCTCCAGCTCCTTGACGCCTTGTTACACTTGCTCAGTTGGACATGAGCGATGGAAGATAGAGGCTGATGACCGGAAACGAGATCAGCAGGAGCAGGGTAATCAGGTCGACTGCGATGAACCAGCTTACCCCGCGGAAGATGGACGTAAGCGGCACCCGTTCACCCAGCGCCGCCTTGACGATGTAGACATTCAGTCCAACAGGCGGTGTGACCAGGCCGATTTCCAGGAGCTTCACCAGGATGATGCCGAAATAGATCGGCTCTATGCCGGCTTGGCGCGCCACCGGCAGGATGATCGGCATGGTCAGAAGCAGGATGCCGATCGAGTCGAGAAAACACCCGAGAATGAGATACAGCAGGGCAACCATCGCGATAACGGCAAGCTCGCTGGAACCCAGCGACAGCAACGACGATGCGATATAGTTCGGCACTCCGCTCAGCGTCATGAACTTGCCGAGCAATGTCGTCCCGATCACCACCATGAAGATGCCGGCGGTGCTGGTCAGGGTCGCAAATCCGCTCCGGTACAACGACCGCCAGGTCAGCGACCGCCGCATCGCGCCCAGGCAGATTGCCAGCGCAGCACCAACCGCACCCGCCTCCGTGGGACTGAACAGGCCGATAAATATTCCGGCGAGAACGCCGACGATGATTGCCGGCAATGCCCAGATTTCTCTTGCGGCATCCACAAGATCCCTGCGGGAAAAGGTCTCCGAGACCCTGGGCGCCAGGGCAGGGTTGAGCGAACAGCGGGTAACGATCATGGCGACGAACATCGCAGCCGACAGAAGTCCAGGCAGGAAGCCGGCCATGAACAGCTTGGCAATCGAAACCTCCGCGAGATACCCGTACAGCACCATCAGAATGCTCGGCGGTATCAGCGAACCCAGCGTGCCGGCCGCCGCGATGACACCGGTCGCGAGCCCGGGGTCATATCGATAGCGCAGCATTTCAGGCGTCGCGATGCGCGCAAAGGCCGAAGATGTGGCGACGCTGGACCCCGATGCCGCAGAGAGCATCGCACAGGCCCCGACGCTGGCGACCGCCAGGCCACCCGGCAGCCATGCAAGCAGGATCCGCATTGCCCGGAACAGACCTGCCGATATCCCGGTTTCCGAGGCGACAAATCCCATAAGCAGGAACATGGGGATGGCGGTCAGATTCCAGTCGCCGACGAAATTGAACGGAACGGCTGTGAGCATGCCCCATGCGGCACGCGCATTCAGCAGCACCCCGATGCCGATGAACGAGACCAGTCCGAGAGCGACGCCGATTTGTATGCGCAGCAACAAAAGGACAAGCCCGGCGGCCAAGCCCAGAAAGCCAATCGTAAGGTTGTCCATCAGTGTTCCTGTCAGGTGTCGGCTTCTTCGGGAGAAGCTGGTGACGGATCGAAGGCGGGATCTGTCGCCGCTTGATAAGCGTTGGCGAGAACCATCAGAATTGCCGCGGAGAACCCGATCGGCAGCGCAAGTTTCGCCGGCCAGATCGTGACGTAAACCGCACCCATCATCATTTCCTTGAGTTGGTAGGCCCGCACCGCATCGGCCCAGGTCTGCCAGGCGAGAAGCCCCAGAAAGGCCGCGGTGACAAGGTAACCCATCACCAGGATCCACCGCCGGGGCCCATCGGGAAGCGAGCGATAGACGAGGTCGACAGAAATATTCTCGTGCTTTTGCTCAACAAAGGCGAGCGGAAGGAAAACCACCAGCACCATGTGATAGACCGAGATGATTTCCAGGTTTCCAGGGATTGGCCGCCCGAACAGGTTGTCGGCAAGTACGTCGACCACGGTCTGAAGCATCATCAGAAACAAGCTTATGAGTGCGAGGGCAGCCAGCAGCATGGCGATATGCCTAATCAATCGCAATATCATGCGATGGTCCTTTCCGGCTGCCCCGACTCCGTCAAGGGCTTAATCAAGTCCGTAGGTCGACACGTCGATCTTGCTGAAGATCTGATCGCGGAAGATCTTCTGCAGGGCTTCAATATCGCTGCGATCGACATCTGCCAACAGGGTCTGCCACTTCTGATGGGTCGTCTCAAACCTCTCGATCAGAGCGTCGGGATCACTGGCATTCACGCGTGCCGCCACGTCGACGGCCAGGGGCGTGACGTCCGACTTGATGAACTGGCTGAGCGAATTCTTCAGGTCATCGCCCGGCTGGTGGATCGTCACACCATGCTCCCTGGACTCGGCGATAGCTTGGTCGACCGAATTTTCGAAAGCGTCCATCATGACAACGAGATTGTCGGAGATGGAGTCGACCAGCAGCTGCCGCTCATCTTCAGACAGGGCGGCCCATGCAGGCTTGTTCATGGCATACTGCCAACCCGCAAAATACTGACCCAGATCCAGAAGTGTGACCTCCTTGGCCACGTCCCAAAGGGACCGCGTCTTCAGGTCGTTGGGCGAGTTTGCGGCACAGTCGAGTTGACCTTTTTCAAGACCGGTGAACATTTCCGACGACGGCACATTCACCGCAGCCGCCTGCACGGATGAAGCCCAGGCGGCATGCACGGGACTCGGCATCCTGATCTTCTTGCCCGCAATGTCGGAGAGCGAAACCACAGGGGTGGTGCACATCAGGGCATAGGAGGGAGAGGCGTAGCTTCCCAGAAAAACGACACCCTGCTTGCGGAACATGTCCTGCATCTGCTCGTCATTGAGATAGAAGTCGGCGACTGCTGCTGTCAGGACCATGCTGTCATTGAAAGAAATGCCAAGCGCAGCCAGGACGTTGTCTGCCGGAAGCTCCGACGGGGTATAGGTTCCCGCATGATAGGTCATGTCGACGATCCCGTCGCGAAGACCGGAGAGATGGGCGCCTGGCGGGAGCACAGAATCGCCCGTGTAGACTTGCATGGTGATGGCCCCGCCGGATTTCTCCTCGAGCGTTTTGGTCAAGGCGGTGTAACCATCTTTGACAAGCGGGTAGGTGTCCGGGAACCAGGTGCTGGCCGTTATCTCGGCAGCAGCAACCGGTAAGGTTGCCATGCTGAATGAGCTGATGAAGAGTAGTCCGGCAAGGCGTTTCATAGGTTCATTCCTTTCGATGCTGAACGTCAATACTTTGTCCTGGCCCGGCCAATGATTGCGGGCGCTTGATGCCGGTCACGTTGCCGGTGCATTCCAGTCGTCATGCTCGCAGTTCGGACAGGCTGTGCCCAGGTCCGCTGATCGCGCGGCCCGGCATCCCGACAGTTGGAGGGCACTGGAACATGCATTCAATCGCGCTCCTTTTCCGCCCGGCAGCGGCCTTCACGGCACCCGGCAGGCGGGCAACGGGCCCCTCTGCCACGTCGATCGAAGGTTGCATCCAGGTCCATTGCAGGATCCTCTTGCTGATCGCTGCCTAACACCCATTCCCGCGGTCAATTTCTACACTGGATCAAGATTATTAGGGAAACAGTTTGACGCAAGCGAATAAATTTGCTCGATTACGTTAAAGAAATTGCTGAAATGGATTGCACCGATGCTAAATCTGACAGCGCTTAGGGCCTTCCATGAAGTGGCCCGGAGAGGTGGGGTTGCAGGGGCTGCTGCCCGGCTGAACGTGACCGACGGCGCCATCCGTTACCAGATACGGCAGTTGGAACAGGAACTGGGCGAGCCCCTTATCATCCGCAGCAAGCGCTCCCTTGCGCTCACCTCTGCGGGGTCTTCACTCTACAGCAGGCTGAGCCATGTCTTTCAGGAAATGGAACGGGCATGCCAATCGCTGTCATCCGATTACGGCATGGATGGTGATTTGAGAATAGCGTGCGCTCCTGCCTTCGCCGGTTCGCGCCTTCCATCGGTCATCAAACTGTTCTGCGAACAATACCCGCTCATGACAGTGCGCATCTTCTCCATCGACATGGCCGATGACAGCATGGATATCATCATCTCATACGGTGAACGGCCGGTACCGGGCACGCGCGAAGCGATCCTGGGTGACGAGATCTATTTTCCGGTCTGCCGGCCGGAGCTGAGATACGAATGGGATATCAATACGCCTGCGGACTTTGCGCGCTGCATTGCCTTGCATGCCGATACGGGCGCGGACTGGATGCGCCTGCTCAGCATGGCGTCGCCGCAACCGGTGCAATTCGCCCAGCAGATCTATTTTCCCAATGCCGCCGTATCCCTGCAGGCTGCCAGGAGAGGATGCGGCATTGCGGTCGGCACTTCCATATTGTGCGCTGACGACCTTCGGAGCGGGGCGCTGGTAAGACTGCTGGATATGGTGGTGCCTGCACCCAATCCCTATTTTGTCATTCAACCGGGCGCGCCTCACAAAGAGAGCGCCGAGCGTTTTGTCGAAATTCTTATGGCCCAGGTCGAGCGGACCTGACAGCGGCGCTCAAACCGAAAACACGCGAAACGGCCCACATAATATGCGACTGTCGACAAGCACCTCTCTTAGCAATAGGCTTCGATCTGCGAGCAATGCCTTACGCGGGCAATGTAGAGCTTCTGACATAAGACAAAATTCTTGGTATGTTTGACCGCCGTGCAGATCAGTCACCGCACTTCCTCACCCGCAGCGTCCGGATCTTGCCATCCTGATCGGATGCGATTTCGAGCCGTATCGCTTCGAGCTTCATAAGGAGTTGCAGTATACCTAAACCGGCGGTGGGGTCGTTCATCTTCTAGGCGTGCTCCGTCATGAGCTGGAGGGCGCGGTCGATGCCGGCACGGTAGGCACTCCCAAACACCACGCGTGGAAGCAGAAATTGGGGGGCTCTGAATTCGCGCGCGTCTCGTTTCAATTCGTTTAACGTGCCCCCAAGAAATTGGACCATTTTGAGTTGTAATTTGCCAATTGTGATTCCCTGACCGGGAGGAAAAGAGTGTCACGACGATATCGATCCCCTCCGAATCGCAGATAGCCTTTGTTCTGAAGCGGATCAAGGATGGGATGGCCATCGGTAACCTGCATTTGGTGTGAATTGCCAACTCCCATTGTGGCCGTTGATGTCAAGTTTCGCAGAACCTGGCATTTCACGTCACGAGAATGATACGATCCGCTGGAATTGCTGACCGGTTTACCGCTGCAGCATCTCGCTCAACCTCTCCACGATGTCGCGTTCGCTGGTGAGCGTACCCGCCCTCATTTGCCCAAGAACGTCGTTGATGACACGCATCGTGCGCTCAACCAGCTGACCGGCTTCGGACCAGGGCGGCAGGGTTGCGCCTCGCGGTTTGGGCTGACCAATCGCGGCCCAGGCGCGCCGGGTTGTCTTGAGCAGTTCGCGCTTGGTCAGCCGCTGGTAACGCATGATCTCCAACACCATTCCGGTGGCTGACAGCTGGAACCGCTCCGGCAGGTTGTTATTGAGCAGGTTCGCGAAGATATGTGAGGTGCTGCCGGCGGTTTCTACGGCTGGCCCGTCGGACTCTTCCAGACGCGGAGCATCAGACAGTCGCTCGTCGAGCACCGATTGCAGCAGGAGGACGTCGCGCATCGTGACCCGGCGCCGGATGGCTTTCAACTCATCCACGTCGACCGGACCTTTCAAGGACCAGCCCTCCTCTTCGTCAATGACAATGTCGTCCGGATGAGGGACAGCCCAGACCGGGTCAGCTCCTTTGTGAACCGACCGATCGAGGCCTTGTTGCAGCCGCTGCTTGATCCGCTTTCCCTTTGCCACTTCTTCGCGGATCAGCGCCTGACTAAGGGACTGAGCGTCATTGATGTTGCGCAGCACGTGGCCGAGCGCATGCGGCGAGCCATTGGTTGCGACCTGGAACAGCCTACGGATGACGGCTTCTTCAAGCGTTGCTTCCTGAGCGTGGCCGCCGCTGCGAAGCGTGATCGTCCGATTGGCCTCCTTGAGCAGGGATTTCTGGAACCGCGTCAGTTCCCGGTTCTCACCCTTGTGCGAGCCGGCGCGGTAATCGTCTGTTCTTCTGGCCATCACCGACCTCCTCCGGTCGCCGCAGCCACGGCGTTGTCGGAGACCGACCTCTCAGGGGCGTCGCTCTCCCCGTAGCCGCGACCAGAAACCGGGGCAGATCCATTATCGCTGTCGTGCGCGTCCTTCCGTTCGATCGCCACTTTCGCAAACGACGCTCCGCTCCCAACCAGCCGCGCCGGCTCTCCGGTGACTCGCTCGAACCTTCGAATGATGGTGTCGCAATAAAGCGGATCAATCTCGATCAGGCGGGCAACTCGGCCGCACTGGTCGGCGGCAATCAGTGTTGAGCCTGATCCACCGAACACGTCGAGCACGATGTCGCCCCGCTTCGAGCAATCCCGTATTGCATCGGCAATCAAGGCCACCGGTTTGACCGTCGGGTGCATCGCCAGTTCTTCATCCCGATTGGCTCCTAGAGAACTGATGCCGGGATAGTCCCAGACATTGGTTCGATAGCGCCCGGCATCCCCCAGACCAAAATTGTTGATGTGCGGTGCATTGCCCTTCTTGAACACGAACACCAGTTCGTGCTTGAACCGATAGAACGATCCCATGCCGCCATTGGTCTTGTTCCAGACATATTCCGTTGAAAAACTCTGGTTGTTTTTGGGCCTAATGACTGGTTCAATTTCCG
>CAXBIE010000085.1:0-20702 GCA_963975635.1 uncultured Hoeflea sp. | reverse complement strand
GACACCGACGAGCGGCTCTACAGCGACTTCACCGAGGCCACCGGCATCGAAATCAACCTGATCGAGGGCAAGGAAGACGAGCTTATCGAACGGATGAAAGCCGAAGGTGCCAACAGCCCGGCGGATGTGTTCATCACCGCCGACGCCGGCCGTTTGTGGCGCGCCGATGAGGCGGGCCTGTTCCAGGCGGTCGACTCAGAGGTCCTGAATGAGCGGGTTCCCGAGAGCCTGCGCCATCCCGAAGGTCACTGGTTCGGCATTTCCAAGCGCGCCCGGGTGATCTTTTACGACAAGGACAAGGTGAGCGAGCCGCCGGTGACCTATGCGGCGCTGGCCGATCCGAAATACAAGGGCCTGCTGTGCGCCCGCTCCAGCTCGAACATCTACATGCTGTCGCTGCTTGGCGCCTATATCGCCCATAATGGCGACGAGGCGGCGAAGACCTGGGCGCAGGGCCTGAAGGACAATCTGGCGCGCGACCCGCAGGGTGGCGACACCGACCAGCTCAAGGGCCTGGTTTCGGGTGAATGCGGCATTGCCATTGCCAACACCTATTACTTCGCCCGCGGCATTGCCGGTCAGGTCGACGGGTTGAGCGAAGGCATCGACAAGATCGGCGTGGTCTTCCCGGATCAGGACGGCAACGGCGCCCATGTCAATATTTCCGGCGCCGGCGTCACCACGCATGCTCCGAACCGCGACAACGCGGTGAAGTTGCTGGAATACTTCACCTCGGATTCGGCGCAGTCCTATTTCGCCAACGGCAACAACGAGTATCCGGTGGTGCCGTCGGTCGCGGCTTCTTCGGTGGTCGAGGGACTGGGCAGCTTCAAGTCCGACACGCTCAACCTCAACGAGCTTGGCAAGAACCAGGCCCGCGCGCAGGAAATCTACAATGAGGTCGGCTACAAGTAAGCCGTTGCCGCAAAGCCATACCGCCGGAGGATAAATGACCTCTCCCCCGGCCTATGAAAAGGCCCGGACATTTGGCGTCCGGGTCTTTTTCGTTTCTGGGGAGGGTTTTGGCCCGCTTTGCTTGGCCGAAGCGCTCCAGGACGCTTTGGACGAACCGCCAGCCTTGTCAACAAATCCAGTCAGCCGGCGGCAGTCGAATTCTGCCGGTGATGTTGCGCTCTGACGCGCTGCTATGGCTTTTGTTCCCTGGGTTGCGGCCGGATCTTCTTTTCAAGTTCACTTCGTGTGATGACCTTCGAGTGTCCCGGAGATCCCGCAGGCATCGGAACACCGTCTTCCAGCAGGAAGCGCACCGAATGTGCGCCGTTGAGTCCAGCAGGGAAGCGGGCGATGGGTTTGTTTATGACGTAGTAACCGCGTTCCAGCGTAACGGCACCGTCCTGCATCAACTGCACCAGCCCTGCTTCCTGCGGCAGGACCTGATAGTCTTCCGCCGTTCCCGACGCGATGACAGAGGCGGCATCCAGGAAAGCCACACCGCCAGGGGAAAATCTCCGAAAGGACTCCATGGTGCTGCGAGCGACTGCTTTAAGATTGCCGGTTTGAAACTCGGTCTTGCGCCTCGCTAAAGCCTTGTGAGCGGGGGGCCAGTCCTTCGGCGCTACCGCCTGCGAGGGAATAACCAGTCCGGGAAGTGTGTAGCTGTCGAATATGCCGTCGACCGGTTTGCCGATCGCGGCCGCCAGCGCATCGAAAGTGGCTTTACTGGTGTTGTTTTTGTCAAAACGGATCGTGCACCGGCCCAAGCCGGTAAGGGTGGCCTTGTCCTTGTCGATACCGGTGACGCCAACACCTCGGTAGGCGTTCGAGACGAAATGCGAGATGCGCTCGGTATGCCCGGTCAGACGCCAGATCATCGGGGTATAGGACGTTGCGACCAGATAGATTGGCTGCTTGCCGTCCTCTATATGGATTTCGCTGGTTTCTGTTTCCTGGTCCTGACCCGCTACGCTGACACTCGACAGGCGGCCAGCTTCGTATGAGCCGATCACGAAGACTTGGTCGTCAGCTCCCGGGCGCGGGAAGTTGCACCCCGCAGAAAGCCTCCTGATCCCAGGGGTAATCCTGCGGTCCCGCTTCAAGTCTTTCAATTCAATGGGCGAGATCAAGCCATCGCCGTCGGCGTCATAGGCCGCAAAGGCGCGGCGCCCGCCACTTTCCAGCTCGTGGGCGGTCAATCTTCCGTCTTGATTCAAATCGAACTTCATCAATTCGTTGATGAAGTGGTTCGACTCACGAGATTGGGCGACCAACTTGGCCGATGCGCCTTGTGCATATGCATAAGCCTCCAGCAGCGTGATCACTCCGTCCTTATCGGTGTCCCAGCTGTCAAAACCATCGGCGATATGCCTTTTCGATTTAAGGTTGGTGTTCCATTCGGATGGGGTCACCTGACCGTCGCCGTCCAGGTCAGCGTTGATTACCGGTGTGAACATGTAGTCGCGACGTCGGGCGATGGCGCGCATTTCGTTGGATCTGATGTCATCATCCATCAAAACCTGATCTTCCCCGGCGTATTTGTGGAAAGACAGAAGCAACAGCTTCAGATAATTCTCGCGCGAATTCATCGACGGGAATGGAAGCGGGGGCATTTCCGAGGAAGCGAATGTGCTTGCGTTCGGGATGCCAGACAGAAGGGTGGACATGACCAGGATTTGTATAGCTTTGCTCATCATGGGCTGCAATCTCCGGATGCAAACATATGTGGCTTTGCTATTATGGGAATGTAAATTCTTTGCCCCTCGGCAATCTGCAATTTTAACAAACCGGTTCCATGCCAGGTGGCGCAAGGCGGACCGTTTTTGCGTCAGGAATGAAATAGCTACCCGTTTTGCAGTGACTGGCGGTTGAGTCCATCACGATGTCTAGACTGCTGGATACCACCGGGAGGCGGCCACGCGGCCGCTGCGAATCGTGATCGCCGATGATCTCGAGAGCAATGTTGCGCCGGAACTGGTTGTGATCCTGGTCAGCCGCATGCCGCGGGGCAAATTTGGCATCAGCAGGGTGCCGAGCCACGACACCCGGTAGAAAGCTCACATCTAGTGGTTTGAAATCGACCGGCGTCAGGACCAGGGCGACCGACCGTTCCCTGGCCGGTTTGACGGCGACCATCGCCAGAGCGGTCTGTGCGGGCAGGCGCGTCAGCGGCGGGCCGATCTGGGGCAGCATGTGGCCCACTTCAGCAGCACCGGGCTTGACATATTGTTTAGCTCTAAACTATCTAGTTTAGAGCTAAACAATATGGAGGCTGTTATGACCAGCAGACGAAAATTCATGACGATGCTTGGCGGTGGTGTGATCCTGGCGGCGGGCGGGCTTGCGGGCTGGGCCGCAACCCGTGATCCGGCCGGCGCGCGCCAGCCCTGGCAAACGGCGAAAGCGCTGGATGCCGGCGCAAGCAGTGATCCGCGTATCTTTGCGCTGTCGCATGCGATCCTCGCACCCAATCCGCACAACCGTCAGCCCTGGGTGGCGGAGCTTGCCACACCGGGCGAGATCACCCTTTATTTCGATAGATCGCGCCGGCTGCCCGAAACCGATCCCTATGACCGGCAACTGACGATTGGTCTGGGCTGTTTCATCGAATTATTGGCAATGGCGGCGGCGGAAACCGGCCACCGCGCCGAGGTGACGCTGTTTCCCGATGGCGAGCCGCAGCCGCTGCTTGACGAGCGCCCGGTGGCGCATGTGCGGCTGGTGGCTGATGCCGCGGTGCCGCGCGATCCGCTGTTTGCTCAGGTGTTTGCACGTCACACAAACCGTGAGGTCTATGACACCGCCCGTCCGGTTGCAGCCGCGCCGCTGGATCGCATCGCCGGGCTGGCACGATCCTCGCGGATTGCGCATGCAACGGCGCAGGAGGACGTCTATGCGCTGAGATCGCTGAGCTGGAAGGCGATGGAGATCGAGTTGCGTACCTACCGTACGATGAAGGAAAGCGTTGATCTGATGCGCATCGGCAAGGCCGAGATCGAGGCCAATCCGGACGGGATAAGCCTTGCAGGCCCGCTGATGGAAGGATTGCAACTTATCGGCATGATGGACAGGTCGGCCATGCTTGATCCCGGTTCGAGGGTGTTTGCACAAGGCGCCGCGGCGCAGAAGATCCAGTTCGACAGCGCCATGGCGTTTCTCTGGCTGACCACCACCGGCAACACCAGGGCCGACCAGATCGGAGCCGGGCGCGACCATGTCCGGATGCATCTCGCCGTCACCGAGGCCGGGCTTGCTCTGCAGCCGTTCAGCCAGGCGTTGCAGGAATATGAGGAAATGGCCGGCAAATATGCGGACATCCGCACTGAGCTGGGGATCGGCGAGCACGAGACGCTGCAAATGTTTGTCCGGCTGGGCTATGGTCCCGAAATCAAGCCGGCGCCGCGCTGGCCGCTGGAAACCCGGATCAGGAGTGCATGAGCGCAGATTCCAAAGACACTGAAGCCGTTTTCGGGTTCTTCAACGAGATCGGCATCATCTCGCAGCTGTCCGGCAACGCCTTTGAAAAGGCGATGCCTCAGGGCATGACGCTGGCGCAGTTCTCCGTGCTCAATCATCTGTGCCGGGTGGGCGATGGCTGGTCGCCGCACCGCATTGCCCGCGCCATGCAGGTGACAAAGGGCGCCATGACCGGCACGCTGAAACATCTCGAAGCCAAAGGCCTGGTTGTGATTACCCCTGATGAGACCGACGGCCGCGCCAAACGCGTGACCATTGCTTCCGAGGGACGCGTCATGCGTGATGCCTGCATTGAGGCGATAGCGCCGATGATGCAGGCGCTGCTCAAGCATATTCCGGCATCAGACATCACCGCTGCGCTGCCGGTGCTGGCTGCAGTGCGGGCCTGGCTCGACGAGCGGCGCAACTGACTCGAACGCTCCGGGCCGGCTGATGACGGCGGCCACAGCCCGTTTTGATCAGGTCAGCTCATGTTGGTCTCTTCGGGAAAAGGCACGGGGATCGAGAAGCCGGTCTTGACCCGGTCCATGACCACGCTGGTGCGGAACTTCATGATGTTCTCTTCGGCGAAGAAATTGCGGCGGGTGAAGGCTTCGTAGTCGGCCATGTCGCTGGCCGACAGGATCATCAGGAAATCGCTGTTGCCGGTGATGTAGTAGCACTGCATCACCTCGGGCGCGGCCTTCATCCTGTCGCGAAACCGGTCGAGATCGGCCGGGCGCTCCGAGGTCAGCGCCACCTCGACGATGACGATCAGGCCGCGGCCGAGCTTGGCCGGGTTGAGCACCGCGATATCGGCGTCGACATAGCCTTCGGCGCGCAACCTGGCGAGGCGTTTGCGGCAACTGTCGGGCGACAGATGGACCAGTTTCGACATCGCCTCGGCGGTGAGACGGTTGTTGGTCTGAATGGCGTCGAGAATGGCTGCGTCGAATTTGTCCATGAGCGATGATTGCCGGAAAACAGATCAGGGTCCAGTGTTTGCCGGTGAGCCGGTCCGGAATTCCGCATGTATTGGCGGATTTTGTCTGGAAAGCGGATGGTATGGTGCCGATTATTCCGGGAAAGCTGATGCCGTCTGCAGCTATGCTGGGGCGATGAAGAATTGGGGCGGGCATGATCACGAGACTTTCCAACCGGTTCCGCGGTGCGGGCCTGCCTGATTTCCCGCCAATGCCGGGAGCGGGGCTTGCCCCTGTGCGCTCGGGAGCCGCCGGAGCGGCAAAGGGGCCGGACGATGCCTGAACATTCATTGATCTTTCCTGCCGAGGAATACCGCCGCCGTGTCAGCGCCTTGCAGAGCGAGATGGCGCGCGGGCAGCTGGATGCGCTGCTTCTGACCACGCCTGCCGACGTGTTTTACACCACCGGTTTTCTGACACGGTTCTGGGAAAGCCCGGCGCGGCCCTGGTTCGTGGTGGTGCCTGCGGCGGGCGATCCGGTGGCGGTGATACCTGCCATCGGGGCGGAACTGATGGGGCGCTGCTGGATCCGCGACATCCGCACCTGGAACGCGCCGGACCCGGTCGATGACGGTGTCAGCCTTTTGGCCGAGACGTTGAATTCCCTCGTGCCGGCGTCGGGCAGGATCGGCATTCCAATGGGGCTCGAAAGCCATCTGCGGATGCCGGTTGGCGACTTCCTGCGGCTGCAGGACCGCATTGCGCCGCGCCGGATTGCCGATGGCACCGGTGCGGTCTACCGGGTGCGCGAGATCAAGTCCGAGGCCGAGATTGAGAAGATCCGCGCCAGCTGCGCCATTGCTGATGCAGCCTTCGCGCGGGTGCCGGAGTTCGCGCATCAGGGCGTGCCGCTGTCACGGGTGTTTTGCGATTTTCAGGTGGCGCTGCTGCAGGAGGGTGCGGACTGGGTCAGCTATGTTGCAGGCGGGGCCGGGCAGGGCGGCTATGGCGATGTCATCTCGCCGGCGGATGAGCGTCCGTTGCAGGCGGGCGATGTGCTGATGCTCGACACAGGTGCCGTACGAGAGGGCTATTTCTGCGATTTCGACCGGAATTTTGCCATCGGGCGTGCTGCCGATGATGTGCGCCGCGCCCATGCCAGCCTCTATGCCGCGACCGAAGCCGCGCTGACCAATCTACGTCCAGGCATGCTGGCTCGGGATCTGCACCGTATTCTGGCTGAGGCGCTGACACGTGAAGGGTCTGTCGTCGGCGGCGGCAGGCTGGGCCATGGGCTCGGGCTGACATTGACGGAATGGCCGTCGCTGACCCCGCTCGATACGACCGAGCTGCGCGAGGGCATGGTGCTGACGCTGGAGCCGGGTGTCGAGATCGCGCCGGGCCGGATCCTGGTGCATGAGGAAAACATCGTGCTGCGCGCCGGCGGTCCGGAATTGCTGTCGCGCCGCGCCCCCGCCGATTTGCCGGAGATCATGGAATGAAACAGGCAGGCTTTGAACTGATCAGCCCTATCGGGTCGAAAGCCACGCTGGGGCTGGTGGTGCTGCAGGCCGATGAAACGCTGGAGCAGGATTTCCGCCGTCTGTTTCCCGATCGCGACATCGCGATCTATGTCAGCCGCATTCCGTCCGGCGATGAGCTGTCGGCCAGCTCGATTGCGGCGATGGAAGCGGAACTGACGCGCGGGGCCAGCCTGTTGCCCCGGGCGGCGCGGTTTGATGCGGTGGCCTATGGCTGCACCTCGGGCACCACGCTGATCGGCGCGGAGGCGGTGGCCGGAATGCTGCGGCAGGGCGTTGAGACCCCGATGGTCACTGACCCGCTGACTGCGGCACTGGCCGCCTTGCAGGCGTTGGACGTGAAGCGGCTCGGCCTTGTCACTCCGTATGTCGAGAGCATTGCAGCGCCGGTGCGCGAGGCCTTCATCGCGGCAGGTTTCGAGACCGGCGAGGTGCTGACCTTTGGCGAAGAGGTGGAGGCGCGGGTGGCGCGGATTGCGCCGGACTCGATCATGGCGGCGGCACGGGAAGCTGCCAGGGGCGCGGATGCGGTGTTCCTGTCCTGCACCAATCTGCGGACGCTGGATGTGATCGACGCGCTGGAAGCCGAGCTGGGAATCCCGGTGCTGAGCAGCAACCAGGTGCTGGCCTGGCACATGGCGCAGGCCACCGGCGCGCCGCTGGCCGCGGATGCGCCGGGGAAGTTGTTTGGGATGGTGAGGGGGTAGCGGTTATTTTCGGCCCAAAGCCGTCGTTGATGCTCGGTGTAGCGAACGTCATCTTGGGTTGTGAATTGCAACTTCCCACAATGAATTTCAGCGCTATGATAGTTGAACTTCGGGAGCTAGGCTGACGCTTTTAGAATTTGAGATTCCATGTAGGAAGGGGAATAGATGTCAAACGGGCAAGGCAGTTCTGAAAAACGTTTCTTGGTGATTACCGTTATACTGATTGTTGTTGTTTGCGCGCTGCTGGTTTGGGTTTTAACTATTCTTGATCTCGACGCTAAATACGACTATGCTGAGGCAGTTTTGGTTAATATTGGAACATCTGCAATTGGTTTTTTGGCTGCATTGCTTCTTCTCAAAGAATATAATGAACGGAGTCAACGCGAGGCTATACGAGACGAGCTAAAATCTGATTTTGTAGAAATGAGTTCAGCACTCAGCGAGATACAAAATCGACAAGCAATTAATTACCAAAACACAAAGCTCGCTTTGGATAAAGTTATGTCTGTTAACGGTGGCGCATCAGTGCTCGGGGCCATGGACTATGAAGAATTGTTTGATGGGGCCAGCAGGGTCGGCCTACTTGTGCACTCATGGGAAAGATGGATTGAAGACAGGCGTCGATTGCTCGAAACGTTAAATGAAACTGGCGGAGAGTTAACGCTGGTTCTTCATAATCCAGACAACACTGAGTTAAGTACGGTCAGTTCTGCTCGTTGGAAGACTCGAAGGATGGACCAAGCGGTTCTTGGCGAGAACACTATTCGGCTAGCTGAGTCGGTTATGGATGAAGACAAATTGAAGGTCATCCGCTTTGATAGTATCATTTGGTATTGCCTGATGAAATTTGAATATGAAGACGGTCGAGAGGCAAAATACGTGTTCTCTCCATTTTCCCATTTTGATTGTCCCACCGCAGAAATGCCTGCTGTTGTCATTTCCTCAGAGCAATCAGCATTGGCGAGCAATTTTTTCGACAAAGAATGGCAACAGTTTCTCGAATGGGGTGCCGCGAAAGAATGATTAGTTTAGCCATAGTGGGGTGCGGAAAGCACTCAATAGCACGGATAATTCCACAAGTAGTGGAAAGCTCAGACTTCAACTGTTTATGGGTGGCAGATCCAGATTTAGACGCGGCGCAGATGGCGGCAAAAAAGCTTGGCAGCGTAAAAACTCACTCTGATTGGCGGAAGGGGATTGATGAACAAAAACCCGAAGCCATCATTGTAGTTGCGTCTCCCGATGTTCATTTTGCTGTTTCTAAGGAAGCGCTTATGGCTGATATACACGTAATGACCGAGAAACCGCCATGCATTGACATACAACAGATGACCGTTCTAGCAGGGCTAGCGAAGCAGAAAGGGCTTGCGACTATTGTTGGTCACAATTTACGCCATTCCGACGCGGCCGTTTTCGCTTCTGATGCGATGGCCGATGACGCATTTGGTCGAGTCTCTAGTATTTCGATAAGCTATCATGCGTCCAACCCGAGAGGACTACGTTGGTCCCTTATCGACATACGAAAAGCATTCCTCTTGTCTCATTTTATACATGCATTGGATTACGCAAGTTTCCTGACAAAGGATCAGGGTTTTAAACTTGAACATGTGACTTGCAATACAGGAGTCGGAGTGTCCGTCCACGCGGTCCTCAGTTGTAATTCTAGTGATGCAACGGTCTCTTTGATGGCATCAAATGATGCCCCACACTTCGATTTTCGAGCTCTAGCGGTAGGTGATGCACGTAGTATTGTCGTTCAATCGGGACTCGACTACGTCGAATTTTCCTCGCTCAGTTTTGCAAAAAGAACTGGAAGGTTTTGGAAATCCAAGTCTATTCCGACCGGCAGTGACCAATCTGGATATCTGTCAGAAGTGAGGTGTTTCGCAAATGCCATAAGGAACCCAAGGCGGCGTGATAACTGTCGGCCAAACTTCAACACTGCGCTAGTAAATTATCGAGTGATTGCAGACATCGAGAAGCATCTTGATCTGAATTAGAAAATCCATCCTATTTTCTGCGCGTCGGCAAACCAGTAGTTCAAGTCTGACCATCAAACGGCTATTGCGTCCGCGTGGTTGCCATTGGTACATGATGCAACGAAAGTCTGCTCCCCGCCCTTAGTTGCCAAATCATAATGCGTTCTTTCGGCTCGAAGCTACCGGTCACGAAAACCCTCGACGTTGCAGAGCAAATGCTCCCGCGCAGACATTACTGAGCCGGATCTGATCATGATGGGCGCCGCCAACCAGCTCAAGCCGTTCCGGGTCAGAAACCCGTGCGTTACGCGGCGCTCTTCCATTTCAGCGGGGTGACGTAGACGATGCTGTCGCCCGCGCTGACCATCACTTCGCCGTCCTGAATGTTGACCTGGAGGCTCATTGCGCGGCTTGCGAGTTTTGCCAGTTCGCCGGTGTCTTTTTCGGAAAAATTGATCACGTGAAGATTGTCAAATCGGGAGGTGGTGTTCTTGATCTTGTCCCACCACATCTCGGCCGTCCTGCCGCCATAGGGATAGATGACCACCTTGCCGGCCTTGCCGCAGGATTGGCGGATCATCTTTTCGCTGGGAAGCCCAAGCGCCACCCAGACATCGAGTTCGCCGCTCAAGCTTTTCTGCCAGATGTCCGGCTCGTCATCGGTTGAAAGGCCCTTGGTCATTTCCAGATGCTCATGGGCATTGAGTGCAAACGCCACAATGCGCAGCATCAACCGTTCATCGGTTTCCGAGGGGTGTTTGGCAACGGTCAGTTTGTGGGTTTCGTAATAGTGACGGTCCATGTCGGAGACGGACAGTTCGACTTTATAAATAGTGGCATTTTGCGCCATGATATGTTCCAAAATTCTAGGATCAGGATGCTTACTGCGTCTGATAAGATTGTGAAAGCAGATTAAGAAACCAGGCTTAACGGGGGCGTATCAGGCCAATCGCAATCCGGACTTTACCGGGTCAAGCCGAGGGCACCAGCGCATCCACCCTGGGGCGGATCGTCTGGCGCGGGCGGCCTGATTTGCCGATCGTGTGGCAGAGCAGAACCACCGGCAGCAGGCCGAATCCGACGATCATCAGCGAGGGCAGGGCTGCCTGTTGCAGGCGCTCGTCGGAGGCCAGACGATAGGCCTGAACGGCCAGCGTGTCGAAGTTGAACGGCCGCATGATCAACGTCGCCGGCAGCTCCTTCATGACATCGACAAATACGATCAGCAGGGCGGTCAGCAGGCTCGGCCTGAGCAGCGGCAGATGGATTTCGAACAGCATGCGGCCGGAGGTGCGGCCAAGCGTGCGGGCTGCGGCGTCGATATTGGGCTTGATTGCCGAGATACCGGTGTCGAATGCGCCAAGCGCAGCAGCGATGAAACGCACCATATAGGCCACCACCAGCAGCCCGATGGAGCCGGTGAAGAACAACCCGGTGGAGACATCGAAATTGGCCCGCGCCCAGGCATCAATGGCGTTGTCGAGGGCTGCGAAGGGGACCAGCAGCCCGACCGCGATAACACCACCTGGTACCGCATAGCCGATGCCGGCGGCGGCGGCGGAAAAGCGCGCGGCGAGGCTCGGCGCGATGCGGGCGCAAAAGCCGATGATGATGGCGCCGGCGACGGTGATGGCGGCGGTGATTGAGGCCAGGATCAGCGAGTTCTGGACATAGCCGAGATAGCGCGGCGAGAAGGGTGATTTTCCGGCGCCGATGGCCATGTCGGTGAGCACGCCGAGCGGAATGGCAAAGCCGATGGCGACCGGCAGCATGCAGGCGGTAAAAGCGCTTGCGGCATGCCAGCCGCTCAAATGGTGGCGCTCCATGGTCTCGATACGTGAGCCTGCGGGAAAGCGTTTCGCCGCCCCGCGCTGGGCGCGTTCCATCAGCGCAAAGGCCAGCGCCACCACCAGCAGGCAGAGCGCCAGTTGCGAGGCGGCCATGCGGTCGCCCATCGAGAACCAGGCCGAGTATATGCCGGTGGCGAAGGTCTGCACGCCGAAATGCGCCACGGTGCCGAAATCGGCGATGGTTTCCATCAAGGCCAGGATCACGCCGCCGGCAATCGCCGGACGGGCCATCGGCAGGCTGACGCGCCAGAAGGCCGCCCAAGGCGTATGGCCGAGCGTGCGGGCGGCGAAATAGGCGGTCGGCGATTGCTTGAGGAAGGCTGCGCGGGCGAGCAGATAGACATAGGGATAGAGCACGAAGATCAGCATGGCTGCGGCGCCACCGAGCGAGCGGACCTCCGGGAACCAGTAGTCCTGTGGCCCCCAGCCGGTAATGCCGCGCAGCGCGGTCTGTACCGCGCCGGGATGATCAAGCAGGTCGGTATAGGCATAGGCCAGCACGTAAGCCGGGAAGGCCAGCGGCAGGGCCAGAACGATCTCGAAGGTGCGGCGGAACGGAAACGAGCAGGTGGTGACAAGCCA
This sequence comes from uncultured Hoeflea sp., assembly GCA_963975635.1. Classification (GTDB taxonomy): domain Bacteria; phylum Pseudomonadota; class Alphaproteobacteria; order Rhizobiales; family Rhizobiaceae; genus Hoeflea. The sequence goes on along the minus strand of CAXBIE010000085.1, from coordinate 8,710 downwards.
GGCGGTGCTGGTGCCGACCACTGCCGTTCCAACGCCGACCAGCAGCACCAGCTGAACCGTGGTCCAGGCATAGCGCGGCAGAACCGTCGCCATCAGGCTGTTCCAGGTGTCGAGCGTGCCGGACACCGCAGCGAAGGCCACGGCGACAATCGGCGCGAGGCAGAGCAGCGAGATGATCCAGGCAGCAGACTTGAGTGCACGTTCGCCCACGGGCGGGTTTATCCTTTGCGTCTGGCCTTATCCCCTCGAAAGGACGACAGGCCATGATCCCGGCTCGATGACCATCTGCTGTTTGACAGCGGAAGGCGGCTCGTTCAATGATTGTGGAGTAATTCATACAGGTTTTAGCGTCAACCGGCAGCGGAGGCAGGCGGCGACGCATATTCACAGAGAACTTCCATGATTGTCTGCCAGTGCAACCTTCTGTCGCAAGGCGAGATCGAGGATGCTGTCGAAAAATTGCTCGCCGAAGATCCCTGGCAGTTGATCGTGCCATCCAAGGTGTATCACGCGATGCGCATCCGCGGGCGATGCTGCGGCTGTTTCCCCGATGTGGTGGAGATCATCGGTGCGGTTACCGAACGGGTGCGCAACGGCGCTGTCTAACCACGAAGCGCTCTGGCGAAACCGGGTGGACACGACCACACCGCCGCATTGACGCGCTCACAGCCATTGCTTAAGTCAGTGGGACAGATCGAACTTCGGCGTGGCTGAGACAGACGCGCCTTCTATCAAAGGCAGATGACGTCATGGATCTTCGTCCCGTTACACCAACCTATTCCGTCGCCGGCCAGATTTCGGTCGAGGATCTGGCCGCCATCAAGGCAGCCGGTTTTCAGTCGATTGTCTGCCATCGCCCGGATGGCGAAGCGGCGGACCAGCCGAGCTTCAACAGCATCAAACAGGCTGCTGAAGCGCTCGGCATCGAAGCGCGCCACATTCCGGTCGGTCCGATGGGCGTGACCGCCGATGCGGTGCGCGAGATGGTCGACGCGATCGAGGAATTGCCGCAGCCGATGCTCGGCTATTGCCGCTCGGGCGCCCGCTCGACGGCGATCTATCAGCACACGGAACACATGCGCAACTGAGGCGGCGGCACACGCAGCCGGACATTTTTTACGCCGGGGCGTTGCGCCGGGCGCGGTGACGACGCTGCCATTTGAGGAAGCCCAGATAGGCGAGCTGGACAATCTGCCGGACGATTGGCAGGCGAAACACGAATGCAAACCATGTGAGTACCGGCAGCCGTTGCCAGATGGCGGCGAAAGCGTCGACGCCAATCTGCCAGGGGCCATCCGCCGCACGGGCATGGAACTTGCCGAGGAGTTCTTCGCGGGTCTTGCCGGCGGGCAGTTCGGCGTCGGTGAGGGCGACGATGTCGATCCATGTGATCAGATCATCGCGATCGATGCGCCGGTAGAGCGCCACCTCCTGTCGGCAGACCGGGCAGTCACCATCATACCAGACTGACAGAGCGAGCGGATTTGTTGATATCTTCATGCCTGCAATCTGGCGCGCGCTGTCGCCAGAACAAGTGCGGCATTCTACCTATCGCTATGTCTTCACCCCGGTGCCCGAAATCTGGTCGAGCGTCCGCGTCGGGGTGATCGCCTGCTGGTCGAGCTTGACCTCGATGATCGCAGGCATGCCGCTGGCTTCGGCGCGCTCGAAGGCGGCGGCGAATTCCGCGGTTGTCAGCACGGTTTCGCCGTGGCCGCCATAGGCGCGGGCAAGGGCTGCGAAATCCGGGTTGGTAAGTTCGGTGGCGCTGACGCGGCCGGGGTAATCGCGTTCCTGATGCATGCGGATGGTGCCGTACATGGAATTGTTGACGACAACGACGATGATCGGAAGCTTGTGCTGCACGGCGGTGGCGAATTCCTGGCCGTGCATCATGAAGCAGCCGTCGCCGGCAAAGGCCACGACGGTACGCTCCGGGAAAGCCTGCTTGGCGGCGACCGCTGCGGGGACGCCATAGCCCATCGAGCCCGATGCCGGGGCACCCTGGGTGGCGAATTTGCGGAACCGGACATAGCGGTGCACCCAGGTGGCGTAGTTGCCTGCGCCATTGGTCAGGATTGCGTCTTCGGGGAGATGATCCCGCAGCCAGTCGATGATCGGGCCCATCTGGACATCGCCGGGGCCGGTTTCAGGTGGTGTCGACCAGCTGAGATAGTCTTCATGCATGCGGGCTGTCCGCTCGGCGCGCGGCATCGAGCCGTCGACGTCGAGCTCGGCAAGGGCAGCGGCAAAGCTGGCAGGGTCGGCATTGATGGCAAGCGTGGGACGATAGACCCGGCCAAGCTCGCTGCTGTCGGCATGGACATGGACCAGCGGTTGCTGCGGGCAGGGGATGTCGAGCAGGGTATAGCCCGAGGACGGCATTTCGGAGAAACGCCCGCCGATGAGCATCACCAGATCGGAGTTCTTGATCTCAGCAGCGAGTGAGGGATTGATGCCAATGCCGACATCGCCGGCATATGACGGGTGAAGGTGATCGAACAGCATCTGGCGGCGGAAGGAACAGCCGACAGGGATCTGGGCCCGTTCGGCAAAGCGTTCGACCTGGTGCACCGCCTGATCTGTCCAGCGGGTGCCACCCAGGATCATCACCGGCCGCTCGGCGCGCGAAATGCGTACGGCGAGATCCCGCATCTCGGCCTCGCCGGGATGGCTTGCCGGTACAGGATTGGGCAGGATCGATGCGGGCGGATTTTCAACCATCTCGCGCAGCACGTCCTCGGGCAGGGCCAGCACCACCGGACCGGGGCGGCCGGACTGGGCAACGGAGAAAGCGCGGTTGACGAACTCCGGAATGCGGGCCGGGTCATCGATTTCGGCCACCCATTTGGCGAATTCGGTGAAGGCGCGGCGGTACTCGACCTCCTGAAAGGCTTCGCGTTCGCGGGCGTCGCGCTGCACCTGGCCGATGAACAGGATCATCGGGATCGAATCCTGCCGGGCGATGTGCAGACCGGCGGTGGCATTGGTGGCGCCGGGGCCGCGGGTGACAAAGCAGATGCCGGGCTTGCCGGTGAGCCGTCCCCAGGCATCGGCCATCATCGCGGCACCGCCTTCCTGGCGGCAGACGGTGACGCCGACACCGGAATCCACCAGTGCATCGAGCACCGCCAGATAGCTTTCGCCCGGCACACAGAACAGGCGTTCGACGCCGTTGGCCTTGAGTGAATCGACGATCAGCTGGCCGCCTGTTTTCATGTGTGTTTTCCCTTGGAATTCATGGTCTTGAGTTCAGCCATCACCTCTTCGGTGTGCTCGCCCAGGCGTGGGCTTGGCCGGTCGTAGTGAAGCGGTGAGGCGGGCAGGATGATCGGCGTGCGGACTGACGGAATTTCGGTTCCGGCAGAATCTTCGAGGTCCATGCGCAGGCCGCGGGCGACAATCTGCGGATCATCAAACATCTCGGCAATGTTGTTGATCGGCCCGGCGGGGACCGCATTGGCTTCACAGGCCTTGAGCATGTCTGCCTTGGTCCAGGACGCCATCCGGGCGATGAGGTTGGCGCGCAGGCGCTCCCGGTTGGCGACACGCGACGGATTGGTTTGGAACTCGGGATCGGCGCCAAGCTCGGGGGCGTCGAGCAGCTTGCAGAAGCGCTGAAACTGACCGTCATTGCCGACCGCGATGATGATGTGACCATCGGCAACCGGAAACACTTCATAGGGGGCAATGTTCATGTGGGCGTTGCCCATCTGCACCGGAGCAACGCCCGAAACCAGATAGTTGAGGTTCTGGTTGCCCAGGATTCCGGCCTGGGTGTCAAACAGCGCCATGTCGATCATCTGGCCTTCGCCGGTCTTCTCAGAGTGACGCAGCGCTGCCTGAATGGCGATGACCGAATAAAGCCCGGTGAAGATGTCGGAAATGGCCACACCGGCCTTTTGCGGCTCGCGGCCGGGTTCGCCGGTGATCGACATCATGCCGGTCATGGCCTGGATGATGAAATCATACCCGGCCCGCGGCGCGTAGGGCCCGGTCTGGCCGAAACCGGTGATCGAACAATAAACCAGCGCCGGATTGGCCGCTTTCAGACTGTCGTAATCGAGGCCGTATTTCTTCAGCCCGCCAACCTTGAAGTTTTCCAGCACCACATCGGCGGTGGCGATCAGATCGCGCGCAGCCTGAGCGCCTTCGGGTGTGGCGATGTCGATCGTGACCGAGCGCTTGCCGCGGTTGGTGGAGTGGTAATAGGCAGCGGAGAGGTTCTCGCCGTCGGCGCCGGTGACGAAAGGCGGCCCCCAGCGCCGGGTGTCGTCGCCGCCTTCGGGGTGTTCAATCTTGATGACATCGGCGCCCAGATCAGCCAGCAATTGTCCCGCCCAGGGGCCAGCCAGAATGCGAGCCAGTTCAATGACGCGAACACCGGCAAGCGGAGGGGTGTTGGTCTTGGGCTGGTCCATTCTGATCTCCGTGGTTGCACTTTGCTGATGTGGCGGTACCTGGCGAGGGGCTGCAATCAGTGGTGCCTGTATAACGCCGGAAACAGAAGCTGACACATGAATTTCTCTGATAACGCGATCTTTGCTCTGCCTGTTGCCGGCAGAATCCGGTCATTGCCGCCGGGTGGCCAATCGGGCTGAACGAACACCCAATTTCAGGCATTCCGGCCGATCCCCAAAACGTGTCACCGACACATATGAGGCCGGTTTTAAGCGGTTGTTCCCGCCGGCTCCCGGTGTGGCTTGGCCTTTGATGCTGTCCGACATTGTGAATGGTGCCAATTATCCCGGCGATATTGATGACGATCTCCGGGCGGTGCCGATGCGGCTGTCGAGCCAGGCCAGGAAGTCGGCCATCGAGCGGTCCCGGTTGATCTCATTCAAGGTCTCGTGCCGGGTTTCAGGCAGGATCTGGCTTGTCACGTCCGTCATTCCCGCTTCGGTCATCTGTTCTGCCAGCCAGGTGATTGCCGCGCCGTTGCCGGTCGCCGGGTCCTGTGCGCCACCGATCAGGTGGACAGGCAGTTGCTTGGGCAGTTTCGCAAGATTTTCAGCACTTCCCCCGGCGTAGATCAGTCTGAACACGTCCTGCCACATGCTCACGGTGGCATCCCAGCCGCTCAAGGGATCGATGACATAGAGATCAACCTCGACATTGTCGCGCGACAGCCAGTCGAAATCGGTGCGGCGGTCAGGCATGGCATTGGCCCAGGCCTGGAATGTGAGTTTGGGCAAAATGGCGCTCGGGGTGTCGGAGCCTTTGAAAAAGGCTTCGAGGCGCAGTGCGATCTGCCCGGCGCGACCGGCCAGCCCGGCGTTGAAGTTGGAATTCCAGACGGCCAGCGCAGAACTTGCCGCGGGGTGGGCTTCGGCGAAATTCAGTGCCACCAGGCCGCCCATGGAATGGCCGAAGGTGATCACCGGCACACCCGGGTGCCGCTCGTTGATCAACGCGTGGATGGCGGCGACGTCGGCAACGACCTTTGATGCGCCATCCCTGGAGGCGAAAGCGCCGGGGATCGAATCAGGTGCCCGGGTTGCGCCATGACCGCGGTGATCATGCACATAGGCGTGATAGCCATTGGCTGCCAGGAAACGGGCAAATCTCTGATAGCGGGCCGCATGTTCGGCCAGTCCATGATTGATCTGCACAACACCGCGTGCCGGGCCGGTTGCCAGCACGTGGCGAACGGCGAGTTTGGCGCCGGTGGGGCTTGGATGCGGGGCGGCAGAAAAATCGCTCATTTGCCTATTGGCCATGGCCTGAGAGGCAAAATCAAGGGCAATGATGATTTGACACCGGATGTGCCCTCATGACTGCGACTTGCCCTTGGCTGAAAAATCGCTAGTTGAGTGCCAACGAACCATGGAGTGCCGTCACGTGAGCGATCTGAGCCTGAACCAAGCCATCGACAACATTTACGAGTCGATCAAGAACGACAATGAAGAGCTGGATAGCCATATTGCCGCGCTCAAGGCGGCGATGGCGCGTGAAGGTGTCAAGGAAGCGGTGTTCGAGCCCGGCAAGCTGGCGCAGTCCAACCGTCAGGGCCGCAAGATCATGCAGTCCTATTTCCGGAAAAAGGGCGTGACGGTCAGCTTCTCGGCCTGAGCCACAAGGTGATGTGCCTTAAAGCAGCAGCCAGCCGGACAAAACCGCCTTGGCCAAACGCCGGCGGTTTGACGGGATAGAACGTGACATCCGCGCTGGGTCTATCGGGCTCAGCGCAACCGGTCACCGGCCTCATCCGCAGACAAGGGCCGGGTTGGCGGGAGGGTGTGTCAGGCTGCTGCCTTGGCAGGGTCGGTTACAGGTTCGTTGAAGTTCTCGGCGTAGGCTGCGACGGCCAGCGGAACGGGTGTTTCGCTCTCGGCCTCGCTGAGCAGGCTAAGGCCTGTGTTCACCTCAGAGCCGAGCGACCGGATCAGCATGTCAGTGTTCATGCGTTTCTGAACGTCGAGAGCCTGGGTGCGCAATGCGTCTTCATTAATCGGGGCCTTCGCAGCGTCGACGGGGATTGCCGCGGTTTGCGCGCCGGTGGCGGTTTTTGGCGATGCCAATTGGCCGGACGCACCTGATTGACCACCAGTTTGACCGTTGGATGAGCCTGAGGAGGCCGATGAAGCCCCTGTCGGATCTGATGCGACCGTGCTGCCGGTCTGGTCGCCGTTCGATTCCGATTCCGAAGCCGTCTCGGTCTGGCTGGATGTGCCGCCCGTGTTCTGGCCGGAACCGGAGTTTCCGGTAAAGGCCGAGCCTACCGAATTGAAGATCATCGCTCTTGTGTCTCCTGCAATTGTCGGGCGCTTGTTGCACCCGCTCTGTTGCGAAATTGCTTGCGGAGATTTCGGCAGTTTAATCTAATTTTAGCTTGTGACGGGTGGGCTTGGCGCTGATCTGGGGAGGAGCGGGCGGCATCATTGCCCTCCGGCTCTATTTCGAATAGACAGCGGGCAATCATCCAAATCATGTCTGGAGCGCATTGTGGCACGGCAGTTCATCTATCACATGGCGGGGCTCAACAAGTCCTTTGGCGCCAAAAAAGTCCTCGAAAACGTCCATCTGTCATTCTACCCGGATGCCAAGATCGGTATCCTCGGTCCGAACGGCGCCGGTAAATCGACGGTTCTCAAGGTCATGGCCGGGCTCGACACCGAGTTCACCGGCGAGGCCTGGCTGGCCGAGGGAGCGACGCTCGGCTATCTGCCGCAGGAGCCGCAGCTTGACGAGAGTCTCAATGTGCTCGGCAATGTCATGCAGGGCGTTGCCGAAAAGCAGGCGGTGCTCGACCGCTACAATGAACTGATGATGAACTATTCCGACGAGACCGCCGATGAAGGCGCGCAACTGCAGGACATCATCGACGCGCAGAACCTGTGGGATCTCGACAGCCAGGTGGAAATGGCGATGGAAGCGTTGCGCTGCCCGCCGGCTGAGGCCTCCGTCGACAATCTTTCGGGTGGTGAAAAACGTCGGGTGGCGCTGTGCGCGCTGCTGCTGCGCCAGCCTGATCTGCTGTTGCTTGACGAGCCGACCAACCATTTGGACGCCGAGAGCATTGCCTGGCTGGAAAAACACCTGCGGGAATATCCCGGAGCCGTGATCATGATTACCCATGACCGCTACTTCCTCGACAATGTGACGGGCTGGATTCTCGAGCTCGACCGCGGCCGCGGCATTCCCTATGAGGGCAACTACACCGCCTATCTGGACGCCAAGGCCAAGCGCATGAAGCAGGAGGGCCGTGAAGAGGCATCCCGGCAGAAGGCGCTGAGCAGCGAGCAGGAGTGGATTGCGTCTTCGCCAAAGGCGCGGCAGGCCAAATCCAAGGCGCGTATCCGTGCCTATGACGAGCTGGTCAAGGCTGCCAATGACCGTAGTCCCAGTAACGCCCAAATCATCATTCCGACCGGCGAACGGCTCGGCAATCAGGTGATCGATGTCGAAGGGATTTCCAAGGCCTATGGCGACCGGCTGCTGATTGACGATCTGAGCTTCAAGCTGCCGGCAGGCGGCATTGTCGGCGTCATCGGTCCCAACGGCGCGGGCAAGACCACGCTGTTCCGGATGATCACAGGGCAGGAGCAGCCTGATTCCGGCACGGTCACGGTCGGTGAGACGGTGCAGCTCTCCTATGTCGACCAGAGCCGTGATTCACTGGATGGCAACAAGACCGTCTGGGAAGAGATTTCCGGCGGCAACGACATCATCAAGCTCGGCCGGCACGAGATGAACTCCCGCGCCTATTGCTCGACCTTCAACTTCAAGGGCGGCGACCAGCAGCAGAAGGTGGGCACGCTTTCGGGTGGTCAGCGCAACCGGGTGCATCTGGCCAAACTGCTGAAATCCGGCGGCAATCTTTTGCTGCTCGATGAGCCGACCAACGACCTCGACACCGAAACGCTCGGTGCGCTGGAAGATGCGCTCGAGAATTTCGCCGGCTGCGCCGTTATCATCTCGCATGACCGCATGTTCCTCGACCGTTTGGCCACCCACATTCTGGCGTTTGAAGGCGACAGCCATGTGGAATGGTTCGAAGGCAATTTCGAGGATTACGAGCAGGACAAGATCCGCCGTCTCGGCGCGGACTCGGTCAATCCGAAGCGGGTGACCTACAAGCCGTTGAAGCGGTAGGCTGAGTTTGGAGTTCGGGGCCAGTTTACTTTCGGCACCGAGACCAAAAGCTGGGACATTGCGGAAAGTAAACTCATGTCACATCCTGGGCTGATCCGGTCTGGCATTCTGGCTT
>CAXBIE010000084.1:0-21001 GCA_963975635.1 uncultured Hoeflea sp. | reverse complement strand
CGGCCCTGGCCGATTACAGCCTGACCATTTTGCACATCAACGACTGGCATAGCCGCATCGAATCCAACAACAAGTACGAATCCACCTGTTCGGCAGATGATGAGACCGAAGGCAAATGCTTTGGCGGCGCAGCCCGTCTGGTCACCGCCATTGCCGATCGGCGCGAGGCGCTCAAGGATGGCAACGTTCTGCTTCTCAACGGCGGCGACAATTTCCAAGGCTCGCTGTTTTACACCACCTACAAGGGTGCAGTTGAAGCCGAATTTCTCAACCAGATGAAATTCGACGCCATGACCGTGGGCAACCACGAGTTTGATGATGGTGAAGAAGCACTGGTTCCCTTCCTCGACGTCATTGAATTCCCGGTTCTCTCCGCAAACGTCGCAGCCAGCGCCTCCTCGAAGGTCGGCGACCGGATCAAGCCATCCATGGTGATTGAAGTCGGTGGCGAGAAGATCGGCATTGTCGGCGCTGTTACCAACGATACTCCCGACATTGCGTCTCCCGGCCCCAATATTCTGATTGCCGATGACATCAACACAATCACCGCCGAGGTCGAAAAACTTCAGGCTGAGGGCATCAACAAGATCATCGCGCTGACTCATGTCGGCTACCCGCGCGACAAGGAAATGATTGCGAAGATCCCGGGCGTCGATGTCGTCGTCGGCGGTCACTCGCACTCGCTGCTGTCCAACACCGACGAGAAGGCCGAGGGCCCCTACCCGACGATGATCGACAATCCCGAGGGCTACAAGGTTCCGGTGACGCAGGCAGCATCCTATTCGAAATACCTTGGCGAATTCACCGTCACCTTCGACGACAATGGCGTGGTCAAGGAAGCCAAGGGCGATCCGATCCTGCTCGACAGCTCCATCACACCCGATGAAGGGGTTCTGGCCCGCATCAAGGAACTCGGCGCCCCGATCGAAGAGCTCAAGACAAAAATCGTCTCGGCCTCCACCAAGGAAATCGATGGCAGCCGTGACACTTGCCGGGCTGGCGAATGCGAGATGGGCAATCTGGTGGCCGACGCCATGCTTGACCGGGTCAGCGATCAGGGTGTGACCATCGCCATTCAGAACGGCGGCGGCCTGCGAGCGTCGATCGATTCAGGCGAACTCACCATGGGTGAAGTTCTCACGGTTCTGCCCTTCCAGAACACGCTGGCCACATTCGAGCTCAAGGGTTCGGATGTTGTCGCAGCGCTCGAAAACGGCGTCAGCCAGATCGAGGAAGGCGCGGGCCGCTTCGCACAGGTCGCGGGCCTTCGCTACACCTTCGACAAGACCGCCGAGCCAGGCTCACGGATCGTCTCCGTCGAGGTCAAGAAGGGCGATGGTTTTGAGCCGATTGATCCCGAAGCAGTTTACTCTGTGGCGACCAACAATTACATGCGCGGCGGTGGCGATGGCTATGCAGTCTTCAAGTCCGCCGGCATGAACGCCTATGATTTCGGCCCGGGCCTTGAACAGGTGGTTGCTGACTACCTCTCCAAGAACAATCCCTACACCCCTTACACCGATGGCCGGGTGATGGCTGCTGCAGAAAAGCCGATGACTGAAATGGCACCGGCGGCTGAAGAAGCAGCCCCAATGGAAGAAGCTGCCCCTGCGGCTGAAACAATCCAGGTTCCAGAGCCGCTGGCTGGCTTCAAGGACCTGACCACCTCGGCGCCGATGATTTCCGAGGAAGCCGCACCGGCTGCAGATGCCGCAATGACCAAGGAAGAGCCGGCAACCGATGCAATGGCAGGCAAGCAGCATGTCATTGCCGCGGGCGACAATTTCTGGGATCTCGCCAAGACCTACTACGGCGATGCCACGATGTGGACCATGATTGCCGAAGCCAACCCTTCGGCAAACCCGCAAAATCTTGTGATCGGTGAAACACTGTCGATCCCGGCCAAGTAATTTCACAACCAGATTGAACGACGAAAGGGCCCGATTCTCCGGGCCCTTTTATTTTGCCCGTTTGGCAAAAAGCCGCATCCGGCGAAGATTGATTTGTCGATTGAGTTCTCTATGTTCCCGTTCAACAACTGATCGGCTGGCTGACAGGCAGATGCCTGCCTCGGGCCAACCGAACGAGACAGATGACCCCGGATTGGACCGCGCCCGTGAACAGCCATATGACCCTGACTGACGAGACCTGCCGTGGTGTAGGCGAACTGCCAGTCGAACATCCTCCAGTGAAAATCCAGAAAGTCGGCGTCCTGATCGTCAATCTGGGCACACCTGACGGAACCGATTACAAATCGATGCGGCGCTACCTCAAGGAGTTTCTCACCGACAAGCGGGTGATCGAATGGTCGCGCTTCCTCTGGTATCCGATCCTGTTTGGCATCGTGCTGAACACCCGTCCCGGCCGCGTCGGCAAAGCCTATGAGGAAATCTGGAACAAGGATCTCGATGAAAGCTACCTGAGAACCTACACCCGCAACCAGTCCGACCAGCTCGGCGCCATCCTCGCAGAGCACCCCTCTGTCATGGTCGATTGGGCCATGCGTTATGGTCAGCCTTCCATTCCCGACAAGCTGCAGGCGCTCAAGGATGCCGGATGCGACCGGATCGTGCTGTTTCCGCTCTACCCGCAATATGCCGCCGCCACCACCGCCACCGTCAACGACAAGGCGTTCCAGGCGTTAATGGACATGCGCTGGCAACCGGCCTTGCGCACAGTACCGCCCTATCATGACGATCCGGCCTATATCGAAGCGATCGCCCGGTCGATCGAGACCCACCTTGCCACACTGGACTGGGAGCCTGAGATCGTGCTGACCTCGTTCCACGGCATCCCGCAATCCTATTTCCTCAAGGGCGATCCCTATCACTGCCAGTGCCTGAAAACCGCGCGGCTGGTGCGGGAGCGGCTGGGCTGGTCCAAGGAAAAGCTGATGCCGACCTTCCAGTCGCGTTTCGGACCGGAAGAATGGCTTCAGCCCTATACCGACAAGACCGTGGAGAAGCTTGCCAAGGAAGGTGTGAAGCGCATCGCCGTCATCAACCCCGGTTTCGTTTCAGATTGCCTTGAGACGCTTGAAGAGATCGCGGGCGAAGCCGGCGAGATCTTCCACGAGCATGGTGGCGAGCACTTCACCCACATTCCCTGCCTGAACGACAGCGAGGGCGGCATGAAGGTGCTTGAGACAATTGTCCGCCGGGAATTGCAGGGCTGGGTATAAAATTCTCGCCAATTTGGCCCACCATTCTGCTTGGCTGGGGCAAAGATAATCTGTACCGATGATTGCATGCCTGACTCAGACCAACTACCTGTCTAGACAGGCGGTGAAACTCCGCATGTTTTGAAGGTGAGGAGGCCGCTGGCCATGTTGGGACTCGACGTTACAGTCATTGTCATTGTTGTCATTGCGATCTTGCTCCTGTTCTCCGGGATCAAGACTGTGCCTCAGGGCTTTGCCTTCACAGTTGAACGGTTCGGGCGCTATACCAAGACGCTGACGCCGGGTCTGAACATCATTGTTCCCTTTGTTGACCGCATCGGCCGCAAGATAAACATCATGGAACAGGTGCTCGACATCCCCACCCAGGAAGTCATCACACGTGACAACGCATCGGTGTCCGCTGATGCAGTCTCGTTCTATCAGGTGCTCAATGCAGCCGAGGCCGCCTATCAGGTCTCCAATCTTGAACAGGCGCTGCTCAACCTGACCATGACCAACATTCGTTCGGTGATGGGATCGATGGATCTCGATGAACTTCTCTCCAATCGCGACGCGATCAATGACCGCCTGCTCAAGGTGGTTGACCAGGCCGCGGCTCCCTGGGGCATCAAGATCACACGTGTCGAAATCAAGGACATTGCGCCTCCGGTTGACCTCGTCGAGGCGATGGGCCGGCAGATGAAGGCCGAGCGCGAAAAGCGCGCAGATATTCTGGAAGCGGAAGGCTCGCGCAATTCACAGATCTTGCGGGCAGAGGGCGCTAAACAATCCGCCATCCTCGAAGCCGAAGGCCGCCGGGACGCTGCATTCCGGGACGCAGAAGCGCGTGAGCGGCTCGCCGAAGCGGAAGCCAAGGCGACGACAATGATGTCCGTCGCCATCTCCGAGGGCGATGTTTCGGCGATCAATTACTTCGTCGCCCAGAAATACACCGAAGCGCTTGGAAAGATGGCTTCAGCCCCCAACCACAAGGTCATCATGATGCCGCTGGAAGCGTCCTCGCTGATCGGCTCACTGGGCGGCATTGGAGCTATTGCCCAGGAAATCTTCGGCAAGGACGGCGGCAACGGCTCATCGAGCAGCCAAAAACGCGTCCCCGGCCAACCGCCGCGTGAACCACGCGCCACCACCACACCGGGCTACACTGCACCTCCACGAGGAGAGCAGGACACATGATCGCAAGCCTCGTCACCGAACTCGGTCCCTGGAGCTGGTGGATACTGGGCCTGGTGTTCCTCGGCCTGGAGATCCTGATTCCCGGCGTTTTCCTGCTGTGGATCGGCCTCGCCGCAATTGTGGTCGGCGCTGTGTCGATCCCGCTCTGGGGCTCGACCTTCTGGGGCTGGCAATTGCAGTTTCTGGTGTTCGCGGTGCTGGCTGTTGCCTCGGCACTTCTCGGCCGGCGGCTGTCGGGATCGAACGCGGAGAGCGATCAACCCATGCTCAACCGGCGGGTTGAAGGCCTGGTCGGGCGAACAGCCACGCTGGAAGAACCGCTCAGCAACGGCAAGGGGCGCATCCGGCTTGATGATACGACCTGGATCGTGCAGGGACCGGACCTGCCGGCAGGAACGAAGGTCCGCATCATAGCGGCGCAATCGGGTGGCTTGACGGTCGAGCGGGCCTGATCTCAGGCCACGCCGATCCTGAGCAGGTCGTGGAAATGCACGATACCGACCGGCAGAAGATTTTCATCTGTCACCATCAGTGCGCCGATTGAGTTCTTGTTCAATATCGCCATCGCGCTGCTGGCGAGCGCCGTGGGGGCGACAGTCTTGGGCTTATGGGTCATGATCGCATCAATCGGCTGATCGATGAGATTGCTCCCCAGATTGCGGGCCACGTCGCCATCGGTGACAATCCCGATCAAGCGTCCATCCGGTGCAGTCACCCCAACACAACCGAACTTTCGCAATGACAGCGTCATGATCGCTTCCGGCGCAGGCGTTCCGGATGCCACCAGCGGCAGCGAGTCGCCAGTGTGCATCACATCGGCCACATGCGTCAGAGTGGCGCCGAGCTGTCCGCCCGGATGAAATGTGTGAAAATCGCCTGCCGTAAACCCCTTGGCTTCAAGCAGCGCCACAGCCAGTGCATCACCAAGAGCCAGTTGCATCAGGGTCGAAGTGGTTGGCGCCAGCCCGTGCGGGCAGGCTTCCTGTTCGCGTGGGAGCAGCAGCACTATATCCGCCTCGCGCCCGAGAGCCGATGTTGCACCCGAAGTGAAGGCAACCAGCGGGATTCCAAAGCGCCGCGAATAGGCAAGAATGCCTTTCAGTTCCGCAGTTTCGCCCGACCAGGACAGCACAATGATCGCGTCATCCTGAGCAATCATGCCCAGGTCGCCATGGTTTGCTTCTGCAGGATGGACGAAATGCGACGGTGTTCCGGTCGAAGCCAGAGTGGCGGCGATCTTTGCGCCAATGTGACCGCTCTTGCCGACGCCGGTCACAATCACCCGGCCCGAGATCGATCCCAGAGCCTCGACCGCCCGCGTGAATGGTTCGGACAACCCGTTTTCCAGGGCTGCCGCGAGCGCATCCAGCCCGGCCTTTTCTGTCTGGATCGTGCGGCCGGCAGAACTCAGCATCTCGGCGCGTGGATAGTCTGGCAAAATCTTCTTCATCAGGCCGCAATATCGCTTTGGCGCGCCTGTGTCCATCAAGCTCGTCATTCGTTCGCAACACGGGAGATCGAAACCTTGCGTTAACCACAAGTGTTTACGCTTTGACAAGATTTGGATGAGTCCGGAACCCAAGACGCATGCGCGACCGCAGAGATACCAACCAGACACCAAAAGCGCCGCGCTGCGCCGGGCTTCGTCTCACTGTGTCCGCACTCTGCCTGATCGCAGCAAGCCCGGCAGCTCATGCGCAATCCGCAAGCACCACCAACGGGCTTTATCAACTTCGAGGCACGTCCGAACAGCCCCTATCGGCTGATCAAAGCGCGGCAGCCTCGCTCTATGGCGCATTGCCCGTCCCTAAACCAGTTACCACAAGCGCCGGAACTGGCACTTTCGGCGCATCAGCCACCCCTGGCACGGCCGATCCTTCGGCAAGCACCATCCAACCGGATTTGCAGGAGACAACGGGAGCAATCGGATCACCTTCCAATCTCAGTGCGGCAGATCAGGACTACGCGGCAAGTCTGGCGCGGCAAAACGCCCGCACCGGAACTGTTGATGACCTGCCGCTGGATGCCTTGAGCGAAGAAGACGATGTGACGGGAATTTCGCTCGGCACCCTGACCCTGCGCCCCACCCTTGATCAGAGAGTTGTCTACGAATCCGTGCGTTTCGGCTCCGGCAGGACCAATCGCACCTACAGCCAGACGACCTTATCGGGAGTTCTGGAGTCCGATTGGTCGCGTCATCAACTTCGCATCGACGGCTCTGGCACCTGGCAGGAAAACATCTCGGGCACCGGAACGGAATCTCCGAGCGCGAACCTCAACGCACTGTTGAACCTGGATCTGGTCAACGATTTCACGGCAATTCTCGGCACCGGGTACAGCTACTCCCAGGAAAGCCGCACGGATCCGAATGCCATCTCCGGCGCCACCACCCAGTCTGGCATTCATGAATTGCGCGCAAGCGTCGGCCTGGCGAAAAACCTGGGTCTTCTGCGCGGAACCACGACACTCGACATCACCCGGCGGCTGTACGGCGACGCCACTCTGGCGAACGGAAACAGCCTGAGTGTCAACGACCGTGATACGCTGGGTGCCGAGGTCACCAGCCGGATCGGATACCAGGTTTCTCCTGCATTGGTGCCGTTTCTTGAAGCGTCCATCGGCCGCGAGAAATACGATCGACGCATTGATTCCACAGGCGCAGAGAGATCCTCAACCACGATGGGTGCACGGGCCGGTGCAGAAATCAACCTGGGGGAAAAGCTGTCGGGTGAATTTGCCGCGGGCTATGTGTTGCGATCATTCGATGACGCCAATCTCGCCGACATCTCCGGTCTGACGGTGGATGGCGAGCTCAACTGGTCACCCGCGAGAGGCACCGACGTCAATGTCGGTCTGGCAACTACACTCCAGACCTCAACTGCAGCCGGCCAGTCGGGTGCCGTGGTTTATGAGCTCGACTCCACACTGTCACAGCAGATTCGAAACAATCTTGTTGCCAGCCTTGGCGCGACAGCAAGCTATACGAATTACGATACCGGCAGTGGCCGCAATAACCAACGGAGCTACGGTGCCTCGACTGCCCTGACGTGGACCGTCAACCGCTACCTGGATTTGGAAGCAGACGCCAGCTACGAGCAGACCAAGGAAACAGGCGGCACCGACGAGGAAACAATGCGCCTCGGACTGGGCCTCAAACTTCGCAGATGAGAGGACGGCCGGCAAAGCGCCGTCCCCGCATAGCGGTCCCGGTTTGCGGCGTCTCAGGCCTTGGCAATGAGCTTTTGCAGCTCCTGCGCGACCAGCGGCTTGATGTCTTCGCGGTCGAGAGCAAATGCAACATTGGCGAGAATGAAGCCTTCCTTTGATCCACAATCATAGGTCTGGCCGGCAAACGGGTAAGCCGAGAAAGGCTGCGTATCCGCCAGCTTCAGCATGGCGTCGGTCACCTGGATTTCGTTACCGGCACCGCGTTCCTGCCTGGACAGAATATCGAAGATCTCGGGCTGCAGGATATAGCGGCCATTGATATAGTAATTGGACGGCGCGGTCCCTTTGGCTGGTTTTTCCACCATCTCGGTAATCCGAAAACCGCCTTCCAGATCTTCACCCTTGCCGACAATGCCGTATTTGTGGGCCAGCGCCGGATCGCATTCAGCCACCGCGACAATGTTGCCGCCGACTTTTTCGTAAAGCTCAACCATTCCGGCAAGACAACCGACCTTGTCGTGCATCACCATATCGGGAAGCAGCAGGGCGAAAGGTTCGTCTCCGATGATATCACGGGCACACCACACGGCGTGGCCAAGCCCAAGCGGCGCTTGCTGGCGTGTGAAACTCGTGGCGCCTGCCTTCGGCAACATGTCTTCCAGGGATCTCAGTTCGACGGTTTTGCCACGTTCGCGCAACGTCGCTTCAAGTTCGACCTGTATATCGAAATGATCTTCAATCACGCCCTTGTTGCGGCCGGTGACAAACACAAAATGCTCGATACCTGCAGCCATGGCCTCTTCAACGACATACTGAACCACCGGCTTGTCGACCACCGTCAGCATTTCCTTCGGCACAGCCTTGGTTGCGGGAAGAAACCGCGTTCCCAATCCTGCAACAGGCAGCACGGCTTTTCTGACTTTGTGTATCGTCGTCATGTATTTTCCTCATTTCTCATAAATGATCCTACCAGCGCATTCTGGTACCTATCGGGTCAGTACGCACCTTTTGTCATAAGAGGCCAACGCAGATGTTAGAACATCGTTCAATTGGCAGGATGCATTATGTTGGCTCAGACCTGCTGTTCCACAGGAAGGGCGGGGCAGAAAGATGCGGTTTCATCTCTCATTTCGTCCGGCGTTTCTGCCGGCAGGTCTCAACCAACCTGAAGGGCGGCATGTTTTCAAGTGCTGAAGAGGACTTTCTTCGCCAGCCTACCGGTCTGGTTTGCCCATCACCCGAATTCGGCTTCCAGCTCCCCAATTCACCGCAGCAGAATGCGTTCAGTTTATCGAGCACTGCTTCGAGACGACGGATATGGTAAACGATTTGTTGACAGCTCCCGGATATGATTGCCGATCAGTCACCCGAAACAGCCCCAATCAACAGGATGCTTGGAACATGATCCGATCACCCAGTAAATTTGTTCGCACCGCCAGCCTTTGCCTTTTCGCCGCTGTGCTGTCTCCACTTTCGGCGCATGCTGATGCAGGCTTTCAGAAATGGGTCTCCGGCTTTTATGGCACGGCTGCGAAATCGGGGATTTCGCGCACGACCTACGAGAAGGCTTTTAGCGGTGTCACGGCTCCGGACCCCGGTGTTCTGGAGAAAGCCCGTTACCAACCCGAATTCACGACCAAGGTCTGGGACTATCTGGACTCGCGCGTCAATCCTTACACCATTTCCAAGGGACGGGAGATGGGGGCTCAGCACAAGAGAACCCTGGACGCGATTGAGCGTCACTTCGGCGTTGATGCCACGATTCTGCTGGCCATCTGGTCGATGGAATCCAACTATGGTGAAATTCTCACCAAGACCGATCGCCTGCACTATGTTCCGCAAGCCCTCGCCACACTTGCCTATGCCGACCGCAAGCGGGCCAAATTTGCCCGCCAGCAGCTTGTTGCGGCGTTGAAAATCCTGCAGTCGGGCGATATTTCAACCCGGCAAATGACCGGTTCATGGGCTGGTGCCATGGGGCATACCCAGTTCATTCCCACAAGCTATCTCGCCTTTGCCGTCGATGCCGATGGCAATGGCCACCGCGACATCTGGAATTCCATTCCGGATGCGCTCGCAACTGCCGCAAACCTGCTCAAGAAAAACGGCTGGAGAACCGGTGAAACCTGGGGCTACGAATCCGTGGCACCCCGAGGTGGCGCCAAGTATAATGGCCAGACCAAGACACTGGCTCAGTGGGCGGCGCTCGGTTTCACCCGTCCGGGCGGAAAGGGCTTTCCCGTCGGCGACCGCCGCGCCGAACTGAAGATGCCTGGCGGCGCCAATGGGCCGGCATTCCTGATGACCAAGAACTTCTTTGTCATCAAGCGCTACAACAATTCCGATTCCTACGCTCTTGGCGTGGGCGTACTGGCTGACGAGATTGCCGGATACGGCGGCGTTGACCAGCGTTGGCCACGCCCTGCGGGCACACTCGATGTCAAAGAGAAGTTTGAATTGCAGACAAGACTCAAGCGACTGGGCTACTATGACGGCGACATCGATGGCAATTTCGGGTCCGGATCAAAGGCTGCCATCGCTGCCTTTCAATCACGCACCGGCTTGACCGGCGAGGCGGTTCCATCGCAGAAGGTATTGGATGCGATCCGCCGATATTAAGAGCCATTTGCTGCAGCACCTTAACCGCTCTCGGGGTCCGAGCCGTGATCCCAGAGCCGTGACAGGAAAGCTGCCGGTGCTGCGTCTGGCAGCGTTTCTGATCCTGGCAACCGTAACTGGCCTGGCTGTTCTGCAGCCGCTCCACCCCGCCGCAGCGCAAGAACGCGTGGAACGAAAGTCATTTCTGCAATTGCTGTTTGGCGGCGGCGGGCGGACCACTCAGAAACCCGAGCAGGAAGTCTCGCGCACCAGCCGCGTCAAGACAGCTCCGTCGCCAAGAAGCATTGCCCCACCACCAGAGCCGGTTGTCGAGAAACTTGAAAATGCCCGCAAGATTCTGGTGGTCGGTGATTTTCTTGCAAACGGCACAGCCGACGGTTTGACAGTCGCTTTTTCTCAAGCCCCGGGGGTTGTTGTTGTGGATCGATCAAACGGATCATCAGGTCTGGTTCGCGACGATTATTACGATTGGCCCGGCCAAGCGCGCGGGATCGTCGAGGAAGTGCAGCCCTCAATCATCGTCGTGCAGCTTGGATCCAACGATCGCCAGCAACTGCTGGTCGGCGGCAAGCGCGAACCTGTCCGGTCCGCTAACTGGACGGCTGAATATGAACGCAGGACCCGGGCGCTGATCGATGCCTTGGGAGGCGGCAGCAGGCCGCTGTTATGGGTCGGGCTGCCAGCTTTCAAATCACCATCGATGACCACAGATATGGTGGCGCTCAATGGCATGTTACGCAAACAGGTTGAAAAGGCCGGCGGCGAATTCATCGACATTTGGGACGGCTTTGTCGACGAGGAAGGCAAATTCATCTTCACCGGTTCCGACATCAACGGGCAGCAGGTCCGGCTTCGCGGATCCGACGGCATCAACGTGACAACAGCGGGCCGCCGCAAGATTGCATTCTACGTCGAGAAGTCGATCCGGAGGCTGCTGGGCGACGCTGCCGCCGAGGGTGTCTCTGCGATCGATTCGGCGAATTTTCCGGAAATATTCATGCCGCCTGCGCCGGACGAAAGCGTTGCGGCCATCATGCGGACGATGCCGGTGGCGATGACGGATCCCGCCCTCGATGGTGGAACGGAGCTGCTGGGCGAAATGCCGGCAACAACCGGTCTGGTTCGCTCTCCGCGCGACCAGCTGGTGCTTGATGGCGTGCTGCCGGAACCGCCTGAAGGACGGGTCGATAATTTTGCTTGGCCGCGCACCGAGCCCTGACTTCTCACGCCTTGATCAATGAATCATGCCGTGCCCAGGCAATTCTCTTGGACACGGCATCATCTTAATCAGACATCTTATCTTGGCAGGTCTGTAGCGCCCATCAGGCTCAAATCGATCTCCCGTGCCGCTTGACGGCCTTCGCGGATAGCCCAGACAACGAGGCTCTGACCCCGGCGCACATCGCCGGCCGCCCAGAGCTTGTCCACCGATGTGCGATAGTCAACTTCATTGGCAGCGACATTGGCCGAGCCGCGGCGGTCGGTGTCAATTGTCAGCTTGTCGCCAAGATCGCTGACCACGCCGGTTTCAAGAACACCGGTGAAGCCGATCGCCACAAACACCAGATCAGCCCTGATGATGAACTCGGTTCCGGCCAGAGGTTTGCGCTTTTCATCGACATGGCAGCATTTCACACCGGCCAGAATGCCGTTCTCGCCGACCAGTTCGAGCGTACCGACCTGGAATTCTCGGACAGCGCCTTCCGCCTGCGAGGACGAGGTGCGCATCTTCGTGGCCCAGTAAGGCCAGACGGCAAGCTTGTCTTCCTTCTCCGGCGGCTGCGGCCTGATGTCCAGCTGCGTCACCTTGACCGCGCCCTGACGGAAGGCCGTGCCAACACAATCGGATGCGGTATCGCCGCCGCCGATCACCACCACATGCTTGCCACCGGCAAGCACCGGATCGGAAGGCCAGCCGACATTGTCGATGCTCTCGCGGGCAACGCGCTTATTCTGCTGAACCAGATACGGCATGGCATCATGCACGCCGACAAGATCAGCACCAGGAATCCCCACATCGCGCGGCTTCTCCGACCCGCCGGTGTAGAGCACCGCGTCATAGGTCGACAGCAGTTCTTCCATGCTCTTGTCGACGCCGACATTGACGTTGCAGAAGAATGTGACGCCCTCACCTTCCATCTGCTCGATGCGGCGGTCGATGAAGTGCTTCTCCATCTTGAAATCCGGAATGCCATAACGAAGCAATCCGCCCGGACGGCTTTCCCGCTCATAGACATGGACCTCGTGCCCGGCGCGGCCAAGCTGCTGCGCCGCCGCCATACCGGCAGGCCCGGACCCGATCAGTGCAACCTTCTTGCCGGTCTTCTTGGTTACCGGTTGCGGCACGATAAAGCCCATTTCATAGGCCTTGTCGGCAATCGCCTGTTCCACCGTCTTGATGGTCACAGGTGCGTCTTCGAGGTTGAGCGTACAGGCTTCCTCGCACGGCGCCGGACAGATACGGCCGGTGAATTCGGGGAAGTTGTTGGTCGAGTGCAGGTTGCGGATCGCCTCTTCCCAGTTGTTGTTATAGACCAGATCGTTCCAGTCCGGGATCTGGTTGTGAACCGGACATCCGGTGGGACCATGGCAATAGGGGATGCCGCAATCCATGCAGCGCGCCGCCTGCTTCTGGACTTCCTGGTCACTCATCCGGATGGTGAACTCGCGGAAATGGCGAATACGGTCAGACGCCGGCTGATACTTCGCCGTCTGCCTGTCGATTTCGAGAAAACCCGTTACCTTACCCATAATCTACCCCTTCAACGGATCACAACCGCAGTGCCCGACGCCGAAACCATCAGCATCGACCCACTGGATCCGGTTGAAATGTTTTCATAGTCAAGATCGATGCCGATGACGGCATTCGCACCCAGTTTATGTGCCTCGTCCTGCATTTCGGTGAGCGCAATTTCACGCGCCTCACGCAGAGCTTTTTCATAAGCGCCCGAGCGGCCGCCGACGATGTCGCGAATGCCTGCGAAGATATCGCGAAAAATGTTGGTACCTAGAATGGCCTCGCCTGTGACGATGCCTTGATAGTCAACAATTTCCCGGCCTTCGATGGTGTGGGTGGTGGACGTGATCATCGATCTCATTCCGCCGCCACGCCGATGCGCATCCGTTCCATGTCCTCAAGCGCACGCCGGTATTCGACCGGCATCACCTTGCGGAATTTCGGACGGTAATCAGCCCAGTTGTCGAGGATCTCCTTGGCGCGCGTCGACCCGGTATAGTGCATATGATTGGAAATCAGCTGGAACAGCCGTTCCTCGTCATGCCGGGTCATGTCACCGCTGACGTCAACCCGGCCCTTGTGGGCCAGATCGCCACCATGGTGATGCAGCTTTTCAAGAATGTCGTCTTCTTCAGGCACCGGCTCCAGCTCGACCATCGCCATGTTGCAACGGCTGGCGAAATCGCCGGCTTCGTCCAGCACATAGGCGACACCGCCCGACATGCCGGCAGCAAAGTTGCGGCCGGTTTCACCGATCACCACCACAAGACCGCCGGTCATGTATTCGCAGCCGTGATCGCCGACGCCTTCGACCACTGCAATGGCGCCCGAGTTCCGCACGGCAAAGCGTTCGCCCGCCACGCCGCGGAAATAGCACTCGCCCTCAACCGCCCCGTAAAGCACGGTGTTGCCGACGATGATCGAGTTCTCGGCCACAATCGGCGAGTTTTCAGGCGGCCTGACAATGATGCAGCCCCCCGACAGACCCTTGCCAACATAGTCGTTGGCATCGCCGGCGAGATCAAATGTCACGCCGTGAGCCAGGAATGCGCCAAACGACTGTCCGGCAGTCCCGGTGAGTTTGACCGTGATCGTGTCTTCCGGCAGGCCCTTGTGGCCGAACCGCTTGGCAACCTCACCCGACAGCATGGCCCCGGTCGAACGGTCGACATTCTTGATATTGACGCCGAACTCGACCTTTTCCCTGATTTCGAGCGCCGGCATGGCCTTTTCAATCAGCTGCCTGTCCAGAATATCAACAATCGGATGGTTCTGACGTTCGGTCCAGTAGGTCTTTTCCTTGGGCGCATCCGGCTTGTAGAAAATCCGGCCAAAATCCAGCCCCTTAGCCTTCCAGTGCTCGATCATGCCATCCTTGGCCAGCAGTTCCGACTGACCGATGATCTCGTCAAGATTGCGATAGCCCATGGCAGCGAGCCATTCGCGCACTTCCTCTGCAATGAAGAAGAAGTAGTTGACGACGTGCTCCGGCGTTCCCTTGAATCGCTTGCGCAACACGGGATCCTGCGTCGCTACGCCCACCGGACAGGTGTTGAGATGACACTTGCGCATCATGATGCAGCCTGCGGCAATCAACGGTGCGGTCGAGAAACCGAACTCGTCAGCTCCAAGCAATGCGCCGACGATCACGTCACGTCCGGTCTTCAGGCCTCCGTCAACCTGCAGCGCAATGCGCGACCGCAGGCCATTGAGCACCAGTGTCTGATGGGTTTCGGCAAGGCCGATTTCCCACGGGCTTCCGGCATGCTTGAGCGATGTCAGCGGAGACGCGCCGGTTCCACCATCATAACCCGAAATGGTGATGTGGTCGGCGCGCGCCTTTGCAACACCGGCAGCAACCGTGCCCACGCCCACTTCCGACACCAGCTTGACCGAAATGTCGGCCTCGGGATTGACGTTCTTGAGGTCAAAGATCAGCTGCGCCAGGTCTTCGATCGAATAGATATCGTGGTGCGGTGGCGGTGAAATGAGACCGACACCAGGCGTCGAATGCCGGGTCTTGGCAATCGTCGCGTCGACCTTGTGGCCCGGCAACTGCCCGCCCTCGCCCGGCTTTGCACCTTGCGCAACCTTGATCTGAATCATGTCCGCGTTGACCAGATACTCGGTCGTCACGCCAAACCGGCCAGACGCTACCTGCTTGATCGCGGAGCGCTCGGGATTGCGGCCGCCACCATACAGCGGCAGATAGCGGTCAGGCTCCTCGCCCCCCTCGCCGGTGTTGGATTTGCCACCGATCTGGTTCATTGCAATGGCAAGGGTGGTGTGCGCCTCGCGGCTGATCGAACCGAATGACATCGCGCCGGTGGAGAACCGCTTGACGATATCCGCCGCGGATTCCACCTCATCCAGAGGAACCGGCTTGCGGCCCGAGGCCTCGGCTGTGCGGATCTCGAAAAGGCCACGGATGGCATTCATCCGAAGGGTCGACTCGTTGACCATATCGGCAAATTCGCGATAGCGGTCCTGGGCGTTGCCGCGCACTGCATGCTGAAGTGTCGCGACCGCGTCCGGTGTCCAGGCATGCTCTTCGCCGCGAATCCGGTAGGCATACTCACCACCCACCTCCAGCGAGGTAGCGAGCACCGGATCATTGGAGAACGCAAGCCGGTGACGCTCGGCTGTTTCAGCCGAAACCTCGGCAAGCCCGACGCCTTCGATGGTCGTAGCCGTACCGGTAAAATACGTGTTGACGAACTCACTGGACAGGCCGATCGCATCAAAGATCTGCGCACCGCAATAGGACTGATAGGTCGAAATCCCCATTTTCGACATGACCTTGAGGATGCCCTTGCCGATCGCCTTGATGTAGCGCGAGACAATCTCGTACTGGTCGACTTCCGGCGGGAACTCCCCGCGCTTGTGCATATCAAGCAGCGTATCAAAAGCCAGATACGGATTGATCGCCTCAGCGCCATAGCCCGCCAGGCAGGCAAAATGGTGGATTTCGCGCGGTTCACCCGATTCGACCACAAGGCCGACCGAGGTCCGCAACCCCTTGCGGATCAGATGATGATGTACGGCGGCCGTAGCCAGCAGTGCCGGGATCGCAATCCGGTCAGCCCCGATCTGGCGGTCAGACAGGATAATGATGTTGTAACCGCCGGTCACGGCTTCCTCGGCCCGGTCGCAGAGGCGATCAAGCGCGGACTTCATCCCATCCGAACCCTTGTCGCTCGCATAGGTAAAGTCGAGCGTCTTGGTATCAAACCGGTCTTCCGTGTGACCGATCGACCGGATTTTCTCCAGATCACCATTGGTAAGAATCGGCTGACGAACCTCGAGCCGCTTCTTCTTTGCCGCTCCCTTGTGATCAAGAATGTTCGGCCGCGGCCCGATGAAGGACACCAGGCTCATTACCAGCTCTTCCCGGATCGGATCGATCGGCGGGTTGGTCACCTGGGCGAAGTTCTGCTTGAAATAGGTGTAGAGCAGCTTCGACTTCTGCGACATCGCAGAAATCGGCGTGTCGGTACCCATCGATCCGATGGCTTCCTGCCCGGTGGTGGCCATTGGAGCCATCAGGATTCTGGTATCTTCCTGCGAATACCCGAACGCCTGCTGGCGATCGAGCAGCGATACGTCCTTGCGCAGCGCCCGCGGTTCAACCGGCTTCAGGTCTTCAAGGATCAGCTGGGTGCGCTCGAGCCATTCGCGATAGGGGTGCTTTGTCGCCAGATCCGATTTGACTTCCGCGTCGGAAATAATCCGGCCTTCTTCCATATCGATCAGCAGCATCTTGCCGGGCTGAAGCCGCCACTTCTTGACGATGGAGCTTTCATCCACCGGCAAGACGCCGGCTTCCGACGCCATGATGACCCGGTCATCATTGGTAACAATGTAACGTGCCGGACGCAGACCGTTGCGGTCGAGCGTGGCACCGATCTGGACGCCATCGGTAAAGGCAACCGCAGCGGGTCCGTCCCAAGGCTCCATCAGCGCCGCATGATATTCGTAAAACGCCTTGCGGTCTTCGCTCATCAGCGTGTTGCCGGCCCATGCTTCAGGGATCAGCATCATCACCGCATGCGCCATGGAATACCCACCGCGGATGAGGAATTCGAGCGCATTGTCAAAACACGCCGTATCCGACTGGCCTTCATAGGAAATCGGCCACAGCTTGGAGATATCATCGCCAAACAGCGGCGATGAGACCGACGCCTGACGCGCCGCCATCCAGTTGACGTTGCCGCGCAGCGTGTTGATTTCGCCGTTATGCGCCACCATCCGGTAAGGATGCGCAAGCTTCCAGGAGGGAAAAGTGTTGGTTGAGAACCTCTGGTGCACCAGGGCGACAGCGGATTCAAAGCGCGGATCGCTCAAGTCTTTATAATAGGCGCCAACCTGGTAGGCGAGGAACATGCCCTTGTAGACAACAGTCTGCGTCGACAAGGAGACGAAATAGAAGCCGTCATCGCCATCATCGATCTCGTTGTAGACCCGGTTCGAGATCACTTTGCGAAGGACGAACAATTGGCGCTTGAAGTCACCCTGGTCTTCGGTGCCCTCGCCACGGCCGATGAACACCTGAACATGGCGCGGCTCGGTTGCAGCGATTTCCGGGGCCTTGGACAGTGAGGAGTTATCGACGGGCACATCGCGAAAGCCGAGCAATGTCTGGCCTTCAGCAGCAACAACTTCAGCGATGATCCCCTTGAGATGATTGCTGAGCGCCTCGTCCTTCGGCATGAAGATGAAACCCACGGCATAATCGCCAGCCGCAGGCAGCGTTACGCCCTGTCCAGCCATTTCTTCGCGGAAGAACCGGTCAGGGATCTGCACCAGAAGCCCCGCGCCGTCGCCCATCAACGGGTCGGCTCCAACCGCACCGCGGTGGGTCAGGTTTTCAAGCATGAACAGGCCGTCACGCACGATCTGGTGCGATTTCTGGCCCTTCATATGCGCAACAAATCCGACACCGCAGGCATCATGTTCGTTGCGCGGATCATAAAGCCCCTGTTTGGGCGGCAATCCAAAGGTCTGCGCGGTGGTAGGCTTGGTGTCGGCACGAGCCTCACAAGCGGTATCGTCCGTCAGAGATGGTAAAAGGTCTGCCATCTTCATTCCTCCTTCAAGGCCGCCGTGGCGGTTGATCCCGGCCCATCGTTCGCCCCCGCCGGGTGCGGCGACGCTTTACGTTCCGGATACAATTGTCGTCTGGCCATGCGCGCCTATCAAGCTTCACCCGGTGTGTGTGCGGGCGCGCGGCGTGGTTTTGTATCACGAAGGGGCAGCACGGTCACCATGAACCGCCACGTAGCGCATCAGCCGATGCAGCTCTCAGCCCCTTGTGTCCGCCCAGGCCTTTGCCAGCTGGCCCTGTCAGACACAAATAGGACAGCAAGGCTGTCCTATTTCGATTGTTCTATGACAGAATGCGTGACCTTGCGCAAGATACCGACCCCAAAAAACCACCCCTTAACGACCTTAAATGATCAATAAAGCTGACGGAGCGCAATTTTATTACCCTGACGAGTCGCTTTCCGGTGTTTTCCTGCCGGAAGCATGAAAACCTCTCACGCTTCCCTTTGACCGATTCCTGCCGGCCCTGATGAACTGCCTTGCGTCCCACACAGCGTCAGGCTCTTTGAAAGCCTCCAAAATCGTGGCATAGCCGAACCAACACACGCTATCGGGGACCCATTCGCATGATCTTCACTTCGGACAACTGGGCTGGCGCTCACCCTGCTGTTGCAGCTTCCTTGACAGCCCATTCAACCGGCTTCGCCCCGGCCTATGGCACCAGCGATCTGGATCGCAAGGTTGAACAGAGGTTCAACGAGGTGTTCGAGCGCGAGGTCGCGGTGTTTTTCGTCGGCACCGGTACGGCTGCAAACTCGCTGGCGCTGTCAGCCGTCAACCGGCCAGGCGGTGTCACCTTCTGCCACAGCGAGGCACACGTCATCGCGGACGAATGCGGCGCACCCGAATTTTTCAGTCACGGATCGAGGCTTGTTCCCGTCGACGGCCTGGAAGGCAAGATGGACCCGGCCAAACTGGAAGCGCAGATCGCGCGTTTTCCTGAAGGGTTTGTCCATGCCGGTCAGCCCATGGCCATCACCCTGACCCAGGCGACCGAATCCGGCACCGTTTACACACCTGACGAGATCCGTGCCATTTCGAAAATCGCCAAAGCCCACCAATTGCCGCTTCATATGGATGGCGCCCGTTTTGCAAATGCGCTCGTCGCGCTTGACCTTACACCGGCGCAGATGACGGCTGACCTGGGTGTAGATATCGTCTCGTTTGGCGGCACCAAGAATGGCTGCTGGTGCGCGGAAGCACTTGTCTTTCTGAATCCCGCGATGGCCAAACAAGCCCCGTTCATTCGCAAACGTGCCGCCCATCTGTTCTCCAAAAGCCGCTTCATCGCAGCTCAGTTCGACGCCTATTTCGAGAACGGCCTCTGGCTCGACATTGCCAGACATGCAAACGCCATGTCCGCCCGTCTCCAATCAGGCATCGCCGCATCCAGCAACTCCCGGCTGGCCTGGCAGAGTCCTGCAAACGAGACATTCCCGATTGTGTCAAAGGCGCTGGCCAAACAGCTCGCCGCCAAAGGGGCGATGTTCTACGAATGGACGGCGCCCCGTTCAGCGGCTCATCTGGTTGGTTCAGACGAGACGATGCTCAGACTGGTCACAAGCTTTGCCACCACGCGGGAGAGCGTCGACCAGTTCATCGACATGGTCGGATAGTCTCCAACCCCGATCTTGGCCCCTGCAAACGGCAGACTCGTGATCACAGCAGGCTCACGCTCAAGTGATGCCTGATAACGTGCGCTTGATTTCCAAGTGATGCGTCATTTTGTCATTGTGCTCCTACCGGACGAGAACAGCCCGGAAATAGTTTCAAAAACACTCAAGGAGAACATCATGTCGCAGAAAACACTTATCGGTGCATCAACCCTCGCAGGCGCAGTAGCCATGGCTATCTCGGGCGCAACGTTCCTCGCATCGACCCAGGGTGCAGCCGCAGCCACAGAAAAATGCTATGGCGTTGCCATGGCCGGCAAGAACGATTGCGCCGCCGGTCCCGGCACCACATGCGCCGGAACGTCCAAGGTCGACTATCAGGGCAACGCCTGGAAAAGCGTTGAGGCAGGAACCTGCACCACGATGAGCCTGGAAGGCGGCCGTATGGGTTCGCTTGAGCCGCTTGATCGCGACATGCCTGCCTGATCCAGAATCACATGGCTAACGGGAACCACGAAATGACACAGTCTGCCCCCACATCGCCGATTGTTCAGGCGTCCCGTTTCCCAAACGGCCCGCTCCCGCTTCGTGCGGGGGCAGGCCTCAAGACCGAACATATCGACGCCATCCTGTCCGACGACTACAGAATTGGTTTTCTCGAAGTCCATGCGGAAAACTACATGGGCGACGGTGGCCCGGCTCATCGCGGGCTGGAAGCGATCCGCGCCGAATTTCCGCTCTCCGTCCACGGCGTCGGCCTCTCGATTGGCTCCGAAAACGGCATCAATCCCGAGCATCTCGACCGTCTCGCCGGAGTTGTTGAGCGCTATGAACCGGCAATGGTGTCTGAACATCTTGCCTGGTCCAGCCATGACGCAGGCTATTTCAATGACCTCCTGCCAGTCCCCTACAACTCGAGCACACTCGAGCGCGTGGTATCCCATATCAGCCAGATCCAGGACCGGCTGAAGCGCCCGATACTGCTCGAAAACCCGTCCACCTACGTGGCCTTCGAACAGACGACGATGAGCGAGACCGATTTCATCCGCGAAATTGCTCAGAAATCCGGTTGCGGCCTGCTGCTCGACATCAACAATGTTTTCGTCTCCGCCACCAATCATGGCTGGAAGCCGTTGCAATATCTGTGCAGTTTCCCGCTCGAGCTGGTGGAAGAAATTCACCTCGCCGGCCACGCCGAAGATGTCGACGACGAAGGAGATCTGCTCCTGATCGATGCCCATGACCGCCCGGTCGCCGATGCGGTCTGGAAGCTTTACGAGGTCGTCATCAGCCAGGCCGGCGCACTTCCGACACTTATTGAATGGGACAACGACGTGCCCGAATGGCCGGTGCTGCGCCGCGAGGCCCGTCTCGCTGACGCTGTTCTTGCCCGGCTTGGGCCAG
>CAXBIE010000083.1:0-21231 GCA_963975635.1 uncultured Hoeflea sp. | reverse complement strand
GGCGCTCATGCGGTCGGACAAAACCAACGGAACCTCACATGGAGATCAATGAAAACGCGGATCTGGTCCGCAGACTGCTGGATGTCATGGAACACGATATCCTGCCGCTCACCGGAAAAGGCGTGGCAGATGGCAACAAGGTGTTTGGCGCGGCGCTGTTGCGCAAAGCGGACCTGTCACTGGTGATGGCTGAAACCAACAACGAGACCGAAAACCCGCTGTGGCACGGCGAAGTGCATCTTCTTAAATGCTTTTACGAATCCCCTGCCGCCAAGAGCGAATCCACCAAGGACATGATTTTCCTGTCCACCCACGAACCCTGCACCATGTGCATGTCGGCGATTGCCTGGGGCGGATTCGACAATTTCTTCTATTTCTTCAGTCACCAGGACTCGCGCGACAGTTTTGCCATTCCGCATGATCTCAAGATGCTCAAGGAAGTCTTCGGGCTGGAGCCGGGTGGTTACAACCACGACAACGCCTTCTGGCACGGCCGCGGCATCTTCGACATCATGGCGAAATTGCCCGACGCCGAAGCCCAGCCGTTGCTCGACCAGGCGCAGCGCATCCGCGACCGCTATGCGGATCTGTCGGAGGCCTACCAGGCGAACAAGGATGAAAACGCCATTCCGCTGAACTGAACCTTTCAAACCTGGCGTTTGAGGCCGGTCATTGGCGATTGATTATCCAAGTCATTTTCAACCCGGGACACACTCATCATGACAAGATCCATTTCCGGCTCGTGCCTGTGCGGCGCTGTCCGCTTTCAGATCGTGGGCAAAGTTGAGAACTTTTTCCTCTGCCACTGCCGGCGCTGCCGAAAAGACACAGGATCTGCCCATGCGGCCAATATGTTCTCGACATCAGCCACGGTCGAATGGCTATCCGGTCATGACCTGGCAAGGACTTTCCTGCTGCCCGGTACGCGGCACCGGAAGTGCTTCTGCAGCAAATGCGGCTCCGCACTGCCCAATGTCGATGATGATGCCGGCCTGCTGGTGGTTCCGGCAGGCAGTCTTGACGATTCGGTCGACCTTCGACCCGATGCGCATATCTGCGGCGACAGCCGCGCGGATTGGGACAATGGCCTTGAAAAGGTCCCCACGATTGCTGGCCTGCCGGGCTCGTAGCAGCACGATTTACGCCGCAGGATCCGGGCAAGGCCGCGCTGGTCGAGGTACCCCCGGCAGGCTGATGACTGAGCTGTGGACAACGCGAGCGCCCGGGGCTCAACAGTCGCGGGCGCTCCGTCGCTCAGCTAAACTGTTAGCATGAAACCATCACGCGACATTTCCGGTCTTATCGAAATCATGGCAGCGCTCCGGCACCCGGAGACCGGGTGCCCGTGGGACATCAAGCAGGATTTCTCCACCATAAAGCCCTACACGATCGAGGAAGCCTATGAGGTGGCCGATGCGATCGAGCGCAATGACCCCGAGGATCTCTGCGACGAGCTCGGCGACCTGCTGCTGCAGGTGGTGTTTCATGCCCGCATGGCCGAAGAGCAAGGCCTGTTTTCGTTTGAAGACGTGGTCGAGGCGATCACCCGCAAGATGATCCGCCGGCATCCGCATGTGTTCGAGCGCTCGGAGGCCGACACTCCGGACAGGGTCAAGGCGCAATGGGCCCAGATCAAGGCCGAAGAAAAGCGCGAACGGCGGGAACGGCGTGCCGCACGAGGCCTTGCGGAGGCTGAGACGCCAGGACAACTGACCGAAGTACCGCGCGCCCTGCCCGCGCTGATGGAAGCGTTGAAGCTGCAGCAGGCAGCCTCGCAGGTGGGGTTTGACTGGGGAGCTGCGGGTCCGGTGCTCGACAAGATCGAGGAAGAGATTGGCGAATTGAGGGCCGAGATCGCCAGCGGCCGCAGCGACAAGGCGTCGGACGAGCTGGGCGACGTGATCTTCGCCGTCGCCAACCTGGCCCGGCATCTCAAGGCGGACCCTGAAGACGCGCTGCGCTCTACCAACACCAAATTCCGCACCCGCTTTGCCTATGTGGAAGCAGGGCTGACAAAATTGGGCAAGACGCCCGAAGACGCAACGCTCGCGGAAATGGAGGCGCTGTGGCAGGAAGCAAAGCAGTCCACCTGATACGCAAGTACCGCGGAATACCTGCGCAGGGTCCGTCCGCATAGTGAAAGCTGTCGCAATATTCCGCTTGGCAATCTGTCTTTTGTGTTGTTGCATCCCGGTGGGATGAAATGATGGGAGGGACGGATGACGAAGAGAAACGAAGGCGGATGCCTTTGTGGCCAAATTCGCTATGCCACGCTTGCACAGCCAAAGCGGGTAACCATCTGCCATTGCAGGTTTTGTCAGAAGGCGACCGGCTCGGCCTATATGGTTGAACCGATCTTCGACGACGATGATTTCGTCAAACTGTCAGGATCAACCAAGACCTATGACCAGGTATCCGAGGGATCAGGAAAGGTTGTTCATGTTCACTTCTGTGGCGAGTGCGGCACAAAACTCTGGCTGAGCTTCGAGCGTTTTCCCGGTGCGGTCGGCATATATGCCGGGACGTTTGATGACCCTTGCTGGTTTCCTATCGACCCGTCGTCGTCAAAGCATATTTTTTTGGGCGTTTCACGGGCAGACACGGTCATCCCTGCGGGCGTGCCGACCTTTGTCGAGCACGCTGTGGCAAACGACGGCAAGGCGCAGGAGGAGACGGTCTACGCCACGCATCACAAGAATGGATCGTAAGGGATACGAAGGCGCTGCAGACCAATTATGAAGCCGTACCGGCGGCTGAATGCACATGAATGCCGGCTCTAGAAATCGTCTTCCGGCTTCGGACCCAGTCCCAGCTGCCGGTCGAGATCGAGATTGTCCGACGCGGTGAATTCGGCGGTCAGTTCCACCGAGCCATCCTCATGATCGACCCGGCTCTTTACCCGGCCACGTTCGTAAATCCAGGACATCACCGGCAATTGCTGTGCCGTGAGCAGGATCGTACGCGTGGTCAGCTTGCCGGAAATTCTCTCCTCGACCGCGTTGAGCAGAGCGTCGACACCCTCGCCTTTGAGCGCGGAGACGACGATGGCCTCGCCGGACGCGGCGCGCGCACGCAAGGATTCGGCGGCTTCGGCATCAAGCTGATCGACCTTGTTCCAGACCTCGAGCATGCGCCGCGGTTCGATCTCGCCAACGCCGAGGCTGTTGAGGATCGCCTCCACATCGGCGGCCTGCGAACTGCGGTCGGGATCGGCCATGTCACGGACGTGCAGGATCAGATCGGCCTCGACCACTTCTTCAAGCGTCGCGCGGAAGGCTGCAACCAGGTGGGTCGGAAGATTGGAGATGAAACCAACGGTGTCGGACAGGATAACAGTGGCGCCATGCGGCAGTTTCATCCGCCTGAGCGTCGGATCCAGCGTGGCAAACAGCATGTCCTCGGCCATCACTTCGGCGCCGGTAATGCGGTTGAACAGCGTCGATTTTCCGGCATTGGTGTAGCCGACAAGCGCCACGATCGGATGCGGCACCTTCTTGCGCTTGGCGCGGTGCAATTGCCGTGTGCGGCGGACCTGCTCAAGTTCGCGTTCGAGCTTGATGATGCGTTCCTGCAAGAGACGCCGGTCGGCCTCGATCTGGGTTTCACCAGGGCCGCCCATAAAGCCGCCGCCGCCACGCTGGCGTTCAAGGTGGGTCCAGCTGCGCACCAGCCGTCCCTTCTGGTAGTTGAGATGGGCCAGCTCGACCTGCAGCACGCCTTCCTTGGTGGAGGCGCGGCGACCGAAGATTTCAAGAATGAGACCGGTGCGGTCGATCACCTTGACCGCCCATTCGGTTTCCATATTGCGCTGCTGCACCGGCGTCAGCGGATGATCGACAATCACCAGATGGGAATCCGTTGAATCAATCATCGCCTTAATTTCAAGCATCTTGCCCTTGCCGAACAGGGTCGACGGGCGAGGTGCGGACACCGGCACGATCAGTGCTTCGGCAACTTCAAGATCAATGGCGCCGGCCAGACCGACGGCTTCCGCCAGACGGTTGGCGTCAGGACGCTTGTCGGCCTCGCCGCTTCCGGGCGCTGCATTGCGTGTGCGCAAGGTGGGCACGAGCACAATGGCCCGCATGACGCCGGACTTGCTGTCCGGGTCGGAGAAATTGCCTGAGCTATCTACAGTTTCGATTTTCGTTGTCCTGTCAGGCGCCGGTTGTGGCGTCCTCATTTTCAAACATCTGTACAGGCTGGCTCGGCATGATGGTCGAGATCGCGTGCTTGTAGACAAGCTGCGAATGTCCATCGCGTCTCAACAGGACACAGAAATTGTCGAAGGATGTGACCACACCCGTCAATTTCACCCCGTTGATCAAAAAGATCGTCAGGGAGATTTTCTGTTTCCGAACCGTATTGAGAAAGAGATCCTGCAGGTTCTGTGAACGCTCCGCCATTGCGCCTTTTATCCGTCTTTTTCTTGCCCGCAAAACGCAGGTCATTACCGCACATGTCCAACTTTGATGACTGCGCCTTCCTCAGCATGGAAAAAGGCGCAACGCAGCTCCAATGGCTTGCGTTACGTCAAGTTCCGGACATTCCCACTCCCTCTGACCGACAGATATGGTAGTCTTGCCGCTGACAGATATTCGCTTGTCCGAACAAACCGCAGAAGACCATTGTTGTGGTGTTTTGTAAACACTTGTTTTTGCGGGTGCAGTTTACGCCACCTGTTTTGCGGTCGCGCAATGGTGGATGGATTTCGTCACTACCCGCAAATCGCCATACGGCATCCTGCACCATTTGGCAGAGGCATCGCCCCGGACAATATCGATTCTAGCGGCTCATCCAGTACCGGACATTGAGGACTGCAAACACGATCATGACCTCCATGCGGCCCAGCGTCATGATCACAACGGCGGTTATCTTAGCTGACACCGGCATGGCCTGGAATTGCGGCCACAGCTGATTTGCCGGGTCCGTGACGTAGGATGGTGGGATCAGGGCCTCATAAACCGGCCCCGCATTGGAAAAGAACGCGATCGCCATGGTGATCCCGCCTTCGAAGTCCGTGGTTTCAAGCGTCAGAGCCATCGCGCCGAACGCGACGATCAACAGTGAGAGCGAGAAATAGGTCCAGATCGCCTGCATGCTTTTCTCATCGATGATTTGCCGGCCGAAACGCAGATTGGTCACGCTGCTCGGGTAGATCAGCTGATTGAGTTCACGCGCAGAATGCACGGCCATTGCGACGATCCGGTAGATTTTGAAGCCGCCGGTGGTCGAATAGATCCCGCCGCCGACGAGCACGATCATCAACACGACGAGATCGGGCCACAGCGCAATAACGCCGGGCCGGCTCTCAATGCCGCTGGTGGCGACAAGCGAGGATGAGGCGAGCAGGCTCTCAATGAAGATAGGCCCCAGAGCGGAGCCACCTGATACAGCCGACAAGCGGGCGGCATAAAGCATGGCCACCAGCAAGACCACGACAAAAACCAGCACGATTTCCGGATTTCCGGTCAAAAACTGCTTTGGCGTGCGCAACAGCCGCCGGCGCCAGAAAACGCTGATTGTTCCGAGCAGCAAACCGGATGAGAGAACCAGCTGCGCCATCGGCCCGGCATGGTTTTCCAGTGCTCCTTCGAACGGCAGAAACCCGCCCGTGGCAATCACCACCATTGACAGCATGGCCGAATACGGCCCGTCCACACCGGCCAGCATCAGTCCGATGAAGATGACGAAAGTAATGAGGATGTACTGGCCAAACACCTGCCGGAACTCACCCAGATCGATGGTCATGTTGCTGGCATTGCCGGTGATAATCCGCCGATCACCGGCCGGCAATCCGCCAAATCCGCTGGGCGCAAGCACATGGATGATAGACAGCAGCGTCAGGAAACCGCCATACCACTCTATCGAGGTACGCCAGAACAGAATGGCCTGCGGTGCGGTTTCGCGCGACAGAAGTGTGGCTCCAGAGGTGGTCAGCGCCGACACCGCCTCGAACCATGCATCTATCCAGCTCAGTCCGGCCAGCGTTTTGAACGACACCGCGGCGATCATCGGAACCAGCACCCACATCGCCACCAGCGCCACATATCCGGACGCCCGGCCCAGCCGCCTCTGAAAGCCCGAAATCGCGCCCAGCACCATCAGTGCCGCGAACACGCCGAGCGAGCCGACCAGCAGCATCGACAGCGCCAGATCGCGCATGCCGTCGGCAATGGCAAACAGCACGGCAGGAACGATGAGCGCGAAAAGCCCCGCAACTGCAACTGCCAGAACGTGCAGGATGCCGAGCATGGGCTCAGAAAAACTCCAGGCTGACGCGGAACATCTGCTCCACATGGCGCACGGATTCGACAGCCGAGAACATCACCACCCGATCCTTCGCCTTGATCTTGACCGATCCATCGGGACGCAGCACCTGCTTGTCGCGGTAGATCGCGCCTATGCGCACGCCATCGGGCAGATCCAGATTGCGCAACGGCTTTCCAACCAGCGGCGAAGTGTCCAGCGCTTCCGCCTCAATGACTTCAGCCGCGCCCTTCTGCACCGAATAGACCGCACGAATTCGGCCGCGGCGCACATGTTGAAGTATTTTCGAGATGGTCACGGCGCGCGGGTTGATATGGGCGTCGATCCCCAGCGTCTTGGTGAAAGACTGGTAGGACGGGTTGTTGATCAGGGCCAGGTTGGCCTTGCAGCCGAGCCGCTTGGCCATCACCGATGAGAGGATATTGACCTGATCGTCATTGGTCAGTGCAACCATCAGATCCGCGTTCTGGATGTCGGCCTCCACCAGAATGTTCTGATCCAGCGATGATCCGTTGAGCACCACCGTGCGGGACAGCGAATCGGCGATCGAAACGGCGCGACCGCGGTCCGCCTCGATGATCTTAACTTTGGTCTTGGGCTGCCGCTCCTCGATTGCCGCGGCGACATAATAGCCGATATTGCCGCCGCCTGAGATGACAATGCGGCCGGCTTCCTGTTCTTCATGGCCAAACAGGCCAAGCGTGCGGCGGACATGATCCTTGTCACACACCACATAGGCCAAGTCACCGGTCTCGAGCTGGTCCGACGAATGCGGCACGAACAGTTTCTCGTTGCGCCAGACGCCAACAACGGTGGCGAGAAGATCGGGAAAC
Organism: uncultured Hoeflea sp.; assembly: GCA_963975635.1. GTDB lineage: Bacteria > Pseudomonadota > Alphaproteobacteria > Rhizobiales > Rhizobiaceae > Hoeflea. Next base: position 14,128 of record CAXBIE010000083.1, on the reverse strand, counting down.
AACTCGGAGAGCTGCACCAGCGGCGTGTTGACCACCGGGCAATCCTCGAGACATTCGATGGCGACCATCGCCACCTTGTCGTCGGCAAACCGGACTGCATCGGTGGCGCCGGGCAGCGCAATCCGGCGCAGCACCATCTGGCCAACCTCGACTTCGGGCGAGATGATCACGTCGATCGGCATGTGGTCGCGGGAAAACAGGTCGGCCCAGTGCGATTTCAGATAGGACTGGGCGCGGATGCGGGCGATCTTGGTCGGCACGTTGAAGATCGAGTGCGCCACCTGACAGGCCACCATGTTGATCTCGTCATAAAGCGTCACCGCAATGATCATGTCGGCCTGATCGGCGCCGGCCTGGGCCAGCACATCGGGATGCGCGCCATGGCCGACATAGCTGCGGACATCCAGCGTGTCGCGGATCGCCTGGACCAGCGTGGCCGAGGTGTCGATCACCGACACGTCGTTGTCCTCTGCTGCCAGGCGTTCGGCGATGCCGTAGCCCACGCGTCCCGCTCCGCAAATGATCACCTTCATTGCCGACCCCTTAAGCGCCTATCCGTTTACGCGGCCATGACCGCTTCGCGCTGCTTATACGCCAAGCGATTTCAATTTGCGATGCAGGGCGGAGCGTTCCATCCCCACAAATTCGGCGGTTCTGGAAATGTTGCCGCCGAACCGGTTGATCTGGGCGATCAGATAATCGCGCTCGAACAACTCCCTCGCCTCGCGCAATGGCAGGGTCATGATGTGGTCTGATCCCGCAGCGGATGTCTTGGGCAGCATGTCGGAGACGTCGTCGGGCAGCATACTGGCGCTGATCACCGTGTCCGGGCCATCGGACCGCGCCAAAATCATCAGCCGTTCCATATAGTTGCGCAGCTGCCTGATATTGCCTGGCCAGGTGTGGGCCTGGATCACGGCAAGCGCGTCATCACCGATCCGCCGGTTTCGGATGCCGGCCTGCTCGGAGACCTGACGCATGAACATGTCGACCAGGAAAGGGATATCCTCGCGCCGCTCACTGAGCGACGGCACCCGGACCGGCACCACTGCGAGGCGGTGATACAGATCCTCCCGGAACTCGCCCGCGGCAATCAGCTCCTCAAGATTACGGGCGGTCGATGACAGAATGCGCACATCCACCTTGACCCGTTTGGTGCCTCCCACCCGCTCGAACTGCTGATCGACCAGTACCCGCAGGATCTTGCTCTGGGTACCGCGCGGCATGTCGGCCACTTCATCCAGATACAGAATGCCGCCATGCGCCTCCTCCAGCGCACCGACCTTGCGCTCGTGGCTGGCGGCACTTTCGGTGCCGAAAAGGGCCACTTCCATGCGCTCGGGCGTAATTGCCGCTGCATTGAGAACGACGAAGGGGCCGCCTGCCCGCGTCGATTTGCGGTGGATCAGACGCGCCACCAGCTCTTTGCCGGATCCGGAAGGCCCGAGAATCATCACCCGGCTGTTGGTCGGGGCAATCTTGTCGATCGACTGCTTGAGTTGTGAAACCGCCACGGATGTGCCGATCAATTCGACCGGATCGCCGGAACGCTTCTTGAGTTCGGTCACCTGCCGCTTGAGGTTTGATGTTTCCAGCGCCCTTTCGGCGACCAGCAGGAGGCGGTCGGCCTTGAAGGGCTTTTCGATGAAATCATAGGCCCCGCGCTGGATCGCCGAAACGGCGGTCTCGATATTGCCGTGGCCGGATATCATCACCACCGGCAATTCCGGGTAGCGGGCCTTGATCTCGTCGAGCAGCGCCAGCCCGTCAAGCCGGCTGCCCTGCAGCCAGATGTCGAGAAAAATCAGGCGCGGCACCCGGTCGGAAATCGCGGCCAGCGCGGAATCACTGTCCGCTGCGGTCCGGGTCTCGTGGCCTTCATCGTCCAGGATGCCCGATACGATTTCGCGAATGTCGGCTTCGTCATCAACGACCAGAATGTCAGACGCCATCTGCCGGTTCCCTTTCGTGTTCTTCTTGATTGTCACTCACCTGTGCGTCCACTGGCAGGCGGACGGTGATCATTGCACCCTTGCCTTCGTCGACATCGGCCGGCGCATCGCGCAACTGGATCGTGCCGCCATGATCGTCAATGATCTTCTTGACGATGGCCAGACCGAGACCCGTGCCCTTGTCGCGCATCGTCATGTAGGGCTCGAGCAGGCGGTGGCGGTTCTCGCCCGGCAAGCCGCGTCCGTTGTCGATGATATCGACAACATACTCGCGTTCATCGGGTGAGAGCGCGGCGCGCACGATAATGATCTTGCCGGACCGCTCCTGGTCGGATGGGACCGCATCGATCGCCTCTGTGGCATTCTTGACCAGATTGGCGAAGGCCTGCCCCAGCATGCGTGGATCAAATTCTGCCTCCAGCGGATAATCCGGAAATTCACTCTTGAATGTGATGTCAGAGCGGCTGACCTCGCGCAGAAAGGCAGCATCCTTGAGGATGTCGCGCAAGTCGGTGCGAATCTTGGACGGCTTGGGCATTCGGGCAAAGGAGGAAAACTCATCCACCATGCGGCCAATGTCTTCCACCTGACGGACGATGGTGTTGGTGCATTGATCGAAGATGGCGCGATCATCCTCGGGGATCTGCTTGCCGTAGCGGCGGCGAATGCGTTCCGCCGAGAGCTGGATCGGCGTCAACGGATTCTTGATTTCGTGGGCGATTCGGCGCGCGACATCGGCCCAGGCGGTGGAGCGCTGGGCGATCATCAGATCGGTGATGTCATCAAGGGTCACGACAAAGGATTCCAGACCGTCATGGGTTTCCTCGCGGCTCACCTTGACGTTGAGGGTGCGTTCCTTGCCGCTCCGGTGCAGTGTCACCTGCGCTATTGCTGCCGCGCGTGGCCGCATGGAGGCTTCGGCCATGACGGTTTCGAACTCCGGCGCCAGCTGAGTGAAATGATGGTCGATCACGTCCTCTTCGCGACCGCCGAGGATTTCGCAGGCCGACCGGTTGGCAATTGTCACCGTGCCATTGTGATCCACCCCGACGACACCTGCCGACACACCGGTCAAGACTGCCTCGGTGAAACGGCGCCGGTCATCGATCTGGTCTTTCGCAGACAGAATCTCATCGCGCTGGGTTCGGATCTGCACGATCATGTTGTTGAATGTCTGCGCCAGCGAGCCGACATCGCCATCCGACGCATGAACCGGCACCACAACGTCAAGATTGCCGCTGGCGACATCGTCAGATGCGCCGATCAGCACCCGGATCGGACGAACCAGACGGTCAGCAACGGCAATCGCAGTCCAGATTGCCGACAGCAACACGATCAGCGCAAAGCCGAGATAGAGAATGCCGAAAGCCAGTTGCAGCGATGCCCGTCCCTGCTCCAGCGTCTGGTATTCCTGGGTCGCCTCCTCCATCAGCCGCATCGAGCGCATGACTTCGGGATCTACCACCCGGACGGTATAGAGAAGCGTGCCGCTGATCTGCTGCATCGGCATCAGCGCACCAACCAGATTGGTGATGCCCGGCGGGATCAGCGTCGGCTGGCCCTTGACCGCATCCTTGAGCGCCTGTTCGGGCACCGCCGGAAGCGGCCGCTCGGTCTCGATGTCGGCCTGCAGGATGACACTGCCGTCTTCGCGCACAAGGAAAGCCCCAAGCAGGCCGCGGCCGATTGCCTGGCGGGTCAGGAACTGGGTAAAGCCGATACGGTCCAGCGTATAAAGCGACCGGGCATTGTCCAGATCATTGGCCATGGACACCGTCTGGCCCTGCAAGAAGCGCGCGTTTTCAAGCACATAGGCTTCCGCTACCGACAGTGATGAATTGACGATTGATTTGGTGCGGATCGAGAACCAGCGATCAAGCCCGACATCCAGCGTGATCGACGCCACAATTGCCACCAGAATTGCCGGCACAATCGCCACGATCGAAAACAGGCCGACAATGCGAATATGAAGCTTGGCCGCCGCCTTTCCCCGCCGCCGCGCCCGAAGCAGGGTGCGAATTTCGAGAAAGACCAGCGTCACCAGTCCTATGACGAAGACCAGGTTGATCACCACCGCGCCGAGCACGATCTGATCGACCGGTTCGATGGGCGTCAGGCCAAGAAGAATTGCAAAGGAGACCAGCGCACTGAGAAACGCCGAGACAACCAGCGCGATGCCGGGCAGCGTAAACAGGTTTCGACGCTGGCCGGCAGCGCCAATCATCCCAGCACCTTGCTCGCCGCCACTCTCCGGGCTCCCGCCCAAAGCGCTTGCACCGCCCAAGCGGCCATTGCCCCTCTCGGCAAGGGATTGGTGGTCCGGATGTGTCGAGGCTGCATGGGCAGGACCGGACGCTGCGTCGATTGTCATCTGTTGCTTGCACCTCAGTTGCGCTCGAACCTACCGTTGCGAACAAGCAACAGAATGTGGCGAAAATGCAACGTCAGACCAGAAGCTGTCAAGCGGCACCTTGCGCAACCGGTGGCATCAGACCGGGCGCGGTGATCGATAGACTGTCACGCCAAGCTCGCGGATCTTCTTTCTCAGCGTGTTACGATTGAGCCCGAGCAGATCCGCAGCCTTGATCTGATTGCCCCGGGTTGCCGTAAGTGCTGCCAGAATCAGCGGATATTCCACTTCTTCCAAGACCCGCTGATACAGTCCCGACGGCGGCAGATCCTCGCCAAAGCCGGAAAAATAGCGGCGCATGTTTTCTTCCACCGACTGGGCGATGGTGGCCGGCCCCATCGATGTCGAGCCCTGCGGCGATGGCGGCTCGGGCGATTCAATTCTCAGCTCGTTGTCGATGATCTCGCGGGTGATCACATCCTGCGGATACAGCGCCATGACGCGGCGCACGACATTTTCCAGCTCGCGCACATTGCCAGGCCAGGGATAAGCCTTGAGCAATTCCAGCGCCTCGCCGTCAAAACGCTTGGCATCAAGCCCCTCGCCCACCGCGTGGCGGACAAAATGGCGTATCAGATCAGGCACATCCTCGGCGCGGTCCCTGAGCGCCGGCAGACGCAAGGGCACAACATTGAGCCGGTAATAGAGGTCTTCCCGGAACAGACCCTGATTGATCAGGATCTTAAGGTCCTTGTTGGTCGCCGCAACAATGCGCACATCGGTCTTGATCGGAGTGCGGCCGCCTACCGTGGTGTATTCGCCCTGCTGTAGTACGCGCAGCAGCCGGGTCTGGGCATCCATCGGCATGTCGCCGATCTCGTCGAGAAACAGCGTGCCCCCCTCGGCCTGCTCAAAGCGGCCGGTGGATTTGTTCTGGGCGCCGGTAAAGGCACCCTTCTCGTGGCCGAACAGCTCGGATTCGATCAGGTCGCGGGGAATCGCCGCCATGTTGATGGCAACAAAGGGGCCATTGCGGCGCTTGCCGTAATCATGCAGCGCCCGGGCCACCAGCTCCTTGCCGGTTCCGGACTCGCCGGTGATCATCAAGGTCAGGTCGGTCTGCATCAACCGTGCCAGAACGCGATAGATTTCCTGCATGGCGGCGGAGCGGCCGACCAGCGGCATGCCTTCGGTTGTTTCCTCGGGCTGGGCGGCAAGCTTGCGCGGCTCGGCCAGCGCCCGGCCGATGGTGCCGATCATCTCGGTCAGGTCAAACGGCTTGGGCAGATAGTCATAAGCGCCGCCTTCAGACGCCTTGATGGCGGTCATGAAGGTGTTTTGCGCACTCATGACCAGCACCGGAAGGTCCGGGCGGGCGCGGCGGATTCTGGGCAGCATGTCGAAGGCGTTTTCATCCGGCATGATCACGTCGGTGATAACCAGATCGCCGTCACCGGCGGAAACCCAGCGCCAGAGCGTCGCGGCATTGGAGGTAATGCGCACGTCATACCCCGCCCTGGTCAGGGCCTGGTTGAGTACGGTGCGGATTGCCGCGTCATCATCGGCGACAAGAATGGTGGCTTTGCCCATCGGTTCAGTCCTTTTGTTCCAGTGCCCTGGCCTTGGGAGACGGCAGCGGCTTTATTGGCCGGCCGTCGGGCGATACCGGCATCAGAATGCGGAAAGTGGTTTTGCGGCTCTGGCTGTCACATTCAACAATGCCGCCATGGCCGCCGATAATTTTCGCAACCAGGGCCAGGCCAAGGCCCGATCCGTTGGTTTTGGTGGTTATGAACGGATCAAACAGATGCGAGACCAGATCGGCGGGTACGCCAGGCCCGTTGTCCTGCACACAGAACTCGAGCGGCAGCGAGATTTTTTCCCGTGTTCCGGCAACCGACAGCTTGATGCCGGGCCGATAGGCGGTGGTGAGAACAATCTCGCCGTTTGGATCATCACCGATCGATTCAGCCGCGTTCTTGACCAGATTGAGGAAGATCTGAACCAGCTGATCCCGATTGGCATAGACCGAAGGCAGCGACGGATCATAAAGTTCGACGAACTTGATCTTGCGCGCAAATCCCGCCTTCGCCACCGCCTTGACGTGATCGAGCACCGAGTGAATGTTGACCGGCACCCGGTCCACCGGCCGTTCGTCGGAAAAAATTTCCATCCGGTCGACCAGCGAGACGATGCGATCGGTCTCATCACGGATCAACCGTGCCAGCGCCCGGTCCTCGTCCCCCACCGACATTTCGAGCAATTGTGCGGCGCCGCGAATGCCCGACAGCGGATTCTTGATTTCGTGGGCCAGCATCGAGGCCAGTCCGGTCACCGAGCGCGCCGCGGCGCGGTGGGTCAGCTGCCGGTCGATCTTGTCGGCCATCGAGCGTTCCTGGAAGACCACGACGACATTGCCCGGCAGACCCGCCACAGGTGCGACGTAGAGATCAACCAGCTTGTCACTGCCAAGACGCGGTGAACTCAAATCGACGCGGTATTCGTTGACGCCGGCGCGGCGTTCGCGCACATGCTCAATCAGTTCCAGAAGCGGGCTTCCAAACGGTATGAAGGCATCAAGCGTATGGCGGCCAAGATGGGCAGCGCTGGCGGCAAAAAACGATTCCGCTTCCCAGTTGGCAAAACACACCACGCTGTTGGCATCGACCATGATCACCGGATGCTGGATGGCATTGAGCACCATGCCTGCGGTTTCGGGATCAATGGCTGAGAGCTGATCGGCTAGTTTTTCACTCACGCGGCACTCTCCATCATCGAAGGCAGAGCCGCTGCGGCTTCAAGCACTTCGGCGAAAACATCACTGACTTCATCTGCGTTGTGGGAGGTCATCATCGTAACCTTCTGCGCAGCCGGGGTATCTGGCGCCAGGGTCTCGAGATACCAGCCGATATGCTTGCGGGCGTGGCGGACGCCGACATCGTCGCCATAATGGGCAATCATCAGCCGGTAATGCTCGAGCGCCACGGCATTGCGCACCTGCCGGTTTTCCGGAACATCGGGTGAGCCGGCCAGTTCGCCGCAGATCCAGGGCTGGCCTTGCGCCGCGCGTCCGATCATCACGGCATCGGCGCCGGACCGGCGCAGGCACTCGGCGATATCGGCGCGCGAGGTGATATCGCCATTGGCGATCAGCGGAACAGTGATGGCATCGCGAACGCGCGCAATGGCGTCCCAGTCAGCCTCACCCTTGTAGAATTGCATGCGGGTGCGGCCGTGAATGGTGATCATCTGCACGCCCGCTGCTTGAGCCCGCGCAGCAATCAACGGCGCATTGAGCGTGTCATGGTCCCAGCCCAGGCGCATCTTGAGCGTCACCGGCACCGAGACCGCCTTGACCGTCGCCTCGATCAGATCAAGCGCATGATCGGGATCGCGCATCAGCGCCGATCCGGAGTAGCCGCCGGTCACCTTCTTGGCCGGACAGCCCATATTGATGTCGATCATCGCCGCACCTGCGTCTTCCGCTATCTTTGCCGCCTCGCCCATCCAGCGGGCTTCGCGGCCGGCCAGCTGGACGACATGCGGCTTGATGCCGTCGCCGCGCAACCGCGCATGTGATTCGGGATGGTCGATCACCAGCTCGCGGCTCGCGACCATCTCGGTGAACACGAGCCCGGCGCCGTACCGCCAGGCCAATTGCCGGAACGGCAGATCGGAAATACCGGACAACGGCGCAAGAAACACCCGGTTTCGCGCGGTTACCGGCCCGATCTGGAGCGGCTGCCTGAGAATATCATCAATATTTTGCATGCGTTTCGCGCAACTTTCGTTTCTGCCTTTTTTTTAGACAATCATGACGGCCTTGCCAAGGCGTATTCGCGTGCTGGCCGGGAAAAATGCAAAAGAGCTTTTTTCCGGTTAACGCAAGCTCTAAACAGATCTGCAACCGGGCTCGCCCGCCGCGAGCTCCAGCCGCCGAGGATAAGGCCATGACCACCGAGACCAGATTTGCGCTTCCTGATGTCCGCACCGGCAATGGCTATGACGTGCACCGGCTTGTTGCCGGCAATTTTGTCACCTTGTGCGGGGTGGACATCCCGCATGATCAGCGACTCGATGGACACTCGGACGCCGATGTCGGACTTCATGCGCTGACCGACGCATTGCTGGCAACCTGTGCCGCCGGTGATATCGGCGATCATTTTCCGCCGTCGGATCCGCAATGGCGCGGCGCCGCATCGCATGTCTTCCTCAGCCACGCGGCAAATCTGGTGCGCGAGGCCGGTGGCGTAATCATGAACGCAGACGTCTCGCTGATCGCCGAAGCGCCGAAGATCGGCCCGCACCGGCTGGAGATGCGCCAGTCCCTCGCCCGCATTCTCGGTATTTCGCTTGACCGCTGCTCGGTCAAGGCGACCACAAACGAGATGATCGGCTTCATCGGCCGCCGCGAAGGCATCGCCGCGATCGCCACCGCCACGGTGGTGTTCGGAGACCGGACATGAGCGACACGGCACCCCTTAACGACATCCGGGCGGATTGCAGGCGCCTGGCACAGGAGATCATCGACAGATTTCCTGTTCATGGCGGGATGGTGGCAACGGCCGAATCCTGTACCGGCGGGCTGATTGCCGGCGCCATCACCGACATTGCCGGTTCGTCCGTCGTGTTTGACCGAGGCTTTGTCACCTATTCGAACGAGGCCAAGCAGGACATGCTGGGCGTCCGCGCCGCAACGCTTGAGGCGTTTGGTGCGGTCTCGGCGCAGGTGGCCACCGAAATGGTGCTTGGCGCGCGCCGCCGGTCGCGTGCGGATTTTGCGGTATCGGTAACCGGCGTGGCCGGTCCGGGTGGCGGATCGCCGCAAAAGCCAGTCGGGCTGGTCTGGATGGGACTGTCGGGACCCGGCGATCTGACCAGCGCGGTGGAATTGCGCTGGGATCCGTCCTGGAGCCGTGACATGATCCGCGCGGCCACGGTGCGCGCCGCACTTGAGGCACTGATCGGACGGGCGGCCATGGCTGGCGGGTCTCAGGACACCCCGGGTTCGCCATAGATTTCGCGGGCACGTTTTTCAAACGCTTCGGCAAACATCCGGAAGGCGCGGTCGAACATGGCGCCCATCAGTGCACCCAGCATCCGGCTCTTGAACTCGTAGTCGATGAAGAACCGCACCTCGCAGCCCCCCTCTTCGCGAGAAACGAACGTCCATTTGTTGTCGAGATATTTGAACGGGCCGTCGAGATATTTGACGTCGATGGCAAGATCGTCGGGTTTGAGCAGCACCTGGCTGGTGAAGGTCTCGCGGATGGCCTTGTAGCCCACAGTCATGTCGGCAATCAGCAGGACCTTGCCGTCGCGCTCCTTGCGCGAGCGCACGGTAAGCGCCTCGCACAAGGGCAGGAACTCGGGATAGCGCTCGACATCGGCAACCAGATCGAACATCTGGCGCGGTGAATGCGGAACGGGGCGTGTTGTGTGAAATTGCGGCATGAAATGGAGCTACGCAGTCAGTCGGCGAAGATCAAGAGTGCGGACACTTTCTTTGAACAATGGAAGTCCACTAAGCTGCCTGAACCGGATGGATCGCATCAAGGCCTTCCGCCGCCTTGATTGCCACGGCCAGATCGTAGCCGCTCTGCAAATTCAGCCAATATTCCGGCGAATTCGAGAAATAACGTGAAAGCCGTAAAGCCAGCTCGGCCGTGATGGGCTTCTGGCCCGATATCACCTCATTAAGCCGCCCCACATTGATTCCCAGATCAGCAGCAACCTTGTTTGCAGATAGCCGATATTCAGCAAGAAACTCATCGCGCAGGATTTCGCCGGGATGGATCGGGGCATCAGGAAGGAACTGCATCTTCACCTCTCAGTGGTAGTCACATATTTCGACATCAAACGCTTTGCCATCGGACCACCGAAAACAAATCCGCTACTGATCATTGATGCGGATTGAATGCTGCCCCGCCCGGTTTGCCTTTAGCGGCTCAAGGCGATTGCTTGGCGGAACCCGCATATCCTCAAGAGTATGCGCAGCATTCAAACTCGTCAATTTTCTCCTGGCGCGGACGACAATATCAGCAGGAAGTCCACGTACCTGACCGCTGCGGAAAAGTCGTTCTGTCCTTTTGTCCTTGAACGAACCGATCATGTCTCATGTAAAGACACCGCGAGCCCTTATTCAACCGCTGCCGCCGCCATAAGCTTGGCGTCCCGGTTGGCCTTGAGCCGGGCAAAATCGTCACCGGCATGGTGCGACGAGCGGGTCAGCGGGCTGGACGAGACCATCAGAAAGCCCTTGGTGTAGGCGATCTTCTCGTAGCTCTTGAACTCGTCGGGGGTGACGAACTCCATCACCTCGTGGTGTTTGCGGGTTGGCTGCAGATATTGCCCGATGGTCATGAAATCCACATCCGCCGAGCGCAGATCATCCATCAGCTGCAGCACTTCGTTGCGCTCTTCACCCAGGCCCACCATGATGCCCGACTTGGTGAACATGGTCGGGTCGAGTTCCTTGACCCGCTGCAGCAGCCGGAGCGAATGGAAATAGCGCGCGCCGGGGCGAACAGTGAGATAGTTGCCGGGCACGGTTTCGAGATTGTGGTTGAAGACGTCGGGCTTGGCCGCGACCACACGTTCCAGCGCACCGGGCTTGCGCAGGAAGTCGGGCGTCAGAATCTCGATAGTGGTTTCGGGCGATGCGGCACGGATCGCCCAGATCACCTTTTCGAAGTGCTCGGCACCGCCATCGTCGAGATCGTCGCGGTCGACCGACGTGATGACGACATGCATCAAGCCCATCTGCTTGACCGCCTTGGCGACATTTTCCGGCTCGTTCGTATCCAGCGCGTTGGGCTTGCCGGTGATGACGTTGCAGAAGGCGCAGGCACGGGTGCAGATCTCGCCCATGATCATGAAAGTGGCGTGCTTCTTGTCCCAGCATTCGCCGATATTGGGGCAGCCGGCTTCCTCGCAGACAGTGACGAGGTTGTTCTCTTTCACGATCGAACGGGTTTCCTGATAGCCCTTGGAGGTGGGCGCCCTGACGCGGATCCATTCCGGCTTGCGCTTGACTTCCGTATCTGGACGCTTCTGCTTTTCCGGATGCCGCACGCGCTTCGCTTCGGGCTTGATGGCTGCTTCCGGTTTGGTGACGTCGAGGATCGTGACCATGAAAAGGTCCTTTGTATTCGTTGTGGTTCAGCTGCGCCTGGAGCGGCCAAAGAGCCAGAGGATGAGGATCGCGCCGACGATGGCAACCACCAGATTTCCGGCAAATCCGTAATAGTTGATGTTGAGCACGCCGGCCAGCGCGCCGCCTACGAAGGAGCCTGCAATGCCGACCAGCATGTTGGTCAGCAGGCCGTGATCGCGGTTCATGGCGCGTTCGGCGACATAGCCGGCGATCAGGCCGACCAGCAGCAGACCGAAAAAGCCCAGCCCCGGCATTGCCAGAAATCCCATCTGATGTTCCATCATCGTTTGCCTCCGTTTGCCGCCGCATGAAGCGCGCGCATGATCAACCAGAATGTAAGGCCGAGCATCAGTCCCATCAATGCCAGAATGGCCGAAACCGCTGCGATTCCCGCAATCCCTTCAAGCTGCACGGCCCCAAGCTCGACCGAACCGCGTCCGCGAATGGCCGCCAGACCGGCGAGACCGCCCAAACCGGCTCCACCGATTGCCGGCAGCACGATGACGCGGGGCAGCCGCCTGGCGCTGCTCACGCGTTGAGCGCGCGTCCGTAGGCGTCGAGCACGCTTTCCTTCAGCGTTTCCGAGATTGTCGGATGCGGGAAGATGGTGTGCATCAGATCTTCCTCGGTGGTCTCCAGATTCATCGCCACCACGAAGCCCTGGATCAGTTCGGTGACCTCGGCGCCGACCAGATGCGCGCCCAGCAGTTCGCCGGTCTTCTTGTCGAAGATGGTCTTGACCATGCCCTGATCCTCGCCCAGCGCAATTGCCTTGCCATTGGCAACGAACGGGAAGCGGCCAACGCGGATGTCGCGGCCCTGCTCCTTGGCCCTGGCTTCGGTGAGCCCCACTGAGGCGACCTGCGGGTTGCAATAGGTGCAGCCGGGAATTTTCAGCTTGTCCATCGGGTGGACATTGGGCAGGCCGGCGAGCTTCTCGACGCAAATGACCGCCTCATGCTCGGCCTTGTGGGCCAGCATCGGCGGGCCGGCGACATCGCCGATGGCGTAGAGGCCCGGCACATTGGTCTTGCCGTAGCCGTCGATGACAATGCAGCCGCGGTCTGTCTTCACGCCCAGCGCTTCAAGGCCGATGTTTTCGATATTGCCCTGCACGCCGACGGCCGAGATCATCCGGTCGGCGGTGATCTTCTCGATCTTGCCGTCCTTCAGTTCGACATGGGCGGTAACCGAGTCAGCGCCCTTCTCGACCTTGGTCACCTTGGCCTCGAGCAGGATCTTCATGCCCTGCTTGTCGAACTGCTTCTTGGCGAAGGCGGAAATCTCAGCATCCTCGACCGGCATGACGGTTTTCATGACCTCGACCACGGTCACGTCGACACCCATGGTGCGATAGAACGAGGCAAACTCGATGCCGATGGCGCCGGAGCCCATGACCAGCAGCGATTTCGGCATTTTTGCCGGTTTCATCGCCTCGAAATAGGTCCAGATCAGCTTGCCATCGGGCTCGATACCCGGCAGCGCCCGCGGTCGCGCGCCGGTGGCGACAATGATGTGCTTGGCGGTGTAGGTGCCCTCGCCCAGGGTGTTCTTCGGAATCGGGCCCTGTGGCTCGACAATTGGCTTGGTGGTTTTGGCAACGACGATCTCGCCCGGCTTGGTCAGCTTGGCCTCGCCCCAGATCACGTCGACCTTGTTCTTCTTCATCAGGAAGCCGACGCCGCCATTCATCCGTTCGGCAATGCCGCGCGAGCGCTTGACGATGGCCTCGAGATCCGGGGTCACCTTGCCTTCGAGCTTGAGGCCGTAGTTCTTGGCGTGTTCGCTCAGATGCAGCACCTCCGCCGAGCGCAGCAGCGCCTTGGTCGGAATGCAGCCCCAGTTGGAACAGATGCCGGCCAGGTGCTCGCGTTCGACAACCGCCGTCTTGAGGCCCAGCTGGGCGGCCCGGATGGCCGCGATATAGCCGCCGGGGCCGGATCCGATGATGATCACGTCGTAATTATTGGCCATGGAACATTCTCCTCATTGGGCGGAAGTCTGGACGCCGTGCTGCAGTGTTGCCGGGCGCGTCAGAAGCACCCATTGCGTGGCGGTGTGGTTATCGGAAAAGGCACGAAATTGCGCGCGCGCCTGCTCTTCAAAGCCAAGGCTTTGGTAAAGTGCGAGGGCTGCGGCATTGCTGTCATCGGTGATGATCGAGGAGGGTCCGGTTGCGCGGGCAAGCTCGGCCTGAACCAGCGCCCGGCCAATGCCCTGCCCGCGAAAACGCGAATAGACGGCGACACTGTCGATCATCCGGGTGCCGACAACTTGCGCCTTGAGCGCTTCAAGCGGTTCGAGCACCGGATCGTCCAGCCCCTTGTCGCCGGGACCGCCGGTGAGGTCAAACGACAGCGACATGCCGGCAACGCCGTCCCCGGTTTCGGCGATCAGCACGTTTTTCCAGGAGAAAGGCCCATCGATAAAGGCGTAGCCGTCACGGCCAAATTCCAGCGGCCGGTCATAGGCGCCATCGCGAACACCTGCCTGCAACACATGCGACGCCAGACCCGATGACGCAATGTCATCGAGAATGACGATATCGGCGCTGTCAGCACGTGTTGCCGGGCGGATATGCAAGGCCTGCTCCTGTCATGTCCGGCATTTCAGCCGGGTGGCGGGAGCAGGCCGGAAGCGGTTTATCCCGCCAGCATCCCGTAGATTTCG
>CAXBIE010000082.1:0-21407 GCA_963975635.1 uncultured Hoeflea sp. | reverse complement strand
GAGGGCGCGATCCCGCCCGAACGCAATACGGTTCTGTACGGCCATGATTCCGCACAAGACTTTCTGGCCACGGCCTACCGCTCGGGCCGAATGCACCATGCCATCCTGATTGAAGGCCCGGAGGGTATCGGCAAGGCCACACTGGCCTACCGGTTTGCCCATCATGTGCTGGCCCATCCCGATCCACTGTCCGCGCCGGAACGGATAGCCGACCCGGATCTTGACGATGCTGTCGGCCGCCAGTTTTCCAGCGGGGCATCGCACAATGTGCTTCACCTGGCGCGCCCCGTTGATGAAAAGACCGGCAAGGCCAAATCCGTCATCACTGTTGACGAAGTAAGGCGGGCCGGGAAGTTTTTTGGGCAGACATCGGGCACCGGCAACTGGCGGGTGGCCATTATCGATCCGGCAGATGACCTCAATCGCAATGCTGCGAACGCCATTCTGAAAATTCTTGAAGAGCCGCCAAAACGATCGCTGTTTCTGGTGCTTTCACATACACCGGGACGGTTGCTACCAACCATCAGGTCGCGCTGTCTGTCGCTGAAACTGCAGTCGCTCTCGGCCCCCGATCTGGACAGGGCGCTTGGTCATCTGGGCGCGGCACCCGGTGAAACCGATGCCATCATCCGCTTGAGTGAGGGAAGTGTCTCACGCGCCTTGTTGCTGCGAAACTATGGTGGTGTCGATATCGCCGAGGCCTTTGTAGACATTCTCGAACGCGGCAGCCTCAACAACCGCGAACCAATCTACAAGCTCGCCGAGACGCTTGCCGCACGCGACCGCGATGTTGCCTATGATTTCTTTACAGGCTTTGCCGTCGACCGGGTGCAGCAAATGGCGCGAGACGCCGGCGCGGCTGGAGATCTGAACGAGGCCGACCGGCTAGCGCGGATGTCGACCACCTTGAGCGAACATTTTGCCACAGCTGCGGCCTACAATCTTGACCGCAAGCAGACTGTGCTGCACGTCTTTTCGATCTTTTTCAGCTAGCAGGTTTGGACCGGCGCGTTTGAACCGGCATGGGCATGGCATCCTGTGGCTTGATCGCCTATGACGACAGCGCGTATAGACCCGGATGTCGATCCGGAACCGGACATGGAATTCGAAGGCAATCATGAGCACCGAGCGTTTTTACATCACCACCCCGATTTTCTATCCCAACGGGGTTCCGCATATCGGCCACGCCTACACGGCGATCGCCACGGATGTTGTGGCGCGGTTCCAGCGGCTTGACGGCAAGGATGTGTTCTTTCTGTCGGGTACCGACGAACACGGCCAGAAGATGCAGCAGACAGCCGAGAAGGAAGGCATCAAGCCGATTGAGCTCGCCGACAAGAACTCAGCCGTGTTCCGCGACATGATGGTTCAGCTCAATTGCTCCAATGATGATTTCATCCGCACGACCGAAGAGCGCCACAAGATCTCCGTGCAGGAATTGTGGCGGCGGATGGAAGCCAATGGCGACATTTATCTCGGCAATTACGGCGGCTGGTATTCGGTGCGCCAGGAGGCCTATTTCGACGAGGCCGAAACCACTGTCGGCGAGGACGGCGTCCGCCGCGAACCGCTTGGCTCGCCGGTCGAATGGGTCGAAGAGGAAAGCTACTATTTCCGGCTGTCAGCCTATGGCGACAAATTGCTGGAGCTTTTCGAATCCAACCCGGATTTCGTCGCTCCGGCAGAGCGGCGCAATGAAGTGGCGAGCTTCGTCAAATCTGGTCTGAGAGACCTGTCGATTTCACGCACCACCTTTGACTGGGGCGTTCCGGTGCCCGGCAATGACAAGCATGTCATGTATGTCTGGGTTGATGCGCTGACCAATTACATCACGGCTGCCGGGTTCCCTGATGAGGCTTCAGACAAATGGAACTACTGGCCTGCCGTTCACATGATCGGCAAGGACATTGTGCGGTTCCACGCGGTCTACTGGCCCGCGTTTCTAATGTCAGCTGGTCTGGCGCTTCCGGCCAAGGTGTTCGCCCACGGCTTCCTGCTGGTCAAGGGCGAGAAGATGTCGAAATCCATCGGCAATGTGGTCGACCCGTTCGCCCTGATCGAGGCTTACGGACTTGATCAGGTGCGCTATTTCTTCATGCGCGAAGTGCCGTTCGGCCAGGATGGCAGCTACAGCCCCGAGACGATCGCCACACGTATCAATTCCGATCTCGCCAACGGCATTGGCAATCTCGCCAGCCGCTCGCTGTCGATGATCAACAAGAACTGCGACGGCAAGATGCCGGCCTCCGGTCCGCTGAACGACGAAGACAAGGCGCTTTTGGCCACCATTGACGGAGTGATCGAAAGCGTGCGCGCCGACATGGCCAATTTCCAGATCCACAAGGCACTGGCTGCGATCATCGATGTTGTGGCCGCTGGCGACCGCTATTTTGCCAGCAACGAGCCCTGGGCGCTGAAGAAGACCGATCCGGCCCGGATGGAAACTGTACTCTATGTCACGGCGGAAACCGTGCGTCAGATTTCGATCCTGTTGCTGCCCTTCATGCCGGAATCCGCGGGCAAACTGCTCGATCTGGTCGCCGCGCCAGCGGACAAGCGCGATTTCGCAGCTCTTGGCGAAGCCGGGAGATTGCAGGCCGGCACACCGATCGAAAAGCCCGCGCCGATCTTCCCGCGCTATGTTGCGCCCGAGGAGGCATGAGACCATGTTGATCGACAGCCATTGCCATCTCGATTTTGCCGATTTCGACGCGGAACGTGACGAGCTGATTGCCCGGGCGCACGAATCCGGCGTCAAGCAGATGGTGACGATCTCCACCCGTGTGCGCAAGCTCGACACCTTGCTGGCGCTGACCGAGCGTTATCCAAGCGTGTTCTGTTCGGTGGGCACCCATCCCAACAATGCCGACGAAGAGCTGGATGTGACGGCGGACGAGCTGGTCTTACTGGCCGAGAGCAATCAGAAGGTCGTTGCGATCGGCGAAGCCGGGCTGGATTATTTCTACGACACGCAAAAGCCCGAGGATCAGAAGACCGGTCTAAGACGCCACATCGAAGCGGCTCGCCGGACGCAACTGCCGCTGGTCATTCACAGCCGCAGTGCCGACGACGACATGGCGGCAATTCTGACCGAGGAAACAGGGAAGGGGGCCTTCCCCTTCATTCTGCATTGCTTTTCGTCAGGCCAGGCTCTGGCCGATACCGGTGTTGCGCTTGGCGGTTATGTGTCATTTTCGGGCATTCTGACCTTCCCGAAATCTACCGAGTTGCGCGACATTGCCAGCACCGTTCCGATGGACCGGTTGCTGGTTGAAACGGATGCGCCTTATCTGGCGCCGAAACGCTGGCGCGGAAAACGCAACGAGCCGTCCTATGTGGTCAACACCGCCGAGGTTCTGGCTGAGGTGAAAGGCGTTTCCTACGAGGAGATTGCGCGCATCACCACGGAAAACGCTTTCCGATGTTTTTCGAAGATGCCGCAGCTGTGACAGTGCCGGTCCGCCGCCAGTTCACGGTTCTCGGCTGCGCCTCCTCGCCGGGCGTGCCACGGGTCAATGGTGACTGGGGTGCGTGCGATCCGGACAACCCGAAGAACCGCCGCACGCGCGCAGCGTTCCTGATCCGTCAGATCGGTGCTGACGGTGGCGAGACGACAATCGTCGTCGATACCGGCCCGGACTTCCGCGAGCAGATGATCACCAATAAGGTCCGCCACATTGATGCGGTGCTTTATACCCACTCGCATGCCGACCACGTCCACGGTATTGATGATTTGCGCGGCTTTGCGCTGTCCCAGCGCAAACAGATCCCGATCCATGCCGATCTGGAAACGATGGCGCGGATTCGCGCCGGCTTCGGCTATTGCCTGGAAACGCCGCCGGGCAGCAACTATCCACCGATCACCACGCCGGTGCTGATCAATTCGCTGGAAAAGCCGATCACGATCACGGGCGAGGGCGGTGCGATCGAGGTGCAACCGCTTGATCAGGTGCACGGCTCTATCCGCTCGCTGGGGTTCCGTATCGGCGACCTCGCCTATTGTTGTGATGTCAGCGACTTTCCGCGTGCCACTATCGAGAAGCTGCAGAATCTTGAGGTTCTGATCATCGACTCCCTGCAATACAAGCCGCATCCGAGCCATCTGTCGATTGATCAGGCACTGTGGTGGATCGAAAAACTTGACCCGAAGCGGGCCATCCTGACTCACATGCATGTGCCACTCGATTATGACACTGTGCTGAACGAAACACCGGACCGTGTCGAACCGGGTTACGACGGATTGACCATCGATATTGAGCTTTGAGCCATGAGCGAAACCGCAATTGAAATGACCCCGGACCTGATCGCCAAAGGGTCGAGCATGGCGCGGGTGGCGCAGGCTGCAGCAGAGGCAGCTCTCACCATCCGCATCCTGAAGATGGCGCAATCAACGCGCACGGCCCAGGAAGCGGCGGACGCGGCAGGATGCGATGTCAGCCAGATCGTCAAGTCGCTGGTGTTTGAAAACAGTGCCAGCGGACAGCTCAACCTGATGCTGGTTTCGGGCAGCCACAATGCAGATATGGATTACATATCAGAACACTACAATCTGTCCTTCACACGGTGCGAGGTGCGCCGCGTACGCGATGAGACCGGCTTTGCCATCGGCGGCGTGGCGCCGATCGGACACCTGACGCCGATCAAGGTGTATATGGATCGAACATTGCTTGCTCACGCCGAAGTCTGGGCTGCCGCAGGTCGTCCGGACAGCGTCTTCAGTGTTGCCCCCGAAGCTCTGGCATCGGCCATTGATGCCGACATCATCGACGTGCGAGCGCCTGACTGAAGCCTGTGGGCTTCAACCGGACTTTGGCTTGGCGTAAACGTCGATGCCGCTGCCGGTTTCCAAAAAGGATTTGAGGCTTGAGAGCACGACCGGCCAGCCCTTGGTAACGCCGTTTGCCATTCCACTGCCGGCTTCAAGTTCATCATGGGTAACAGTCAGACGAACCATGTTGTCATATTCGGCGATCTCAAAAGTCACCCGGCTGTAGCTGTCTGGATCGTCAGCCTGCGAGGCGTTGGCCCAGGTGATGACAAGACGGGCAGGCGGAGTGCTTTCAACCACTTCTCCGACGAGTTCGACGGTTCGTTGGTCATTGGCGCGGACATGTTGCCAGCTCGATCCCGGCTTCCAGTCCGACACATTTTCATGAGCCCAATAGCGCCGCGCGAGTTCGGGTCTGGTAATGGCCTCGAACACTTTCTCCGGAGTCGAGACTATGTAGGTGGTGTAGACAAAGCTGATCTTTTCCTTGCTCATCCTCATTCTCCTTCAAGCTCTTTCTTCAGATCGTGCAGCAGGCTCAACCGCTGTTGCTCGAATTTGCGGACCCAGCGCTCGTAGACTTCGTGGAGCGGCACCGGGTTGATGAAATGCAGCTTCTGGCGGCCGCGCCTGACAGTCGTCACCAGATTGGCAGCTTCCAGAATGCCGATATGCTGGGTGGCCGATTGCCTGGTCATCTCAAGATTTCCGCAGAGTTCACCCAGCGTTTGCCCGTTCTTTTCGCAGAGAAGATCAAGCAATGCTCTGCGTGTCGGATCGCCCAATGCTTTGAAAACCTTGTCCGTGCTCATAGGCTCTCCCATATTCGAATGTATTTGTGCAGGCATTTACCTGCATGTCAAGTTGCACCAATCCGGTTGACCGGTCTGCTCGTTGCATCGTGGCCAATTCCGGAGTGCTGACAGCCGTGCATGGAGCTTTTCAAAAGCACCCAGGCATCATCAGAATGTCCAATATATTCGGTATGTTAGTCCATATTCAGCCAGTCCAGAACGGACTGTGTATGTTCGCCCCGTTGCGCTATGACAGCTGAACATCCACCCGGCTCGGTGGAAAACCGTGGCGCGGGCGCCGCCTGCAGCACGCCGCCGACGGTCTGCCAGACACCGCGATATGCCATGTGCGGATCGGTGGCGGATTCAGCGGGATTGAGGGTAGGGGCGACGCAGGCATCGGATCCGGCAAAGACCTCTTCCCAATGAGACCGCGTTTGTCTGGCAAAAATTCCGGCCAGCAACGCTGTCTGGCGCGGCCACCGCGCGGCATCGAACTGAGCCGCGAAATCCAGCTCCTCAGCAAGCCCCAGGCGCGTCAGAAACTCGGCGTAGAATTTCGGTTCCAGACATTGCACCGAGACATAGCCGCCATCGGAACAGACATAGCAACGGCTCCAATGAGGGCCGTCGAGCAGGCTCTGGCCACGTTCCATCGAAAGCCCGCCGGGGTCTGCGCCAGGGCCATCAGCAGGTTCATCATATGGGCCGAGCCATCAACAATGGCGGCATCCACCACGGTTCCGCCACGGCCTGCACGCGCCGCCATGACAGCAGCCAGAACGCCGGCCACCAGATACAGCGCGCCGCCGCCGATATCACCGACCAGCGTCGGCGGTGTGAACGGGGCTTCACCGGTGTTGCTGGCGTACCAGCCAGCCCCTGACACCGACACATAATTGAGATCGTGGCCGGCCGTTTGAGCCCGTGGTCCGGTTTGGCCCCAGCCGGTCATGCGGCCATAGATGAGGTCCGGATTGACTGCCGAGAGATCGTCCGGCCCGAGCCCGAGCCGTTCCATGACGCCGGGCCTGAAACCCTCGATCAGGACTTCGGATCTCGTCACAAGCTTCTTGAGCGCAGCGACGTCACCGGCAGCTTTCAGATCCAGTTCGATCGAACGTTTGCCGCGATCGATCAGCGAGCGTTCCGGCATGCCGGGTGCCGGGTGGCCGTTCTTGCGGTGAACGACAATGACGTCGGCGCCAAGATCAGCCAGCATCATGCAGGCAAAAGGTGCCGGTCCCAAACCTTCGATCTCGATAACCCGCAAACCTTCCAGCATGCTGTTCCTCGCTTGCGCCGCATCACTGCGGCGGCAGTCCCATCCCATGGGAAGCACTAGACCCGATTCTGGTTCAGGTTACACTTGTCATTGCCAATGCAGATGGCCAAAGGCAGCCGCAGCCTTCGCACAGCACGCAAATTTGTCACGCCAAGTGGCTGATTATCAAGACAACTCGGCACAGCCGCACAAGTGTGTTCGTATACCGGATAGTTCCATAATCCATCTTATGCGATCTTCGTTTTCATGTGGCAGGCCGCTGGATAGATTCAGAAAAACAGCGTCGTCGATGTCGATTGTTCGGCCGGCACCTGATCGACAAACATCTGCCACGCTTTCTGATAAGCCGGGAGATAATTCAGCTCGTGCCCCTCGCCGAGCTGTTCAAGTTCACGATAGGCCTGCAGCAGCATGTCGACGAATTTGAAACCCGACGACAGGTCTTCCGGCTTGATGCCGGTTTGCTCGGCGCCGTTCTCATAGAGGTACTGAGCGGCGGCGCGCTGTTCCATCCATTCCGATGATGTGGTTTTTTCCTCGAGGCTGACCTGATCGAGCCAGAGCGCACCCGCCTTGCCGACAGCCATGTGATCGGATGGATCGACGCCGTCTTTGGCGGCATATGCCCCGGCCAGGCGTGTCGGACCGTGATAGAGCCCCATGGCGAGCGACTGCTGCTGAATCATGATCGACTGCGCGATCTCCTTTTCCTCTTTCGAGAAAATGCCGGTCTCGTCCGTTCTGACTGCATTCAGCGCACGCCGGTCGAGATCGCCAAAGACCGAGTACCAATCCACGGCCTCATTGCTCTTCGGCCGAAACGGTGCGCCGCTTTCAGCCATTGCAGCGTGTCTTGCGTCTATGGCCTTGCGCGCTGCGCCGACGATTTCGGACTTCGTCTTGCCTGATGAAAATGGCTCGGCCGACGGATCGGTCACGGCTATGGCGAGGTTGTTGGATGCAAAGCCCGGACGGACCGGCATATAGATGTCATAACCGTTGGGTGGCGAAACAGTGAAACTTGTGGCGGTTTGCGCGATCTTGCCGGTCGGATCGTAGGTTCCGAGCGCATCGCTGGCTCCGGCTGGCCCCAATTCCTGATAGGATTGAATAGCATAGGCATGAATAGTCGGCCCGGTTTCCTTGACAGATCCCGCGCGCCCGAACGTCCGAATATTCGAATAGCTTACGCCTTCGATATTCATACCTTTTGGCTCCTAACAAATGATTCTGACAATGGGTCAGCAGCCTTGCTCGAACCTGTCGAAAGTGGACTTCCCCGGTCTGCGGCGCGCCGGCCGGCAATTCGGCCGGTTCCCAGCGCCCTGCTCCGGCTCTGTGGCCTGTTATCGCGGGGCCAACGGATCCCTCACCCACCACCCGCCTGGGTTTCCGCGGATAGCCGAGCCTCTTGCGATTGTTTCAGCCTTGGCCTATCCGGGACACACACCCACCCCCCGGAGTTTGCCCGATGACTTATGCCAGGCTCGACGCCCATTGCCGTGGACTCGGCGCCCTCGAACACGCGCTCGCCATTCTCGGAACCGACGAAGCCGTCAACATGGCGCCCGGCGGCGGCGAGGATAGATCCGAGGCGATGGCAACACTGTCGGGAATGCATCACCGTCAGGCCACCGCCCCGCATATCCGCGACTGGATAGAAACAGCCAAGGCCGAAACACTCGAGCCGGACCAGCAGATCGCACTTGGTGAACTCGAACGCAGCTATGTCAACATGACCTGCCTGCCGTCGGATTTTGTCGAGCGGAAAATGCGGACCGGAATGCGCTCGGAACAATTGTGGCGGACAGCGCGGCCAAAAGGTGACTGGGAGGCGTTCCGCCCGGCACTGGAGGATGTGGTGGCAATGATGCGCGAAGAGGCCGCGATGCGGGCCGAAGTGCTCGGTCTTGCGCCCTATGACGCGCTGATGGAACAGTTCGATCCGGGCAACCGCACGGCAACCATCACACCGGTTTTTGCCGAGCTGAAGACCTTTCTGGTCGACTTTCTGCCCAAGGCGCTGGCAGCCCAGGAAGAGCGCCTCAGCAAGCGCCCGCTCAAGGCATTGTCGGGCAATTATCCGGTCGAGCGGCAGAAGGCGCTCGGGATCGCGATGATGCAGGCCGTCGGCTTTGACATGAACCACGGCAGCCTTTCGATTTCCGACCATCCGTTCTGTGGCGGCGTGCCCAGCGATGTGCGCATGACAACCCGCTATCGCACCGACGAATTCCTGTCGGCGCTGATGGGAATCCTGCACGAAACCGGGCATGGGCTCTATGAGCAGAACCTACCCAAACAATGGGCGCACTGGCCATCGGGCAAGGCGCGCGGCATGTCGATCCACGAAAGCCAGAGCCTGTTCGTCGAAAAGCAGATCGGGCGCAACCCGGCGTTCTGGAATTTCGCCTTGCCACGGGTTGATCAGCATTTGCAGGAATCCTGGACCATGGAAGATCTGCTTCCCCATGTTCACCAGATCAAACGCGGCAAGATCCGGGTTGATGCCGATGAAGTCACCTACCCGCTGCACGTCATCCTGCGCTACGAGCTGGAACAGGACCTGCTTTCCGGCCGGATCGAGGTCAAGGACCTTCCCGAAGCCTGGGACGCGAAAATGCAGGCCTCGCTCGGCATCTCCACCCTTGATGATCCGAAGAACGGACCGATGCAGGACGTTCACTGGCCGTCAGGCTCTTTCGGCTATTTCCCGTCCTACACGCTCGGCGCGCTGATGGCGGCGCAGCAATGGGCCGCCATCGTCAAGACCAACCCGGATGTCGATGCGCAGCTTGCCGCCGGTGCTTTCGAAGCCGTCAATACCTGGCGGCGCGACAACATCTGGTCAAAGGCGTCAACCGCCTCGACGCCGGAGATCCTGCGACAGGCCACCGGCGAAGAACTCAACCCGGCCTATTTCATCGCGCATCTGGAAGCGCGTTACGGGCAGTGAAGAGTGCCGCGGCAACACCCTTCCCTTTACAACAACGCTTCGCCGGGAGCTGCGGCTGATGCCCTGAGCTGCGCCGCTTCCAGCCGGCGGCGCGTGCGCTCGCGCATGATGGTGTAAATACCGGTGGCGATGATGATGCAGGCACCGGCGAGCGTGTAGCCGTCGGGGAATTCGGCAAAGACCAGCATGCCGATGAACGTGGAAAACACCAGCCGGACATAGCGGAACGGCGTCACAACGCCGATTTCACCGGTGCGGGTCGCCTCGGTCAACGCCCAGTAGGCGACCACGCCGACCACCAGTGCCCCGGCCAGATAGCCGGTTTCACGCACCGTGGGGATTTCCGCTTCGCCGGTGACGAGCACCAGCACTGCCCCTGATACGCCAACAGCAAAGAAGCCCCAGGCCGCCAGCTGCAACGAGGTGATGGCCCTTGGCACCTTGCGGCTGGCAAGGTCCCGCACTGCCAGCCCGAGCACACCCAGCACGACCCACAGCACATTGGTGTCAAACCCGTCGAAGCCGGGGCGGATAACCAGCATGACACCGCAAAACCCGACAAGAATGGCGGTCCAGCGGCGCCAGCCGACGGCTTCTCCGAGCACCAGCGCGGCACCCATGGTGACCAGCAGCGGTGTCGCCTGCAATATGGTGGTCACCGTGGCCAGCGGGATCAGCGTCAAAGCGGTGACAAAGCACAGGCCACCGAGCATTTCACTGACATTTCGCAGCATCACCGCAGGATGAAAGAACCCTTTTGACAACACGCTGGTGCCGTTCAGACGGGCGTAAGCCGCAAAAGCCAACGCGCCGAAAAAGCCGAGCAAGCCCAGGATCTGGCCAACCGGCAGGCCCGAAGCCGCCAGCTTGATAAACATGTCCTCGGCGGCAAATCCAGCCATTCCGATCACCATCAGGATGATCCCGCGCATATTGTCCATGAAATTGTCCTGATCGGCTGGAGAAAGCGAGGCGCAAAGCCCCTGTGCCTGCCTATCCGCTTTGCCGCGAGCGGGAAACCCCCGAGGCCTGCATTATCATGCTGTTCACCCAACGGGTCGGAGGACAGCTTACCGGAGGAGCCTGCAACACGGAACGGTCCGCCAGTGGGAACGGATCATGCGAGCCGAAGGTTTGAAACCACCCTGCCCAACATGCTCAGGAACAGTTCGCGTTCGGCAAGTGGAAGCCCGGCAGCCACCAGTTCATCAGCCGCGAGTGCGGCCGCGGTGGCCGGCAGCTGCAGGGACCGCGCGCCTTCGGTCAACCAAATCTGCTGCGAGCGGCCATCCTCCGGATGCGGCTTGCGCGCCACCAAATTGTCCCGCTCCATGCGGCCCAGCGTATTGGCCATTGTCGGCTGCTCGACTCCCAGACGGGCGGCCAGCTGGCGCTGGGTCAGGCCGTCCTCGATCCACAATTCAGCCAACGCCTGGAACTGACCGGGAGACAGGCCCCATGGCTGAAGCGCACGCTGCAATGCAGCCGCATAAAGCCGGGCAATCTCGCTGGCCAGCATGCCGGGCGAACGGGTTTTTTCCAATGTCATGGCGCATTCTAACATCACATAGCCTGCTATTCAATTAAATATAGCGCGCTATGCAAATGCATCTTTCGGGCAGTTCATCCATTATCAAGCTGATATTGCTATATATTTCTAAACGCGGACACGTATGCAGCGCAGCTGCGCTCCGCAGACTTGGCGTCGTTGACTGTTTTCTATAGGCAAGGATCACACGACATCTGAACCCGTTTGCCAAAGGCCAGCTTTGCCAATGACCGATCTCGCCGCCTATGGCAGTCTGTTTCTGGCGTCCCTGCTGGCCGCGACCTTGATCCCCGCGCAGTCGGAAAGCGTGCTTGCAGGGCTGATCCTTGCCGGCGGGCAGCCGGTTGCTGTCCTGGTGGCGGTAGCGAGCCTTGGCAATATACTGGGGTCAGTGCTCAACTGGCTCATCGGGCGCGGCATCGAAAAGTTCCGTGACCGCAGATGGTTTCCCGCGAGCCAAAAGCAGCTGGACCGGGCACAGCAGCAGTATCAACGCTTTGGTTACTGGTCGCTGCTTCTGGCCTGGGTCCCGATCATCGGTGATCCGCTGACGCTGGTGGCTGGCATCATGCGCGAGCCGTTTTGGCGGTTTCTGCTGCTGGTCTCGATCGGCAAGACCGGGCGCTATGTCGTGCTGGCAGCCGGCATTGGCGCGCTGTCATGAAACCACTGGGGTAGCGCCCCGGAATCTGGCACAATCGGCTTCCCTGCCCTCGCCGCACAGGTTTTGCCGATGCTGTCAGCCCTCACTCTCATTCTAACATGCCAGTTGGCGGGCGAACTTGTGACCCGGTTTTTCGGCCTGCCCTTGCCCGGCCCGGTGGCGGGTATGGCGCTGCTGTTTGCTCTGCTGGTGGTCAAGGGGTCGGTTCCGCAGGAGATCGGCGCGGTCTCCGATACGCTGCTCAAGAATCTGGCACTGCTGTTTGTGCCTGCCGGGGTCGGGGTGATGGCGCATTTTGACCTGCTCGGGCAGGAGTGGCTGCCGATTTCGGTGGCGCTGGTGGGGTCGACAGTGGCAACCATCGCCGTGACAGCCCTGGTGATGAACCGGCTGGCCCGCCCTGCCGCCGCAGAAGATGGAGACACCGGAAATGGCTGACATCACCGAGGTCTGGGTCTATCTGAGCGCCAGTCCGCTCCTGTTCCTGACATTGACCCTGGCAGCCTTCCAGGCAGGCAGCTGGGCCTATAACCGCTCCGGCCACAACCCGTTGCTCAACCCCGTACTGACTGCCGTCATTGTGGTTGTCGGGCTGCTGATGCTCAGCGGCACCAGTTACGAGACCTATTTCGAAGGCGCGCAATTCGTGCATTTCCTGCTTGGGCCTGCCACCGTGGCGCTGGCGATCCCGCTTTACCGGCAATTTGACCGTGTGAAACGCTCGGCGCTGGCGCTGATCACAAGCCTGTTGTGCGGCTCGCTCACGGCCGCCAGCCGCGAGACATTGCTCTCCCTGGCGCCGAAATCCGTCACCGCGCCGGTGGCCATGGGGATCACCGAACAACTGGGCGGATTGCCATCGCTGACTGCGGTGCTGGTCATCCTGACCGGAATTCTCGGCGCTGTCCTTGGGCCGCCTTTGCTCAATCTGATCGGCGTGAGAGACTGGCGCGCCCGTGGGTTGGGGCTCGGCACCGCCAGCCACGGCATAGGCACGGCGCGGGCGCTGCAGGTCAACGAGCTGGCCGGGGCCTTCTCCGGTCTCGCCATGGGATTGAACGCGCTGGCAACGGCCATCCTGCTGCCTGTACTGTGGCGGCTGTTTTTCTGAAAGAGCGAAGAATGCAGCTAAACAGTGGTCCGCCTGCGCTGTTTATCGAGAGACAGCGCCATCAGCCGCTGAAAGGTCGGGCATGCAAGATGATCTGCTTCCGGACATTTTGCGGCGTGGCGAAGGCCGTCACGCATGGCGGCAAGCTGCCTGATTGTCCTGTCCAGCTGGTCGGCCTTGTCCGACAATGCCTGCCTGTCAATTCCGGCTGATTCCGGGCTAAACATCATTCCGATCTCATCAAGGGAGAAACCGGCATTTCGCCCCAGCGCAATCAATGCCAGCCGCTCGAGCACCTCGGCATCAAACAACCTGCGCAATCCATTGCGCCCCGTAGATTTGATGAGCTTCTTGTCTTCGTAGAATCTGAGTGTGGACGGTTTCAGCCCTGATCGCCTTGCAACCTCGCCGATATCCATGGCTCACACTCCTTGAAATACACTCTTGACTTCAAGTTAACTTGAAGTCGTACACTTGGCAAATCGAAACCCGGAAACACCTGAAGGGCATAAAAATGGAACACAACTTTTGGCATGACCGCTGGCAAAGCGGACGCATCGGCTTTCATGAGGACGAACCCAATCCGCTGCTGACCAGCCATTTCCCTGCGCTTTCAGCTCCGGAAAATGGTCGTGTGTTTGTCCCCCTGTGCGGCAAGACACTCGATATCGGCTGGCTGCTCTCCGAAGGCCACCGCGTGGCGGGCGCGGAACTCAGCGAATTGGCAATCCGGCAATTGTTTGAAGAGCTTGGCGTGAATCCTGAGGTCACCGATCTTGGAGAGCTGAAACGCTACAGCGCCACCGGCATCGACATATTTGTGGGTGACATCTTCGATCTTGCCCCTGCCCTGCTCGGACCCGTAGACGCCGTCTTCGACCGGGCGGCTTTTGTCGCCTTGCCCGCAGAGATGCGAGCGGCCTATGCGCCGCACATTGCCGATATCACCGGACATGCGCCGCAGCTGCTTGTGACATTCGAATATGATCAATCCCGATTGGATGGTCCGCCTTTTGCGATCGGCCGCGAGGAAGTCACCAGGCTCTATGGCGAGCGTTACGACATCAAGGCGCTTGCGCGCGAGGATGTGGCGGGCGGCATGAAAGGCGTTGCCGCGACGGAGACCGTCTGGCTTCTCGGGCAAACGCACAGCGGGTAAAAGCATAGGGCTGCAATCCTTGCTTTATCCGGTCTCGAATTTTGGTAATCTCATAGAATGAGAAGCGGTCTTGTCGTCCTCTTGCTTGCAGCCTTGCCGCTGATGGGAAGCCCCGGTCCTGCGACACTGAGCACGGCCGCGATCGGCTCTGCCTTTGGCATTGCGAAGGGCGTGAAGTATTTGGTGGGCATAATAGCGGGCACGACAACCGTGCTCGGGCTCATTGCAACAGGCGTGACGGGTGTAATCCTCACCCAGCCCGCTCTGGTCAATGCGATCACCGTGCTCGCCATCGGCTATATTCTCTATCTCGCCTACAAGATCGCCACCGCCCCGGCCCTGTCGATCGCCAACAAGACCAGCAAGGCGCCGTCCTTTCTGAGCGGTTATCTGCTGGCCGTGGCCAACCCGAAAGCCTTCGCCGCCATTGGTGCGGTCTATTCCGGCAGCGTGCTGATCCCCGGCGATGTGCTCCTTGATGCCGCCTTCAAGCTGATTGCCCTGACCCTGGTCATCATCGCGGTCAATTCCGCCTGGCTGCTGTTCGGCTCCGCCCTGTCATCGGTGCTCAGCGACCCGAAAAAAGGCCGCATCGCCAATGTGATCTTCGCCCTGCTGCTGATTGGCTCGGTGGTGCTGGCGGTGATTTAGGGTGGTGCTAAATGATGGTTTTGGCAACTTCCTCATGAACGATTGAGTTGCGGACAAACAGACCTCGTCCATTGTGTCTCGAATTGGAAATTTGGGCGGGAAGCGGACTCAAGGCAAACTGGAGCGACGAAGTGCAGGTAGGTAGCAAGTCCCTGCAAAAGTCCCGGCACTGTACCTATCGGGAGATAGGCCCAGACAAAGCCCTGCTGACTCAGTGATCCAGCCAATGCACCTAGCCAAGCGAAGACGACAACAGAGCCGGCAATCCCGCCACCGAGATACGCGATCATTTTCCCACGCGTATATCTCCGCACGATCGCTAGGCAAATTAAGGACGCAAGTACAACGAAACCCATTGCCATACAAAATAGCCACCAATCAGGATCAATTGTGTTGTCTCGACGAAAAAACATTGTCTGAATGGCGATAGGCACGGCGGAAAAAACCACCCATGACAATGCCGCGACTAATGTAATGAGCAACGATCGACTTCTTCTTCTCTCGCTCACGTGGACCCCCGAATGGCAAAGACAGCACACAAGCTACAGTTGGTCGCTTCATCTGCAAAGGGTCGAAAGTGCTGGTGCGGAAATGGATGTCGGCGATCGGTATGGGCCATGAGTCGTCTTCCGCTTCGCGCCAAATAAGGCACTTCAACAGGCTCGCTGACCGCGGAAGCATATCGGCCTACTCCTTCATCAACTGTACGATTGTCCCTCCCATGGCATCAGCGATCTGTGCGAAAGGGGTGAGATGGGACATGTCGTTTTGCCGCCAGAGCATGGTTACGGCCAATAGGTCATCGCCGATCTTCATATACATTCTACAAGCCCCGAACTCCCGGTCAGGTGGGCAGTCATAGGGATGCCCGTGATCTTTTTGGAGAAGGCTGGTGTGCGGGCGTATTGATGCTGGTGATAACGAGGCTGACTGGCCTGCCTCTTTGAGATGCAGCAGCTCCATCGCGAATCTGAGATCAGAGCGATGGATGATTTGTATCCAGCTTACAGATGCTCTCTCCGCGGACGCGTTCACGGCATACCGACAAAGTGGAACGTCAACGCCGGAGGCACATGCCTTGTCAATCATAAAACCAAAATTGAAAAGCTGCAGGCCTGTCTCGGTTTTCGCGATGGAACGCAGGCGGCTACGAATCTCCGCGTCAAGACGGGCCTTTCCCGTCGATAAATGAAAATCGGTCTCGGGATCAACGGTTCTCAGGCTCAGGCCACGCACCAGCGGCACTTGCAGACGAGCGCCTCCGATGTTTGCGGAGACCCACTCTACCTTCGTGGGCTCTGATTGTTGGTCTTCTGCAAACCCAGACTTGGTCGTCAGGAGCAATATGCCCATCAAACTGGCGGCGATCTTTTGCATCAATAATCTCCCATCAGAAGTAGATTACATTCGTCAAATTAGAGCTTACCGCAACGAGTCTTTGATTACTGTGGACCAGAAGCGTTAGCCAATCGCGAACGTCGGCTTTGGGCCGTGAGTGACGGTCGGTCGTAAAGATAAAAGACCCCAATAGGGCTCAGAGCGGAAATCGAGCTATCTTTTTGCGACAAAGTTTTGCGACGGCCAAGCCTTTGAAATATCAGGGCGCGAAAAAACTGTTGCAAAAACCTTCCCTTTTGCAAACGTCCCTTCATCCCTTAATAGCATTTCGGTAATCCCCTCACCCCGCCGTACCCACCTTCTCCGGACGTCGAATCTTCGCCAGCGCCGCCACCACCATCGGCTTGAAGCCCTCGGTGCTTTCGTCGGTCATCTCGAACAGCTGTGTCCGCATCCGCGGGTCCCAGAGCTTGTTGATGTGGTCGGCCACGCCTTCGATCTGCTCCCCCTCCGGCTGGGAGGCGAAGAAGGTGGCGATCTGGTTGGCCTGGTCGGGCCATGTGTCAGGCTAAAATCTCATCGCAAGCGCCGCGCGCGATGCGGGTCAGCTTCAATCGGGCGCAACAGGCAGGCGGCAGCGATGGCGCCTTGACCATAGTCGAAATCCGGCTCGATCAACCTTGTCGGGCCGCCGGTTGGCGGCGGCCCTGCCTCATCCTTTGATCAGGCGCCAAATGCGCCGTCGATCGTGTGCATCGCGCCGGTGACGAAACCGGCTTCGGGGCCCGCCAGCCAGGCAACCATGCCTGCCACTTCTTCGGGGCGTCCGTGGCGCTTTATGGCCATGAAGCTATGCATGAGCTCCTTCATCGGCCCCTCCGCCGGATTTGCATCCGTGTCGATCGGGCCCGGCTGAATGACGTTGATCGTGATCCCGCGCGGCCCGAAATCACGCGCCAGTCCCCGTGCGAGCCCCTGCAGCGCGGACTTGCTCAGTGCATAGGACGCCATCCCCGGAATTGGCATCCGGTCACCGTTCACCGAGCCAATGATGAGGATGCGGCCGCCTGCGGGCATCTGCCGCGCTGCCTCGACAGCGGCGTGGTAGGGGGCGTGGACGTTGATCCTAAACAGCCGGTCGATGGCGTCGGGATCCTGCTCCAGCGCGTCGCCGAAAATACCGATCCCTGCATTGACCACCAGAATGTCGAGCGGGCCGCTGTCGCGTACCCGTGCGATCACAGCATCCCGGTCGGCGCTGTCGGTCTGAACCGCGGTGCTGCCGGTCTCTCCGGCCAGTTTTTCGGCGGCCTCCCGCGAGCCGCCATAGCTGAAGGTGACGTTCGCGCCGTCTGACGCAAAGCGCCGGACGATTGCCTCACCTATTCCCCGGCTGCCGCCGAGTACCAGAACGGATTTTCCTTCAAACGTGGCCATCAGGCCCTCCTTGAGTTATTGTGTAATGTACGCTACATAATACTTCACAGATATTCGTCAAGGTAATATGTAATAATGACTACAAAAATATCGCGCCCGCGTGGGCGTCCCCGCCGTTTCGATGCGGATCAGGCGGTTGCGACCGCTCAGAAGTTGTTTCACGCGCGCGGCTACGATGCAGTCGGGGTTGCCGACGTCGCCGAGGCGCTCGGTATCAATCCGCCCAGCTTCTACGCCGCCTTCGGCAACAAGGCCGGCCTCTACACCCGCGTTCTCGAGCGATATGCCGCTACTGGCGCAATACCGCTCCAGGACCTGCTGCGGCCTGACCGCCCGGTCGCCGAATGCCTGGCAGCATTGCTTGAGCAAGCCGCCCGCCACTACGCTGCAGATCCTGGCGCGGCTGGCTGTCTGGTGATTGAAGGCAGTCGTGCAAACGATCCCGACGCTCGGCAGGCCGCATGCGCCTACCGGGTCGCGGCCGAGACTGTGATCCGCGACTTCATCGCGGCGCGGGTCCCGGAAGAGGCGGAGCGCCTGACCGATTTCGTCGGCACCGTCATGGCGGGACTCTCGGCCCAGGCCCGCAACGGACACGGCCTTGAGCGCCTGCTGGCCACTGCCCGCCTTGCCGGCCAGGCCGTGGCGCAGACGCTGGTTGGATAAATTCGATCCGCCAAGTAATGGCGGCAGTCCCCTCAGCCCGCAGTGCCAACCTTGTCGGGCCGGTTGATTTTTTCCAGTGCGGCCACCACCATCGGCTTGAGACCCTCGGTGCTTTCGTCACTGATCTCGAACAGCTTTGCCCGCATCCGCGGATCCCAGAACTTGTTGATGTGATCGGCGACGCCTTCGATCTGCTCGTCCTCGGGCTGGGAGGCGAAGAAGGTGGCGATCTGGTTGGCCTGGTAGCGCATCTTGTCAGGCGACATCGCTTGCAACTCCAAATGTGATCCGGTCGGTCCGGGTGAAGATCTCAAAATCAGCGCCGCGGGCAAGGCCCACCAGCGTCAGTCCGGCGGCTTCGGCGGTTCTCACCGCCAGCGCAGTCGGTGCGGAGACGGCAATCAGCAGGCCGGTGCCGGCAATCACTGCCTTTTGCACCATGTCCACTGACACGCGGCTGGTGATCACCATCGCGCCGCCGGAAGCCCTGAGACCCGACCGCGCCATGGCGCCGATCAGCTTGTCGAGCGCATTGTGACGGCCGACATCCTCGCGCACGCACACCATGCCTTTTCCGGGCTGGTAGAAGCCCGCGGCATGAACCGCCCCGGTTTCGGCCCGCAGTTTCTGATGCATCGACAGCGACCGGACAGACTCAGCCACGTCGACAGCACTCATTTCCAGCCGGACTTCGTCACGGCCAGGCAACGACCTCAACGCCTCCTCGATGGATTCAATGCCGCACAGACCACAGCCGACAGGCCCTGCCATCTTGCGGCGGCGTGCCGACAGGGCGCTCTGCCTGTCGTCAACCAGTTGCATCTGGACGTCATACCCCTGATCCGCCTCGACAATGTCAAGTGAAGCGACATCTTCAGCCGCGCCTATGACCGCTTCCGTCAGGGCAAAACCGATGCCAAAATCCTCGAGATCCGACGGCGTCGCCATCATCACCGCCTGCGTTGTGCCGCCGAAGGACAGCGCCACCGGCACCTCTTCGGGCAGAGCCCGCGCGCCCGGCGTGACAATCCCTGCCCTCACCGCGATCCGTGAGGCTTTTGCTGTGCTGGATCTGGTTTCCGTCATGGGTGTATCCTTGCCGCCCGAGCCCGCCTATTCGGCGGGTTCCAGAGCCTCTTCGCTGGCAATGCGCCGCGACCGGGCGGCCTGTGCATCATACTCCTCCTGCCAGACAGTCGGACCGTTTGATGGCGTTACCTGCACCGCCGTCACCTTGTATTCCGGGCAATTGGTGGCCCAGTCGGTGTAATCGGTGGTGATCACATTGGCCTGGGTGCCGGGATGGTGGAAGGTGGTGTAGACCACACCTGGCGCGACGCGCTCGGTGATGGTGGAGCGAAGGGCTGTTTCACCCGAGCGGCTGGCGAGTTTGACCAGATCGCCTTCGCGGATACCGCGCTGTTCGGCGTCGTGGGGATGGATTTCCAGCATGTCCTCGGCGTGCCAGGCGACATTGTCGGTACGTCTTGTCTGGGCGCCGACATTGTACTGGCTCAGAATCCGTCCGGTGGTCAGAAGCAGCGGGAAGCGCGGGCCGGACCGCTCGTCGGTCGCCACATATTCGGTGCGGATGAACTTGCCCTTGCCGCGCACAAAGCCGTCGAGATGCATCACTGGCGTGCCATCGGGCGTTGCCTCGTTGCAGGGCCATTGCACAGAGCCCTTTTCCTCCAGCAACTGGTAGGTCACATTGGCGAAACTCGGTGTGGTTGCAGCGATTTCATCCATGATTTCAGACGGGTGGCTGTATTTCCAGTCCAGCCCCATGGCCTGCGCCAGCTTCAGCGTCACTTCCCAGTCGGCCAGACCGTTCTTCGGAGCCATGACCTTGCGCACCCGGTTGATGCGGCGTTCGGCATTGGTGAAGGTTCCGTCCTTTTCCAGGAAGGTGGAGCCGGGCAGGAAGACATGGGCGTAGTTGGCGGTCTCGTTGAGGAAGAGATCGTGGACGACGACGCATTCCATCGCCTCAAGCCCGGCCTTGACGTGTTTTGTGTCGGGGTCTGACTGCAGAATGTCTTCCCCCTGGATGTAAATCCCGCGGAAAGTCCCGTCGACGGCGGCATCGAGCATGTTGGGGATCCTGAGACCCGGTTCCGGGTTGAGCTCGACGCCCCAGAGTTTTTCGAACACATCACGGACTTCCGTGCCGGAAATGTGCCGGTAGCCGGGAAGTTCGTGCGGGAACGATCCCATGTCGCAGGCGCCCTGCACGTTGTTCTGGCCGCGAAGCGGGTTCACCCCGACGCCGGGACGACCGATGTTGCCGGTGACCATGGCCAGGTTGGCGATCGCCATCACCGTGGTCGAGCCCTGGCTGTGCTCGGTGACGCCGAGGCCGTAATAGATCGCGCCATTGCCGCCGCGCGCATAAAGCCGGGCCGCGCCGCGCAGTTCTTCCGCCGGCACGCCGGTGAAGATTTCGGTGGCTTCCGGAGAGTTTGCCGGTTCCGCGACAAAGCTGGCCCAGTCCTCGAATTCCGACCAGTCGCAGCGCTCGCGGATAAAGGCCTCGTCAAACAGGCCTTCGGTGACAATCACATGCGCCAGCGCGGTCAGCACGGCGACATTGGTGCCCGGCTTCAAAGGCAGATGATGGCTGGCCTCGACATGGGCCGAGCGCACCAGATCAATACGGCGCGGATCTATGACGATCAGCTTTGCGCCCTCTTTGCCAGGTGAGCCGCGCAGACGCTTTTTCAGCCGCGAGGCAAACACCGGATGGCCGTCGGTCGGATTGGCACCGATCAGGATGACGACATCGGTGTGTTCGACGGAATCGAAATCCTGGGTGCCGGCGGAGGTGCCGAAGGCCTTGCCCAGGCCATAGCCTGTCGGCGAATGGCAGACGCGGGCGCAGGTGTCGACATTGTTGTTGCCAAAGCCGGCGCGGACCAGTTTCTGCACCAGGAAGGTTTCCTCATTGGTGCAGCGCGACGAGGTGATGCCGCCAATGGCGCCCTTGCCATACTGGTACTGGATGCGGCGCATCTCCTTGGCGACATGGG
>CAXBIE010000081.1:0-21558 GCA_963975635.1 uncultured Hoeflea sp. | reverse complement strand
AGCTGATCTCGCTGGGGTTCCGGGTGGCGGTCTGCGAGCAGACCGAGGACCCGGCTGAGGCCAAGAAACGCGGTTCCAAATCCGTGGTCCGGCGCGATGTCACGCGGCTGGTGACGCCGGGAACACTGACCGAAGAAAAGCTGCTCGATCCCTCGCAATCGAACTTCCTGATGGCGCTGGCCCGGGTCAAGGGTGCGGGGGAAGCGCAATACGGTCTGGCCTGGATCGATATCTCCACCGGTGCGTTTCATGTCGGCGAAAGCCGGCTGGCGCGGCTGATGGCCGATATCGCCCGGGTGGAACCGCGCGAACTGATCCTGGCCGACAATGTGTTTCACGATCCTGAAATCCGGCCGCTGATCGACCAGATCGGCCGGGTGGCCGCACCTCAGCCGGCGGTGCTGTTTGACAGCGCGTCCGCCGAGGGCCGGATTGCCCGCTTCTTCGATGTCGGATCGCTCGACGGCTTCGGCAGTTTCTCCCGCGCCGAACTGGCAGCGGCGGCGGCAGTCATCGCCTATGTCGAAAAGACCCAGATTTCCGAACGGCCGGCACTTGGCCGCCCCGAGCGCGAGAGCGACGGCGACCGGATGTTCATCGATCCGGCGACACGGGCCAGCCTGGAACTGGTGCGCACGCTGTCAGGCGACCGGCAAGGCAGCCTGATCAAGGCTGTCGACCGCACCGTGACCGGCGGCGGCGGGCGCAAGCTTGCCGAATGGCTGATGGCGCCGCTGACCGACCCCGACGCCATCAATGCCCGGCTCGACGGCGTTTCCCACCTGATTGCCAATCCGACGCTCAGCGACAAGTTGCGCCGCGCGCTCAAGGGCGTGGCCGACATGCCGCGTGCGCTGTCGCGGCTGGCGCTTAACCGCGGCGGCCCGCGCGATCTCGGTGCCATCCTCGCCGGCCTGGAAGCCGCCAGTGACATCGGCGCTTTGTTCGGTACAGATGAGTCCCCGGCGCACCTGGAAAAAGCCGTGGCCGCATTGCGGGCGGTCCCGGGCGAGCTCAGTGCGCGGCTTGCCGCGACACTTGATGACGAGCTGCCACTGCTCAAGCGTGACGGCGGCTTTGTACGCTCCGGGCATTCGCCCGAGCTTGATGAACTGCGGGCACTGAGGGACCAGTCGCGCCGGGTGATCGCGGGGCTTCAACTGTCCTACGCCGAGGAAACCGGGGTTCGCTCCCTGAAGATCAAGCACAACAATGTGCTGGGCTATTTCATCGAGGTCACCGCGCTGAATGCCGGGCCGTTGACGGCAAGCGACGAGGCCAAGGCGAGGTTCATCCATCGCCAGACCATGGCCAACGCCATGCGGTTCACCACCACCGAGCTGTCGGATCTTGAAACCCGCATTGCCAATGCGGCCGGCGAAGCCCTGACGATCGAGCTCGCAGCCTTTGACGAAATGGTTCTGCTGGCTGTTGGCCATGCCGACGTCATCAAGGCGGTCGCGGATGCGCTGTCGGTGATAGACGTGACGGCGGCGCTGGCCGAGCTGGCGCAGGAACAGGGCTATTCGCGCCCCAGAGTGGACGGAAGCCTGGCCTTCGAAATCGTCGCCGGGCGGCATCCTGTGGTCGAACAGGCGTTGAGAAAACAGGCGGCGCAGCCGTTTGTGGCCAATGATTGCAATCTCTCGCCGCCGGGCGAGAGTGGCGAGGGCGGCACGATCTGGCTGCTGACCGGCCCCAACATGGGTGGTAAATCGACCTTCCTGCGGCAGAATGCGCTGATTGCGATCCTGGCGCAGATGGGCTCCTTCGTGCCAGCGGGAGCCGCGCATATCGGCGTGGTCGACCGTCTGTTTTCGCGGGTCGGTGCATCGGACGACCTGGCGCGCGGGCGCTCGACCTTCATGGTCGAGATGGTGGAGACTGCCGCCATTCTCAATCAGGCCAGCCCGCATTCGCTGGTGATCCTGGACGAGATCGGCCGCGGCACGGCAACTTTCGACGGACTGTCGATTGCCTGGGCAGCGGTGGAGCACCTGCACGCCGAAAACCGCTGCCGGGGCCTGTTTGCCACCCATTTCCACGAGCTGACGGCACTGTCCGAAAAGCTTGAGCGGCTCAACAATGCCACCATGAAGGTCAAGGAATGGGAAGGCGAAGTGGTGTTCCTGCACGAAGTCGGCGCCGGATCTGCCGACCGGTCCTACGGCATTCAGGTTGCGCGGCTGGCAGGCCTGCCGGACGCCGTGGTGGCGCGTGCCCGCGAGGTGCTTCAACTGCTGGAGACCAGCGAACGCGAAAACCCGGCGGCGCGGCTGGTCGACGATCTGCCGCTGTTCGCGATGCCGGTTGCCAGGGAGCCTGCCAAAGCGTCAAAGGGTCCGTCGGAATCAGACGTGTATCTGACAGAGCTGAACCCTGATGACATGACACCTCGCGATGCGCTCGAGGCGCTTTACGAGCTCAAGCGCCGCGCAGCGTCCCGGGAAAAAAGCTGAGCCGGCATGACCTGCGGTCGAGTTTGAAGCCGACCGGGTGCGCATCAGAAATTGGGCCCTGACAAAGGGCGGCATCAAGCCCCGATGGCGCAGTTCTGGAAAGGCCACGACACAATGCCGAAATTTGTCATTACCGGCGCTTCAGGCGCGGGAAAATCAACACTGATCAGCGCGCTCGCCGCGCAGGGATACGCGACCGTTCCGGAAGCAGGCCGCCAGATTGTCGCCGAGCAGGTGCTTGCACAGGGCACGGCGTTGCCATGGCTGGACCGGGTTGCCTTCATGCAGCTTCTGTTCGAGCGCTCGATTGCGGCCTTCGACCGGACCGCAAGCCTCGCAGACCAGACCGTGTTCTTTGACCGGAGCTTTGTCGAGGCCATCGCTTACGGCTCCGTGATCGGACATGCCGCGCCGCAGGCGATGCTTCAGGCAGCCGAAGCCCGGCGGTTTGATGCTCCGGTCTTTGTCTGCCCTCCATGGAAGGAGATCTTCACCACCGATGATGAACGGCGCCATGATTTCGAGTTCGCGGCGCGTGATTATCAGGCCAATCTGGCCGCCTATCGCACCGCAGGATACGAATTGGTGGAGATTCCTCGCGTGTCCGTCCAGCAGCGCGTGGCCTTTATCACCGGCCGACTGGCGCATCTGCAGAGTTTTCGGCCTTCCAATCCGGCGTAAAAGCTTTAAGACACCCGGGAACCCTTGACCGGCAACAGGTAAGTATCCCTATGAGCAAATTTGATGTTTTGTGCATCGGCAATGCAATTGTTGATATCATCGCACGGTGCGACGAGAATTTTCTCGTCGACAATGAGATCATCAAGGGCGCGATGAACCTGATCGATGCCGATCGCGCCGAATTGCTGTATTCGCGCATGGGACCGGCGATCGAGGCATCCGGCGGCAGCGCCGGAAACACGGCTGCAGGACTTGCCAGTTTCGGCAGCCGCTCGGCCTATTTCGGCAAGGTTTCTGCCGACCAGCTCGGCAAGATCTTCAGCCATGACATCCGCGCCCTGGGCGTGCATTTCGAAACCAGGCCGCTTGAAGGCACGCCGCCCACCGCCCGGTCGATGATCTTTGTCACGCCCGATGGCGAGCGTTCGATGAACACCTATCTCGGTGCCTGCGTCGAGCTTGGGCCGGAGGATATCGAGGCCGATGTGGTGGCCGATGCGAAGGTCACCTATTTCGAGGGCTACCTGTGGGACCCGCCACGCGCCAAGGATGCCATCCGTCTGTGCGCCGAGATCGGCCACAAGAACGGCCGCGAAATGTCGATGACGCTGTCGGACCCGTTCTGCGTCGGCCGCTA
Organism: uncultured Hoeflea sp.; assembly: GCA_963975635.1. Taxonomy (GTDB): domain Bacteria; phylum Pseudomonadota; class Alphaproteobacteria; order Rhizobiales; family Rhizobiaceae; genus Hoeflea. The sequence goes on along the minus strand of CAXBIE010000081.1, from coordinate 17,781 downwards.
CCGCGAAGAGTTTCTCGATCTGATGCGCTCGGGCACCATCGACATCGTGTTCGCCAATGCGGAAGAAGCAAAATCACTCTACGAGACCGATAATTTCGAACATGCCGTGTCGCAATTGCGCAAGGACTGCAAGCTTGCCGCGATCACCCGCTCCGAGCACGGATCGGTCATTGTCCGCGGTGATGAGCGCCATGACATCGACGCCATCGACATCGAAGAGGTGGTCGATACCACCGGCGCCGGTGATCTCTACGCTGCCGGCTTCCTGCATGGTTATGCGGCCGGAAAGCCGCTTGATGTCTGCGGTAAACTCGGCAGTCTTGCCGCCGGCCTGGTGATCCAGCAGATCGGACCACGGCCGCAGCTGTCGCTGAAGGATGCGGCACGGGACGCCGGCTTCGCCTAATCCCGTCGCCTAATCCCGGCCCAATGGGTCTACATCACATCTTCGGGCGGACGGCCTGCGCGTGAGCGGTAGGGCGAAAAGGCCCAGCCGTATCTGATCGCCCCGCCACGCACGGCAAAGGCTGCGATGACGCCAACCGCCGAGGCCGCGATCAGCGGCGCACCGAACAGGCTTGCGGCGACAAATCCGCCAGCGCCGACGAGGGCTGCGGAGACATAGATTTCCGGGCGCATCAGCACCGATGGTTCACCGGAGAGGAGATCCCGCAATATGCCGCCAAGCGTCGCCGTCATCATGCCGGTAACAAGTGCGACGATCGGGGACCCGCTGAGCGCAAGCCCCTTCGCCGCGCCCATCACCGCATAGGCGGAGAGACCGACGGCATCGAGCCAAAGCAACAGCCGGTAGCGCGATTCCACCAGGTGAGCCGTGAAATAGACAAGCACAGCGACAATGACGCAGACGACAAGATAAGCCGGCTTGTCCACCCAGAACACCGGCGTGGCGCCCAGCACGAGATCGCGGAATGTGCCGCCGCCTATGCCGGTGACGGCTGCCAGAAACACAAATCCGATCATGTCGAGCTGCTTGCGGGATGCGGCAAGCGCACCGGTGGCGGCAAATACCGCGACACCGGCGTAATCAAGTCCTTCAAGCGGGGTCATGGCTGCTCCTTTCCCCGCCGGGGAGTGTCCTAAACGTCGTAGCCGGATGCCGGGTCCGGTCCGTCGGACTCCTGACTCTCGGCGGCAGGCGCGGCCTCTTTCGGGCCGCCCTTGGAGACGCCGACCATGGCTGGACGCAGCATGCGGTCACCAATCACATAGCCCGGCTGGACCACATCAACGACCGTGTTGTTGGCCACTTCCGTATTGGGAACTTCATACATCGCCTGATGATAGTTCGGATCGAACTTCTGCCCCATCGGCTCGAGCTTGCGGACGCCGTGACGCTCCAGCGTCGACAGCATGGCGCGTTCGGTCAGCTCGACGCCTTCGATCAGCGTCTTCAGGCCATTGTCGTCAGTGCTTTCGCCCTGCTCTGGCACGGCGGCAAGCGCACGCTGGAGATTGTCGGAAACCTGCAGCATGTCGCGGGCAAAGCCGGAAATGGCAAAGGTCTTTGCATCCTTGATTTCGCGGGCGGTGCGGCGGCGCAGGTTTTCCATCTCGGCCGCCATGCGCAGCCGCTGATCCCTGAGATCGGAAACCTCGGCCTTGAGCACTTCCACCGGATCAGGTTCTGTCGCCGGTGCTGGGGCGGCGGCTTCATCAGCCCCGGATGCGGCGCCTGCCTGCGGGGTCTCGTGTTCGTTGCCCTGGCTTTCATCGCTCATGTTGTGCATGTCCTGACTGTTCGGAAAAATTGTCATAGGGTCACCATTGCTGGTCTGACCCGGGGATATGCCTCGCATATCGACGTTCGGACCGCAAAAATCAAGGCCCTTCAGCGCCTGACGGTTGATCTGATGCCCAATGAATGTTGCAAAAATCCGAATATTTGCATCTACATCAAGCCGATCCGGCCGATACCGGCTTCGGCCAGGCCAAGCGCTATTTGCGCACCAGGCGCGAGACCAGCTGCGCCGTGTAATCCACCATCGGGACAATGCGGGAATAATTGAGCCGTGTCGGGCCGATAATGCCGACAGCGCCCACGACCTTGTCTTCGCCATCGCGCCAGGGCGCCACGATCAGCGATGACCCGGACAGCGAAAACAGCTTGTTCTCCGAGCCGATGAAGATGCGAACGCCCGAGCCTTCTTCGGCAAGCGTCATCAGCTCGATCAGGCTTTCCTTGCGCTCGAGCTCGTCAAACAGCAGCTTGAGCCGGTCAAGTTCCTCGCCTGCGGTGAGACCTTCGAGCAGATTGCCGCGCCCGCGCACGATCAGCCGGGCGGCGCCTGCCCCCTCACGGCTGCCGGCCCAGACGGCAAGGCCGCGTTCGACAAGATCCTGGGACAGCACGTCCAGCTCGGAGCGGACCTCGGCGGTAATCCGCTCAAGTTCGCTGCGAACCTCGCCCATCGTGCGTCCGGCAAGATGGGCGTTGAGGAAATTCGCCGCTTCGGTCAGCTGCCCGGCCGTCACGCCGTCGGGCAGCTCCATGACGCGGTTTTCGACCTGGTCATTGCCACCGACCAGCACCACAAGCGCCCGCTTCGGGTCAAGCCGGATGAATTCGATATGGCGGATGGTTGCGTCCTGCTTGGCGGCGATGACCAGCCCCGCTCCGCGGGTCATGCCCGACAGCATCTGGCTGGCTTCGGTCAACAAGGTTTCGACCGGACGGCTGGTATCTTCCGAGTGGACCTGCCGTTCAATGGTCTGGCGCATCTCCGGCTGCAGATCGCCGACCTGCATGAAAGCATCGACAAAGAAGCGCAAGCCCTTCTGGGTGGGCAGTCTGCCGGCGCTGATATGTGGCGCATAGATCAGGCCCAGATCTTCCAGATCACTCATCACATTGCGGATCGATGCCGGCGACAGCGACATCGGCAGCATGCGCGACAGGCTGCGCGAACCGAGAGGATCCCCCGATTCCATGTAGCTTTCGACAAGCGCACGGAAAATATCGCGCGAGCGCTCATCAAGCGCTCCGACAAGATCAGCCGATATGGAAGCCGTGTTCATGGTCATTCGTGGTGTCCTTCAGGCCGCCACTGGCAAGCCCTTCCCAGGGAATATAGGCATTTGCACCGCAACACGAAAGGGTCAATCCGAAACCGGCAATCCGAGCCGCCCGCTGACTGCCGGAGATCCGGCAATCCTGCGGCCGGGGCGCTTTTTCTTTGCATCATGCAGCTGGCGCCGGTAGAAGGCGGCAACTTTTAAAATCGGGAGACAGACGATGCGCCCATCGGGACGAAATACGGACAAAATGCGGGCAGTCAGCTTTGAGCGTAATGTGTCCAAGCATGCCGAGGGCTCATGCCTGATCAAGTTCGGCGACACCCATGTGCTGTGCACCGCGAGCCTCGAAGAGCGGGTTCCGCCATGGTTGCGCAACGGTGGCAAGGGCTGGGTTACCGCCGAATACGGTATGCTGCCGCGCTCGACCGGCGACCGCATGCGCCGCGAAGCGACATCTGGCAAGCAGGGTGGCCGGACACTGGAAATCCAGCGCCTGATCGGCCGTTCGCTGCGTGCCGTGGTCGATCTGAAGGAACTGGGCGAACGCCAGATCACCGTCGATTGCGATGTCATTCAGGCCGATGGCGGCACCCGCACTGCGGCGATCACCGGTGCATGGATTGCGCTGCATGATTGCCTGAAGTGGATGGAGGCGCGCGCCATGGTGCGCAGCGAGCGTGTGCTCAAGGATCACGTCGCCGCCGTATCTTGCGGCATTTTTGCCTCGCAGCCGGTGATCGATCTTGACTATCTCGAAGATTCGGCCGCAGAAACGGACGCCAATTTCGTCATGACGGGGTCCGGCGGAATTGTTGAAATCCAGGGCACTGCCGAAGCTGAACCCTTTACCCAGGAGCAGCTTCTCGAGCTTCTGGAACTGGCCAAGAACGGCATCGCCGATCTGGTCACCATGCAAAAGGAGACGGTCGCAAGACCGCTGTAAAACCCATGCCGAATGCGCCTCTCACCACACTGCTGGTTGCCAGCCACAATGCCGGCAAGATTGCCGAGATGCGCGATCTGTGCGGGCCTCTGGGCATAAAGGTCACCTCGGCGGCCGAACTCGGCCTGCCCGAACCGGACGAGACCGGCGACACATTCGAAGCCAACGCCGCAACCAAGGCGCTGGCGGCGGCAAAGGCATCGGGTCTGATCGCGCTGTCGGATGATTCCGGGCTGGTGGTGGATGCACTTGATGGCGCGCCGGGGGTTTACACGGCTGACTGGGCAACCCGGGAAGACGGAAGCCGTGACTTCCAGATGGCCATGCAGAAGGTCGAGGATGCCTTGCGCGCCCGCGGCGCCGACACCGATGCAACCCGCACAGGTCGGTTCGTCTCCGTGCTCTGCCTGGCAACGCCTGAGGGCGAGGTCAGTTTTTATCGCGGCGAGGCGCCAGGTGTGCTGGTCTGGCCGGCGCGCGGTTCGCTCGGCTTCGGTTATGACCCGGTTTTTCGTCCCGACGGCCACACCCGCACCTTTGGCGAAATGGCGGCTGAGGAGAAACATGGCTGGAAACCCGGACAGGCGACTGCGCTGTCGCACCGGGCGCGTGCCTTCAAGCTTTTCGCAGAGCAGCGCCTCGGCGTAGCCGCGGTATGAACTACTCCCCACCACTCTCCAGTACATCCGTCGACATTGCACCCGACACCGGCAAGCCGGGATTCGGGATCTATCTGCACTGGCCGTTTTGCGCTGCCAAATGCCCCTATTGTGATTTCAACAGCCATGTCCGGCATGCCGGTGTCGACCAGCAGGCCTACGTCAGTGCCTTCCGGCAGGAAATCGCTGCCATGCGGCGGCTTTCGGGGCCGCAGGTTGTCACCAGCATTTTTTTTGGCGGCGGCACGCCCTCACTGATGTCGCCAGATACGGTCAACGCCGTTCTCGACGCAGTGCGCGAGGCATGGGTGGTGCCCGACGGCATCGAGATCACGCTTGAGGCCAACCCCTCAAGCGTCGAGGCCGGCCGGTTTCGCGGCTACCGTCAGGCCGGTGTCAACCGGGTGTCGATGGGGGTACAGGCGCTCAACGATGCCGATCTGAAGCGGCTCGGGCGCCTACATGACCGGGCCGAGGCCCTCAAAGCCATCGGGCTGGCGCGCGACATCTTTCCGCGCATGTCATTCGACCTGATCTATGCCCGGCCTGACCAGACGGCTGAAGCCTGGGCTTTGGAGCTGGAAGAAGCCATTTCGCTGGCCGCGGACCATCTGTCACTGTACCAGCTGACGATTGAAGAGGGCACGCCGTTTTACGGATTGCACAAGGCCGGCAAACTGATCGTGCCCGACGGCGAGCTGTCGGCCGAATTGTACGAGCTGACCCGTCAGGTGTGCGAAGGCCACGGATTGCCGGCTTACGAAGTGTCCAACCATGCCCGCCCCGGCGCCGAGAGCCGTCACAATCTGACCTATTGGCGTTATGGCGACTATGCGGGCATCGGCCCCGGCGCCCACGGCCGGCTGACGACACCCGGCGGCAAGATCGCCACAGCGACCGAGCGCACGCCTGAGCAATGGCTCAAGCTGGTGGCAGAGAACGGCCACGGCATGATTGAAACCAGCGAACTGACTGCCTCGGAGCAGGCCGACGAATTGCTGCTGATGGGACTGAGGCTGCGCGAGGGCATCAATCTCAGACGATGGGGCGCACTTGCCGGCAAGGACCTTGATCCCGACCGCACGGATTTCCTGATCCATCACGGCATGATCGAACAGATGGATATCGACCGGATCCGCTGCACGCCTGCAGGCATGCTGGTGCTTGACGCCGTGGTTGCCGATCTGGCGTTCTGAACGCTGGACAAGCTGTTCTGCATTGGCAGCACAGCTTCCAAACCCCACCCGGAGCAGAGCGTGTCAGCCCCTGTAACGTCAACAGGGATGCGCGATGAATAAAATTGAATCTTGTCGAATCATTTTCGCGCAAGGTTCTCGGGCTATTTCTTCACATATTGCCAGTTCTTATTGTTGGGATAGATACCTATGCCCGGATTATTTTCTTTGCTTTCAGGCATAACCGGCAGAATTACAACGCGATTTGCTCTCATTGTTTCCGTCGCAATGCTGATTACCGCGACCCTTGGCTACGTCAAGCTTTATCAGGCCACCGCGACAGACTCGTCAATCCGTATTGATCGCGCCGCGCGGGCCGCAACAGCTCTTTTTACGACAAAACTCAATGCCGAGTTCGTTCCTGTATATGGGGAAGAGCAGGATCAGGAGGGCAGACCGCAAGCCATCCGGCTCAAAGGCCCAACCGCGGACACATCCCTCGCATTCCGGGACGAGTACGATGCGCTGCTCAAACAGATTGGCTCGATCAACCAGGGCGCTGCCAACCTGTTCAGGCTCAACCCGGCAACAAAGGCGTTTGACCGCTTTGCCACGACCTTCCGCAAGCCGGACGGGTCGATGCCGCCGCCGATGTCCATCAGCAATGGTCACCCGGCCTATGACGACCTGATCAACAACCGTCCGCATCTGGGAGAAGTCCCGGTGATGGGGCGCATGCGGCTGGCCTATCTCACCCCGATACAGGATGCGGCCGGTTCAATCGCCGGCGCTCTTGCTGTCGACGTCGGCTGGGCCGACGATCTGGTTACCGCGAGGAATGAATTGCGGACGCAGATCATTGTTGTGGCTGTTCTCATCGTCATCCTGGTTGCACTGTTTGGTGTGTTCAGCATGAGCCGCGAATTGAAGCCGTTGAGAGAGCTGGCAGGATACGCCGAGGATCTTGCCGCGGAGACTGCCACCGGCACGGTGCCCTACATCAACAGACATGACGAGATTGGCGCTCTCGCTCAGGGGCTCAAACGGGTCGAGGTTCTCAAGAGCCGGCTTGCACATCTGGCCTATACCGACCCGCTGACCGGACTCTCCAACCGTGGCCGCTATCTCAGTGATCTTGACAAGGCCATGAGCGAAAGCCGCACAGGTAAACGCAAGTGGACTTTGCTGCATCTCGACATCGACAATTTCAGGCAGATCAATGACGTCTACGGGCAGGCGACAGGCGACCGCCTGCTCAAAGCCGTTGCGGCAATGATTACCGAGGCTGCAGGCGACCGGGCGCAAGTCGCCCGTTTGAACGCGGATCACTTCACGCTTCTGATCGGTGACGGCAGTTCGATTGACCAGATTTCCACGCTGACTGAGGTGCTGCTGGACGCGATCCACCGGCCGTTTCACATCAACTCCGGCGAGATCCACTTGAAGGGCTCGATCGGAATTGTTCTCCTGCAGCATGATGCAAATGACACGGACGAAGCCCATCGCAATGTCGGGCTGGCACTGCGCAAGGCCAAGGTGGATGGCGACAAAGCCGTATTTTTCTCCTCGGAACTGCATGACGAATTCCAGAACCATATCCGGATGGAACGTATGCTCCGTTTGGCCATTGCGGAGAAAGAAATCGAAGTCCATTTCCAGCCGCAGTTCAATCCCTCAACCAACCAGCTGGCTGGTCTTGAAGCTCTGGCGCGCTGGACCCACCCGGCGGACGGGCCGATCTCTCCGGGAGATTTCATTCCGGTGGCCGAAGCCAGCGGACAGATTGTCGAACTGGGCACACTTGTCCTGGACCTGGCTTGCGAACAGGCGGCGAAATGGCGCGAAACCAAATTCGATTTCAAGCACATCTCCGTCAACGTATCGCCAATCCAGTTATGGCAGCCCAACTTTGCCTCGGTCGTTCAGGAAACCCTGAAGCGTCATGACCTGTCGGGCCGGGAGATCTGCATCGAGATTACCGAAGGGGTGTTTCTCGATCAGAGCGAGAAGCGGATCGCCAGTGTTCTGGCTGCCGTTCGCAAGCTTGGCGTGCTGCTGTCCCTGGATGATTTTGGTTCGGGCTACTCCTCGCTCGGCTATCTTAACCGATTGCCGTTTGACCAGCTGAAGATCGACCGCAGCTTCGTCTCCGACATCGATACCGACACCCGCAAACAAAAGGTGCTGGGCGGCATTCTGGAGCTTGGCCGTGGTCTTGGTTTCAACATTGTCGTTGAGGGAACAGAGACCCGGGAAGAGGTCGAGATCGTCAGGAAAATGGGCTGCGACGCCATACAGGGGTTCTATTTTTCCAGACCTGCCCCTGCCCTGCTGATCCCTGGCGTGGTCAAGAAAGTTGGTCAATCCGAAAAGAGCGCCACAGCGCTGTCGGCCTGATCCGATGACCGAGTTGCAGGCGGTCGCCTTGAGTATCCGTCGCGAAATGCCCCTAGCCGGCCTTGCGGGAGACTTGAGGCCCGGGCAGGAACCTGGCGATTTCAGCTTCAGGAATTGGAGCTGAGTAGAAATAGCCCTGCACCAACACTCCGCCGAGCTTCTTCAACGCGTCAAGCTCTTCGCTGGTCTCGACCCCTTCGATAACGCATCCAAGCTCCATGTCGTGGCTCAAGGCGAGCAACGATTTGACAATCTTGTAACTGGCCGGGTTCTTGTGCAGATTTGAGACAAAACTGCGGTCGATCTTGAGCTTGGTAAGCGGCAATGCATGCAGCTGACTGAGGCTTGAATAGCCGGTTCCGAAATCATCGAGGGCAATTCCGCACCCAAGCACCTTGAAGACTTCAATGGACGACTTGGCCTCGCTGAAATCGTACATCATCGCCGTTTCGGTGATCTCGAGATCGACACGCCGGGGATCGATGCCGCTTGACAGGATGATGCCAACGATGGTCGCCACACCATCGGATGAGCTGATGTCATGGGTCGACAGGTTGAACGAGAGCCGGACGTCTTCCGGCCAATTGCAGGCTGCAGCAAGCGCCTTCCTCAGCAATGCACAGGTCAGAACGCTGATCAGGCCAATTCGCTCGGCAACCGGGATGAAATCAGCCGGCGACACCCTTCCCAGTTCGGGGCTGTCCCAGCGTGCCAGCGCCTCGAAAGCCACTGTCCGTTCACGTTGAATATCGACAATCGGCTGGAAAAAGACCGTAAGCTCGGAATCCAGATCGGCTCTGTTGAGGACTTGCTCGATCTGGTGATTTTGTTCGATGGCAATGACGTGCTCGCTGCTGAACAACACGGCATGGCCGCGATTGGCCCGCTTGCCCTGGTAGAGCGCATAGTCCGCCCTGTCGTAGAGCTGATGCACATCCTTGGCGAGTTCCGGATAGACCGAGAAGCCGATTGAGCCGGAAATCTGGACAGTGGCTTCGTTCAACACGAACGGGGAGCGCAATGCCGTACAGATTTTCTCTCCCAGAACCAGGAGTTCCGCATCCCCGGGGCAATCGCCCACGGCCAGGGCGAATTCGTCGCCGCCTAGCCGGAATATCTGCGTGCGGCTGTCCACCAGTTCGGAGAGACGCTGGGCAACTTCTTTGAGAAGGCTGTCACCGACCGAATGACCGTAGAGGTCATTGACCGGTTTGAAGCCATCCAGATCGATGATGCCGACCGCGAGACGCTTGCCACCCGGTTCTGAAAAAGCTGCTTCGAGATGCGTGAAAAACTGACGGCGATTGGACAGACCGGTCAGGCTGTCGAGATTGGCAAGACGGGCGTTTTCCTGATTGGCGACCTCGAGTTTGGCCCGCGCGCTCACCGCACCGGAAAAATGCCGGAACTGCACTGTCACGACCAGCAGCAATGCAATGGATACAAGGGCCATATTGATCGCCATGACAACGAAGGACGTCATCCCCTCGATGGTGAAATAGGTCACGAAAGCTGTGTTGATGACGATGGCAACAATGAAGGCTGCAGAAGGCAATTGCTGCAGGCAGATGATGACACCGACGCCGGTTATGGCAATGAAGAAGGCGATATTGCCACGCGCATAGGTGTCGCCGTAGGGATAAAGCGACAAGGCCCAGGTGGTCAGCGCCACAGTGAGAACAAAGCTGAACTGATTGGTCCGGGTCAGCGCCATGCGGGCAGCTTCAGATGATGGAACAACGCGCCTTGAACGCCACCATCCGGCGAGACGCGCACAGCATATCAGGGACAGCCCGCCCGGGATCCAGACCGAGAGCCATACAGGCGCTTTCGACATGAAAATGAAGGCAAGTGCCCATGCATTGATCAGCACAATCGCGTACATCAAGGGCACCTGATTCGAGAAAACCTCAAACTGAGCCTTGAGCAGGGCGGCATCCCCGGAAGGAACCGAAACGAGATGCTTCAATCGCTGGAATACCGTTTTCAACACATCAAAACGCCATTAATAAATTCGAGCCAAATATTTTCCGCAAAGAATACATGCTGTATATTAATTTTGGGTTTCATGAATGAGTTTCACCTAAAGTAAACACCGCCTGACCCTTGAGCCCTAAAATACAAGGGGCGAACTGATGTCGCTTTACTCATGATGCCGGCCTCTTGCCTTTTGGAGCAGCCCCTTTGATCACCACATTGATGCAACTAACCGGGCTTTCTCTTGCCGGGCTGATGATTGTCGGGACTGCAGTCTTCATGGCCGGGTTGATTCGCGGTTTTGCAGGATTTGGTCTTTCGGCTGTGGTCATGGCGTCGGCGGCGACACTCGTCCCCCCGGTCGAGCTGATCCCGATGTGCTATATGCTCGAGGGCGCGGCGAGCCTTGCCATGTTCAGAGGCGGGATGGCGGATGCCAACATGAAGATTGTCTGGGGTCTGGTGATCTGCTCGGCGATCGGAATGCCGCTTGGTCTGCTTGCCACCACAAGCGTCGACGTGGAGACATCCCGCAACCTGGCGCTCTCGTTGATTCTGGCGCTCACACTGGCGCAATTCTTCAAGCTGAAACCGCCATTTCTGGCGACTCCGAAAGGGCTCTATGCCAGCGGATTGACGGCGGGAATTGCAACGGGGCTGGCCTCCGTCGGCGGCATGGTGATTGCGCTTTACGTTCTGGCCAGCGGCACCAGGCCAAGACAGATGCGGGCGTCGCTGGTGATGTTCCTGTGCATCAGCATGTTCACCTCGCTGGTCTGGCTGATCGCCTATGATGTGATGACCAGAGAGGCGCTGTGGCGCGGCGTGCTGATGGCGCCGGTGGTGCTGGCCGGCGTGTTTGCCGGAACCTGGCTGTTTCGTCCGGCCTATGAGCCACTCTACAAGGCTGTGTGCCTGACACTCCTGACCCTGCTTTCCGTGAAAGGCCTGATCAGCCAGTTTGCCTGATGCCGGGGCCATCCACGGCCGCACCGGTGTCCGGTCACAGCCGATCGAGCACCATGCGCCGGATCTTGATTGCCTTCTCGAAATGATCAAGCCGGTGGGTCCTTATCCACCAGGTCGCAGCTTCCATCAGCAATTCCGGATCGTCGTTCCGGTTGGCGAAGAAAGCATAGAACGACAGCCCGACGCCCTCGCCTTTTTGGGCTATCTTGGCGTCGCAAACCGCAACGGCCTTTTGTCTCAACGATGGTCTCATGAATGCCTCTTGCCTGTCTTGCCGGTGATACATTGCGCCAGTCAGGAAACTGTCAGGAGTGATGCGATGCGCGACCGTGCCGGACTTAGGTCCTGTTGACAAAGTGGATTCCCAAATCAGTGGAAGCATGATTCAAGACTGCTTTTTAGGAGGCGGTTTTGGCACGCGGCGACCTGACGGATATGGAATGGCGGATCATCGAAGGGCTTTTGCCGTCGGAGCGCGGTAGAAAGTCCCGGCCCGCGCATGACAATCGACGGTATCTGAACGGCATGCTACATGTTCTGCGGGTCGGCTGCCCGTGGCGCGACATGCATGAGCGCTACGGAAAGTGGAATTCCGTCTATGTGCGCTTCCGCCGCTGGGCGGAACAAGGGGTGTGGGATGCACTGCTTGAAACGCTGGTCGAGTTGGGGCTGGCCGATGACCGGCAGCACATGATCGACAGCACCACAGTTCGCGGCCCCTCTCAGGCTGCGGGCGCTAAAGGGGGACTTATAAGGAGGCTTTTGGTCGATCACGTGGCGGCTTTTCGACGAAAATCCACGCCCGCGCAGACGGTCAGGGACGCCCTCTCGGCTTCATCCTGACAGGCGGAGAGGCTTCCGACTAGAATGTTGTTTCTGACCTGCTGGCGATGCCGGTTGGCAAGCCGAGGCGGTTTCTTGCCGACAAAGGATATGACGCTGACTTTCTACGCGAGGAGTTGCTGCTCCAAGGGACCAGGCCGGTCATCCCGCCGAAGGCCAACCGGAAAGCCCCGCCCGCCTGCGACTTTAGAGCCTACAAGGATCGAAACCGCATCGAGCGGATGTTCAATCGGATCAAGCAGTTCCGTCGTGTTGCTACCCGATACGACAAGACCCGAAAATCTTTCGAGGGCTTCCTCGCCCTGGCCGCCGCAAAAATATGGTTGCCATACTGTTGTCAACAAGACCCAGGTTTGTCCGGGTAACTCATTTGGAGGCTAAAATCTTGACTGTTGCTTTGGTGGGAACGTCGTCCTTTGATCGGTTCTTCAATCCAGCCCTCGACGCGTTGCAACGGCGCGGCCATGGTGTGGCACGGTTCGTCACGCGCGAGGAACTGCTTGCCGCCGTTGATGCACTGCAGTCTTTGGAAATCCTTGGCGCGACCTCAAGCTTTGCAGCCGACCGGGAGCTGTTTGCCAGGATGCCACGTCTGCGCGCACTGGTTTCTCCGTTCACAGGGGTCGAAGGGTTCGATGTTTCGGCCGCGACGGAAAACGGCATCCTCGTGGCGAATGGCCAGATTGCGGAAAACACCGTCAGCATGGCCGAGGCCGCAGTTCTCTTCACCCTGGCTTCGCTCTATGACCTTCATGGCACGGAGCGCTACCTTCGCGAAAACCTGCCGCGTCCCTCGCAGGTCCGTGCGCGCATGCTCATGGGAAAGACAGTTGGCCTGATAGGCTTTGGCAAAATTGGACAGGCTATCGCGGAACGGCTGTCTGTATGGGGCGTGAGGCTCGTCGTTTCGGTGCGCACGCCGCGATCGATGCCCGCCTACGTCACCTCCCAGAGCCTCGATGAAGTGCTCGCGACAAGCGATGTCGTTATCATGGCGGCTGCGCTCACTCCTGAATCACGGGGAATGCTGGATCTTGACGCGTTGCGCCGAATGAAACCGGACGTGGTGTTTGTCAACATCACGCGGGGCGGCATCATCCCCGACGATACACTCGCCACACTCGCCGCAGAGCGACCGGCTATGCGCCTTGCCCTCGATGTGTTCGACCCGGAGCCGTTGAAAGAGGATAGTCCGCTGCGCGACCTTCCGAACGCCATCCTCACCCCACACATGGTGGGACATACGGTCGAGTCGCAGATGCGCCTGCGGGAGGCATTTTGCGAGAACCTTCTCGCGGTGGCAGAGTGGCGGGTGCCTGAATACGTCGTCAATCCGTCTGTGATCGAAACGTGGCTGGGAAAAAAGGACAGCCCACAGCTCTAATTGCGTCCGAGCTTGTATCACTCATCAGTGCATCGTCATCCATTCGCGGGCGGCGCGTAGTGCAGCGGCGAGTTCGGCCTTGCTTGTCGTCTGGGCAAGGTCACCGCGCAGTGCTGCAGCCCGGTCGGAGCCCTTGATGGCGGCGATGTTCAGCCACTTGTGGGCGGCGATGAAATCAACGGCGCAGCCGCGACCGGTCGCATACATGAGCCCCATTTCGAAGAAGACGTCGGCGTGATTGTCGCCGCCCATTCCAAGGGACCAGGCCGGTCATCCCGCCGAAGACAAACCGGAAAGCCCCGCCCGTCTGCGACTTCAGAACCTACAAGGATCGAAACCGCATCGAGCGGATGTTCAATCGGATCAAGCAGTTCCGTCGTGTTGCTACCCGATACGACAAGACCCGAAAATCTTTCGATGGCTTCCTCGCCCTGGCCGCCGCAAAAATATGGTTGCCATACTTTGTCAACAGGACCTAAGGCTCACGGCAATAGGTGTCACCCGCTTTCAGAGCGTGTGCCTCTCACACCTGGTCTGAAAATTCTGCTACACCCTCGCAACACAGTGAAATTCTGCCTGCGGGGTGACATCCACCCCGGCAGGCTGCGGAGCGAAGATGACGCGCAACAAGAAAAAGTCTGCTGGGGAAAACGCAGCCGGAGATGCGGCAGCTGCAGAGCAAGTGGTGCGGACATTCCGCATCGGCGCTCACGAGATCGGCGCGCGCCCGCTGACGCCCGGGCTCTATCTGGTGTCCACGCCGATCGGAAATCTGGGTGACATGACGATCCGCGGGCTGGAGACGCTGGCCGGTGCGGATATCATCGCCTGCGAGGACACAAGGGTCAGCCGCGTGCTGCTCGACCGATACGGCATCGTCACCCGGCCTTACGCCTATCACGAGCACAATGCCGAGCGCGTCGGGCCGAAGCTGATGGAGGCACTTGTTGGCGGCAAGAGCGTGGCGCTGATCTCCGATGCCGGCACGCCGCTGGTCTCCGATCCCGGATACCGGCTTTCGCAAACCGCGATCGAGGCCGGTTTGCCGGTGATTCCGGTCCCCGGTGCCTCGGCGCCGATGGCGGCCCTCGTCGCCTCGGGCCTGCCCAGCGACGCGTTCCTGTTTGCCGGGTTCCTGCCATCGAAAGACAAGGCGCGGCGGGACCGGCTGGCGACATTCGCCACCACGGAAGCAACGCTGATGTTTTTTGAAAGCCCCAACCGGCTGGCCGCCAGCCTCAACTCCGCCTCCGACGTGCTTGGCGCCGAACGGTCGGCGGCGGTCTGCCGGGAGCTGACCAAGGCCTATGAGGAGATCCGGCGCGGCACGCTGGGTGAGCTTGCAGCCCAATATCAGGACGAAAATGTGCGCGGTGAAATCGTGCTGGTGATCGGTCCGGGCTCGACACCGCCGCCGAGCGAAGGTGATGTGGATGCGTTGCTGGCCAGGCTCGCGAGCGATCTGCCCGCCGGCAAGGCCGCAACCGAAGCGGCACGGCTGACCGGATTGCCACGCAAGGATCTCTATTCAAGGCTGCTTGCCATGAAAGGTCCTGTTACGAAAGGTGAGGCGTGAGTGCGGGCGACCGGCTCGACAGGAAACGGCGCTCCGAGCGCAAGGGCCGCCGTGCGGAATATTTTGCCGCGCTTACCCTGATGCTCAAGGGCTACCGGATCGTCAGCCTGCGCTACAAGACCGCGGTGGGCGAGATCGACCTGGTGGCGCGCAAGGCCGACCTGGTTGCCTTTGTCGAGGTCAAGGCGCGGCGCAACCTGGCCGCGGGCGTCGATGCGGTGAGCTATCCGGCGCAACGCCGCATCGCAGCGGCGGGAGAACTGTTCATCAGCCGGCAAAAAGACGCGGCGCGCCTATCCTGGCGGCACGACATCGTCGTGGTCAGCCCGTGGAGGTGGCCGGTGCATCTCGAGGATGCGTTTTGATGGGCGTGAACACTTTCGGGCCAGAGCTGACGTTCAATTGCTCCTGCCAGACTGACTGCCATGCGCAGGAGGCGACTTTTGCAAACCTGACATTAAAGCGGTCATACTTTCCCAAACCAGGCAAAGCGCGTCATTCGAAGAGTCGGGTGACCCCGCACTATGATGATGTGAAGTGGACATCGATCTGAATGGACACTGAGTAATTTGGAGTACGCAGCCCTCATTGCTGCAAAATGAGCGATTTAAATAGCAAGCCTGCAAGCGCCGTCCTCAAAGTGAGGTCGAGATCCTTCCTCCGGACCACACCATTGACAGACGCATAAGATCATTGTCTACAACTACTTGCTTGAAGACTTGTGGCGATCAGGCCAACGTCACTAAAATGCTCAGCCTGTCATTTTATGGGTTTTGAGTCCGGGCAAGACGGTCGAAACCTGTGGCATCCTTGGGTGGGCGCCGCATTTCGAATATTTTTGAGATTTTGCTAAAATGAGTATGAAACGGCCTAATGTCTTCCGTGGTTACGCGGCCCTTATCTGCGCTGCCCTGCTTGCCCCTGGATCTCCCGCAGCGGCCTTTGATGCACCAGCGCGTATTGAGCAGAATTTGAGCCTGAATGCACAATGCGGTTTGAGGGCCTTCGTCCATAATCTGAATGGGGGGTTGGCGTCAGCACGCGTCATACCTTTAGTTAGTGGTTCTTCTGCGCAAACCCAAGCGGCAGGGGGGGCAAGCTATTTTAATGGAGCTACAAGCAACATATTTTCGGCTGTGACTGCTGCGAATCTGCAAGCGAACTGCGGTCTAGCAGATGTCACCAACCTTGTTCAGCAAGGCGCCGCAGGAGCCTATGCCGCCGCTGCTTCTATAAGTCTTACATTTGAAGCGACGCGTACCAGCAACGGTGATCGCTATGCCTACCGCGCGGAAATCAGCGGGGCAGCGGCAACCACCGTTACGGTCAGCCAAACCCTGGTCAATGCGGCACCAACGGTCACGCTCGGCCCCCCCAGCGGGCCAAACAGCAGCGGCGATTATACCGTGGTCGCCACCTTGTCTGAAAACAGCTCCGACTTCACCGCAGCCAGCCTGACATTGACAAACGCCACCGCAACAATGTCCGGCAGCGGCAGCAGTTACACCATTGTTCTGACTCCGGTGACGGATGGGGCAGTCAATGCGTCAGTCCAAAAGGGAGCTTTTACGGACAGCGGAGGGCTTGGAAATTGGTTCGCATCGAACACCTTGTCCTTTTCCAATACTGTTGAGAAAACGCAAAAAGTCATCGCGCAGTTCATGCAGACACGGGCGAATCAACTGATTTCCAGTCAGCCGGACCTCACCGGATTTCTGTCCGGGAGCGATACTGGTGCCCTGAACATGACCGTGACAGAGGGCGGAGGTGCTTTTGGCTTTGCCAGCGCACCTGATAAAGGCAATGGCGTCTGGGCAAGACTGAGCGGCTCCTGGTCACATGAGAGCGACAGGAAAACCAGCTATGCCTTCGGTGTCATCGGGAGTCACGTCAATCTGTCGCCCGACCTGCTGGTCGGCGGGATGATTGAGTTTGATTTTTTAGGCCAGAAGGAGGGGGCCACCCGCGTTGATGGCAACGGCTGGCTGATCGGTCCATATTTCGTGGCGCGCAGTCCAGCCCATCCGCTGTTCTTTGAAGGCAGGTTTCTTTATGGGCAGACGAAGAACGATATCTCGCCTCTTGGAACCTATTCGGACAGTTTTGAGACCCAACGGCTCCTGACGCAGTTCAAGGTGACCGGAGAAATCGCCCAGGGGCGAACAACATGGATGCCTTCTTTGCAGCTGTCCTATACAACCGATACCCAGCGAGCCTATACCGATGGACTTGGCAATTTCATTCCGGAACAGGGTTTCGAATTGACCCAGGCCGAACTTGGACTCGATGTCCGCCACGAGGTTCTTCTGCCACGAAGCCGTGGAAGATTGGAACTGACCGGCGGCCTCTCTTTTGTCGGTTCATCTGCCAAAGGGTCAGGATATGCGTCCTTGGTCGTGCCGGAGTATGCGGGTGGCCGCGGCAAAGTGAAGGCGGGGGCAAATTACACGCTGCCCAATGGAGCGGTTTTGGTGATGGACGTCTATAATGATGGTATTGGCGCGGCCGGTTATGAAAGCTACGGGGCGCAATTCGGGTTCAATCTGATGTTCTGAACGATCGGTTTCCCGTGGTGTTCAGGCAAGGCTGATTTTCAGATTGCTGTCAGTGAGAAAGCAGGCGAAGCGTCTGTTGCCGGGAAAAGCTGATGACGACTTCCCACCGGTGCGAATGTTGTGATTGGGCTAGCTTCGTTCATACGCCGCGAGCATCATGAAGATCCGCCCTTGGCTGTCAGCTACGCAACATTCTTTCCGCAGCAATGTCTGGTTCAATAAGCTTGCTGGAGAACCGTGCCAGCCCGCTTCCGGTCCTATATG